>NZ_MEFG01000017.1:74272-179524 GCF_001724715.1 Sphingomonas sp. SCN 67-18
AATCCGCGCACAGCCGCCGCACCAGCCGCTGGGCGATCACCGCGCGCAGCGTCGATGCGAGCAGAAAAGGCTCCACCTTCATGTCGCGCATCCGCGTTATCGCGCCCACCGCATCGTTGGTGTGGACGGTAGACAGCACCAGATGCCCGGTCAGCGACGCCTGCACCGCGATTTCCGCCGTCTCCCGGTCGCGAATCTCGCCGATCATCACCACGTCCGGGTCCTGCCGCAAAATGGCGCGCAGCCCGGCGGCGAAGCTCAACCCCACCTTGGCGTTCACCTGCGTCTGGCCCACGCCGTCAATGGCATATTCCACCGGGTCCTCGACGGTCAGTATGTTCCGCCGCCCGTCGTTCAACAGCCGCAGCCCGCCATAAAGCGTCGTCGTCTTGCCGGATCCGGTCGGCCCGGTGACGAGGATGATGCCATTTGGCTCCGCCAGCGCGTCGGTCAGCAGCGCGTGAACCGCCGGGTCCATGCCCAGCGCATCCAGCCCGATGCCCGCATTGTCCTTGTCCAATATGCGCAGCACCACCCGCTCGCCCGCCCGGCTGGGCAGAGTGGAGGCGCGCACGTCGAGCAGCTTGCCGCCCAGCGTCAGGCCGATCCGCCCGTCCTGCGGCACCCGCCGCTCGGCAATGTCCAGCCGCGCCATCACCTTGATCCGGCTGACCAGCACCGGCGCGACATGCGGCGGCATCCGCAGCGTCTCGCTCAACACCCCGTCGATCCGCATCCGCACCACCAGCCCGCTCTCATATGGCTCGATATGGATGTCGGACACGCCATGGCGCACCGCGTCGGCGATGATGCCGTTGATCAGGCGGATGGCCGGCGCGTCGTCCGCCGAATCCAGCAGGTCGTCGGCGGTGGGCATGTCACCCGCGATCATCGCCAGATCATCGCCCAGCCCCAGCGATCCGGCGGCCATCGCGGCGGCCTGGCCGTCCATCGCATAGCCTTCGGAAAGCAGCCGGTCGAACGCCGCCGGGGCCACCCGGTCCACGGCCAGCGGCCCGCCCAGAAATCGCCGCGCCTCGACCAGCACCTGCGGGTCAGCGCCCTCGCGCAGCGCCAGCGCGAACCGCCCGTCCCGCTCGCCGAGCATCACGATGCCATGCCTGCGCGCAAAGCCATAGGGGATGGCGGGCGGCCGGACCGCCTCGTCCGGCCCCTCCGCCTCGCGCGCGGTCGTCACGGCTGCGGCTCGCTGGGCGGCACGTCCACCGGCTTCACGGTGATGGTCGATCTGCGCACCTCGGGAACCACCATCTGCGGCGCGGCGGCGGGCGCGGCCTCGGGCGCGGGCAGCACGGGCGCCGCACCCATATAGTCACGGACAAGCTCGTCCAGGCTCGGCTCGCTGTCCGGGTGCTGCAGCAACTGCTGGTCGCGGACATAGCCGTAGCGCCGCTCGGCCAGCTTGCGGGCATCCTCGGCGGTGCGCAGGATTGTGGGGCGGATGAACACCATCAGGTTGGTCTTCTGCCGCGCCCGCGCGCGGGACTGGAACAGCCGCCCGATCGCCGGAATATCGCCCAGCAGCGGGATCTTCTCGATGGTGCGCCGCTCATTGTCGTCCAGCAGCCCGCCCAGCGCGATGATCTGGCCGTCATCCACCGTCACCGTCGTCTCTATCTCGCGCTTGTTGAGGATCAGCTCGCTATTGTCGTTGGAAACCGGCCCGGCGATGGAGCTTACCTCCTGGCGCAGGAACAGCTTCACCGATCCGCCGGCGTTGATCTGCGGCTTCACCTCCAGCTGGATGCCGACATTCTGGCGCTGCACGGTGCGGAAGGCATTGTCGAAATTGCCCGACAAGGCTTGCCCGGTGGTGATCGGGATTTCCTGCCCGACAAGGATTTTCGCTTCCTTGTTGTCGAGCGTGGTGATCGACGGGGTGGACAGGATGTTGGACTTGTTGTCGGACCGCACGGCGTTGATGATCGCGCCGAACACGCCATTGTCGCCGATCCGCGTGGCATAGCCGCCCAGCGCGCCGGATGCGGAGAGGATGGAATTGACCGCCGCCTGCGCCAGCGTGTCGCTGACCCCGTTGTTGGTGGTGGTCGTGGTGGTGTTGCCGTTCACCGTGGTCGTCGTGGTGTTCAGCTCGCGCGCGCCGATCGCCCCGGCAATGGTCAGGATGTTGGGTGCGACGTTGGAATAGTTGGTCGCCGCAAAGGGAATGCCGTCTCCGGCCAGCAAAAACTGCACGCCCAGCTTCTTCGCCGCCGTGTCGGATATCTCGACGATGATCGCCTCGACCAGCACCTGCTCGCGCCGCTGGTCGAGCTGGCGGACCACCTCGCCCAGCGTGCGCTGCACGTCGGCGCTGGCCGCGATGATGATCGCATTCGCCCCTTCATAACGGGTGACGATGGCGCCGTTGCGCCCCGGCGTGGCGACCATGGCGGCGGGCGGGGGCGCGGCCGGCGCATTGCCGCCCGCCGCCTGCGCGCCGGCGGGAGCCGCCGATTGCCCGGTCAGTTGCTGCAACACCGGCAGCATCATCTCGGCATCGGCATGTTGCAGCCAGATCACCCTGATCTCGGTGCCGCTCGCCGCCCGCTTGTCCAGGTCCTGCGCCACCTCCGCCAGCCGCGCCACGGTGGCGGCATCGCCACGCAGCGCGATGGAATTGGAACTGTCTATCGCCACCACGGACACCGTGCTCGCGGCGGGCGCGCCGCCCTGTCCGCCGCCCGCGCCCGCGCCGGCCAGCTGCTGGAGCGATTCCGCAATCTCGCGCGCGCCGGCATTGCGCAGCGCCACCACCCGCGTCGCCGCGCTGTCCTGATCGATCCGGCGGATCACCTCGCGCACCCGGCGGACATTGTCGCCGAAATCGACGATCACCAGCGAATTGCCGGCCTTGTTCGCGGTCACGGATCCTTCGCGGCTCACCAGCGGCCGCACCGTCTCCGCCGCCGAAGTCGCGTCGATGGCGCGCAGCCGGAAAATCTCCGTCACCAGGCTGTTCTGCCCGGCCGCCCCGCCCACCCGGCTGGGCTGCGACGCCGCGCCGTCAATCGGCTGGACACGAAACGCGCCGCCCGCGGTCGGAATGGCGACCAGCCCGTTGGCGCGCAGCGTGGAAAGAAACACCTCAAAATATTCGGATCGGGACAATGGCCGGTCCGTCACGACAGACACCTTGCCCTGCACCCGCTGGTCGATGATGAAGCTGCGCCCCGTCACCCGCGCCGCATCCTGGATGAAGGCGCGGATGTCCGCGTCGCGCACGTTCAGCGTCTGCTGCGCGCCGCCGGGCGCGGCCAACGCCAGCGCCAGCGCCATGCCAAGGACCGCGCGCCTCACTGGCCGGCCACCCGGATCGCGATCGGCACGACGTCTGATCCGCGTTCCACGCTGACGCCGATATTGCCGCCGCCGGAAAGGCTCGCCGCAATCCGTTGCAGATCGTCCTCCGCCGTCACCGGCCGTCCGTTCACCGCGGTGATCACGTCGCCCTCGCGAAACCCGGCGACGCGGAAGGCCTCGCCCGATCCCTGCGCCCTGACGGTGAAGCCCGTCGTCCGCCCGCCCGCCATGCGCGGCATGAAGGCAATGCCGGACTGGATCTGCGCGGCGGTCAGCGCCGCGGCCCCGGCCGCCGGCGGCGCGGCGCCGTCCAGGCTGGCGTCCACCGCGCCGTCATTGGCGGGCGCGGGCGCCGCCGGCACCGGGCCGGACTGGTCGATGAACAGGGTTTCCTCCACGTCGCCGCGCAGGATGGTCGCGCTGTCAAATGCCACGGCTTTCAATGTCACCCCCGGAAGAATCGTGTCGCCGACCGCATAGCTGGCCTGCACCATGTCGGGCCCGGCGATGATCGCCGATCCCCTGCCCGTCGCCTCGTTCATCCGCACGCCATATAGCGTCAGCGGCAAGGCCGTGACCACCGCCGATCCATCCCCGCCCTGCAGCCGAAAAAAGGGATCGAAGCCGGTCAGCGCGGCCGCCCGCGCCTGCGCCGCGCCGCCCGGCGAATCGGCCCCGCCCCACACGCCCAGCGGCCCGATGGGCGTGACGACCGCCCAGAACAGCCGGGCGATCTGGACGGCCAGCGCCGCGAGAAGAATATATTGAACGATGGCATAGCCATCCGCACGCGGTCGGCGACGCCAGAGCCGCCATGCACGCGGATCGAGAACCAGACGCATCGTCAAAACACCCCTACCGCGAGAACCGCTAGGAGCCGATTGTTACAATCCGGAGTCACTTTTGTGACGATAAAATTTCAACTCGATGAAATCCCGCTCCGCGCTTGACGGAGGCGGGAAGATTTGGCCACCAGACCGGCATGAGCGAGATCGATAGCATAGTCACCCAGACCCTGTTGAGCCATGCCGGCGTGCAAAAAGTGCCCAGCCCGAAGCTGGACCTGTTCATCCGCCGCGCATTCCTGAACGCGGAGGAATGCGCCGGCATCGTCGCCCGCATCGACGCGCAGCGCAGACCCTCCACCGTCTCGGATTTCAACGGCGACACCGCCTTCCGCACCAGCGAGACCTGCGATCTCGACGGGGCCGATCCGCTCGTCTCCGCCGTCAACGACCGCATCATCGCGCTTACCGGGCTGGACACGCTGCATGGCGAGCCGATGCAGGGGCAACGCTATGCCGTCGGCCAGGAATTCAAGGCGCATACCGATTATTTCGAGCCGGACGGCGTCGATTACGACACTTATTGCAGCGTCGCCGGCCAGCGCACCTGGACGGTGATGATCTACCTGAACGAACCGGGCGCGGGCGGCGCCACCCGGTTCAAGGCCATCGACAAGATGGTCCAGCCCGAAACCGGCAAGCTGCTCGCGTGGAACAACCGCCGGCCCGACGACACGCCCAATCCCTCCACCCTGCATCACGGCATGAAGGTGCGGGCCGGCACCAAATATGTCATCACCAAATGGTTCAGGGAACGCCGCTGGGGCTGAACCCGCCGGTCAGAACTTGATGCTGGCGCCCAGCGAAAAGCTTGTCCCGACATTGTAGAGGTTGGTGTGGATGCGCCGGTTGGCGCCCTGCTGGAACTCGCGATAGCCGCGCCCGGTGATGTTGCGGACCTCGAACTTGATCTCCGCCTCGCCGCCGAACAGCGACACCCCCTCGCGCGCCACGAAATCGAGCCGCAGGCCGGGATCCTCCACGATATCGGGCTGCTGCACGTCGCCCTGGCGGGGGCCGCGGCTGGTCACCCGCTTGCTCGCATAGGTGAGCATGAAGGTCTGCTGCGACAGCCTGTCCTCATCCTCCAGGCCGATCTGGACGTTGGCGATATGGTCCGACTGGCCGGTCAGCGGATCACCGTTGTTGAACAGCGAAGACGCCGCCAGCGTCGCCCCGAACGGATCGACCACCGTGTCACCGGCCCCCACCTTCAGTTCGGACTTGGAGTAGGTGTAGTTCGCCACCAGCACCAACCGCCGCGTCGTAAAGAAGGCCGCGTCGGAAACATTGCCCAGCGGGAAATATTTCAGCAGCTCCACCTCGCCGCCATAAAGCCGGGCGGACGGCGCGTTCGCAAAGCTGGTCTGCAACTGCCCGCCGCCGGCAAGGAAGCCGAAAGCCTCGATGGGGTTGTCGATTTTCTTGTAGAAGCCCGCGACGGACAGGCGCTGGCCACGGTCGAAATAATATTCATAGCGCGCCTCGGCGTTGAACAGCTCGCTGTCGTTCAAATTCGGGTTGCCGAAGAACTGCCGGTCGGATTCATAATCCTGGTAAAGCTGCAAGGCCATTTCGCGGAATTGCGGCCGCGCGATGGTCTTGGACGCGTGCAGGCGCAGCTGCATGTCCTCTGCGAAGTTCCAGGTCAGCGTCGCGGCGGGCAGCCAGTAATCGTTCGCCAGGCTGCGTCCGGTGAAGGGCGTGTCGCCGAACAGGTTGACCGGCGTCACCGACTGGCTGGCATCCTCATAACGCACGCCCACCGATCCGCGCAGCAGCGGCACGATCTCGCCCTCCACCTGCGCATAGCCGCCATGCACGCGCAGCCCGGCCTTGTAAGCACCCGCGCCATTGGTGGCGTCGTTCGGCGTCACCTCGCGCAGCTGGATGTTGTAGGTGTAGATATTGTAATCGGACAGCAGATAGTCCGGCCGCTCCTGCGCCACCGCCAGGTTCAGCGCGCCGTCCGGGCGGAAGAACTGGAAATCCCGCCGCACGGAGGTGCGCCTGGTGTCGCCATAGCTGTAGCCCGCGCTGACCACGATCTCGCGGTCCGCCGGCACGTTCCACGCCAGGTCGATCGCGCCCGCATAGACATTCTCGTTCAGGTCGCTGAACGCAATGTCCGCGCTCTGCCCGCCGGCGCTCAGATTATTGACGTAATCCTGCGCCGTGCCCGCGTCGTAAACATAGCTGAAGCTGCGCTCATAGGGCGATTCCCGCTGCGAATTGGCGTAGGTGCCGCGCAGGTTGACCCCCACGTCGCCGAACTTGAACTCGCCGACCAGTTGGGTGTCGATCAACTGCCGTTCGAACC
Organism: Sphingomonas sp. SCN 67-18; assembly: GCF_001724715.1. Lineage (GTDB taxonomy): Bacteria > Pseudomonadota > Alphaproteobacteria > Sphingomonadales > Sphingomonadaceae > SCN-67-18. Next base: position 80,762 of record NZ_MEFG01000017.1, read on the forward strand.
AGTATGTCTTCTGCTTCAACACCGGCGGCGTGCCGAGGAAATCGGGGCTGTCGACCGGGTCCGCGCCCGGCACGTTGGTGTCGTATCCGGCGGAAAGCTGCGCCTGCTTCAACGTGTCGCGGATATACAGGTTGGTCCAGCGGATCTTGTGGTCGCCAAATTCAGCGCCAAGGCCAAGCAGGCCGTTCACCACGATGCGGTTGTCGGTCGATACGGTGCGGAAATCCTGGCCGATCGAATCCGCGCCGTTGGACACCTGCTGGCGCGCGTCCTTGGTGCGCCAGCTGTTGGAATATCCGGCGGCCGCGATCAGCCCCAGCCGCATGTCGCCCGCGTCGATCACCTTGCCGATGCTGAAATCGCCGGAGGCATTGGCCGGAATGTCGCCGTTGCGCTGCAACAGGCTGGTCGGCGCATTGACGAGGCTGGCGGTGAAGCCCTGGATCGTCCGGGTATCGAAGGTCTCGCCTTCGACGATGCGGTTGCCGCCCGCCATCGCCGCGCGCAAGGCGGAGGGAACGTCACGGGTGCCGTTGTCGAACCCGGTCCAGTCGGTGCGGCTGCCGAAATAGGTATAGCCCAGCTTGCCGGTCGTCTCGCTGTCCCCGCTCGCGCCAATGCCCACGGAAACGAAGGACTGGTCGGGAATGGCCTTGGTGATCAGGTCGATCACGCCGCCGCCGAATTCGCCGGGGTAACGGGCGGAATAGCTTTTCTGCACCACCGCCGATTCCAGGATGCTGGTCGGAAATATGTCCAGCGGCACCACCCGCTTCAGCGGCTCGGGCGACGGCAATGGCGATCCGTTGAGCAGCGCCAGCGAATAGCGGTCGCCAAGCCCGCGCACATACACATAGCCGCTGCCGACCACGCTCAGCCCGGTCACGCGCCCCAGCGCCCCGGCAATGTCCCCCTCGCCGGTCCGCGCGATCTCCCCGGCGGACAGCACGGACACCACTTCGGGCGTGGCGCGGATCGCATCGGGAATGTTCTTGCCGATCACGACGATGTCGGCGGCGTCATCCACGGCCGCGTCGGCGGCGTCGGCCGCATCGGCGGTCGCGGCGGCGGCGGTCAGCACCGGCGCGGCCGTCTGGGCCAGCGCGGCGGGCGAAACCAGCGCCGTGGAAATAAGGAGAACACCCCCCAGGGTGAGCGAATGCGTCATGACGGATCCCTGTTCATCGCTTGAATTATGAAGCGGCGGGGGCGTGGCGCGTCGCCGCCGCCCCCGCCGCGATTGTCAGAGGATCAGGCCCCAGCCGGCAGCGCCGTGCAGAGGTTGCCGCTGCCGAACGACACGTAGCTCGCGTCGCAGGTCCAGCCCCGATACCAGGTGTCGTTGGCGTCCCGCACCGCGCCGATATAGGTGGTCGGCACGAAGAAGGAGCTGAGCGTGGAGGCGTCGAAAGCCTGCACGGCCGTCTCGTTGGCGCCGTTCACGAACACGCCGGTCAGGGTCGACGTACCGGCGGCGACATTGTTGGTGCCGGCGTTGAAGATCGCCTGCAGCTGCGCACCGGTGATGTTGCCGTCGTCGTTGAACGGTCCGGCGGCGCAGGAGAAGAAGACAGATCGGAACACCGGCACGCCGGCCTCGTCCGTCCCCGCCGTCTGCACGGTCGCCGCGCCGTCGATGTCCAGGCAGTAACGCTGGCTGGTCACCACGCCGTTGACCAGCGTGTAATCGGTGCCGCCGCGCAGCAGGATGGCGTTGTCCACGCCCGCCACCGTGCTGCGGTGGACGAAGGTGAAGTTCGCCAGCCGGGTGTTCTGGCGCGGCGTCGCGTCCTCGTTGCCGTTCGAATCGGCCTCGATCATCGTGTCGCCGGAGCTTGCGCCACGCTGGACGGAGATGAGGAACTGGATGAAGCCCTTATAGCCGAAATCGGTGTCGAGGCCGTCATCGTCCGCGCCGCTGATCACCAGATGGCTCACATTCTGCCGGCCGCCGAAAAATTCCACGCCGTCGTCGGAACTGTTGTGGATCTGGAGATGGTCGATCACGGTGCCGCTGCCGACGCCGCCGGTGGTCAGGCCCTGCAGCTCGTTGCCGGGCGCGATGGCGAAACCGGAATAGCGGATCTGGACGTAACGCAGCGTGCCGCTGTTGTCGTTGGCGATCGCGCCGCCGTACAGCGCGTTGGTGGTGCCTTCCACCTGCTGCTGGCAGCCCGCGGTGCCGCCCACCGCGCCGGCAAGGCAGTCGCTGATCGGCGCACGGCCCAGCAGCACGACGCCGCCCCACAGGCCCTGGCTGTTGTCGGTCACCGTGCCCAGAATGTTGTTGCGCGCGGTGAAGACGATCGGGTTGGTGGGCGATCCTTCCGCATTCAGGCGCGAACCGCGGTTGACGATGAGGAAGTCATTGCCCTGCGAGGCGAAGATCACCACGCCGGGGTCGATGGTCATGGTGACGGAGGTGCCACCGGCGGCAGCGCCGTCGCCGCCCACGTCAGTGCCCACGTCGACGCGGCCGGACAGGGAATAGAGCACGCCCGGAATGCGGGCCAGCGCCAGGTTGCTGTTGATGCGGCCGCTCAGCTGGCACACCCGGCGCTCGCCGTTGACGCTCTGGATGGTGCCCGCATTGGTGGTGCCCGCCGGGCAGTCGGCGGGAACGGTGACCGTCGGGGTCGGCGTCGGCCCGGGCGTGGGCGCGGGGGTCGGCGTGGGCGCCGGGACGACGATCACGCCCTCGCCGGGCGAAGCGACGTCATCCGCGCCGCAGGCGGCGAGCGGAAGGGCGGCGCTGATCAGGAAAAGCGTGCGAATGCGCGACATCGAGAAATCCCCTGTGAGATACTGGTTCTGCGCCCATGCCGTCCTTGGCCGAGCTGCGATCCCGCCACGGATGGCCGATGATGCTTTCGTGACTCGTCCATGACGGTTGCATGACAGCGGCGACGCCCTGTCATTTCGCGCATCTTGCGCTACACGCATCGCCATGGGCGGCATCGCACGGGAAAGCGCAGGCACGGGGCTATGGCGCGCGGAGGCGCGGGCGACGATCGCGCTCGCCTATCCGCTGGTGCTCACCAACATCGCCCAGGCGCTCATCCACGCGACGGACGTGGTGATGCTCGGCCGGGTCGGCGCGCGGGCGCTGGCGGCCGGGGCGCTGGGCGTGAACCTGTTCAACGCCTGCCTCATCTTCGGCGTCGGGCTGATGACCGCATCCGCGCCGATGATCGCCAGCGAGCTGGGCCGCCGCAGCCATTCGGTGCGCGACGTGCGCCGGACGGTGCGCCAGTCGCTCTGGGCGGCGTCCGCCATCGCCGTCCCCTTCTGGCTGCTGCTGTGGCACGCGGAGGAGATTCTCCGCCTGTTCGGGCAGGATCCCGGGCTCTCAGCGGAGGCCGCCCGCTTCACCCGCGCGATGATGTGGGGGCTGCTTCCCTATTTCGGCTATGTCGTGCTGCGCTCCTTCGTCGCCGCGCTGGAGCGGCCGGGCTGGGCGCTGGCGATCGGCGCCGGGGCGGTCGTGATGAACGCCATGGTCAATTATGTGCTGATCTTCGGCGGGCTGGGCATCCCCGCGCTCGGCCTGCTCGGCGCGGGCATCGGCAGCGCCTTCACCAATGTCATGATGTTCATCGGCATGGCGGTGGTCGTCGCGCGGCACCGCCTGTTCCGCCGCTACCATCTGTTCGGCAATTTCTGGCGGGCGGACTGGCCGCGCTTCGCCCAGGTGCTCCGGCTCGGCGTGCCGATCGCCGTCACCCTGGCGCTGGAAGTGACCATCTTCAACGCCGCCGTGTTCCTGATGGGGCTGATCGGCACGGCGGAGCTCGCCGCCCACGCCATCGCCATCCAGATCGCGTCGCTCGCCTTCATGGTGCCGCTCGGCATCTCGCAGGCGGCGACGGTGCGGGTCGGGCTCGCCTACGGCCAGGGCGACCGCGCCGCCATCGGCCGCGCGGGGTGGACCAGCTTCACGCTGGGCACCGGCTTCATGCTGTTCACCGCAACGCTGCTGCTGTTCTGGCCGCGCACGCTGGTCGGCCTGTTCATCGACCTCAACGATCCCGCCAACGCCCATGTCGCCGCGCTCGCCGTCTCCTTCCTCGCCGTCGCGGCGCTGTTCCAGATCGTCGACGGCGCGCAATCCGTCGGCGCCGGCATGCTGCGCGGCCTGCACGACACCACCCTGCCCATGGTCTATGCCGCCGTCGGCTATTGGGTGATCGGGCTTGGCGTCGGCGTGCTGCTCGGCTTCCACGCGGGCTGGGGCGGCGTCGGCATCTGGGTGGGGCTTGCCAGCGGCCTCGCCGTCGTCTCGGTGCTCATGGTCACGCGCTGGATGCGGCGTGAACGGCTGGGCCTCGCCTGATCCCGCTTTGCCAGCGCCTAAGCTGCGGATAAACAGGCAGACGTGGACGCCCCGCCTGCCCCGCCTCTGCGCAAGATCATCCATATCGACATGGACGCCTTCTACGCATCCGTTGAACAGCGGGACGATCCGGCGCTGCGCGGCAGGCCGCTGGCGGTGGGCTATGCCGGGCCGCGCGGCGTGGTGGCGGCGGCCAGCTACGAGGCGCGCCGGTTCGGCGTGCGGTCCGCCATGGCGTCGTCGACCGCGCGGCGCAAATGCCCGGAACTCATCTTCGTGCCGCCGCGCTTCGACGCCTATCGCGCCGTCTCGCGGCAAATCCACGCCATTTTCGCGGATTTCACCAGCCTCATCGAGCCGCTCTCGCTGGACGAAGCCTATCTCGACGTGACCGGGGCCGACTCGGCCACCGATGTCGCCACCCGCATCCGCGCCCGCATCCGCGCCGAAACCGGCCTCACCGCCTCGGCCGGCGTCTCCTATAATAAATTCCTCGCCAAGATCGCGTCGGACCAGAACAAGCCGGACGGCCTGTGCGTCGTAACCCCGCGCCAGGGGGCGGCCTTCGCCGCCGCCCTGCCCGTCGCCCGCTTCCACGGCGTCGGGCCGAAGACGGCGGCGCGCATGGCGCAGCTCGGCATCCATGACGGCGCCCAGCTGCGTGATTATGATCTCGCCGCCCTCCACCAGCATTTCGGCAAGGCCGCCGCATATTATCACGCCGCCGCGCATGGCCATGACGACCGGCCGGTCAGGCCGGACCGAGAGCATAAATCGATCAGCGCTGAACGGACCTTCGATGTCGATCTTATCCGCCCGGCCGATCTCATCGCCGCGCTTGAGCCGATTGCCGATGCCGCATGGGTGCGGGTCGAACGCTCCGGGCTGCACGGCCGCACCGTCACGCTCAAGGTCAAATATGCCGATTTCTCGATCATGACCCGGTCGCGCAGCTTCGCCGCCCCGGTCGCGGACCTCCGCGCCTTTTCGGATGCCGGCGCGGCGCTGATGAACGCGCTCTGCCCGGTGCCGCGCGGGGTCAGGCTGCTCGGTCTCGGCCTGTCCGCCTTCCACCATCCGGCGCAGGACGGCGCGCGCCAGCTCGGGCTGGCGCTGCCGCCTGTCACTGAACGGACATGATCGAAATGCAGGGGAGCCTTATGACCAATATCAGCAGACGCGGCCTGATCGGCGGCATGGCGGCGGGCGTGCTCTGCGTTCCCGCGATCGGGCGGGCGCAGATGCTGTTCCGCGACTATCCCTTCCGCCTCGGCATCGCGGCGGGCGATCCCGCGCCGGACGGCTTCGTCATCTGGACCCGCCTCGCCCCCGATCCGCTCGAACCGCACGGCGGCATGCCCCTCGCCCCGGTGGAAGTGGAATGGCAGGTGGCAAGCGACGAGGCGATGCGCAACGTGGTGCAAAAGGGCACCGCCGTCGCCCGGCCGGAACTCGCCCACGCCGTCCATGTCGAACTCGCCGGGCTGCAGCCAGGCCGCCCCTATTGGTACCGTTTCTCGGTGGGCGGGGAACGCACCATGGTCGGCCGCGCCCGCACCGCACCCGCCGCAGGCGCGCCGCTCTCGGCCGCCCGCCTCGGCGTCGCCGGCTGCCAGCATTATGAAGACGGCCTCTACACCGCCTACCGCCATCTCGCAGCCGAGGAGGTGGATTTCGTCTATCATTATGGCGATTATCTCTACGAACGCCGCAGCTCCCCCGTGCCGATCGGCTGGGACGGCAGGCCCCGCCCCTTCGTACGCGCCTATATCGGCGGCGAATTGTACAGCCTCGACGATTATCGCCGCCGCTACGCCCAGACCAAGATGGATGCCGACCTCCAGGCCGCGCACGCATCGGCCGCATGGTTCACCACCTTCGACGACCATGAGGTGGAGAATAACTGGGTCGGCACCATCGACGAGAACGGCACCCCGCCGGAAATCTTCGCCCTGCGCCGCGCCGCCGCCTTCCAGGCCTATTATGAGCATATGCCCCTGCGCCGCGCGGCCTTCCCCGGCCCGGCGGGGATGCGGATCAACCGCCAGGCGACTTATGGGGACCTGCTCACCGTCAACTTCCTCGACACCCGCCAGTACCGCAGCGACCAGCCCTGCGACGACGGCTTCAAGCCCGATTGCCCCGGCATCGTCGATCCGCGCGCCACCGTGCTCGGCGACGCGCAGGAAAAGTGGCTGGACGCCAGTCTGCGCGCCGACAAGGCCCGCTGGACGCTCATCGCCCAGCAGGTGATGATGATGCGGCTTGACCGGCGCACCGGCGACGAGCCCCAGCCCATCCGCAACATCGACAGCTGGGCCGCCTATGCCGCCCCGCGCGAGCGCATGGTGGATCGGCTGCGCGGGCGGAACAATGTGGTGGTGGTCACCGGCGACGAGCATCAGAATTTCGCCGGAGAACTGCGCCGGTGGGACGGCGGTGGCGATCCCGTGGCGGTGGAATTCGTCTCCACCTCGATCAGCTCGGGCGGCAGCGGCCAAGACAAGCGCGCTAATGCCGACCGCATCATGGCCCGCAACCCGGAACTGAAATTCTCAAACGATCAGCGCGGCTATCTGGTCTGCGATGTCGCGCCGGACCTGTGGCAAACCCATTTCCGCGTCGTCGACAAGGTGCACGAGCCGGGTGGCCAGCTCTCCACCCGCGCTACCTTGTCGGTGGAACGGGGCAAAGCGGCCATCGTCAGCTGATCCCCGGCCATGCTATCGTCCGGCGATTAGGAGACTCGCCATGAAATCATTGTCCATCCTCGCGGTGCTGCTCGCTTCGGCCCTGCCCGCCACGGCCGCCGTCGCGCAGCACGAATCCGGCCACCACGCCGCCTCCCAGTCAGACGTCATCGCCGCCGCCATCGCCGATCCCAACCGCCCGGCGGCGGACCGGGACCGAGACGCGCTCCGCCACCCGGGCGATCTGCTCGCCTTCACGGGCATCAAGCCCGGCGATGCGGTGATCGATGTCTGGCCGGGCGGCGGTTACTGGACCCGGCTGTTCTCCGCCGCGGTCGGCCCGAAAGGCTCGGTGACGGCCTATGTCCCGGCGGAAATCGTCAATTTCGGCAGCAAGCCGCTCGACGTCGCCCGTGCCTTCGCGGCGGAACCGGGCCGGGGCAACGTCACGGTGGTCAGCGATCCGCTGGCCGATCCCGCACCCCCCGCCATCGCCGACATCATCTGGACGTCGCAAAACTATCACGACCTCCATAACATCAAGGATGCGGACGTTGCCGCCTTCAACCGCGAGGTGTTCCGCGCGCTGCGCCCCGGCGGTGTCTATATCGTCATCGATCACGCCGCGCCCGCCGGATCGGGTGTCAAGAACACGGCCGATCTCCACCGCATAGACCCGGAAACTGTGAAGGCGGAGGCAAAGGCCGCCGGCTTCGTGCTGGAAAGCGAAGGCAAGATGCTCGCCAACCCGGCGGACCCGCACGACATCAAGGTGTTCGACCCCGCGATTCGCGGCAAGACGGACCAGTTCGTGTTCAAGTTCCGCAAGCCGAAGTGACATGGCGGAAGGGTTTGAACGCCATCGCCAGCCCTGGACGTCCGACGAGGTCCAGAAACTCCATCGGCTGGCGAAAAAGGGGATGCCGCTGAAAGCCATCGCCAAGGCGCTGACGCGCAGCGAGGAATCGGTGAAGATCCGGGCCAAGGCGGACGGGCTGGGGATCGCGAAGCTGCGTTGAAAAAAGATCGCGCGGGACGCGCCGCGCGGCCTCGTTTATGGTCGCCCCCTCGACACCTGCCAGGGGGCGGCCATGACGATGTTGATCGGACGGATCGGTTTTGCGATTGCGGCGCCGCTGCTGCTGCTGGGGTGCCTGCTCACCCCCGGCAAGTTCGTCTCCACGCTCAGCATCAATGCAGATCGCAGCTTCAGCTTCACCTACCGGGGTGAAGTCTATGCCAATGATATGGAAGACGGCATCGGCGGCCTTGGCAACGGTGGCGACAGCATCGGCGAAGGCGATGAAAATGGCGACGCCGAACCCGCCTCCGAAACCCAGGCCAGCTTCTCCAACACCGCGATGCAGGCCGACGCCGCGCCCGCAAGGCCGGAGGACAAGAAACGCGCCACCGAGGCCAAGCGCCGCGCCATGGCGGAAGCGTTGTCGAAGGAAGCGGGCTACCGCTCCGTCTCCTATGTGGGCGATGGGAAATTCCTCATCGATTACGCCATTTCCGGCGTGCTGACCCACAGCTTCCTCTACCCGTTCAACGTCGATGCGGAAATCGCCCTGCCCTTCCTGGTGGTGGAGGTCCGCGCCAATGACAGCGTGCGCGTCCGCGCGCCCGGCTTCGCCAATGATTCCGATTCCAAATCCATGCCCGGCAAGCCGGACATGGCGAGCAAGCTGGACGGGGTGTTCACGCTCGATACCAATGCGGAGATCGTCAGCCAGAATAATGAGGACGGCGCCACCGTTGTCGGCGGCCGCAAGACGATCCGCTGGCGCGCCACCCCGCTGACCAAGGACGCGCCCAGCGCGGTGCTGAAGCTCGCACCACGCGCCGCCACGCCGTGATTGCGTAAATTACGCAATTAAATCAATACCATCGTCGATATCATTGACAGGCGATGCGCTGACGGCCACGCGCCCGCCGCCGCGCGCGGCCTCAACCCTATGTTGCTGAATAATGGCATAAAGATTGCGATTGCGGTTGCCGATACTCCTCCGCACGCAAGCCCCGGCCTGCCTGCGCAACGACGGAACGGAACCCATGCGCATCTTCACCGCCCTTGCGGGCGCCCTCATCCTCTCCACCGCCATCCCGGCCGCGGCGTCCACCGTCCCCGGCAGCGCGATCACCACCGGCCCGCAATATCAGACCAGCGTCCACTACCGCTTCGGCGCGAACCCATCGAGCGTGGGCGGCTTCGGCGGCTCCTATTGGGACGTCGCGGGCAGCGGATCCTTTTTCCAGGTCTGCGCGGAATTGTTCGATCATGATGGCGTCGCCCCCTCCTACACCGTCACCGGCGGCATCACCTCGTTCGGGGATTTCAGGGACGCGCAGCTGACCGCGCTCTTCTCCAACGCCTATCCGCTGCTGGACGGCGCGGTCACCGCCTATGTCGCCGCCAATGGCGATCTCAGCTATAATCCGGCGCTGGCGGCCCAATGGAACAGCATCGGCGCCTATTCGCTGGCGCTGCAGACGCTGACCTGGAGCATCGTGGAGAATAATCAGGCGGTGATCGCGCCTGCGGACAGCAGCACCGTGTTCGGCATCATGAATGACGGGCTGGGCGACCCGGAGGCGACCGGCTACATCCTCGGCTGGGCAGCGAACATCAACAGCGGCCTGTGGGTACCGAACGGCAATGTCAGCCTGTTCCAGGCCGTCTCGTCCGACAGCGCGATCCAGAACCGCTACTGGATGACCATGGCCGCCCCGGTGCCGGAACCGGCAAGCTGGGCGATGATGCTCTTCGGCATGGCGGTGGTGGGCGGCGCGCTGCGGCATCGCCACCGCCCCGCGCGCCGCGCCGCCGCCTGACGGAACGGGCGGGCCTGCCCCGCCGCCGCGCGCATGGGGCGGCGGCGCGGGCCGGCCCTGCCGGTCAGATCACGCCCTGCATCAGCATGGCGTCGGCCACCTTGACGAAACCGGCGATGTTCGCGCCGTCGACATAGCTCACGCTGCCGTCCTCGCGGGTGCCGTGCTGCAGGCAGGTGGCATGGATGCTGCGCATGATCTCGAGCAGGCGGGCGTCCACCTCCTCGCGCGGCCATGACAGGCGCATGGCGTTCTGGCTCATTTCCAGCCCGGACGTCGCAACGCCCCCGGCATTGCTGGCCTTGCCCGGGCCGAACAGCACATGATGCTCCTCGAACAGCTCCACCGCGCCCGCGGTGGACGGCATGTTCGCGCCTTCCGCCACGCAGACCACGCCGTTGGCGATCATCTGCCGGGCGTCGTCGGTGTCGATCTCGTTCTGGGTCGCGCACGGCAGCGCCACGTCGGCGGGCACCTGCCACGGCTTGATGCCCGGCTCGAAACGCAGGCCGGTGCGCGCCGCGAAATCACCGACGCGGCCATATTGATGGTTCTTCACTTCCATCAACTCGGCCAGCTTTTCCGGGGTGAAGCCGCCTTCATCGATCACCGTCCCGCTCGAATCCGACGCGGTGATGACGATCGCGCCCAGCTCCATCGCCTTCTCGATCGCATATTGGGCGACGTTGCCGGACCCGGATACGCTCACCCGCAGCCCTTCGAGAGACCGGCCGCTGTGCAGCAGCATTTCCTGCGCGAAATAGACGGTGCCATATCCGGTCGCCTCCGGCCGGATCAGCGAGCCGCCAAAGCTCAGCCCCTTGCCGGTGAAGACGCAGTCGGACCGGTTGGTCAGCTTCTTCATCATGCCGGCCATGAAGCCCACTTCGCGGGCGCCGACGCCAATGTCGCCCGCCGGCACGTCTGTGTCCGATCCGATGTGGCGGTGCAGTTCGGAAATGAAGGCCTGGCAGAAACGCATCACCTCGCCGGGGCTCTTGCCCTTGGGGTCGAAATCGCTGCCGCCCTTGCCGCCGCCCATCGGCAGCGTGGTCAACGCGTTCTTGAAGGTCTGCTCGAACGCCAGGAACTTAAGCACCGACAGCGTCACCGACGGGTGGAAGCGCATGCCGCCCTTATACGGGCCGATGGCGGAACTATGCTGGATGCGGTAGCCCCGGTTGACCCGGGTGTCGCCCCGGTCGTCCACCCATGACACGCGGAAGATGATCGCCCGCTCCGGCTCGACCAGCCGCTGGATGAGGGCCTGTTCGCGGTATCGCGGATTGCGTTCGATGAAGGGCCAGATGCTGCCCATCACCTCTGTCACGGCTTGCAGGAATTCCGGTTGTCCCGGGTTTTGGAGGGCGACGTTATCAAGGCAATCCTGCAGGCTCTGAAATCGCATTCACGCACTCCCCGTTCTTCGCTGGCGCTCGTTAAGCGGCCAAAGCGGCGTGAAGCAAGGTCAAAGCCGTCGAAAATCGGCGCGCGCATATGGCCCGCACGCCATGGCGCGTGGCCCGATCCCACTAAAATACTCATTTAGCTGACGAAACGAGCGGCCGGGCCTCAACCCGCGCCGCTCGCCACATCATGTCGCAAAGACGGATTTTTTCGAAATATTCCGTTCTTATTTCGCGCCGGAAGACGGCGTTACCACCATCACCGGAGTCGGGGCCAGCGCCGGCTCGGCGAAATTGACGTCGACGTCCTCGTCGATGAACGCGTTGACCGGCGATCCCAGCGGAATCTTGGCGCTGGTGCCGGTGGTGAAGAAGCCCGCGACCGGCACGAGCGCGACGGCGGCGACGACGCCCGCCGTGCCGGTGACGCCCTTGTCGTCCAGCTGGCCGGACAGGCGGATCTGGCGGCCATAGGCGCGGACATACAGCACCCGTGCGTTGATCCGCCCGGATTTGCCCCACATCCCCTTGTTGCGCACGTCGGTGACTTCACCCTGCGCCGGGCTGCCGACGGGGATGATCACCCTGCCGTTCAGCTCGACCGGCTCGGCTACCTCAAGCTGAAACCGCTGCCCCACCCGCAGCTTCTTGCCCTCGGTGGTCAGCGGCTCGCTGGTCTTCAGCGCAATATGCGTCCCGGCCCGCACCACTCCGGTCGCCGGCGTCCCCAGCGAAACGGCAGCGGACGCCGGGGCAGCCGTCTCCACGGCGGCCGCAGGTGCAGCAGGCGCTGCGGCGGGATCGGCCGGCGCCGCAACGTCCGCGGACTGGGCCAGTGCCGGAATCGACGTCACGGCAAGCAACGCCGCGCCAAGCGCGGAAAATCGAATGTTCATGGAACCCCCCGTTGGCCTGGATTGGCCATCAGGCACTTTAGTGTTCCAATTTATCCAGTTATGTCAAAAGCATAGAATTGATAAACATGTGCAATAAATTTGCCGTCCCGCTCACAGATGCCCGACGCCGCCGCGACGCAATCGCTGGAACCGCACCTCAACAGCCGCAAGCCGCCGAACGCCCAACGCACCGCGACCCGCCCACGCAAGCCCAGCATCCAAGCCCCGTTCACGCAAACCCACTTAAAAAATGCTCATCCACGCACGCCCACGCACAGGGGCACGCCCGTCCCCGCAGACCCATCCACTATAGTCCGCCCATGCGTCCTGTTTACACGGATCCACGCTCATAAAGCCCGCCCATGCATCTATGCTCGGGCAGGAACACGTGTGCCAACGGTCCCACGCTCACACAGCGCGCGCCGGCCTCGCCCTTACGAACCCTTATTTCGCGCCGTCAGCGGTCTTGGAAACGGTCTTGCCCACCGAGGATACGTCGCGGCCCATGCCGGAAATGGTGTTGCACGCGGACAGCGCAATCATCGACGCCAGGCAGGCGATGGCAGTGAGTTTTCTCATGCCGCCATGCTATCGGCGGCCCCAAGCGCTGGCAAGTTGAATGGCGCCGGCGCGGATCGCGCCCTTCAAACCGGCAAGGCGTGGTGGGCGCGGTAGGGATTGAACCTACGACCCCACCCGTGTGAAGGGTGTGCTCTACCACTGAGCTACGCGCCCACACCTTGCCGGCGTCCGGCGGAAAACCGCCGTGCGAGCGGACGGCCCCGCTTTCGCTGCTTAACAGAAGGGCGGCGCTTTCGCGGCCGCCCTCCCGTGTGCCGGTGGAATAGGCATCCACCAGCCGGATGTCCAGATCATATGGATCACATTTATTCGGCGCGAGCACGCCGAAGCATGGATCAGTTGACCGCGTCCTTCAGGCCCTTGCCGGCCTTGAACTTCGGCTGGGTCGACGCCTTGATGGTCATCGGCTCGCCGGTGCGCGGGTTGCGGCCGGTGGAGGCCTTGCGCTTCGAAACGGAGAAGGTGCCAAAGCCGACCAGGCGCACTTCGTCGCCCTTCTTCAGCGCACCCGAGATCGCGTCGAAAACAGCTTCGACGGCCTTGCTTGCGTCGCCCTTGCTCAGGCCCGATGCGTCAGCGACCGATCCGATAAGCTCTTGCTTGTTCATGCCCAGGGAACCCCCTTTGTCTAAACTCTGTGGTTGGAATCACGGCATTTGCCGGCGGGCAGTAAGGCGAAGCATCGGCGTCCTGTCAAAGGGAAACCGCCGATGATCGACCTTTTCCGGCTATTTTACGCCCACAAAGCGTAGGTTTGCGATCAATGGCGTAACGATTCACCGCCTTCGGCGCCGTTTGAGCCAATTTGCGCGGGCGGCTGGGCAGCCAACTCGTCGGCGTCGGTCCAGTCGATCGGCGTCAAACTCTGGGTTAACGCCAGCTTCAACACCTCGTCGACATGCGCCACCGGCACGATGGTCAGCCCCTCGCGGATGTTGGCGGGTATCTCCACCAGGTCCTTTTCATTCTCCGCGGGGATCAGCACGGTGGTGATGCCGCCGCGCAGCGCCGCCAACAGCTTTTCCTTCAACCCGCCAATGGGCAGCACCCGCCCGCGCAGCGTCACCTCGCCGGTCATCGCCACGTCGCGCCGCACCGGCACGCCGGTCAGGGTGGAGATGATGGAGGTGACCATGCCGATGCCGGCCGACGGGCCGTCCTTGGGCACCGCGCCCTCGGGCAGGTGGATGTGGATGTCCTTGCGGGCGAAAAGGCTGGGCTTGATGCCATAGCTCGGGCTGCGCGCCTTGACGAAGCTCAGCGCCGCCTGCACGGATTCGGTCATCACCTCGCCCAGCTTGCCGGTGGTGCGGATGTTGCCCTTCCCAGCCACCGTCACCGATTCGATGGTCAGCAGCTCGCCGCCCACCTCGGTCCACGCCAGCCCGGTCACCGCGCCGATCTGGTGCTCCTCCTCGCCAATGCCATAGCGGTATTTCCGCACGCCGGCATAATCGGCCAGGTTGTCGGGGGTAATCTCCGCCCGCTCGATCTTGCCTTCCAATATCTTGCGCAGCACCTTGCGCGCCAGCCGGGCGATCTCGCGCTCCAGCGTCCGCACTCCGGCCTCGCGGGTATAATATTGGATCAGCGCGCGCAGGCCCGCGTCGGTCAGGACGAACTCGCCCTCCTTCAGCCCATGCGCCTCGATCTGCTTGGCGATCAGGTGGCGCTTGGCGATCTCCACCTTCTCGTCCTCGGTATAACCCTCCAGCCGGATGATCTCCATGCGGTCCAGCAGCGGCTGGGGCAGGTTCAGCGAATTGGCCGTGGTGACGAACATCACGTCGGACAGGTCGATGTCGATCTCCAGATAATGGTCCTGGAACTTGTTGTTCTGTTCCGGGTCCAGCACCTCCAGCAGCGCGGACGCCGGGTCGCCGCGGAAATCCTGGCCCAGCTTGTCGATCTCGTCGAGCAGGAACAGCGGGTTGGACGTGCCGGCCTTCTTCAGGTTGGCGACGATCTTGCCCGGCAGGGATCCGATGTAGGTGCGGCGGTGGCCGCGAATCTCGGCCTCGTCGCGCACCCCGCCCAGCGACTGGCGGACGAACTCGCGCCCCGTCGCCTTGGCGATCGACCGGCCGAGCGACGTCTTGCCCACGCCCGGCGGGCCGACCAGGCACAATATCGGCCCTTTCAGCTTGTTGGTGCGCGCCTGCACCGCCAGATATTCGACAATCCGGTCCTTCACCTTCTCCAGCGCATAATGGTCCTCGTCCAGCACCGCCTGCGCCTCGGCAATGTCGCGCTTCAGCTTGGATTTCTTGCCCCATGGCAGGCCCAGCAGCACGTCCAGATAATTGCGCACCACCGTCGCCTCGGCAGACATCGGCGCCATGGATTTCAGCTTCTTCAGCTCGGACGTCGCCTTGCCGCGCGCTTCCTTGGAAAGCTTCAGCTTGGCGATCTTCGCGGTCAGCTCGGCCAGCTCGTCGCCGTCCTCCTCGCCTTCCGCGCCCAGCTCGCGCTGGATCGCCTTCAGCTGCTCGTTCAGATAATATTCGCGCTGGGTCTTCTCCATCTGCCGCTTCACGCGGCTGCGGATCTTCTTTTCCACCTGCAGCACGCCCAGCTCGCCTTCCATGAAGGCAAAGGCCATTTCCAGCCGGCGGGCGGGGTCCGCCTCAACCAGCAGCGCCTGCTTGTCGGATACTTTGATCGATATGTTGGCCGCCACCGCGTCGGCCAGCCGCGACGCGTCGTCGATCTCGCTCAGCTGCACGGCGGTCTCGGCCGGCAGCTTCTTGTTCAGCTTGGCATAATTTTCGAACTGGTCGACCACGGAGCGCATCAGCGCGGATATTTCCGGCCCCTCGCTCACCACCTCGTCGATCTGGTCGATGGTCGCGGTCAGGTGGTCGCCGCGCGTGTCCAGCGTCGTCAGCGTCGCCCGCTGCTTGCCCTCCACCAGCACCCGCACCGTGCCGTCGGGCAGTTTCAGCAGCTGCAGCACCGTCGCCACCACGCCCAGATCGTACAGATCGTCGCGCTCCGGGTCGTCCTGGGCGGGGTCGAGCTGGGCGACCAGGAAAATCTCCTTGTCCGCCGCCATCGCCGTTTCCAGCGCCGCGACGGATTTGTCGCGCCCCACGAACAGGGGCACGATCATCTGCGGAAACACGACGATGTCGCGAAGGGGCAGGACGGGATAGGAAATGGTCATCAAAGCTCCATGGCGAGCGAAAGCAGGCTCTCTGCCGACGGTTATATGATCATGGCCCGCGCCGACATCAATGGCCGTATGGGATCATGCCCGCGCGCCGCCGCCGCGCGGGGGCCGGATCAGTGCCGGTGCTGGCTCATCCGGTCGACATAGGCGATGCCGATGGCGGATGCGATGAAGGCCATGTGGATGATGGTCTGCCACATCACCCCGGTCTCGGTCACCCGGCCGGTGGGCGTGCCGATCGCGCCCGCCTCGATGAAGGTGCGCAACAGGTGGATCGACGAAATGCCGATGATCGCCATTGCCAGCTTCACCTTCAGCACGCCCGCATTGACGTGGCTCAGCCATTCCGGCTGGTCCGGATGGCCCTGCAGGTTCAGGCGCGAAACGAAGGTCTCGTAACCGCCGACGATCACCATCACCAGCAGGTTGGAAATCATCACCACGTCGATCAGCCCCAGCACGACCAGCATGATCTGCTGTTCCGTCGCACCCCAGCTATGGGTGACCAGATGCCACAATTCCTTCAGGAACAGCGCGACATAGACCAGCTGGGCCGCGATCAGGCCAACATAAAGCGGAAGCTGCAGCCACCGGGAACTGAAGATCAGCATGGGCAGCGGACGCAGGCGTATCGGCTCGCGAGGGTCGCTCATCACGGTCTTTTCTGTTGGCTGTGGGGAAAGCGGATCAGGCGGCGTCGCCGGTCTTTTCCTTCTTGGCATAGACGCGGACCGGCTCCTTGCGGCCCTCGACCACGTCCTTGTCGATCATCACCTCGTCCACCCCGTCCATCGACGGCAGGTCGAACATGGTGTCGAGCAGGATCGCCTCCAGGATCGAGCGGAGACCGCGCGCGCCGGTCTTGCGCATGATCGCCTTGCGGGCGATCGCGACCAGCGAATCGTCGGTGAAGCCCAGCTTCACATTCTCCATGTCGAACAGCTTGCCATATTGCTTGACCAGCGCGTTCTTCGGCTCGGACAGGATCTTGACCAGCGCGTCGGTGTCCAGGTCCTCCAGCGTCGCGATCACCGGCAGGCGGCCGACGAATTCGGGGATCAGCCCGAATTTCAGCAGGTCCTCCGGCTCGCACTGGCGCAGCACCTCGCCGGTGCGCCGCTCTTCGGGCGCCGCGACATAGGCGCCGAAGCCGATCGACTTGCCCTGCAAACGGTCGCCGATGATCTTTTCCAGCCCGGAAAAGGCGCCGCCGCAGATGAACAGGATGTTGGTCGTGTCCACCTGCAGGAACTCCTGCTGCGGGTGCTTGCGGCCGCCCTGCGGCGGCACGCTGGCGGTGGTGCCCTCCATCAGCTTCAGCAGCGCCTGCTGCACGCCCTCGCCGGACACGTCGCGCGTGATCGACGGATTTTCCGCCTTGCGGCTGATCTTGTCGATCTCGTCGATATAGACGATGCCGCGCTGCGCCCGCTCGACATTGTAATCGGACGCCTGCAGCAGCTTGAGGATGATGTTCTCCACATCCTCGCCGACATAGCCGGCCTCGGTCAGCGTCGTGGCGTCCGCCATGGTGAAGGGCACGTCGAGGATGCGGGCCAGCGTCTGGGCGAGCAGCGTCTTGCCGCAGCCGGTGGGGCCGACCAGCAGGATGTTGGACTTGGCCAGTTCCACGTCCGCGCCCTTGGCGCCGTGCGCCAGCCGCTTGTAATGGTTGTGCACCGCCACCGAGAGAACCCGCTTGGCCTGCTTCTGGCCGATCACATAATCGTCCAGCACGTCGCAGATCTCCTGCGGCGTGGGCACGCCCCCGTCCTTCTTGCTGACCAGTGCGGATTTGGTTTCCTCGCGGATGATGTCGTTGCACAACTCGACGCATTCGTCGCAGATGAACACCGTCGGCCCCGCGATGAGCTTGCGCACCTCATGCTGCGATTTTCCGCAGAACGAGCAGTACAGCGTGCTCTTGGAATCTCCGCCGCTCAATTTCGTCATCAAAAATTCCTTCGGCCGTTGCTCTGGCCATGGTTCTTGCGGGCATCCTAACCCGGCATGTTTCTATCCGACAATGGCGAATATTTGGTTCCGCCCGGCCGAATCGTCACGCCGCCGGGGCAGCCGGCTCCTCGGTCGGGGTCGGGCGCTTGTCGTAAACCTCGTCCAGCAGCCCGAACGCCTTGGCTTCGTCGGCGGACAGGAACTTGTCGCGGTCCATCGCCTTTTCGATCTCTTCCAGCGACTTGCCGGTATATTTGGCGTAGAGTTCGTTCATCCGGTGCCGGATGCGCAGGATCTCCTTGGCCTGGATCTCGATGTCAGACGCCATGCCCTGCGCGCCGCCCGAGGGCTGGTGGATCATGATCCGCGCATTGGTCAGCGCCATCCGCATCCCCGGCTCGCCCGCCGCCAGCAGGAAACTGCCCATCGACGCCGCCTGGCCGATGCACACCGTGCCGACGCGCGGCCGGATGTACTGCATGGTGTCGTGGATCGCCATGCCCGCCGTCACCACCCCGCCCGGCGAGTTGATGTACATGTAGATGTCCTTCTTCGGATTTTCCGATTCCAGGAACAGCAGCTGGGCGGTGATGAGCGACGCCATCCCGTCCTCGACCCCGCCGGTGACGAAGATGATGCGCTCGCGCAGCAGGCGCGAGAAGATGTCGAACGAGCGTTCACCGCGGGTCGACTGCTCGATGACGATGGGAACGAGCGCGTCGTGGATCTGGCCGTTTACGAACGGATTGTTCATGGGGATCGAATGTCCTTGGTTGGAGCCTCTTGCCGCCCCCTACATCGGGGGAAAGGCGGGCCGCTTCAAGCCCCTCGATCGCCGGGGGCCGGGAATGAAAGATAGGCAAGCCGCCGCACCTCGCGCCGCCCGCGCACCACCGTGTCGAGGATCAGCCCGCAAAACCCGTTCAAAAAAGCGAGAATGATCAACCCCATCACCAAAACAGCCGTAGGCAATCTCGGCACAAGACCGGTGTGAAGATAGGTAAGAATCAGTGGTGCGGCGAGAATGAGAGCGAACAACGCCACTACCACACCGATCACACCGAAGAATAGGATCGGTTTTTCAACGCGGAACAGGGTTATAATAGTGTGAAGTATTCGCCAGCCGTCGCGATAGGTCGATAATTTCGATATCGAACCTTCGGGCCTGGCACCATAAGCGGTAATTTTCTCGGAAACCGGCATCCGCAGTTCCAGCGCGTGGACGCTGATCTCCGTCTCGATCTCGAACCCCTCGGACAGCACCGGGAAGCTCTTCACAAATCGTCGCGAAAATACCCTGTATCCCGATAGAATATCGCTGAAACTCCGCCCGAACAGGCGCGCCAATATGCCGGTGAGCAGGCGGTTGCCCCACACATGGCCGCGCCGATACGCCGCCTCGACTTCGGATTGCCGGGCGCCGACAACCATGTCGAGCCGATCCGTCAGCAGTTGCGCCACCATGGCAGGGGCCGCAGACGCGTCATAGGTCGCGTCGCCGTCAGCCATGACATAGACGTCCGCCTCCACATCGGCGAACATACGGCGGACCACATTGCCTTTGCCCTGCATCCTTTCGGACCGGACGATCGCGCCGGCAGCGGCGGCAACCTTCACCGTGCCGTCGCTGCTGTTATTATCATATACGTAGATCGCCGCGCCCGGCAGCACCGCCCGAAAAGCGGCAATCGTCTGGCCGATCGCCGCTTCCTCATTATAGCAGGGTAGCAGCACCGCAACCCTTGCACTCGCCGCGATATCGGCGGTGCTCAACAGTTCCGGCGCCGCGTGCAAAGCCCTGTCCTCAGGCTTTCTTCGCCGCCGGTTTCTTGGCAGCCGGCTTCTTCTCCACCGCAGGCTTGTCGTCGCTCGCGTCGGCCTTCTTTGCAGCGGCCTTCTTGGCGGGCTTTTCAGCCGGTTCCGCGGCCTTTTCCTGCGCGGCGGCCTTCTTCGCCGCCGGCTTCTTGGCCTTCGGCTTTTCATGAGCATGGTCGTGGCCGCAGCCCGGACCGTGGACATGGCCGCCGTCATCCTCGGCCTCGATCTCGGCCTGGATTTCCTCGCGGCTCACCGCGCGCTCGCTGATTTCCGCCTTGCCGAACAGGAAATCGACCACCTTGTCTTCATAAAGCGGCGCACGAAGCTGCGCCGCCGCCATCGGCTCCTGACGCAGATACTGGACGAAACGCTCGCGATCCTCCGGCTTATACTGCTGGGCGGCCTGTGCGATGAGGCGGTTCATTTCCTGCTGGCTGACTTCGACGCCGTTCGCCTGGCCGATTTCGGACAGCAGCAGGCCCAGCCTGACGCGCCGTTCCGCAATCGCGCGATAATCGTCGCGGTCCGCTTCCATTTCCTTCAGCGCGGCGGCGGGGTCTTCTTCATGGCTCGCTTCATGTTCCAGTTGATGCCAGATCTGCTGGAACTCGGCCTCGACCATCGACGGGGGGACCTCGAAATCATGGGAGGCGGCCAGCTGGTCGAGCAGCTTGCGCTTCATGTGGGTGCGGGTCAGCCCGTTATGTTCCTGCTCGATCTGGCCGCGCAGCAGCTCGCGCAGCTTGTCGATGCCTTCCAGGCCCAGCGACTTGGCGAAATCGTCGTCCGCCTTGGTTTCCTTCGGCGTCTTCACCTCGGTGATGACGAGATCGAAGGTCGCGGCTTTGCCCTTCAGATGCTCGGCATTGTAATTTTCCGGGAAGGTGACGTTGATCGTCTTCTCGTCATTTGCCTTCACGCCGACGAGCTGGTCCTCGAAACCCGGGATAAGCTGGCCGCTGCCGATTTCCACCGACATGCCCTCGCCCGTGCCGCCCTCGAACGCCACGCCGTCGACCTTGCCGACGAAATCCATGACGACGAGATCGCCGGTGGCTGCCTTGTGGGTCGCCTTGGCGGCCTCGAAGCTCTTGTTCTGCGATGCGATCTTGTTCACCGCCTCGTCCACCGCGGCATCGTCGACGGCAACCGTCAGCCGTTCCAGCTTCAGGCCCTCGATCGACGGCGCGGGCACGTCCGGCAGGACTTCCAGCGTCACCTTGATCTCGGCATCCTTGCCGGGTTCATAGCCTTCGTTCAGCTCGACCGTCGGCTGCATGGCGGGGCGCAGCTTGTTGTCGGCCAGCAGCTTCTGGACGCCTTCCTGAACGGAATTGTCCAGCGCCTGCTGCTCGAGCGCGGGGCCGTGCATCTTGCGGACCAGATTGGCCGGCACCTTGCCGGGGCGGAAGCCGGGCATCTTGATCTGCGGCGCAACCGTCTTCAGCTCCCGATCGACGCGCGCGTCGATGTCCTTGCGGGTGATGGTGAGGGTGTAGGCGCGCTTCAGGCCTTCGTTCAACGTCTCGACAGTCTGCATCTCGTCTCACATGCCTTCATGCTGGAATTTGCTTGGCGAAGCACCCCGGGGGAGCGACGAAGCTGGTGCGGGCGAAGGGACTCGAACCCCCACATCTTGCGATACCAGAACCTAAATCTGGCGCGTCTACCAGTTCCGCCACGCCCGCTTCAGGACCGCCGGTCGGCGGCGTCTATAACAGGCGGACGGCCAAGGGCAAGGCGGATCGGATATTTGCGCCCTCCCACGCGCCGGAATTCGGCATCCGCGCGCGAAAACGGCCGCTGGCCCGCCCCGGCCTGAGCGCCGGCGATCAGCCCAGCGCCTTTTTGAGCAGATCGTTGACCACGCCGGGATTGGCCTTGCCGGCCATCGCCTTCATCGTCTGGCCGACGAAAAAGCCGAACAGCTTGTCCTTGCCGCCGCGATATTCGGCCACCTTGTCGGCATTGGCCGCCATCACGCCCGCAATCGCCGCCTCGATGGCGCCGGTGTCGCTGGTCTGCTTCAGGCCCTTTTCCTCGACGATCTTCCCGGGGTCGTCGCCGGTTTCGAGCATGATCTCGAACACCTGCTTGGCAAGCGTGCCGGACAGCGTGCCGTCCGCCACCAGGCCGAGCAGTTCCGCGCCCTGCCGGGGGCTGACCGGGCTGTCCTCTATGTCGCGGCCGAGCCGGTTCAACGCGCCGAACAGGTCCGACGTGACCCAGTTGGACGCCGCCTTCGCCATTTCCGCCGGTTTGCCGGTTTCGGCGAGCAGCGCCTCAAACCAGCGCGCAGCCTCGACATCGGCGGTCAGCACGGCGGCGTTATAGGCGGAAAGACCCAGTTCCCCCGCATAACGCGCGCGCTTGGCATCCGGCAGTTCGGGCAGGCTGGCCCGGCAATCCGCCAGAAATTCCTCGCTCAATTCCAGCGGCAACAGGTCGGGATCGGGGAAATAGCGATAGTCGTGCGCGTCCTCCTTGGAACGCATCGAGCGCGTCTCGCCCCGGTCCGGGTCGAAAAGGCGGGTTTCCTGGACGATCTTGCCGCCGCTTTCCAGCACGTCGACCTGCCGGCTCGCCTCATATTCGATGGCCGCCATCACGAAGCGCACCGAATTGACGTTCTTCGTTTCGGTCCGCGTGCCGAATTCCTCGCCCGGCCGCCGCACGCTGACATTGACGTCGGCGCGCATCGATCCCTGTTCCATATTGCCGTCGCACGAACCGACATAGCGCAGGATCGAGCGCAATTTCTTGACATAAGCCCCCGCCTCCGCCGGCGAACGCATGTCCGGGCGCGACACGATTTCCATCAGCGCGACGCCGGAGCGGTTGAGGTCGACATAGCTGCTGGTCGGGTGCTGATCGTGCATCAGCTTGCCGGCATCCTGCTCGATATGGATGCGCTCGATGCCGATCGTCTTGTGAACGCCCTCGGCCGGCTCGATCTCGATCCGCCCTTCCCCCACGATCGGGTGGTAAAGCTGGGAAATCTGATAGCCCTGCGGCAGATCCGCATAGAAATAATTCTTGCGGTCGAACCGGGACCAGGCGTTGATCTGCGCTTCGATGGCCATGCCGGTGCGGACCGCCTGGCGGACGCATTCGGCATTGGGCACCGGCAACATGCCGGGCATCGCGGCGTCGACCAAAGAAACCTGGCTGTTCGGTTCCGCCCCGAAGGCGGTGGCCGCGCCGGAAAAAAGCTTGGCGTTGGACGTGATCTGGGCGTGGACCTCAAGGCCGATCACGACCTCCCATTCACCGGTTGCGCCCTGGATGCGATAAGTGCTGTCGGTCATGCGCCGTTCCTAGCGTTCGCGTCCGCCGCTGCAAGCCTTGAAAGCGCAAAATCAATAGGCGGTCGCCTTCGCCTTGCCTTTGGACGCAGCCGGGGCGGCCCACCGGCCCTGCATCACCCATTTGCGCGCAAGGCGACGGCCGGGCGTCTCGACATAGCGGTAAGTGAGCCAGGACGCGCCGACCAGCATCGCCATCATCAGCAATGTCAGCATGTCCGATCCGATGCCGGGCACCACCAGCCTTTCGCTCCCGGCGGCATCGCGCACCATGTAGGTCCGGCCATTCAGCTGCCCCAGCCATTGCACCAGATCCATGAAGCGCCCCTGGACGACGGCGTGGAGCAGGTAGATGGAATAGGACAGGGTTCCGACCATCAGCAGCGGCCGCCACTGCAAGGCGCGGGAGAGCAGACCGTCGCCGACCGCGAAGACGAAGATCGTCGCGGCGAACAGGATCGGCGCAAGCAGGGTGAGCGGACCGGACGGGCCGAGCGTGGCAAAGGCCAGCACCAGAAGCGTCATGGCGAATTGCGCCTGCGTGGCATCCCTTCCGCCGAACCGGACAGTGCGGCTGCCGACAAAGGCATGGAGCAGCACGCCCAGCGAAAAACCATAGAGGCAGCGGACAAAGCCGAACTGATAGGTGGTATCGAGCCAGCCGGGCGACGCCAGCGCCAGCCAGAGCAGCGCGCCGCTGCCGATGATCGCGAAGAGCGGCACCGCGGACCGCCGGAAAATGCCGACAAGCAAGGCGAAGACCATATAGGCCATCATTTCCGCGCCGATGCTCCATGACGGGCCGTTCCAGCCCAGTCCGTCCGACAGGCCGACCGCGTTGACGAGCCCGACGGCGGCAAGCAGCCCCCCGACGCCATGGCCGTCCGAAAATGCCTCCCGCCCCGCAAAGCCGCCGGCCACGCCGCTGGCAAGCACCAGCTCCATGACGAGAAGCAGCGCCAGAATGAAGATGTGCAGCGGGTAGATGCGGCCAACCCGCAGCGCCAGAAAGCGCCACCCCGAAAACCCGTCCGCCAGCCGATCGAAATAGGCGGAGGCGATCACGAACCCGCTGAGCACGAAAAAGAAATCGACGAACATCCAGCCATGCCTGACCAGCGGGAAATTGGTGATGCCGCCAACGGTGTGGAAATGGAAAAGCGCGACGATGCAGGCGCAGATGCCGCGCATGCTGTCCAAGGCATCGTAACGCCGCATCCCCATGCGCGTTCATTCCCCATCGTTCGAGCCGATGGAGAGTTTCACGTAAATTACGTAATTTCAATAAATTACGGAAACTTCCGTCCTATAATTCTACCACCAGACGGCAGGCCGTGCGGAAAAGCCGGCGCGCTGCTCTATGGCAAGACCGGCATTCAGCACGGATTGTTCATCCAGCGCGCGCCCGATCACCTGAAGCCCGAGCGGCAGGCCCTGCCCGTCCAGCCCGCCGGGCACGGACATGGCCGGCAGGCCCGCGAGCGACGACGGCACGGTGAAAACGTCGTTCAGATACATGGCGATGGGGTCTGCGCTCTTTTCACCCAGCGCGAAGGCGGCGGAGGGCGCGGTGGGCGCGAGCAGCAGGTCGCACTGTTCCCACGCGCGGTCGAAATCGCGGGCGATGAGCGCGCGGACCTTTTGCGCCTGCGTGTAATAAGCGTCGTAGAAGCCCGCGGACAGCACATAGGTGCCGATCATGATCCGCCGCTTCACTTCCGGGCCGAAACCGGCCGCGCGGGTGGCGGCGTACATGTCCTGCAACCCGGCGCCGTCCGGCAGATCGCGCAGGCCGAAGCGCACGCCGTCATAGCGGGCGAGATTGGAAGACGCCTCGGCGGGCGCGATGATGTAGTACGCTGGCAGCGCGTAGCGGGTGTGCGGCAGCGAGACGTCGACGATTTCCGCGCCCGCGTCGCGCAGCCATTCCACACCCTGCTTCCAGAGCGCGTCGATTTCCGCCGGCATGTTGTCCACCCGATATTCACGGGGGATGCCGACGCGCTTGCCCCGCAGATCCGCAGACAAACCCGCCTCCCATGCCGGAACCGGCAGGTCCAGCGAGGTGGCGTCGCGCGCGTCGAAACCGGCCATCGCCTCCAGCATGATCGCGCAATCGCGCACGTCGCGCGCCATCGGCCCCGCCTGGTCGAGCGAGCTGGCGAAGGCGATGGTGCCCCAGCGCGAGCAGCGGCCGTAAGTGGGCTTGATGCCGCTGATTCCGGTGAAGGCGGCGGGCTGGCGGATCGACCCGCCGGTATCCGTGCCGGTCGCGGCCGGGCAAAGCCGGGCGGAGACGGCGGACGAGCTGCCCCCGGACGAACCGCCGGGCGCCAGCGGGGCATTGCCGCCATCATTGCGCCGCCAGGGGGAAATGACGTTGCCGAACGCGCTGGTCTCGTTCGACGATCCCATCGCGAACTGGTCCATGTTGAGCTTGCCCAGCATGCCCGCGCCGGCGGCGAACAGATTGGCGGACACGGCGGATTCATATGTGGGGGTGAAGCCGCCCAGGATCGCGCTCGCCGCCGTCGTCTCCACGCCTTTCGTGCAGAACAGGTCCTTCATGCCGATCGGCACGCCGGAAAGCGGCTTCAACGCCTTGTCGGCGCGCGCCTTGTCCGCGGCATCGGCGGCGGCAAGGGCGTGATCCGGCGTTTCCACCAGAAAGGCGTTCAGCGCCTTGGCCCTGGCCACCGCGTCGATGAAGGCGGTCGCCACTTCGCGGGCGGTGAAATCACCGTCGCGAACGCCGTCGCGAAGGGCGGCGACGCCCAGATCAGTCAGCGCGGTCATTATTCGATCACCTTGGGTACGGCGAAAAAGCCGTGTTCGGCCTGCGGCGCGTTGGCGAGCACCTGATCGCGGATATTGCCGTCGTCGATCACATCGGCGCGCAGGCGCAGCCGGTTGGCGATCACCGCCGTCATCGGCGCGACATCGCTGGTGTCGACCTCTCCCAGCTGCTCAATCCAGCCGAGGATATTGTTGAATTCTGGCGCCATTGCCTCGGCTTCGGCATCGCTGATCGCGATCCGGGCCAGGCTGGCGATCCGGCGGACGGTGTTGACATCGACTGACATGACCGCGCGGCTAGCACCCGGCCACCGGCGCTTCAAGCGGAGAGACTAGTCGAACACCGCCCCGGCCGGCTTGCCGTCGATAAAAACCTGCCTGCGGGTGACCGGGCGGATATCGATCCGGCCCGCTGCGATGGCTTCGCCGAGCGCCTTGGCATCAAACGCCTTGCCCGAGGCGGGAACGGCCGGGCCGTCCTCCGGCATTTTCCACGCGCCCTTGGCATCCAGCCTGGTCACAGCGACGATCGGCCCGCAATCGGAACAGCTCTGGACGACCAGCACGGCACTGTGTTCGCCGGGGTGGTAGAGCAGGCGGGCGGTCCGGGCATTTTCGGGCAATTGCCAACCGAAGGATTCGAGAAGGCCTTCCGGCAACGGAACGGGCCGTGGGAGGACGATGACGCTCTTTCGCGCCCTGTCGGCCTTGCGGCTTGTTTCCGCCATGCCGGCCAGGTGCCAGCGATTGTCGGCCTTCAGCGCCTTCGCCGCAGCCATGCGGACTGGAGGCGTGCCGGTTTTCGCCAGATCGCGCACCGCCGCCTTGCCCGGGCCGCCGAATTCGAAGGCCAGCGCTGCCCAGTCGATCTTGTCCGCCGGGATGGCGCCGCGCTTGATGCGCGCCACCTGATCGCGGGTGGACAGGGCGTTGAAGCTGATCAGCGGCGTCGAAAGGATGAGGGCGACACCGCACAGCCCAAAGGCCAGCAGCAGATTGGCCGGGCGTACCGCCGCGGCCCAGTCCAATCGGCGGCGGGCCAGCGCCCACCAATAGGCGGCGCCATAGGCGATGGCGATGGCGACAAAGACGACCGCCCACAGCCGGTCCGGCGTCAGTCCATATTGGCCGATCCGCGCGCCGGTGGAGACGGCGGCGATGATCGCGAAGGGCAGCATCGCCACGGCCAGCGCGATGGCGCCGAATCGCAGCGGCGCGAACCGGCTTTCCTCCTCATCGCTGTTGCCGATCACCGCGTTGGCGAGAATCAGCGCGCCGATGACGCAGCCGAGCAGGATCGGCGTGGTCGATTTCGTCGCTTCCCAGAGCGGCGTCAGCCCGGTGAAGATCAGGCTGACGAGGAAGATCAGCAGGCCAGCCCCCAGCACCGGGGCAAGCACCGCCAGCACGGAGACGACCACCCGCTGCAACATGCCGACGATCCGGTCCCGCTCACGAAACAGGCCGATGGCCGCGCCGAACGCGGCGCCCGCCAGCATCCAGCCGAACCATCCCTGGCGCAGCAGGTTGCTGAGCAGCCTGATGCCGATCAGGTCGAACAGCGCGGACAGCAGATAGGCAAGCGCGAAGACGATGCCGACGAAAACCATGCCGGCGCACCAGATGACCACATTGGTCCAGGCATGGCCGTGAACCGCGACATAGGGAAAGCGGCGCCCGCCCTCGTCCCGCGCGGCCTGGAACAGGGGCGCGGCGATGCCGACTGCGAGTGCGATGCAGACCGCCCGCCACCCCCCGCCCGCGCTCCAGTTTTCCGGCGAACCGTTCCAGTAGGTGACGAGCGCGACGACTGCGGCGGTGCAAAAGGAAAAGATCAACGCCCAGCGCCAGCGGATCCGTTCCAGCGTGAAGGCGGTGAGCGTGCCGGCCGCGCCGACAAAGGCCGTCGCCGCCAGCGCAAGATCGCCCGGCTTGTCGCTGTCGGTCAGGAAATGGATCAACAGGAATTTGAACCACAAGAGATGGATCAACAGGCCGGCGAACGCGCCCAGGGCCGCCATGAGCCAAGGCCGCATCGCCCAGTCGTCCCGGTCCATCTCTTTCACGGACATATTATTTTCTCCCCGCCTGCCTGCCGCAGACTATGCCGAATCGGCCGCGTGACAAGCGGGGTAGATTGCGCGATCCCCCCTATGCCCGCTAGGCACGCGCAAAAGCCTGCGCCGCACCGTTGGAGTCCCCCCACTTGGCCCGCAAATTTCTCTACATCGTCGCGACGCTGATCGTGCTCGTGCTTGTTGCCGCCTTTGCCTACCGGCTGTTCGGCGACCGGCTGATCCGCGCCGCCATGGTGCCCACGGCGGAATTCAGCCCGCAGGCCCCGGTGAAGATCGATGCCTATGCCGACCCGGCCATGTGGTTCTCGCAGCCCGGCAAGGGCGCGGACGACCCCGCCCGCTGGACCCCGGACGGCTACCAGCCGACGGACGCGCCCGCGGCGGAGGTCTTCTTCATCCACCCGACATCCTATCTCAACCGGGCGGCGTGGAACGCGCCGCTGGACGATCAGGATGCCAATGAGCGCGCGCAGCTCTTCATTCGCGGCCAGGCGAGCGCCTTCAACGGCGTCGGGTCGGTCTGGGCGCCGCGATACCGGCAGGCGACGTTCGGCGCCTTCCTGACCACGCAGGACAATGCCGCGAAGGCGCTGGACCTCGCCTATCGGGATGTGCTGGCGGCGTTCGACCGCTTCGTCGCCGAAATACCGGCGGACCGGCCGATCATCCTTGCCGGGCACAGCCAGGGATCGCTCCACCTCACCCATTTGCTGCGCGACCGCATCGCCGGCAAGCCGATCGCCCGGCGCATCGTCGCGGCCTATGTGGTCGGCTGGCCGATCTCGCTTTCGACCGATCTTGCCGCGCTTGGCCTGCCCGCCTGCGCGGCGCCGGAGCAGACCGGCTGCATCCTGTCATGGCAGAGCTTCGGCGAGCCTGCCGATCCTTCCCAGGTGACCGATACCTATGACGAAACCATCGGCTTCGACGGCCAGCCGCGGCGGGGCAGCGCATTCCTGTGCACCAATCCGTTGACCGGCACCGCAAATGGCACGGCCGACGCGGCCGCCAATCGGGGCACGCTGTTCCAGAGCGCGGACCTGAAAAGCGCGACCATCGCGGCCGGGCGCGTGCCCGCGCGTTGCGACGAGCGCGGCTTCCTGCTGATCGGGCCGCCGCCTGAAGGGTTGGACAGCTATGTGCTGCCCGGCAACAACTATCATGTGTTCGACTACAGCCTGTTCTGGGCGAATATCCGCGCCGATGCGGAGCGGCGGATGAAAGCCTACCGGCCGCAATGATCACGCTTTCCGCCCCTGATTTCCGCGCTGCCCTGCCCGGCGGCGGCCGATTGATCGGGCTGGACCTCGGCACGAAGACGATCGGCACCGCGCTGTGCGACGCGGGCTGGAGCTTCGCCAGCCCGGCCGGCACCATCCGCCGCACGAAATTTACGGCGGACAAGGCCGCGCTCGTCCGGCTGATCGCGGCGGAGCGCGTGGCCGGCATCGTGCTTGGCCTGCCGCTCAACCTGGACGGCAGCGAATCGCCGCGCAGCCAGTCCACCCGCGCCTTCGCCCGCAACATCGCAGATCTGGCCCTGCCGCTGCTGTTATGGGACGAACGCTGGTCCACCCAGGCGGTGGAGCGGATGATGATAGACGCCGACATCAGCCGGGCGAAGCGCGCCGAGCGGGTCGATACGCTGGCCGCCGCGCACATATTGCAGGGCGCCATCGACGCGCTGGCAATGGGCTAGACGGTCATCCCGCGTAGAATGCGGGATGGTAGACCACGTCCCCCCGCGGCGTCTCATCAGTGAAACGCAGCATCTGGAAATATTCGGCAGGGGCGTCCGCAAAGCGCAGCGCCGGATCGCTGGCGAAGCCGAAACGGCCATAATAAGCGGGATCGCCAAGCACCACGCATCCGCCCGCACCGAGCGCCTGGAGCCGCTTCAACCCCGCCTCGACCAGCGCATGGCCGATGCCGCGCCGCCGGCTGGCGGGCGATACGGCGACGGGGCCGAGCCCGAACCAGTCGCATTTCTCGCCGTCGATCAGCACCGGGGAAAAGGCGGCGTGCCCGGCCAGCGCGCCATCCGCCATGGCGACCAGCGACAGCGTCAGCGCGTCGTCCGCCCTCAGCGCATCGACGATCGCGCCCTCGGTGCCGCTGGCATGAGGGGCGGCAAGGAACGCTTCCGTCACCAGAGCGTGAATGGCGGCGATTTCGCCCGGTCTTTCGTCTCGGATGATCATGTTCACCTCTCTACGCCGGACCGCATCGGTGGAAAACCGGATTCCATCCACTTGAGCTTGCGCCCGGCACGGTCTAAGCGCGGCTTTTAATGTCCACCGTGAAGACCAGCACCGCCAGCGCCCTTTCCGGCGCAGAGGCGTTCCCCCATCGCCACCTCACCGGCATTGCGGGGCTCCAGCCGCACGAGATCAGCTTTCTCCTCGACGAGGCGGAACAATGGGTCGACCTGAACCGCAAGGCGTCCAAGCATGACGACCGCCTGGCCGGGCTGACCCTGATCAACGCGTTCTTCGAAAATTCCACCCGCACGCTGCTGTCCTTCGAGATCGCCGGCAAGCGGCTGGGGGCCGACACGGTGAACATGCACGCCGCCCAGTCCAGCATCAAGAAGGGCGAAACGCTGATCGACACGGCGGTGACGCTGAACGCGATGCGCGCCGACATGATCGTCATCCGCCACGCCAGTTCCGGCGCGGTGCAGCTGATCGCCGACAAGGTGGACTGCCCGGTGCTGAATGCGGGCGACGGCCGCCACGAACACCCCACCCAGGCGCTGCTCGACGCGCTCACCATCCGCCGCCGCAAGGGCAGCATTGCGGGGTTGAAGGTGGTGATCTGCGGCGACGTGCTGCACAGCCGG
The DNA here is from genome assembly GCF_001724715.1 of Sphingomonas sp. SCN 67-18. Classification (GTDB taxonomy): domain Bacteria; phylum Pseudomonadota; class Alphaproteobacteria; order Sphingomonadales; family Sphingomonadaceae; genus SCN-67-18. Next base: position 111,471 of record NZ_MEFG01000017.1, read on the forward strand.
GTGGCGCGCTCCAACATCCTGGCGCTGACCGCGCTGGCCGCCGACGTGCGCATCGTCGCGCCGCCGACGCTGATGCCGCCCGACATAGAGCGGATGGGGGTGACCAGCTTCACCGATTTCGACGAAGGCATAGCGGGGGCGGACGTGGTGATGATGCTGCGCCTGCAAAGCGAGCGGATGGGCGGCGGCTTCATCCCCAGCCTGCGGGAATATCGCGCCTTTTGGGGTCTGACGCCGGAGCGCCTCTCACGCGCCGCGCCCGACGCGCTGGTGATGCACCCCGGGCCGATGAACCGGGGCGTGGAGATAGACAGCGTTGTGGCCGACGATCCATCGCGATCCGCGATCACGGAACAGGTGGAAATGGGGGTTGCGGTGCGCATGGCCTGCCTTGACGTGCTGACCCGGCGGCGGCGGGGAGTGCCGGGATGGGCGTGATCGCGATCCTGAACGGCCGGCTGGCCAGCCCCGGCGAGAACGCGGCGCAGGGCGGCGTGCTGATCCGCGATGAGCGGATTGCGGCGACGGGCGCGTTCGACATTCCAACAGGTGCGGAGAGGATCGACGCGCGCGGCGCGCTGATCGCCCCTGCAATCGTCGACCTTGGCGCATTTGCGGTCGACCCCGCCGCGTGCCGCGCGGGCGGCATCGCCCATGTCGCGTTGATGCCGGGCGGGTCTTCCGCGCTCGACGAGCCGGGCCTGATCCAGCGCGCCGCGGCGATGGGCACGGCCAGCATCACCGTCCATCCCGTCGCCGCCGCGACACGCGGATCGGCGGGATCCGAAATCTCCGAAATGGGCCTGATGCGGCTTGCCGGCGCGCGGGCCGTTTCCACCGGGCGGCAGTGGATCGCCGATTCAGGCGTGATGCACCGCGCGCTTGCTTATGCGGGCGGGCACGGCCTCACCCTCATCGCCCATGCCGAGGATGGCGGGCTGACCGCGTCCGCCGCCGCCACCGCGGGCGAAACCGCGACCCGGCTGGGCCTGCCCTCCGCCCCCGCCACGGCCGAGGCGATCGCCATCGCGCGCGATCTGATGCTCGCCGCCGATGCCGGCGCGGCCATCCATTTCCGCCAGGTGACGACCGCCGCCGGCTTCGACCTCATCCGTGCTGCGAAACGGCGTGGGCAGCCGGTCAGCTGCGGCATCACCCCGGCGCATCTCTTCCTGTCCGACATCGCGCTCAGCGATTTCCGCACCTTCGCGCACCTCTCGCCGCCGCTGCGCAGCGAGGCGGATCGTCAGGCCGCGCTCGCCGCCGTGGCGGACGGCACGATCGACGTGATCGCATCCGGCCACGACCCGCGCGGGCCGGAGGACAAGCGCCTGCCCTTTGCCGATTCAGCCCCCGGCATGGCGGGGGCGGAAACGCTGCTGGCGCTGGCATTGGGGCTGGTGCGCGACGAGATCGTCACGCCAGCCGGCCTGTTTGCGCTGCTGGCCGCCAACCCGGCCCGCATTCTCGGCATCGATGCCGGTACGCTGGCCATCGACGCGCCCGCCGACATCATCCTGGTGGATGAAGGCGCGCCGTGGAAGATCGACACGGACAAGATGGTCGCCGCCGCCGGCAATACGCCGTTCGACGGCTTGCCGGTGCAAGGCAGGCTGCGGCACATGATCAGGGGCGGCCAGCCCCTCGACTGACCGCCCCCGAGCGGATTTCGATAGAGTGGAGCGTCAGCGCGAGGCGAGCTGGGTCGACACCTTGCGCTGGGCCCATTGCAGCGGCGCGTCGCCCGCTACAGCGCGGACGAAGCAGGCCCCGCCCCGCGCCTTGATGCGGCCGCACACCGCCGTCGCGTCCGCCCGGTTTGCGAAACCCGCGATCGACAGGCGGTGCAGCGTGCCATCGCGCGTCGCGGACAGATAGGTCGCGCTGGACGGGGTATAGCCGGCAATCTCGCCAAAGCGGCTGGATACCGTCTTCCACGCCGTCTCGACCCGTTCGGCGCTGGAATAAGCGCCAAGCTGGACGACGAAATTGCCGCCGGTCGCCGGAACGGAGAAGTTCGCCTGCTGGAAGCGGGCGGCAGGCGCCGCAACCCGCATCGGCGTGGCGGCGGCGCGGATCATCGGGGCGTGGCCGGTCACGTCCGGCTGGCGCGGCGATGCGGCTTTGGCCACCTGCTGCTGGACCGGCGCGCGCGCGACGCGCGGCAGTGGCTGGACGATTTCCTTGCGCGGGCCGAACTGGACGCCGCTGCCCGTCGCGAACTCGATGGGGAAATCGACGGGCGCGGCGGCCGGGGCGGCGACGGGCGCCTGCGTCGGTGCGGCCGCGACGCGCGGCGCGTGGACGATTGCCGGCGCGGGGGCCGGCGCCTGGATGGCGACAAGGGGTGCGGCAGCCGAGGCCTGCGGGGCGGGCGGCACGATGACGGGCGCGGCGGCCGCATAGGCCTGGCCGGACGGCAGGGGCGCCAGCGCCAGCCGGGTCGGCTGGCCCGGGTCCATGGCCGGCGTCACGCCAAGCAGCGAAGCGACCTGATCGGACGCCGCGGACGGGCGGGCAAAGCGCGCCCAGTCCATGATCCGCTGCGACACGAGGGCCGGCGCGACATCGTAGGAGGCGAGCAGCTTGGCTTCGTTCCAGCGCCCCGACAGCGCGTAGGACAGCGCCAGATTCTGGCGGACGCGCGCGTCGCCGCCGGTGGCGCGAACGGTCGCTTCGAGCAGCTGCACGGCGCCCTGTGGGTCACCGGCCAGCGCCAGCGCGAGGCCGCGATCGGCCGGTGAAATCACCGCCTGATGCGTGTCGATGGTCTCGCGGGCCAGCGCAGCCTTGCCCTGTGCGATCTGGGCAAGCGCAAGGCTGACCGCCGCGCGCGCCTGACCGGCATCGAGCGACAGCGCATCCGCGAACGTCGTTTCCGCCGAAGCGAAGCGCCCCGCCGCCAGATAGGACCGGCCAAGCAGGGTGCGGTAAGCGGCATAGCGGGGCATCGCGTCCACGGCCATTTCGGCCTGCGCCACGGCGGTCGCGCTGTCCTTCTTGGTCAGCGCGCGCTCCGCCTTGTCGGCGGCCTTCGCGGCGAACCTGGAGACCTGGGCGGTATCGGAAGCGTTTGCCGACCGCGCCTCGATGCTGGAGGTCATGCAACCCACCATCGTGGCGCCGAGCAGAAGCGACGAGGCCGCGATCCTGACCATGGTTGAGGTGTTCATCATCGTCGGCACTCCGTTGACTGCCTCAGCCGGCCTTGCGGGCCGGCACGCGATCGGCGAGGTCGTCGATCGCCGGGATGGTCTGAAGGAACAGATCCAGCGCCTCCGTCACCAGCTGCTGGGCGGAGCGGTTGCCCACCGCGCAGGCGAGCCTGAGCTTCAGATGCCGTTCCGGATCCAGCCGCAGCGTGAAGGCGGCCTTGGTCTTGCGCTCCACCGGCAGCGCGGCAGGCACATGGTCGAGCGCCTGGCGCTTGACCGGCCGCGTCTTTCCGTTGGCGGGCTTGGTGGCCAGCAGAGGCGTCGTCGGCTCGTCGTCAGCGGGCGAACCCAGTTCCTCGGCCAGCTGTTCGCGCTGGACGATGACCGGGGGCAACCCCGTGGGGATCGGCTCGCCGGGCACCGGCGCCAGCTCCATCTGCGGACGGCCCGGTTCGAACCCCATATCGTTCCAGCCGAGATCGTCCTGCCCGCCGCTCATCCCGCCGAAGCCGGAAAAGCCGGAAAATCCCTGCGGGCGCATGGCCGGCTTCGCCTGTCCCTTGCGGGCCAGCAGGCCGGACGAAAGCGATGCGAAAGGTTTGGCTTCTGCCATGTTCCGCTTCCCCTTCACTGGCCGACAACGCGACGGCCGAAGCCGCCGCCCATCGGGCGGCCGGCGGCGGACAGCTGGGCCATGCCCGGTGCGCTGAACACGGTGCGGCGGAAATTCTTTTCCAGCCGATCGGAGATGTAGGTCCACAGGTCGATCACCTCGGCGGCGGAACGGCCCTTGGGATCGACTTCCATGACGGTGCGCCCGTCGATCATCGACGCGGCGTAATCGGTGCGGTGGTGCAGCGTCACCGGGGCCACCGTGCCATGCTGCGAAAGCGCGACGGCGGCTTCGGATGTGATCTTCGCCTTGGGCGTCGCCGCGTTGACCACGAAGATCAGCGGCTTGCCGGCCCGGTCGCACAGATCGACCGTCGCGCCCACGGCGCGCAGATCGTGCGGGCTGGGGCGGGTCGGGATGACGATGAGTTCCGCCACCTGGATCACGCTCTGGATCGCCATGGTGATCGCCGGGGGCGTGTCGATGACGGCAAGCTTGAAACCCTGCTGCCGCAGCATCTCGAGGTCCGCCGCCAGCCGCGCCACGGTGGTTTGCGCAAATGCCGGATATTCGGCTTCCCGTTCGTTCCACCAATCGGCCAGAGAGCCCTGGGGATCAATGTCGATAAGCACGACCGGGCCCGCGCCCGCTCGCTGGGCCTGCACGGCGAGATGCCCGGACAAGGTGGTCTTGCCGGACCCGCCTTTCTGCGATGCCATCGCTAAAACGCGCATGTTTTCCCCTTTGGGTGACCATCGTTCACCGCCGCAGTGCCATGCGTGTCGCTAAAATCCGGTTAATATCTCCGGTCCGGCATGGCGGGGCCTCCGGCGCGCCGCCGGGGATCCGGCACCCCCGCCACGGTGCGGACCGCCGCGAGAGCGGGTATCGACCTATAGAAATCGATTAAGATATATGAATTTCAAGGCTATTCTTTATCTGTGTAATATAATTTCACGTATTTTAATGATTAGGGATGAACATCATGCCCATCATGGCACATAGATGACATATATATTCTACATGGCAAATCAAATCGTTATCAAATCGCAACGAAAAAGATATTGCGGTTTTTAGCGCTTTCCGTAAGGGAAATTCGCCGATTCCCGCGCGGGCGGGGCTGGCGTTGGGCAATTGATTATACTGTCGAGGCGAGATGTTACACACCGGCTCTACGCAATCAATTCAACGAGAATTCGACGATCACGAAGAAATAATTGTAAATTATTTGGATTCTTCGTTTGAAACGGGCGACCCCGCGATCATCCGCCACACCCTGTTCCAGATCGCGCGCGCGCACGGCATGAGCGAGCTGGCCCGCGATACCGGCATGGCGCGCGAGGCGCTTTACCGGGCGCTGGGCGAAAACGGCAACCCGACGCTGAACACTTTGCTGAAAGTCGCCCATGCCCTCGGCGTGCGGCTGGCCATCAAGGGCTGAACACCCCGCGCCCGCCGATTCCGCCGGATCGGATGGTCTGACTAATGCAACATTAACAATGACTGCCTATAGCTTCCGGTCGATTATTCATCGGGAAGAGTGGGTGGACATGACGTTGCGGGCCGTTTTCCTGACGCTGGCCATGACATTGCCGGGCTGGACATCCGCCCCGGCGCTGGCCGATGTCCGCGCCGGCGTGGAGGCGTGGGAGAATGGCGACTATCAGCACGCAATAGAGCAATGGCGTGATCCGGCCGAAAAAGGTGACGCCAGCGCGCAGTTCAACCTGGCCCAGGCCTATCGCCTGGGGCGCGGCGTGCCGGTGGATATGAAGGCGGCCGAGCAATGGTATCGCAAGGCGGCCTTGCAGGGCCACGCCGACGCCGAGGATAATTACGGGCTGGCGCTGTTCCTGAACGGCAAGCAGCGCGAGGCCATGCCGTGGATCCGCAAGGCCGCCGCGCGCGGCGAGCCCCGCGCGCTCTATGTGCTGGGCACCGCCAGCTTCAACGGCGATCTGGCGGAAAAAGACTGGCCGCGCGCCTATGCCCTGCTGTCCCGCGCGTCGGCGCTGGGCATTTCGCAGGCCACCGCCAGCCTGGCCCAGGTCGACCGCTTCCTCTCCCCCGAGCAAAGGCAGCGTGGCCTTGCCCTCGCCCGCGAGGCCGAGATCGCGCCGGAACGCCAGGCCATGCCGGCCGCGCTGAAGGCGCCCGCAGCGCCATTCAAGCCCGTGCTCAACGCCAAATCGTGGCGGGTCCAGCTTGGCGCGTTCAGCACCGAAGCGAATGCCCGCACCCTTTGGGGCCGCTTGTCGGCGCGCAATGCCGAGCTGAAACCGCTTGAGCCCTATCTGATGAAATCGAGCGGCCTGACCCGGCTTCAGGCCGGGCCGGTTGCGGGCAAGGCGGCCGCCGACGCGCTGTGCGCGGCGCTCGCCAGGGGCGGCAACGCCTGCATTCCCGTCGCGCCCTAATCCAGCACCCAATCCCGCCGGGCGATGCCCTGCGCGTAAAGCAGTGAATGAAGATCGCCATGGTCGATCCGCGCCCCAGCCGCCGCCGCCGTCGCCGGCTTGGCATGATAGGCGACGCCCAGCCCCGCCGCCTGGATCATCGGGATATCATTGGCGCCGTCACCCACGGCCAGCGCCTGACCCGCCGTCAGCCCGTGCGCGGCGATGGCCGCGTCCAGTTCTATCCGCTTGCGGTCTGAACCGACAATCGGCCGGCCGACCGTTCCATCCAGCCTGCCGTCCGTCAGGCCAAGCCGGTTGGAGACCGCCCGGTCGAAGCCGATTTCCGCTGCGACACGGTCTGCGAAATGGGTGAAACCGCCCGACACCAGCACCGCATGGCCGCCGCGCGCGCGCATTGTGCGGACCAGCGGCTTCGCGCCGGGCATGATCCGCACCCGTTCCTCATAGCAGCGATCGAGCACCGCCGCCTCAAGCCCCGCCAGCAGCGCCACGCGCCCGGTGAGCGCGCCCTCAAAATCGATTTCGCCGCGCATCGCCCGTTCGGTCACTGCGGAAATCTCGGCGCGCAGCCCCGCATAATCGGCCAGTTCGTCGATGCATTCGACGGTGATCATGGTCGAATCCATGTCCGCGATCAGCAATTGCTTCTCACGCCCTTGCTCCGCCTGCACCACCGCGTCCACGGCAGGAAAGGCGCCTTCGAGCTCAGCCCGGGCCGCGGCGGGATCGGCAGCGAATGTCAGGTCGGCCGCCGCGTCCGCGTCGATCCAGCGCCAATCGCCCGGCGCGCAGCCCGCCGCCGCCAGCCGGTCGCGCCCCGCTGAAATATCGCCCCCATCGAGCCGATCGGCTGCTATCAGCGTGGCGATGAACATGACGCACTCCCTGGATCGGCCACCCCCGCGGCCCGCGGTCGCGCTTATTGCGGGACCGACGGCCAGCGGCAAGTCCGCTCTGGCGATGCGGCTGGCGGCGCGCACGCCGGCGACGATCATCAATGCGGATTCCGCGCAGGTTTATGCAGACCTCCGCGTCCTTTCCGCCCGCCCGGACGCGCACGATATCGCGGCGGTGCCGCACCGGCTGTTCGGCCATGTCGACGGCGCCGAGGCCTGTTCGGCCGCGGCATGGGCGGTGGACGCGATCCGCGAGATCGACGTGGCGCATGGCGAGGGCCGGTTGCCCATCGTCGTCGGCGGCACGGGCCTCTATATCCGCACGCTGCTCGACGGCATTGCGCCCGTCCCCGATATTGACGCCGCCGTGCGCGCCGCCGTGCGCGCCCTGCCCGTCTCAGATGCCCATGCCGCGCTGACCCGGGAAGACCCCGCCGCCGCCGCTCGGCTGGCCCCCGCCGACATCAGCCGGGTGGCGCGCGCGCTGGAAGTGGTGCGCTCCACCGGCCGCCCGCTCGCCGCGTGGCAGGCCGAGACGGCGGGCGGCATCGGCGGGCGCATCCGCCTAGTCCCGCAACTGCTGCTGCCGCCGCGCGAATGGCTGTTCGCCCGCTGCGACGCGCGTTTCGACATCATGCTGGAAACCGGCGCCATCGAGGAGGTCGCACGGCTGATGGAGCGTGGGCTGGACCCCGCCCTGCCGGTGATGCGCGCCATCGGGGTCCGCGAGATCGCCGGATGGCTGGGCGGGCGGTGGTCGCGCGACGACGCCGTGGCCGCCGCCAGACTGGCGACGCGGCGCTATGGCAAGCGCCAGTTCACCTGGTTTTCCCACCAGCCGCCGCCGCACTGGCCGCGCATTCACACGCAATTGAATAACGATGAATTGGATAATTTGGTAATAAAATTATGTGAAATGGCGTTGACACTATAGTTTTCTACAGCTAGCCCCCGCTTGCGCCATTCTATATTGCGGCGCAGCAGAGCATATACGGAAAGGCAGGTCATGGGAACGGAACGGAGCGGCGCCGACATATTGATCGAGGCATTGGTCGATTGCGGCGTCGAGGTCGTGTTCGGCTATCCCGGCGGGGCGGTGCTGCCGATCTATGACGCCATCTTCAAGCAGAACCGGATCCGCCATATCCTGGTGCGGCACGAGCAGGCGGCGACGCACGCGGCCGAAGGCTATGCCCGCTCCACGGGCAAGCCCGGCGTCGTGCTCGTCACCTCAGGACCCGGCGCGACCAACGCCGTCACCGGCATCACCGATGCGCTGATGGATTCCATTCCCATGGTGGTCATCACCGGCCAGGTGCCGACGGCGCTGATCGGCACGGATGCGTTCCAGGAAGCCGACACCATCGGCATAACCCGGCACTGCACCAAACATAATTATCTGGTGAAGGACCCCGCGCGGTTGGGGAATATCGTCCATGAGGCGTTTCATATTGCCACGTCCGGGCGGCCCGGCCCGGTGGTCATCGATATTCCCAAGGACGTTCAGGTCGCCACCGCGCGCTATGCCAAGCCAGGGGCGATCCAGCACAAGACCTATCGTCCGCAGGTGAAGGCCGCGCCCGAGCTGCTCGAAAGCGTCGTCGAGATGCTGGCGGCGGCGGAACGGCCGATCCTCTACACCGGCGGCGGCGTCATCAATTCCGGCCCCGGCGCCAGCATGATGCTGCGCGAGCTGGTGCGGATCACCGGCGCGCCGGTCACGTCGACGCTGATGGGGCTGGGCGCTTTTCCTTCGCGGGCGCCGGAATGGCTGGGCATGCTGGGCATGCACGGCACTTACGAGGCCAATATGGCGATGAACCGGGCGGACCTGATCCTCTGCCTCGGCGCGCGCTTCGACGACCGGGTGACCGGGCGGCTGGACGCTTTTTCGCCCCATTCCAAAAAGATCCACATCGATATCGACCGCAGTTCGATCAACAAGAATGTCCGGGTCGACCTGCCCGTGGTCGCGGACGTCGGCCGGGCGATGGAAGATATCGTGCGGATCTGGAAGGCGCGGCAGCACGCCAAGCCGAAACTGAGCGGCTGGTGGCGGCAGATCGACGAATGGCGGGGCAAGAAGTGCCTCGAATTCCCGCTGTCGAAAACCGAGATCATGCCGCAGCAGGCCATCCAGGCGCTGTGGCAGGCGACCCACGCCCGCGACCCGATCATCACCACCGAGGTCGGCCAGCACCAGATGTGGGCGGCCCAGCATTTCGGCTTCGAAGGGCCGAACAAGTGGCTCACCTCCGGCGGGCTGGGCACGATGGGCTATGGCCTGCCCGCCGCGATCGGCGCGCAGATCGGCAACCCCAATGCGCTGGTCATCGACATTGCCGGCGAGGCGTCGATCCAGATGAACATTCAGGAACTGGCCACGGCGACGCAATATCGCCTGCCGGTGAAGCTGTTCATCCTCAACAACCAGTATATGGGCATGGTCCGGCAATGGCAGGAACTGACATATTCCAGCCGTTATGCAGAGAGTTACAGCGACTCCCTGCCAGATTTTGAGAAGCTGGCCGAAGCCTATGGCTGGACCGGCATCAGGATCGACAAGCCGGAGGATCTGGAGGCCGGCGTCGCCCGGATGATCGACACGCCCGGCCCGGTGCTGGTCGATTGCCATGTCGCGCAGATGGCCAATTGCTTCCCGATGATCCCGTCCGGCGCGGCCCACACCGACATGATTCTGCAGGCAAATGAAGTGTCCGGGGAAATGGACGACGAAGCGAAGGCGCTGGTCTGATGCACATCAAGGAAGAAACCATCGAACGGCACACGCTGTCCGTCACCGTCGACAATGAGGCGGGCATATTGGCGCGCATCGCCGGCATGTTCACCGCGCGCGGCTATAATATCGAAAGCCTCACCGTGGCGGACGTCACCGAGGATGAATCGGTCAGCCGCATCACCATCGTCACCAACGGATCGGCTTATGCGATCGAGCAGATCATCGCCCAGCTCGACCGGCTGGTGCCGGTGCACAGCGTGCTGGACCTCACCACCTTCGGCCCGCATGTGGAGCGCGAGCTGGCGCTGGTGAAGGTGGCCGGCAGCGGCGACCATCGCATCGAAGCGCTGCGGCTGGCCGATGTCTATCGCGCCCGCGTGATCGACGCGACAACCTCCAGCTTCATCTTCGAGGTGACCGGCGGCAGCGACAAGATCGACACTTTTGTCGGGCTGATGCGGGAAGTGGGCCTCGTCGAGGTTGCCCGCACCGGCATTGTCGCGATAACGCGGGGCAAATCGGCCCACTGACCATCGAATTTCATCGAAACCTTCATGCCCCGGCGGTTGCGGGGGCGCCATCATTAGGGGATTGAGAATGCGCGTTTATTACGACCGCGATGCGGACATCGGACTGGTCAAGACCAAGAATATCGCCATCGTCGGCTATGGCAGCCAGGGCCATGCCCACGCCCAGAACCTGCGCGATTCGGGCGTCGCCAACGTCGCCATCGCGCTGCGCCCCGGCTCCGCCACCGCGAAAAAGGCCGAGGCGGCCGGTTTCAAGGTGCTGTCCAACGCGGAAGCGGCCAAATGGGCCGACGTCATCATGGTCCTCGCCCCCGACGAGCATCAGGCCGCGATCTACGCCGACGACCTGCACGGCAACATGAAGCAGGGCGCAACGCTGGCCTTCGCGCACGGCCTGAACGTGCATTTCGCGCTGATCGAGCCGCGCGCCGACCTGGACGTGATCATGATCGCGCCCAAAGGCCCCGGCCACACGGTGCGCTCCGAATATCAGCGCGGCGGCGGCGTGCCCTGCCTGATCGCCGTGGCGCAGGATTCGAGCGGCAACGCGCATGACCTTGCGCTCTCCTATGCCAGCGCCATCGGCGGCGGCCGGTCCGGCATCATCGAGACGAATTTCCGCGAGGAATGCGAGACCGACCTGTTCGGCGAGCAGGCGGTGCTGTGCGGCGGCCTGACCCACCTCATCCAGGCCGGTTTCGAAACGCTGACCGAAGCCGGCTACGCGCCGGAAATGGCCTATTTCGAGTGCCTGCACGAAGTGAAGCTGATCGTCGACCTGATGTATGAGGGCGGCATCGCCAACATGCGCTATTCGATCAGCAACACCGCGGAATATGGCGACATCACCACCGGTCCGCGCATCATCACCGCCGAGACCAAGGCCGAGATGAAGCGCGTGCTCGCCGACATTCAGGGCGGCCGTTTCGTCAAGAATTTCGTGCTCGACAACCGCGCCGGCCAGCCGGAGCTGAAGGCTTCCCGCAAGGCCGCCGCCGCCCACCCGATCGAAAAGGTCGGCGCGGAGCTGCGCGCGATGATGCCGTGGATCGGCGCCAACAAGCTGGTCGACAAGGACAAGAACTAAACGGCGGCGGGCGGGCGCCTTTTCACGGCGTCCGCCCTCGCTTCCTGCGGCAAGGCGGATTATCGGGCTTTGCCATGACCCATCAGATTCACATCATCGGCGGCGGACTGGCCGGATCGGAAGCCGCCTGGCAACTGGCCCGCGCGGGCGTGCGCGTGCGCCTGTCCGAAATGCGGGGGGTTGAATCCACCGCCGCGCACCAGGGCGACGATTTCGCCGAGCTGGTCTGCTCCAACAGCTTTCGTTCCGACGATGCCGAGCGCAACGCCGTGGGCTTGCTGCACGCCGAGATGCGGGCGCTGGATTCGCTCATCATGGCGCAGGCGGAAATCCACAAGGTGCCCGCCGGATCCGCGCTGGCGGTGGACCGCGACGGGTTTTCGCGGGGCGTGACCGATGCGCTGACCGCCCACCCCAATATCGAGGTCGCGCGCGAGCGCGTCGACGCCCTGCCCCCGCCCGGCGGCGCGCCGGTGATTGTCGCCACCGGGCCGTTGACCGCCGCGCGGCTGGCGGAATCGATCGGCGCGGCGACAGGATCGGACGCGCTGGCCTTTTTCGACGCCATCGCCCCTATCGTGCACCGCGACAGCATCGACATGTCTATCGCCTGGTTCCAGTCCCGCTGGAACAAGGGGGACGGCAAGGATTATATCAACTGCCCGCTGGACAAGGAGCAGTATCTCGCCTTCCACCGGGGCCTGATCGACGGGGAAAAGGGCGAATTCAAGGAGTGGGAGCGCGACACCCCCTATTTCGAAGGCTGCATGCCCATTGAAGTGATGGCGGAGCGCGGGGTGGAGACGCTGCGCTACGGCCCGATGAAGCCGGTGGGTCTGGACGATCCGCGCACCGGGCGCTGGCCCTATGCCGCCGTGCAGCTGAGGCAGGATAATGCGCTTGGCACGCTGTGGAACATCGTCGGCTTCCAGACCAAGCTGAAACATGCCGAACAGGTGCGCCTGTTCCGCACCATTCCCGGCCTTGAAAATGCGGAATTTGCGCGGCTGGGCGGTTTGCACCGGAATACTTTCATCAACTCCCCCCGGTTGCTGGACGCGCAGTTGCGCTTGAAAAGCGCGCCGCATGTCCGCTTTGCGGGGCAGATCACCGGATGCGAAGGCTATGTCGAATCATCGGCGATCGGCCTCATCGCGGCCCGGTTCGCGGCGGCGGAACTGGCCGGGCGGGTGCTGGAGCCGCCGCCCTCGACCACCGCGATCGGCGCGCTGCTGGGCCACATCACGGGCGGCGCGGATGCCGACAGCTATCAGCCGATGAACGTGAATTTCGGCCTGTTCCCGCCGCTGACCGAACGCGCGAAAAAGGCCGACCGCAAGGGCATGATGACCGCGCGCGCCCGCGCGGACTTGCAGCAGTGGATTGAAGCGACGGCCTGATCAGCCGTCTTCATCCGCCGGGCGCGGCGGCGGGCAATCGCGGCGCGCAGGCGTCTTGCGGACCGCCCTGGTGGTTTGGAATTCGGCCCGGTCGAGCGCGGCGGATTTGTCCCGATCCGCCGTTGCGAACTTGCCGGTCGTTTTTGCCGCCCATTCCTCAAAGCTCAATCGGCCGTCGCCATTGCTGTCCAGCTTCGCATAGGCCTTGCGGCGGCTGGCGAGATATTCTTCACGCGTGATGCGCCCGTCACGATCCTTGTCATAACGGTCGAACCGCTTTTCCTCGCGCGTGCGATCAGTGGCGCGGGGCGGATCCGCCAGCGCATCGCCCTCCGCAGGCGGGCCGGCGGCGGGCGCGGCAGCGATGGCGCGCACCCCCTCGGCCCGGTCGCTCCAAAGGAAAAAGCCCGCCGCAACCAGCAGCAGCGCCGCCGCGACACCGGCGAGAAACCGCGCCATATCCAAACCCCCTCGGCCAGTCCGGGGTTCAGGCTATTCCTTTTTCCATGAACCGCAAAGGCTTACCTCCCGGTGACGCGATGCGCGACGGCGCGGAGCAGCCGCGCGGGAGACCCGAGCCGGCGGGGCTTGCCCAGCCCCGCCGCCACATCGCGCCGCGCCAGCACCGTCAGCAGGCCAAGGGCACGCAAGCGGCCCGGCCAGCGGCGCGGCGCGTTCGACAGCGCAACGCCCGCCGCGTCCAGCGCCGCCTGCGCCGTCGCCCTGTCCGAACAGTGGAAGGCGAGATCCGCCAGCGCCCAGCCGCGTCCGGCCGCGCATATTTCTCCGGTCGGCGCCTCACCGGCCATGCGCGTGGCGGCATCGAACGCCGCCGCGCCCCTGCCCTGCGCATAGGCATCCAGCTGGCCGGGACCGAGGGGGAATGGCTCGATCAGCATCTCCCATCCCTCGACCAGCGGCAGCAGGGCGGCGGGCGTGAGATGGTAGCGCGGCAGGGTAGCCGCCATGGCCCGCAGCAGCGGCTCCGCCGGCGGGGGCGCGGTATTCAGCGCCGCCATGGCGCCATGCCACCATGTCAGGCGCATCTGGCCGATCATCGGCTCCGTCGTCGAGCGAACGATGTCGCCCAGCCTTTCATCCAGCGACCACAGCAGCGCCATCCCGTCGCGCGCCCGGGCCGGCGCATAAGCGAGGGCCAGCCTGCGCTCAGGATCGGCCAGCGCCGCGGCCCCAAGGTCAATTTCGTTCCTCATCGGGACAGACACGCAACCAAAAATGGAAAATGCGCCATTAACCCTCTCGTTTCAGCAGGGATTAGCTGTGTTCTGGTAGAGGAGCGCAGCATGAACCACTCTTGCGCCCGCTAGGACAGGCTGAATGACGGATAAATCGACGAAGCCGGAAACGCGCAAGCGTTCATTGGCCGCGCTGCTCGCCGATACGACGGGCAACACCATCGCCATCATGGCCGCCTCCCTGTTGCCGTTGACGGCAATGGCGGGCTCGGCGATCGACATGAGCCGCCTCTATGTCGCAAAGGTCCGCCTGCAGCAAGCCTGTGACGCCGGCGCCCTGGCGGGCCGCCGCTTCATGGTCGACAATACGCTGGACGAAAATTCCCGCGAACAGGCGACGAAATTCTTCAACTTCAACTTCCCTGAAGGCTGGTTCCGCACGACGTCGGTCAGCTTCGAGCCGACGCTGAATGCGCAAGGGCAGGTGGAGGCGGTGGCGCGCGCCACCGTGCCGATGGTCATCATGCAGGCATTCGGCAAAGATCCGGTGCCGCTTTCGGTGAATTGCGAGGCGAAGTTCGAATTGTCGAACACGGATGTGATGTTCGTGCTCGATACAACCGGATCGATGAACTGCGCCGCCGCAGATACCGAAGCGAGCTGCAGCAACAACGGCAATGTCGAGAAGAGCAATGCGCGCATCAAGGCGCTGCGCACCGCGGTGATCAGCTTCTACGATACCATCGAGGGCACCGTCGACAGCACGGCGCGCCTGCGGTTCGGATTCATGCCATATTCGACCAGCGTCAATGTCGGAAAACTGCTGCCGTCGGCATATCTGGTTGACGATTGGACCTACCAGTCGCGCGTCGCCAATTACACGACTTACGACTATACGGATTCCAGCGGCACGACCTCCTGGCAGACCTATCCTTCCGGCACGCTGTCTCAGTCCAACTGCCTGAGATATATGAACAATACCGGATCCTATGCGACCGACACCAAAAGTGGTGGTCCGCCGCCGACGACGGAAACCTATTACACATTCCCGAGCGACGGCGAGGCCACGGCTGGCGGCGCCAATGGCGAATGGGGATGGAGCGGCGCGCCGACGACGTCCGGAAGCAACCGCAGCTGCCGGCGGAAGCGCACGGAAACCGTGCGCACCTATAGCGGCCGCTTCCGCTTCACGGACTGGACCTACAAGCCGGTGCAATATGATGTCCGCAACTATAAG
This sequence comes from Sphingomonas sp. SCN 67-18, assembly GCF_001724715.1. GTDB lineage: Bacteria > Pseudomonadota > Alphaproteobacteria > Sphingomonadales > Sphingomonadaceae > SCN-67-18. Next base: position 126,745 of record NZ_MEFG01000017.1, read on the forward strand.
GCGGGATCAAACGTCACGCTGGCCAACAGCAACAACGGCACCGTCGCGACATCCGGGAGCTATAATGCGCAGCAACTCGCCACGGCCGGATCGGGTGTAAGCACCATATCCTCGAGCTGGTCGGGCTGCATCGAGGAACGGGACACCAATCCGCAGGCTACCTTCGCCACGGTGCCGAGCGACGCCTATGACCTCGATCTGGACAGCAAGCCGGATACGACGACCAAGACCCGCTGGCGCCCGCAATGGGACGACCTGCTGTTCGACCGCAGCGGCACCGCCGAACAGACAACGTCGACTACCCGCACGGCCCAGAGCGCGTCCTGCCCGAAGGAGGCGCGCAGGCTTGCCGCTATGACGAAGTCCGAAGTCCAGACCTATGTGGATGCGTCGACCTTCAAGGCCACCGGCAACACCTATCACGATGTCGGGATGATCTGGGGCGCGCGATTCCTGTCGCCGACCGGCATCTTCTCCGCCGACAACGCCTCGGCGCCGAACGGCAAGCCGATCAGCCGGCACATCATCTTCATGACCGACGGCGCCATGAAACCCGGAACAACCACCTACAGCCTCTACGCCTATGAAAAACTGGATCGCCGGGTCAGTGGCAGCGCCAACACACCGACTGACTCTGACCTGAAGAGCCGCCACAACGAGCGTTTTGTCGCCATGTGCAAGGCGGCGCGCGCAATGAACATCACCATCTGGGTCGTCGCCTATGCCCAGACGATGACGGACGAGCTGGAGAAATGTGCGGACCCGGGCAAGGCATTCTACGCCTCCAATGACGCGGATCTGAAGGCGCGATTCCAGGCCATCGCCTCCCAGATCGCCGAGCTGAGGCTGTCGAAATGAGCCGGGCGCAGACCATATTCCCGCAGCTGCGGAGCGATAAGCGGGGTGCAACAGCCATCGAGTTCGGCGTGGTGGCGCCGGTGCTGATCCTCACGCTGCTGGGGCTGAGCGATCTCGGCTACCGCGTTTATGCCCAGTCCATTCTCGATGGCGCGATGCAGAAATCAGGGCGCGATTCGACGCTGGAAACCAACGTCACCACCGATGCGGGGGCGGAGCTGGATGCGCAGGTCGCCAAGGCGGTGCGCACCATCGCGCCCAATGCGACGTTCGAGACATCGCGCAAATCCTATGCCGAATTCGGACGGATCCGGCGCGAGGACTATCCCGACGCCAACGGCAACGGCGTGCGCGACGTGGGCGAATGCTTCGAGGATCTGAACGGCAACGGCAAGCAGGACGACGACCCCGGCAAGGTCGGCCAGGGCGGCGCGGATGACGTGGTCGTCTACGACGTCACGGTCACCTATCCGCGCCTGTTTCCGCTCGGCAAGATCATGGGCTGGCCAGCCAAGCAGGTGATCAAGGGCCGCACGATCCTGAAGAACCAGCCCTATAACTCGCAGAATATCCCGCCCATCAAGGTGATCTGCACATGATCCGCGCTCTCACCCTGCCCAGGGCGCTCGGGCGATTTTCCGGGCGGCTGCGCCGCGATCGGAGCGGGCTGGCGCTGATCGAATTCGCCTTCACCATGCCCATCGTCTTCACGATCGGCATGTACGGCGTTGAAGTGGGCAACCTTGCCCTCGCCAATATGCGGATCAGCCAGATCGCGCTCACCCTGGCGGACAATGCGTCGCGCGTGGGTGAATCCAGCGCGCTGTCGCTCAAGCAGCTGCGTGAGGCCGACCTCAACGACATTCTGCAGGGCGCGCGGCTGCAATCGGAATCCTACGAGGTGACCAAACGCGGGCGCATCACCTTGTCCAGCCTCCAGCGCAATGCGGACGGCGGGCAGTGGATCATGTGGCAGCGCTGCCTGGGCGTGAAGCCCTATGACACCAGCTATGGCAAGGAAGGCGACGGCGCGGTCGGCAAGCCCGTCATCACCGGCATGGGCCCGGCCGGCAAGCAGGTGACGGCGCCGCCCGATTCCGCGGTGATCTTCGTCGAGATCCAATATGATTATAAGCCGGTCATCGGCCAGTGGCTGGTGGGCAACAAGCGCATCGCCTACACGGCCGCGTTCATCGTCCGCGACAAGCGCGACCTGACCAAAATCTACGACACCTCGGCTGCGACCGCCCAGACCTGCGACAAGCACACGGCCTGAGCGGCACAGCAGCCATCAACGTCCAATAGTCAGCGGTAACAGACCTTCCTGACCGCCGCGACCACGCGGGCCGCGTCGATCAGCGCCGCCTTTTCGAGATTTGCGGCATAGGGCAACGGCACGTCCTCGTTGGTCACGCGGAGCACCGGGGCGTCGAGATCGTCAAACCCGTCTTCCATCGCGATGGCGGCGATTTCGCTGGCGATCGAGCAGACCGGCCAGCCTTCCTCGACGACGACGAGGCGGTTGGTCTTCTTCAGGCTTTCCAGCACCGCGCCGCGATCAAGCGGGCGCAGCGTGCGCAAATCGATCACCTCCGCGTCGATGCCTTCGCCGGCCAGCGTCTCTGCCGCGTCCAGCGCCAGGCCGACGCCGATGGAATAGCTGACGATGGTGACGTCCTTGCCCTGCCGCATCGTCCGCGCCTTGCCGATGGGCAGCACATAATCGTCGACGTCCGGCACATCGAAGCTGCGCCCGTAGAGCAGTTCGTTTTCGAGGAAGACGACCGGATCCTCGCTGCGGATCGCCGCTTTCAACAAGCCCTTGGCGTCCGCCGCGTCATAGGGCGAGATGACGATGAGGCCCGGCACGGCCGCATACCAGGGCGCATAATTCTGGCTGTGCTGCGCGCCGACCCGCGACGCCGCCCCGTTGGGCCCGCGAAACACGATGGGGCAGCGCATCTGGCCGCCAGACATGTAATTGGTCTTGGCGGCGGAATTGATGATGTGGTCGATGGCCTGCATGGCGAAGTTGAACGTCATGAATTCGACGATGGGGCGCAGGCCGCCCATCGCAGCACCGGTGCCGACGCCGGCAAAGCCATATTCGGTGATCGGCGTGTCGATGACGCGCTTGTTCCCGAATTCCTCGAGCAGGCCCTGAGTGACCTTGTAGGCGCCCTGATATTCGGCGACTTCCTCACCCATCACGAAGATGCGGTCATCCGCCCGCATTTCCTCCGCCATCGCGTCGCGCAGCGCATCGCGAACAGTGACCCGCTGCATCGCCGTGCCCGCGGGCACCTCCGGCGTGGCGGCGGGCGCCGGTTCGGCTGCCTTCGGGGCGGCGGCGGGAGCAGGAGCAGGAACCGCCTCGACCGGTTTCGGCGCGGCGGCGGGCGGCGCGGCCTCTTCCCCCTCGCCCGTGATCGTCGCGATGACGGTGCCGACCTTGACCCCGTCAGTCCCCTCGGCGACCAGGATCTGCGAGATCACGCCTTCATCGACAGCCTCGAATTCCATCGTGGCCTTGTCCGTCTCGATCTCGGCCAGGATATCGCCGGATTTGACGCTGTCGCCTTCCTTGACCAGCCATTTGGCGAGCGTGCCTTCCTCCATCGTCGGAGAAAGCGCCGGCATCTTCAATTCAATCGCCATCAGTAACGCCCCACCAGCACATCGGTATAAAGTTCAGCGGCATCCGGTTCCGGCGAGCTTTCCCCGAAATCGGCGGCCTCGCTGACGATCCGGCGGATCTCCTTGTCGATATCCTTCAGCGCATCCTCGCCGACGCCCAGTTTTTCCAGCTCACGCTTGGCGGCCTCGATGGGATCGGATTTGTCGCGCACCGCCTGCACCTCGTCGCGCGAGCGGTATTTGGCGGGATCGGACATGGAATGGCCGCGATAGCGATAGGTCTTCAGTTCCAGCAGCACCGGGCCCTTGCCCGCGCGCACCCATTCCAGCGCCGTGGTCGCCGCGCCGCGCACCGCCAGCACGTCCATGCCGTCGACCTGAAGGCCGGGGATACGGAAGCTCTCACCGCGCCGATAGAGCTGGTCCTCGGCCGACGAGCGGTTGACGCTGGTGCCCATGGCATATTGGTTGTTTTCGATGACGAAGATGATCGGCAGCTTCCACAGCTCTGCCATGTTGAAGCTTTCGTACACCTGGCCCTGATTGGCGGCACCATCGCCGAAATAAGCGAGGCAGACGCCGCCATCGCCCTTATATTTGTGCGAGAAGCCCAGCCCGGTGCCCAGCGACACCTGCGCGCCGACGATGCCGTGGCCGCCATAGAATTTATGATCGACCGAGAACATGTGCATCGAACCGCCCTTGCCGCGCGAAATGCCGGCGGCCCGGCCGGTAAGCTCAGCCATGATGACCTTGGGATCGATGCCGTAGGCGAGCATGTGGCCATGGTCGCGATAGCCGGTGATGACGCTGTCCTTGCCCGGCTCCAGCGCCGACTGGAGACCCACGGCGACCGCTTCCTGACCGATATAGAGGTGGCAGAAACCGCCGATCAGACCGAGGCCGTAAAGCTGCCCGGCCTTTTCCTCGAACCGGCGGATCAGCAGCATCTGGCGATAATATTCGAGCAGTTCGGCCTTGTCGGCGGGGTGGCGCTTGGGCTCCGGCGGGCGTTCCCGGTTGGGAATCGCCTGCGGCGCCGCCGCCTGCTTTGCCGGTTTCGAAGTCGATGCTCTGGCCAAGTCCAGCCCTTCCCGTTTCGCCTGATATTGTCCTGGATGCCTATAGGCCGCGAGCGCCGCCATCCGCAACGTCGCTGTCGCCGATTCAACCCCGTTCAATCGAGGGGGATGATGACCTCGTCCGGGTGGGCAAGGCCCATCTGCTTGCGGATCAGCTCATCCACCATGTCCGGATTCGCCTTCTTGGGATCCAGCAGGGCCACGCGGTTGGCGATCACGGCGCGCTGCGCCTCGACCTTCTTCAGCTCCACCTGCCGCTTTTGCAGGGTGCGATGATAATCGCCCCACGCAAGCACGCCATTCGGCCCGACCAGCGCATAACCCCCGAAAAAGGCGATGACGAGCATCGCCAGCGCGGGCGCGGCGGCGGAAACGAGCAGCGAGCGAAGCTTGCGTGTTTGCGTCATTTCCGCCTTGAATCACATGCAAGGCGGGGATTCAACCCCGTTTGCCGGCAAAAATCGACCGCCCGGCGTAACGCGCCACCGCGCCCAGCTCCTCTTCGATGCGGATCAACTGGTTATATTTGGCGAGCCGGTCCGACCGCGCCAGGCTGCCCGTCTTGATCTGCCCGCAATTGGTGGCGACGGCGAGATCGGCGATCGTCGAATCCTCCGTTTCGCCGGAACGGTGCGACATGACGGCGGTATAGGCGGCGCGCTGCGCGGTCGACACCGCCTCGAGCGTTTCGGACAGGGTGCCGATCTGGTTGACCTTGACCAGCAGCGAATTGGCCAGACCGCGCGAAATGCCGTCGGAAAGCCGGGCGGGGTTGGTGACGAACAGATCGTCGCCCACCAGCTGCACAGTGCCGCCGACCCGATCGGTCAGCAGCTTCCAGCCGTCGAAATCGTCCTCGGCCATGCCGTCCTCGATGGAGGCGATCGGATAGCGCGCGCACAGGTCCGCCAGATAATCGACCATCTGGGCGGAAGACAGCACCTTGCCCTCGCCGCTGATATGATAGGCGTTGTCGCGGTAGAATTCGGTGGCCGCGCAATCCAGCGCCAGCATCACGTCGTCGCCGGGCTTGAACCCTGCGCTTTCCACCGACTGCATGATGAAATCGAGCGCATCCGTGGTCGATCCGAGATTGGGCGCGAAGCCGCCTTCATCGCCCACGGACGTCGCCAGCCCCTTGTCGGCCAGCCGCTTCTTCAGCGTATGGAAAATCTCCGAGCCCCAGCGCACCGCCTCGGCCAGACCGTCGGCGCCCACCGGCATCACCATGAATTCCTGGAAATCGATAGGGTTATCAGCATGTTCGCCGCCGTTGATGATGTTCATCATCGGCACCGGCAGGACATGGGCCGCAACCCCGCCGACATAGCGATAGAGCGGCAGGCCGCGCGCATCCGCCGCCGCCTTGGCCGCCGCCAGGCTGACGCCCAATATGGCGTTGGCGCCCAGCCGGGATTTATTGGGCGTGCCGTCCAGCTCGATCATCGCGGCGTCGATCTCGCCCTGATCTTCCGCTTCCAGCCCCAGCACCAGATCGGCGATCTCGCCATTGACGGCCTCGACCGCGCCGGAGACGCCCTTGCCCAGCCAGCGGCTCTTGTCACCGTCGCGCCGTTCGACCGCCTCGTGTGCGCCCGTCGACGCGCCGGAGGGCACGGCGGCGCGGCCGAAGCTGCCGTCTTCCAGGGTGATGTCGACCTCGACCGTGGGGTTGCCCCGGCTATCGACGATCTGGCGGGCGTGGATATCGATGATGGCAGTCATGAAAGGCGCATCCCTCTTGGCTGGACGTAGCAATGGCCGCGCTCTATCGGCGTAAATCGGCTTAGGCAATTTGATTGGCGCGCATCGATGGAACTCAGGCCGCCGACTATTGTTGATGTGTCGAAACGGACTTCGCGAGGGAAGGACTGACATGACCGACAAACGCAATTCCAACGGCAACGAAGCCGGCACGGCCAAGGACGCCGCACCCGCCGCGCGCAAGCCCCGGGTGACCAAGGCGCGGGCCGCGAAGACCACCGCCGCTGCGGCGAAGCCGGGCGTCACCAAGACGCGGGCGACGCGCGGCGCGCCGCGCAAGGCGGCTGCCGCCAAGCGCAGCACGGCTGCCCCCAAGGCCAGCCGGCGGACGGCGCAAAGCGCGACCGCCCAGTTGAAGGGCGAGGCTGTGAAGCTGAAGGATCAGGCCGCCGGCAAGGCCCGCGCGTTCGCAACCAGCGGCAAGGACAAGGCGACCGGCGCGCTGGACGGTTTTTCCAAGCTGATCGGCGATGCAGCCGGTCAGGTCGATGATCGGCTGGGCTCGCAATATGGCGATTATGCCCGCACCGCCGCCGACGCGGTGGCGGGGCTCGCGTCGCAACTGCGCGGCAAGGATGTCGATGATCTGGTCAACGACGCCCGCGATCTGGTGCGCAAGAGCCCGGCCGTGGCAATTGGCGCGGCGGCCGCGCTGGGCTTTATCTTCGTCCGCCTGATCAAGTCCGGCGGCGCGGAAGCCAAGCCCGCCCGGGCGAAGCGCAAGCCGGCGGCGAAGGCCGCGACCGCCCGGACCACCCGTTCCAAGACCAATTGATCGACTGGAGCGGGGCTTGGCCGAGGAGCAACTTCCCGGGAAGGATGATGTCAGCATCGCCGACCTGCTGGTCAGGCTGGTCGACGAGACGGACGATTTCGTCCGGGCCGAACTTGGGCTGTTCCGCGCCCAGGCGCTGCGCCGGCTGACCCGATCGCGCGGGGCGCTAGCGATGGCGCTGATCGGCATCGTCATCGTCCAGGCATCCGTCATCGCCCTGCTGGTGGGGCTGATCTTTGCGCTTGCCCCCCATGTCGGCCCGCTGGCGGCGACGCTGATCGTGCTGGCCGTTGCGCTCGGCATTGCCGGCATGTTGATCGCCACCGCGTGGCGGCAGATCCGCGAGGCGTTTCTGCCCGAGGAGCCGGACGCATGAGCATGTCGGACGACGAGCTGCGCCGCGCCCGTGCCCGCTCCGCCGCGGCGCGGGAAACGCTGACCCGAACGATCGTAGAAATCCAGCACCGGCTGAGCCCGCGCGTGCTGATGGAAGAGGCCGGGCAGGAACTGCGTGAAAAGGCGGTCGATCTGTTCGACCAGGGCATCGCGCAGGCGCGGGCGCGCCCGGGCGTGGTCGCCGCCATCGGCGCGGCGCTTTTGGCCTATCTGCTGCGCGGTCCCATTTTCCGCGCGATCTGGGGTCTGATCACCCAAAATGGCGAAACCGAACCGGACGAGCAGGCGTTGACGGCGCGAGCGATCAGCCGCGCCGCCGCTCGGCCGCCAGAGCATGAGGAGCTTTGAAATGACGAACGATCTTGGCGAGAGCGCACGGCGCGCGGCCGAACGGGCCGGCGAGAAGCTGGAAGAGGCGAAAACGCAGGTTTATCACGGCGCGGCGGTGGCGAAGGACGCCGTCGGCTCCGCCTATACCACCGCCCGCACCAAGGCCGACGAGGCGATTGCCGCCACGCGCACCAAAGCCAATTCCACCTACCGCGCCACCCGTTCCGGCGCGGCCCGCATCTCCCGACAAGCAGCGGACGGTGTGGAGCACAACCCGCTGGCGGTGATGATCGGCGGTGCGGCGCTGGGCGCGCTGATCGGCGTTCTCCTGCCCCGCAGCGAGCGCGAGACCAAGGCGCTGGGCAGCCTTGGCCGAAAGGTCAACAGCACCGCCCGCGCCGCCGCCGAGGCGGCGAAAAAGGCTGGCAAGCAGCAGATGGATTCGCTGGGCCTGAACAAGCGCGCCGCCCAGGATCAGGTCGCCAGCCTAGTCGACAAGGCGCTGAGCGCGGCCGGAACCGCCGGCACCGCCGCCGCAAAGTCGGTCCGCACCCGCAAGCCGGCGACAAGATCGACAGGCAAGCCTTCAACAAAGCAGAAGGGCTGAGCTTGCGGATCGGCGCGGCGCGCTGATAGAGGGGCCGCTTTCCGCCCGTAGCGTTCGAGTGAAGGTCTGTTGATGAGCAAATTGCATCTGGTGTTTGGCGGGCGGGTCGAAGACCCTCAGACGCTGGACTTTCGCGATCTGAACACGATCGACATCGTCGGCGTGTTCCCAGATTACAAAAGCGCCGAGGAAGCCTGGCGGTCAGCCGCCCAGCGCACCGTGGACGATGCCGAGATGAAATATGTGGTGGTCCACCTCCACCGCCTGCTCCAGCCCGATCTGATCGCGCGGGCGCAGTAACGCCCCCCTCCCCGCTCAGGCTGAGCGGTATCGCCAGAGCAGCATCGGCCGGGCGAGGACCAGCCCGGCCAGGAAACCGCCGATATGGGCGGCGATAGCAACCCGCGTCATCGTGCCGAAGGTGGCAAGGCCCATCAATATCTGGACGACGATCCACGCCGCCGCCAGCCACACTACCCGCACGACGAAGGGCGAGAAGGGGCCGATGGCCTTTACCTTCTGCTGGCTGAACAGCACAGCATAGGCGCCGACGATGGCCGATATCGCCCCGCTGGCGCCGATCATCGGCACCACGCTGGCGGGTTCCGGCAGATATTGGGCGAAAGCGGAGGCGAACGCGCCGAGGATGTAGAGCAGCGCCAGCATCAGCGGGCCGATGGCGCTTTCCACAAAACGGCCGCAGAACAGCAGCATCAGCATGTTGAAGCCGAGATGCAGCAGATTAGCGTGGAGCAGCGTGGCGGTGAACGGCGTCAGCCACATCGGCACGCCGTCCGCCAGCCGGATGAGGCCGGCGAAACGGGCGGGGATGAACCCGCCCATCACCGCCGCCTGGTCGCTCCACCCCGCCAGCGCGAGCACCGCCCAGACGGCGGCAGTGACGCCGACGATCCACTGTGTCAGCCGTCCTGGCGGCAACTGCACCACGTTTAGATGAATTCGATCTTCGACACGACGTAATAGCGATCGCCCGAAGGCACCGTCACCTCGACCTCGTCATCGACGCTGCGGCCGATGAGCGCACGGCCCAGCGGCGAATTATAGGAGATCCGCCCGGATTTGGCGTCCGCTTCCGTCTGGCCGACGATCTGGTAGGTGACGGGCGCGTCATTTTCGTCGAGCAGCGTCACCGTGGCGCCGAACACCACCTTGTCGCCCGACAGTGTCGTCGGATCGATCACCTGGGCGCGGCTCAGCCGGTCCTCGAGATCGCTGATCGAGGCCTCGATCTGCCCCTGCCGTTCCTTGGCCGCGTGATATTCGGCATTTTCGGACAGGTCGCCATGCGCGCGCGCTTCCTCGATCGCCGCGATCACCTCCGGGCGCTCGACGGTTTTCAGGCGATGGAGATCCTCGCTGATCTTCCTGTGCCCTTCGGCCAGCATCGGCATCTTTTCGACGGTCGCCATTCCACTCCACCCTTCGTCAAAAACTCTGGTTGGGCCGGCTCCCTGTGTGGATCCGCCCCGCTCGCAAACAAAATTTCGGGATTAGACGCGCGACTTGGAATAATATGATTGGAGAGGCCGAACTTCAAGGGGACGCGTGCGGAGCGAGGCAATCGCCCGCACCGCCGCCACGCTGGCTGCCGCCGTGGTGAAATAGGGCGTCCGGCCCTGCAGCGCGGAAGCGCGGATGGACTGGGAATCCTTCAGCGACTGCCAGCCCTCGGTCGTGTTGAAGATCAGGGCGATTTCACCGTCCTTGATCCTGTCCACGATGTGCGGCCGCCCCTGCGCCACCTTGTTGACCCGATCTACCGCCAACCCGGCGGCGATCAGATAATCCGCCGTGCCGCCGGTGGCGACGACGGTGAAGCCCATATCGATCAGGTCGCGCACCGCGGGCAGCACCACCGGCTTGTCGCCATCCTTGACGGATACGAACACCCGGCCTTCCGTGGGCAGCACCATGCCCGCCCCCAGTTGCGACTTGGCGAAGGCAGTAGCGAAATCGCTATCGATTCCCATGACTTCACCGGTGCTTTTCATTTCCGGCGACAATATGGGATCGACGCCTGCAAAGCGGGCGAAGGGGAACACCGCCTCCTTCACCGCGATATGATCGATATGCCGGTCTATGGCCGGCAGCGCCGCCAGCTTCTCGCCCGCCATCACCCGCGCCGCGATCTTGGCAATGGGCGCGCCGATCGCCTTGGCGACGAAGGGCACGGTGCGGCTGGCGCGCGGATTGACCTCGATAAGATAGACCGCGCCGTCCTTCACCGCGAACTGGATGTTCATCAGCCCCTTCACGCCCAGCGCCTGCGCGAGCGCGCGGGTCTGCGTCTCGATGTCTGCAATGATGGCGGCGGGCAGGCTGTAGGGCGGCAGCGAACAGGCGCTGTCGCCGGAATGGACGCCTGCCTCTTCGATATGCTGCATAACGCCGGTGACGACGACATCGTCGCCATCGGCAATGGCGTCCACGTCCACCTCGATGGCGTCGCGCAGATATTTGTCGATCAGCACCGGGGAATCACCCGAAACCTGCACGGCGGTGGCGATATAATTTTCAAGCTGCGGCGGGCCATCGACGATCTCCATCGCGCGGCCGCCCAGCACGTAGGACGGGCGGATGAGCACCGGATAGCCGATCCGATCCGCCACCGCGACAGCCTCTTCCCGGCTGCGCGCCATGCCGTTGTCCGGCTGCTTCAGGCCCAGCCGGTTGACCAGGGCCGCGAAACGCTCCCGGTCTTCGGCCAGGTCGATGGCGTCCGGCGAGGTGCCGAGGATGGGGATGCCGGCATCTTCCAGCGCCTGCGCCAGCTTGAGCGGCGTCTGGCCGCCGAACTGGACGATGACGCCGACAAGCTCCCCGGCCTGCTGCTCGACATGCAGCAGCTCCAGCACATCCTCGACGGTCAGCGGCTCGAAATAGAGGCGATCCGATGTGTCATAGTCGGTCGACACCGTTTCCGGGTTGCAGTTGACCATGATCGTCTCATAGCCCGCATCGCCCAGCGCGAAGCAGGCGTGGCAGCAGCAATAGTCGAACTCGATGCCCTGGCCGATGCGGTTCGGGCCGCCGCCGAGAATGACGATCTTGCGCCGGTCGGACGGCTGCGCCTCGCAATCCGCCGCACCGAAGGCAGGCGCTTCGTAGGTGGAGTACATATAGGGCGTCTTCGCCTCGAACTCCGCCGCGCAGGTGTCGATCCGCTTGAACACCGGGCGCACGCCCAGCCGGTGGCGCAGCGCCCGCACCTCATCTTCGTTGAGCGCGCCGGCCATCGCCTTCACAGCGTCGCGCACCATGCCGGAGCCGCGCGCCAGCGCCCGGTCCATGCCGGCCGGCGCGTTGGCGGATTGAAGCGCCAGCCAGGCCAGCCGCTTGTCGGAAAAGCCCATCGCCTTCAGCGCGCGCAGCCCTTCCGCATTTTGCGGCAAGCCGTTGCGGCACACCTCGTCCTCGGCGGCGACGATTTCGGCCAGCCGCTCGATGAACCAGGGATCATATTTGGCGATGGCGTGGATTTCAGCGACGGAGAAGCCCTCGCGCAGCGCCTGCGCGGCGACCAGCAGCCGATCCGGCGTCGGGCGCGCTAGTTCCGCCTCGATGGTCTCGCGCGGCGCGCCCTGCAGGGATTCCACCACGTTCAGGCCCGACAGGCCGGTTTCCAGGCCCCGCAGCGCCTTTTGCAGGCTTTCGTGGATGTTGCGGCCAATGGCCATCACCTCGCCGACGCTCTTCATCGCGGTGGACAGCAACGGCTCAGCGCCCTTGAATTTCTCGAAGGCGAAGCGCGGTACCTTGGTGACGACATAGTCGATGGTCGGCTCGAACGAAGCCGGGGTGGCGCCGGTGATGTCGTTGGTGATCTCGTCCAGCGTATAGCCGACCGCCAGCTTGGCCGCGACCTTGGCGATGGGGAAGCCCGTTGCCTTCGACGCCAGCGCCGACGAGCGCGAGACGCGCGGGTTCATCTCGATGACGACAAGCCGGCCATCCTTCGGATTGACTGCGAACTGAACGTTAGAACCACCTGTTTCAACACCGATTTCCCGCAATACCGCGATCGATGCGTTGCGCATGATCTGATATTCCTTGTCGGTCAGCGTCAACGCCGGCGCGACGGTGATCGAATCCCCGGTGTGAACGCCCATCGGATCGACATTCTCGATGGAGCAGATGATGATGCAGTTGTCGTTGCGATCCCGCACGACCTCCATCTCATATTCCTTCCACCCGAGCACCGATTCCTCGATCAGCACCTCCGTGGTCGGTGACGCGTCCAGGCCGCCCAGCACGATCGTCTGGAACTCGTCGCGATTATAGGCAATGCCGCCGCCGGTGCCGCCCATGGTGAAGCTGGGCCGGATGATCGCGGGCAGGCCGACGCGATCGAGCACCGCCAGCGCCTCGTCCAGCGTATGGGCAACGTCCGAGCGCGGGCTTTCCAGCCCGATCTTGTCCATCGCCTGGCGGAATTTCAGGCGATCCTCCGCCTTGTCGATCGCCTCCGCATCGGCGCCGATCATCTGGCAGCCATATTTGGCAAGCGTGCCGTCGTTGAACAGCGCCAGCGCCGTGTTCAGCGCCGTCTGGCCGCCCATGGTGGGCAGCACCGCGTCCGGCCGCTCCTTTGCGATGATCTTGGCGACGATTTCCGGCGTGATCGGCTCGACATAGGTCGCGTCCGCCATATCCGGATCGGTCATGATCGTCGCCGGGTTGGAGTTGACCAGGATGATCCGGTAGCCCTCTTCGCGCAGCGCCTTGCAGGCCTGCGTTCCCGAATAATCGAACTCGCATGCCTGCCCGATGACGATGGGGCCAGCGCCGATGATCAGGATGGACGATATGTCGGTGCGTTTGGGCATTAGCGGCAATACTCGATCTGGAGATCAACAGGCGTCGTCGGAGCGGGTTTCAACGCCGCAATCCGCTCACGAATTTTTCGAACAGATAATGGCTGTCCTGCGGCCCCGGACTGGCTTCCGGGTGGTACTGGACGGAAAAGGCCCGCTTGTCGGTCAGCTCGAAGCCGGCGTTCGAGCCGTCGAACAGGCTGACATGGGTTTCCACCGCATTCGCCGGCAGGGTGGCGCCGTCCACTGCGAATCCGTGGTTCATGCTGGTGATCTCAACCCGGCCGTCCGCCACGCGCTTGACCGGATGGTTCGCGCCGCGATGGCCCTGGTGCATCTTGGCGGTCTTCGCGCCGACCGCGAGGCCCAGCAGCTGATGGCCAAGGCAGATGCCGAAGATGGGCACATTCGCATCCAGCAGCGCCTGGATGACCGGGACCGCATAGTCGCCCGTGGCCGCGGGATCGCCGGGGCCGTTGGAAAGGAAAACGCCGTCCGGCTCAAGAGCGAGGATCGTCGCCGCGTCCGTTTCCGCCGGGACGACGGTGATCTTCGCGCCCGCGTTGAACAGGTTGCGGAAGATGTTGCGCTTGATGCCATAATCGACCGCGACGACATGCGGCCGGGGCGCTGCGCCTTCATCCGCTTCATAGCCGAAACCGAGCCGCCACAGGCCGCCCTGCCAATCCCCCATTTCATCCACGGTGACGTCGCGGGCGAGGTCCATGCCCTCCAGCCCGGGCCATTGCCGGGCCTTGGCGAGCAGCGCGTCGATGTCGAAGCTGCCGTCGGCGCTGTGCGCGATCACCCCGTTGGGGGCGCCCGCCTCCCTGATCCGGCGGGTCAGCGCGCGGGTGTCGATGCCGGCCAGCCCGATGCGGCCATGGGCGGCCAGCCAGGCGTCAAACCGGGCGGTCGAGCGAAAATTGCTGGGTGCGGTGACGTCTTCACGGACGATGCAGCCGAGCGCATGGGCGCCGCGCGACTCCACATCCTCGTCATTGGTGCCGACATTGCCGATATGGGGAAAGGTGAAGGTGACGATCTGCCCTTCATAGGACGGGTCGGTCATCACTTCCTGATAGCCGGTGATGGTGGTGTTGAAGCAGACTTCGCCGACGGCGTCTCCCTCCGCGCCGAATCCCCTACCCCACAGCACGTCGCCGGAAGCCAGAACCAATACCCCCGTCGCTCCGTTGGGCGCGCGGGTGGAATTGGCGTCTGCCATTGCGAGGGCTCCTGATTTTGACCGGGTAAACGGCGGGGTGAGTAGGAGGCAGGCCGGGCCGGGTCAATCTATTAAAAATCGGGCGGCTCGGCTATGCTGGTCGTTTCCTGCCGTTCATCCCCCGAGGTCCAATGATTCGCGACGATATCAAGGCCGCGCTTGTCACCGCCATGAAAGCGCGCGATGCCAGCACAACCGCCACAATCCGCCTTGTCCAGGCCGCCATCAAGAACCGCGACATCGAATTGCGGACGAGCAGCGCCACCATCGACGACGATGCTCTGGTGAGCGAAGTGCTGCAGAAAATGGTGAAGCAGCGCCGCGAATCGATCGACATGTTCACCAAGGGCGGCCGCACCGAGTTGGCCGCGACCGAACAGACCGAAGTGGACGTGATCGAAACCTTCCTGCCCCAGATGCTGAGCGAGGAGGAGACCCGCGCCGCCATCGAGTCGATCAAGGCCGAGATCGGCGCATCCGGCGTCAAGGACATGGGCAAGGTGATGGCGGAACTGAAAAGCCGTCACGCCGGCACGCTGGACATGAGCAAGGCCAGCGGCCTGGTGAAAGCCGCGCTGGCTTAACGGCTCGCCATGAGCCTCTCCACCGAATTTCTGGATGAGCTGCGCGCCCGTACCCTGCTGTCGGGGCTCATCGGAAAATCGGTGAAGCTGCAGCGGGCCGGGCGCGAATGGCGCGCCTGCTGCCCCTTTCACCATGAAAAGACGCCCAGTTTCTACGTCAATGACGAGAAGGGCTTCTATCATTGCTTCGGCTGCGGCGCGCATGGCGATGCGATCCGCTTCATGACCGAATCCGGCGGACTGCCGTTCATGGACGCGGTGAAGGAACTGGCGGCGCAGGCCGGGCTGGACATGCCCGCGCTCGACCCTCACGCCGCCGAGCGGGCCGAGCGCGCGTCGGGACTGCATGACGTCATGAAGGCGGCGGCGGACTGGTTCGTCGATCAGCTTGCCGGCATTTCCGGGGTCGGTGCGCGCGCCTATCTGGATGGGCGCGGCATCAGCGAGGCGACGCGCAAGGCCTTTGGAATGGGTTTCGCGCCGGATTCGCGCAGCAAGCTGAAGGCCGCGCTGAAGGATGCAGGCGACGAGGCGCTGATCGAGGCCGGGTTGTTGATATCGGTGGAGGGCAAGGCGCCCTATGACCGGTTCCGCGACCGGCTGATGATCCCGATCCGCGATCCGCGCGGGCGGGTGATCGCCTTTGGCGGGCGTATCATCGGCGCGGGTGAGCCGAAATATCTCAATTCGCCCGACACCCCTTTATTCGACAAGGGGCGCACCCTCTACAATCTCGACCGCGCATCCCCCGCCGCGCGCAAGAGCGGCCGGGTGATCGTCGTCGAAGGCTATATGGACGTGATCGCCCTTTCGCAGGTGGGGATCAGCGAGGCGGTGGCGCCGCTGGGCACGGCGCTGACCGAGGCGCAGCTGGAACGGCTGTGGCGGATGGTGGACGTGCCGCTGCTCTGCTTCGACGGCGATGCGGCGGGACAGAAGGCCGCGTTGCGCGCAGCGATGCGCGCCCTGCCCCTGCTGGCGCCGGGGCGCTCCCTGTCCTTCCTCACCCTGCCGCCGGGGCAGGACCCGGACGATCTGGTCCGCGCGGGCGGCGCCCATGCGCTGGAAACGCTGCTGGCGCGCCCGGAAATGCTGGTCGACCGCCTGTGGCGCGGCGCGGTGGAGGCAGAACCGCTCGACACGCCGGAACAGCGCGCCGGGCTGCGCCGTCGGCTGAACGAAATCGCGCAGGCGATCAGCGATGCGGACGTGCGCGCGCAATATCAGGCGGAATTTCGCGGTCGTTTCGAGACCGCCTATCTGGCGCGGCCGCGCGAACGCAGATGGTCGCGCGATTTCCAGAAAGGCAGGATGCCGGACCGGCCCGCCTCCACCCAGGCGCGCACCATCGGCACCGGCGGCATCGACAGGATCCTGGCCAAGGGCGTGGTGGCCGGGCTGCTGCGCTTTCCCGACGAGCTGGGGCGGCACATGGAGGCGCTGGGCAGCCTGGATTTCCACGATCCGGTGATCGCCCGGCTGATGGCCGCGCTGATCGACGTCGCAATCCAGGATCAGGCGCTTGATACCGAGCGACTCGCCACCATATTGGCCGCGACGGAATATAATGATATCGCGCGGGAGCTTTTGCGTGCTGACAGCCTCCCCTTTTCGTTCGCCCGGAAAAATGCCGAGCCGGTCCAGGCCCGGCACGATCTCGACGAAGCGATTCAGGTGATGGTCTGGCGGCCGGAGGTCGATGCCGCGCTGGCGGCGGCGACCGGGCGGCTGCAGGTGCGTTTTGACGAGGCGACCTATGCCGAGCAGCAGCGGCTGCTGGGCATGCGGGGGGAAGTGGAGCGGCGGCTTGCAAATCTGATGCAAGGCGACGAAGGCGACTGACAACTTCGAGATTTCAAGGCGAACGAATGGCGAAGACCAATACGGCGGAACCGGCGGACAAGGTGGAAAGCGGCGATGCGCCGCTGATCGACCTGAACGAGGCGTCGATCAAGAAGCTGCTCTCCCGCGCCAAGAAGCGCGGCTACATCACCTATGACCAGCTGAACGAGGCGCTGCCGCAGGACCAGATGTCTTCCGAGCAGATCGAGGACGTGATGGCCGCGCTCAACGAAATGGGCGTCAACGTCGTCGAGAATGACGAAGCCGGCGAGGATTCGGACGAGGCGGAATCGCACGAGGACGATGTCGAATCGGTCGACGCCGCGGACGGCGGCTCCGGCTCCGTCCCTGAAAAGAAGAAGGAAACCGTCGATCGCACCGATGATCCGGTACGGATGTATCTGCGTGAGATGGGCGCGGTCGAGCTGCTGAGCCGCGAGGGTGAGATCGCCATCGCCAAGCGGATCGAGGCCGGGCGCGACACGATGATCTTCGGCCTGTGCGAAAGCCCGATCACCTTCAACGCGATCATCGGCTGGTCCACCGCGCTAAACGAGGGGACGATCCAGCTGCGCGAGATCCTCGACCTCGACGCGATGCTGTCCAAGGACCCCACGCCCGAGCAGGTCGAGGGCGACGAGGAAAACGGCAACGGCGAGATTTCCGAACAGACCGCCGGCCCGTCCTACAAGGAAGAGGACGACGTCGAGGAGGTTTCCGCCGACGACGATGATGAGGATTCGATGACCGAGCGGCGCGCCAAGCGCCCGGTCGATGACGAGGAGGAGGACAACACCCTCTCCCTCGCGGCGATGGAGGAGCTGCTGAAGCCCGCCGCGCTGGAGAAGTTCGCCACCATCACCTCGCTGTTCAAGAAATTCTCAAAGCTGCAGACCGCGCGGCTGGACGTGCTGGGCGTCGGCGAGGAATTCCCCGCCAGCGAGGAACGCAAATATCAGAAATTGCGCGAAGAGCTGACCGCCCAGGTGGAAAGCGTGCAGTTCCACGGCGCCAAGATCGAATATCTCGTCGACCAGCTTTACGCCTTCAACCGCCGGCTGACCGCGCTTGGCGGGCAGATGCTGCGGCTGGCCGAACGGCACAAGGTGCCGCGCAAGGCGTTTCTGGACAGCTATATCGACCATGAGCTGGACGAGAACTGGCTGGAGAACGCGGCCAAGACCGACAAAAAATGGGCCGCCTTCGCCGCCGCCGAGGCGGAGGCCGTCGACCGCATCCGCGCCGAGATCGGCGAGATCGCGCAGGCGACCGGCATGTCGCTGGTCGAGTTCCGGCGCATCGTCAACATGGTGCAGAAGGGCGAGCGCGAGGCGCGGATCGCCAAGAAGGAAATGGTGGAGGCCAACCTGCGCCTGGTCATTTCCATCGCTAAAAAATATACGAACCGCGGCCTGCAATTCCTTGATCTTATTCAGGAAGGCAATATCGGCCTGATGAAGGCGGTGGATAAGTTCGAATATCGCCGGGGCTATAAATTCTCGACCTATGCGACCTGGTGGATCCGCCAGGCGATCACCCGTTCCATTGCCGATCAGGCGCGCACCATCCGCATCCCGGTGCACATGATCGAGACGATCAACAAGCTGGTCCGCACGTCCCGCCAGTTCCTGCACGAGCAGGGCCGCGAGCCGACGCCGGAGGAAATGGCAGAACGCCTGTCCATGCCGCTGGAAAAGGTCCGCAAGGTGATGAAGATCGCCAAGGAGCCGATTTCCCTCGAAACGCCGATCGGCGACGAGGAAGATTCGCACCTGGGCGATTTCATCGAGGACAAGAACGCGATCATCCCGGTGGATGCGGCGATCCAGTCCAACCTGAAGGAAACCGTGACCCGCGTGCTGGCGAGCCTGACCCCGCGCGAGGAACGCGTGCTGCGCATGCGCTTCGGCATCGGCATGAACACCGATCACACGCTGGAGGAGGTGGGCCAGCAGTTCAGCGTGACCCGCGAACGCATCCGGCAGATCGAGGCGAAGGCGCTGCGCAAGTTGAAGCACCCCAGCAGAAGCCGCAAAATGCGCAGCTTCCTGGACCAGTGATATCGCTTCGTCCGCTTCGCGGGGCCGTTCGTCCCGGTAGACCAATTCCTAACGCGCCATAAACCGGCTTTTTACGCCCTTCGGTATACAAGCCTGGCTAGACAGGAGATGCGCGGCACGAAAGCCGGCGTTTCTAGGAGATAGCAATGGCTTCGGGCGCTGTAGAAACGGAACGAATCAATGACATAGGCGACAATCTTGTCACCATGTCGTTGACCGACGGCAGCGCGGCCCATCGCTATTGGTCGAGCGCCAAGCTGCGTGCCGGCGCGGAGTCGGCGCGCAACCTGGCCGATGCCATTCACCTGCTTTCCGCGCTGCACGGCCGCCATCCGGGCGTGATCGACTTCGCCGCGGAAAAGACCGCGCTCGATGCGCCGCGCGATTGGCTGCTGGCCGCGGCGGAAGCATTTGCGGTGGAGCGCGCCTATCTGACCCGGCTCGTCGTCGCGGTCGGCCCCCTGCCCGGCACGCCCGGACAGGCCGAGACGGAGGCCGTCATCATCGCGCAGCGCCATGCGCTGGAGATGCTGGCGCAATCCGACCGGACCGGCTGCGCGCTGGGCGCCGCCTTTGCGCTGGTGCTGGATTGGGTGGCGGTGCGCGAACTGCTGGACATCACGGCGGAGCGATTCGGCATCGACCGGCCGGCTTGTCGGCTGCCCCGCGAGGCGCAGACCCGGCTCGTCGCCTCGGCCGTGGCGCAGACGGCGGCGGTGGAGCGCGCGCTGGGCTTCGGATCCCAGCAGATATTGGTGCAGCACCATGGGCTGTGGGATCTGCTGGAAGCCCGCGAGGCCGCCCGCAGAGGAAGCTGATTCCCGGTAAACGCCGGCTTGCGCCGGCCGCAGCGCCCGCCTATCCGAGTCGTGATTGACGCGAACGGAAAGGGAAGCCTGTGCGGTTCGACGGAACACGGGATTATGTCGCAACCGACGATCTGAAAGTCGCGGTCAACGCGGCGGTGACGCTGCGGCGGCCGCTGCTGGTGAAGGGTGAGCCGGGCACCGGCAAGACGGTGCTGGCGCATGAAATCGCCAAGGCGGCGGGCGCTCCGCTGATCGAGTGGAACATCAAGTCCACCACCAAGGCGCAGCAGGGCCTGTACGAATATGACGCCGTCGCCCGCCTGCGCGACGGGCAGCTGGGCGATGAGCGGGTCCACGACATCGCCAACTATATCCGGCGGGGGAAATTGTGGGAGGCGTTCACCGCGCCCCAGTTGCCGGTGCTGCTGATCGACGAGATCGACAAGGCGGACATCGAGTTCCCCAACGATCTGCTCCAGGAGCTGGATCGCATGGAATTCCACGTCTACGAGACGCGGGAAACGGTGAAGGCGGTGGAACGCCCGATCGTCGTCATCACATCAAATAATGAAAAGGAGCTGCCCGACGCATTCCTGCGTCGCTGCTTCTTCCACTATATCAAATTCCCGGACCGCGATACGATGCAGGCGATCGTCGACGTCCACTTTCCCGGCATCCAGAAGATATTGGTCAACAAGGCGATGGACATATTCTACGAGGTCCGCGACGTGCCGGGCCTGAAGAAGAAGCCGTCGACCAGCGAGCTGCTGGACTGGCTGAAACTGCTGCTGAACGAGGACATGCCGCTGGACGTGCTGCAATCGCGCGATCCGAGCAAGGCGATCCCCCCGCTCCACGGCGCCCTGCTGAAGAACGAGCAGGATGTGATGCTGTTCGAGCGGCTGGCCTTCATGGCGCGCCGCCAAGGCGGCAAGGGCTAGCTTGGATCGCCAGTCGGCATTGGCGGGCCGCAAATGGCGATCCGGCCAAAGGCGTCAATCTCGGACCTTGAAACCGGCTCTCCCGGCGATCAGTCGTTGACGTAGGCGATCTCGAAATTGCCCCAGCGGCGGCCGTTAAAATAGAGCGGCACGAAGACGTTCTTGAGCAGGCTGTAGTCGTCGCCCTTTTCGAAGCGATAGACCGCCATCATGAAATCCGCCGTGCTGACGATGGCGCGGCTGGTGGCGTCGTCCAGCAGGATGCGCCGGTTGCGGCACTTGGCGGTGTTCCATTCGACGTCGTCAGCGCGCGGCGCCTGCGAACGGCTGGACTGGTGGGTGGGCAGATAACCGTTGATGTCGGAGCAGATCGCCCCTTCGACCCGGCCGTTGGACGATGAGACGCGATCGATGATCGGCCGCAATTTCCGGTCCGCGAAATCGTTGAAACGATTGTCGTACCGCTCGGGGTTCGACCCCGGGATCAGCACGTAATTGGTGTCGAACACGTCATCCATGCCGATCTCGCCCGCCGCAATGGCGGCTTCGACGAGCGCCTTCACCTCGTCGCGCACGGCGATCGCCTGATCGACGAAAACCCGGTCAGCGGCCGCGAAACCGCTATGGACCAGCTGGTCGAACATGCGGTTGGAGGTCAGCTCCAGTTCCAGCATCTTGCCCTGCGCGTCGATCAGCTGCTCACCGTTGCTGCGCGCTTCCTGCACGAAGCCGCCCAGCTCGTCGCGGACGCGACAGACGCTGTCGTGGATCAGGCTGGTGCTCCGCGCGATGCCGTCGCTCTGCTGGTCGACCAGCTCGACGATGTGCGCGACATCGGCCACGGTATCGTTGACGGTGGCGAAATTGGCCTGTGCGCTGCGGCTCTTGGCGACGCCTTCACCGATATCGGCGACGAACAGCTCCGCCTCGCGCGCCAGCGACGCCACGGTGGACGTGATCTCGACCGTGGCGGCGCGGGTATCCTGCGCCAGCTTCTTCACCTCGGCGGCGACGACAGCGAAGGTCCGCCCGGCGGCCCCGGCCCGTTCCGCCTCGATTGCGGCATTGAGCGCCAGCATGTTGGTGGTCCGCGCGATGGTGTCGATGCCCTCGGTCACGCGCGTCACCTGGCTCATCGCCGCCGCGAAATTGGTCACCTGCGCGCCCAGCCGCACGACCAGTTCGGTCAGCGCGCCGAATTCGTTCATCGAATGGGCGATCACCTGCGTGCCGGTTTCCAGCTTGGCGCGCGCCTTTTCCGAAAGCAGGCGCGCTTCGTCTGTGGAGTCGGCCGCGCGGCGCTGGTCCGCTTCCAGCGCCTCGGTGACATGTTCGAGTTCCGCCAGCGTTGCGATCTGCCGGCTCAGGCTCTCGGCGACGCGGCTGATATGGCCGGCCGCATCCGTGCAGCCGACGGCCAGATCGCCGCAGGATTTCGCGACCTCGTCGATCGCGCCGGGATCGGCCGCCTCTATTTTGGCCTCGATCATTCATGCCCCCGTGAAAATCTCGATTTGTGGAATAGGCATAAATGCTTACCAGTCGTTTAACCTGATAATCAGTGACTTGCCCGAATTGCGCGATTTGCCTGCGAGCGCCGCTGGCGGCGGCGGGCGGCGAATGATATCGCCATGGCATGTTCTTCAATTTTCTCGACGAGCTGAGGCTGGCCGGCATCCCGGCGTCGCTGAAGGAGCATCTGATCCTGCTCGAGGCGCTGGACCGGGATGTGATCGCCCGGCGGCCGGAGGAATTCTACTATCTGGCGCGCGCCACCTTCGTGAAGGACGAAGGGCTGCTCGACCGGTTCGACCAGGTTTTCGCCCGGGTCTTTAAGGGAATCGAGACGGATTATGGCAGCGAGGCGGTCGAGATCCCCGCCGAGTGGCTGCGCAAGGTGGCCGAACTCTACCTGACCGAAGAGCAGATGCGCGAGATCGAGAAGCTCGGTTCCTGGGACGAGATCATGGCTGCGCTGAAGCAGCGGCTGGACGAGCAGAAGGAAAGGCACGAGGGCGGCAGCAAGTGGATCGGCACCGGCGGCACGTCCCCCTTCGGCGCGCACGGTTATAATCCCGAGGGCGTCCGCATCGGCCAGCCCGAGGGACGGCATGGCCGCGCGATCAAGGTGTGGGACAAGCGGGAATTCAGGAACCTGGATTCGACGCGCGAGCTGGGCACCCGCAACATCAAGGTGGCGCTGCGCCGCCTGCGCCGGTTCGCGCGCGAAGGGTCAGCCGACGAGCTGGATATCGACGGCACCATAGACGGCACGGCGCGGCAGGGCTGGCTGGACATCCATATGCGGCCGGAGCGGCACAATGCGGTCAAGCTGCTGCTGTTCCTTGATGTCGGCGGGTCGATGGATCCGCATATCAAGCTGTGCGAGGAGCTGTTCTCCGCCGCGAACAGCGAGTTCAAGAATCTCGAATTCTTCTATTTCCACAACTGCCCCTATGAGGGGGTGTGGAAGGATAATCGCCGCCGCTTCACCGAGCGCACGCCGACATGGGACGTGCTCCATAAATATGGCCATGACTATAAGCTGGTCTTCGTTGGCGACGCATCAATGAGCCCATATGAGATCAGCCATCCCGGCGGATCGGTGGAACATTTCAACGAGGAATCCGGCGCGCTGTGGATGCACCGGCTGACCAACACCTATCCGGCCGCCGTGTGGCTGAACCCGATACCGGAGACGCAGTGGGGCTATTCCCAATCCATCGCGCTGCTGAAGGAGCTGATGAACGGGCGCATGTTCCCGCTCACCCTGGCCGGGCTTGACGACGCGATGCGGGAATTGAGCCGCAAGCGCTGAACCCCGGACCGGGCACGCCGCGTCAGGCGGCGCTCTCCTGCAGTTTGCGCGACTGGCGGACCTGAATGCCCAGCGTCAGGATCGGCGTGGGCGTACGCTCGAACTGGGCCGGCGTCATGCCTACGAAGCGGCGGAATTCGCGATTGACGTGGGACTGATCATAATAGCGCAGCGCGCAGAGCGCCTCCTCGCCCGGAACCGCGATGCCGCGCAGCACCGCCGCGACGTCGAGGAAGCGGCTGCGGCGCAGCACCATCTTGGGCGTATGGCCGAAGCAATGGAGCGCGCGCCGCTGGAGCTGCTTCGACGAGATGCCAAGCTCACGCGATATATCGGCGACCTGCCGGCTGGGGTCTGTGCGGGCGATATGTTCCAGCGCGATCATCGCGTCGTCCACCGGCCGGTGGCCCCGCGCAACGACACGTTCACGGATGATCGCCTCTATGGCGTCGAACACGGGCTTGTCGGGATCGACATCCAGCGCGGCGGCGGATAGTCGCGCGCCCGCGCCGGGCCACAGCGCGTCGATGGGCGTCAGCGTATCGGCAAGGGCGCTGGCCGGCGCATCGAACAAGGCGGGCCAGGCGCCCGGGCGGATCGAGAAGCCGACGACCTGAACCGGCCCCTGCACCCGCACGCGGGTGGGCCGGCTCTGCGCCCCGAACAGCAGCGCGCCGCCGCATTCCTGCCAGCGGCCCGGTTCCACCTCCGTCTCCCAATAGCCCCGGGTGAGGATGCGGACGAAGGCCGCGTCGTTGACCAGCACGTTGACGGTCGATTGATCGAAGGACTGATCCGCGGTCATGGCGAAGTGCCGGCCGATATGATTTTTCAGGTCCGTACAGGGCGCTGAATTGATCGCCCTGGAGATGCCGTCCCGCTCTTCAGCGGTGCTGGACCGCGACACTTCACACATTACGGACCCGTCCTAGAATAGCACGACCCGTCGCCACCTAGGCGGTTCTCGCAGCGATTGGCAATGAAACTGTCGTTTTACCGGATATTTTTGATCAATCCGGTCGGTGAAGCGTGCCGCCGGTGATCGGTTCGGGCGCTCCGGTGGTCCCGGGAAAGCTGATCGGCAGGCCAGCGAGCGCGCGCACGGCCATATAGGCAAATCCCTGCGCCTCCACCGCGTCGCCATCCGCGCCGAGCAGGTCGATCGATTCGACCGGAAGGCCGGTTTCGCGGCGCAACGTGCGCATCAGCGTCGCATTATGGCGGCCGCCGCCAGCAACCAGGATGCGCAGCGGCGGCACGGGCAGCAGACGCAAGCCGAGCGCGACGGACCTGGCGGTGAAGGCGGTGAGCGTCGCCGCGCCGTCCGCCAGGCTGAGCCCGCGCACGGGCTGGATGGTGAAATCCTCCCGGTCGATGGATTTGGGCGGGGCCTCGTCGAACCAGGGGTTGTCCAGCATCGCGTCCAATATGGTCGCGCTGACCTTTCCCGTCGCCGCCGTCATGCCGCCTTCGTCATAGGGCCGACCGGCTTCGGCACGCATCCAGTCGTCGATCAGGCCGCTCGCCATGCCGGTGTCGAAGGCGATCAGCGTGCCGTCCGCGCCGATGAAGGTGATGTTGGCGACGCCGCCGAGGTTGAGGATCGCCAGCGGCTTTTCCAGATCGGCAGCCAGCGCGCGGTGATAGACCGGGAGCAGCGGTGCGCCCTGCCCGCCCGCGCGCACGTCGTCTCCCCGCAGATCGCCGACCACGGCCATGCCCGCCGCCCGCGCCAGCGCGGCGCCGTCCCCGATCTGCCACGTCCAGCCGCGATCAGGCCGGTGCGCGACGGTGTGGCCGTGAAAACCGATCACATCGGCCTGCCAGCCCGCGATCAGCGCGGCGTGCCGCCCGGTCAGCTCAGCCGCCACCGCGTCGATGAGCGGATCGGGCGCGGGCGCGGGCATCGCCATGGCCCGCGCGCACGCATCGGCCAGCCGGGTGCGAAAGCCGTCATCATAGGCGACAGTGCGGAAATCCAGTGGCTCGACCAGCCATTCCCCATCGGTGCGGATCAGCGCGGCGTCGATGCCGTCGCGCGACGTGCCGGACATCAGGCCGATCGCCACTGTCGCCATAATCGAATCCTTCCTCTGGGAAACCAGCCGTTCCTTTCCCTTATTTCGCGGATCGGCGAAAGGAGATGCACGGTTTTTGATGCATCGTGCCGCGCGCATGATAGAGGCCAGTGCCATGACCTACCGATCCGACCTGCTGCGCCTGCTGGACAGCCGTGGCTACATCCACCAGCTCACCGACGCCGAGAGCCTGGACGCGCTCGCCGCAAAGCAGATCGTGCCCGGCTATATCGGCTTCGATCCTACCGCGCCGTCGCTGCATGTCGGCAGCCTGGTGCAGATCATGATGCTCAGGCGGATGCAGCAGAGCGGTCACAAGCCCATCGTGCTGATGGGCGGCGGCACCGGCAAGATCGGCGATCCCAGCTTCAAGGACGAAGCCCGCAAGCTGATGACCGCCGAGACGATCGCCGCCAATGTCGCGTCGATCAAGACGGTGTTCGAGAAATTCCTCACTTTTGGCGACGGCCCCACCGACGCGGTGATGGTGGACAATGCCGACTGGCTGGACCGGCTGGAATATATCCCCTTCTTGCGCGAGGTGGGCCAGCATTTCTCGATCAACCGGATGCTGAGCTTCGATTCCGTGAAGCTGCGGCTGGACCGCGAGCAATCGCTCAGCTTCCTGGAATTCAACTATATGATCCTCCAGGCCTATGATTTCCGGGAACTGGCCAGCCGCGCCGGTTGCCGCCTGCAAATGGGCGGGTCGGACCAGTGGGGCAATATCGTCAACGGCATCGAGCTGACCCGGCGGATCGACGGCACCACCGTTTACGGGCTGACCAGCCCGCTCATCACCACCGCCGACGGCGGCAAGATGGGCAAGACGATGAACGGCGCGGTCTGGCTGAACGCCGATGCGCTCAGCCCCTATGATTATTGGCAGTTCTGGCGGAACACGCAGGACGGCGACGTTGGCCGTTTCCTGAAATTGTTCACCGATCTGCCGCTGGACGAGATCGCGCGGCTGGAGGCGCTGGAGGGCAGCGAGATCAATGCCGCCAAGAAGGCGCTGGCCGACGCGGCGACCGCGCTGGCGCATGGCGCCGCCGCCGCCGCCGAGGCCGCCGAGACGGCGCGCCGCACCTTCGAGGACGGCGCGGCCGGCGCCGGCCTGCCCACCCTGCCCGTCCCGTCAGGGGCGATCGGCATCGTCGAGGCGTTGACCGCGCTCGGCTTTGCCGCGTCGAACGGCGAAGCGCGGCGCAAGATCGGCGAAGGCGCCGTGCGGCTGGACGATCAGCGGGTTAACGATCCCGCCCTGACGATCACCGTCGGCGAAACGCCCGTCAAACTCAGCCTCGGCAAGAAAAACCATGCGATTATAACGCGATAGATCGACACTTGGTTCGTCGCGGTAGGATGTTGTTAACGTCGTTCCTTGCAACGGGTTTAATACACTAGCCCCTATTCTTCCTCCGGGCCGATGCGCAGCCGGAGAATGTCGATGTCCTTCGCCAACCGATTGGGAGCGCTCGCCGAACTGGACCAGCGCGGCGCGGCGCGCGAAGAGGTCTTCTACCGCACGCGTTGCACCACGCCGCGCTTCGGCGTCGTCCAGATGCAGGTGGTGAACATTTCCGCCTGCGGCTTCATGGCGCGCACCGAGGCTGACTTTGCGGTGGGCGACATCGTCCAGATCCGCCTGCCGGTGGTCGGCAGCGTTTCGGCGGAAATCCGCTGGGCGCTGGGCGGCCGCGTGGGCGGCCAGTTCGACCGGATGATCGACCTTGCGCCCTATCTCAGTCTGCTCGCGGAGCTGGTGCGCGGATCGCAATGATCAGCCGGACCTGAGCAGGTTCACCCCGGCGTCGCGTTCGAACAGATAGAGGGCCAGCCGCGCGGCGCGGCCCCGCTCGCCCTCCAGCCCGCCATCGCGATCGACCAGCAGGCGCGCATCGTCGCTCGCCATCGGCAGCAACGCCTGCAGCATCTCCGCATCCGCCAGCCTGAACTGGTGCTCGCCCGACTGGCGGGTGCCGAGCAGCTCGCCCGCGCCGCGCAGCCGCCTCCTCTGCGATGCGAAAGCCGTCATTGGTCTCGCGCATCAGCGCAAGGCGGGCACGCCCCGTCTCGCTGAGCGCATTGCCCCTGAGCAACAGGCAGATGGAACGCTTGTCCCCGCGCCCCACCCGGCCGCGCAACTGGTGAAGCTGGGCGAGGCCGAACCGTTCCGCGCCCTCGACGATCATCAGCGTGGCGTTGGGCACGTCCACGCCAACCTCGATCACCGTCGTCGCCACCAGGACGGCCACCTCGCCGCGCTGGAAGGCCGCCATCACGGCGTCCTTCTCGGGGCCCTTCATGCGGCCGTGCACCAGCCCGATCCTTTCGCCGAACCGCAGCTTCAGCGCCGCCGCCCGCGCCTCCGCCGCGGCCTGATCGCTGGTCTCGCTCTCCTCCACCAGCGGGCAGACCCAATAGGCCTGGCCATTGTCCGCGATATGCCGGGCCAGCCCGTCCACCACCTCGCCCAGCCGCGCATCGGAAAGCACCCGCGTTTCGATCGGCTGGCGGCCGGGCGGCATCTCGTCCAGCCGGCTGACGTCCATTTCGCCATAATGGGTGAGGGTCAGCGTGCGCGGAATGGGCGTCGCCGTCATCACCAGCAGGTGCGGCGGCCGCTCCGCCTTTTGCGCCAGCATCAGCCGCTGGGCGACGCCGAAGCGATGTTGCTCGTCAACCACCGCCAGCCCCAGCCGCTTGTAGGCGACCGCTTCCTGAAAGATCGCATGGGTGCCGATCAATATGTCGATGGACCCGTCCGCCAGCCCCATCAACGTCGATTCACGCACCTTGCCCTTTTCCCGCCCGGTCAGGATCGCCACCGTGACCGGCAGGCCCGCGAGCATCCGGCTGATCGTGGCATGATGCTGGCGGGCGAGGATCTCGGTAGGCGCCAGCAGCGCGCCCTGCGCTCCGGCCTCCACCGCGATGAGCAGCGCCATCAGCGCCACCAGCGTCTTGCCCGATCCGACATCGCCCTGCAGCAGCCTGAGCATCGGCGTCGCCTGTTGCAGATCGCCCGCAATCTCGTCGATCGCGCGGCGTTGCGCGCCGGTGGGCGCATAGGGCAGCGCCAGCGCATCGCGCAGCCGCCCGTCGCCGTTCAGCGGCTCACCACGCCTTTTGCGTGACGAAGCGCGGACCAGCATCAAGGCGAGCTGGTTGGCGAAAATCTCGTCATAGGCCAGCCGCTCGCGCGCCAGCCGGTCGCCCGGCTCGGCATGGGCGCGGGCCAGCGCCTCGCGCCAGGTCGCCCAGCCCCGTTTCGCGACCACGCTCGGCTCGATCCATTCCGGCAATAGCGGCGCGCGTTCCAGGGCCTGCGCGACCAGCATCGCCACGCGCTTGCCGGTCAACCCCTCCGACAGCGGATAGACCGGCTCGCGTTCCGGCAGATCGCCCGCCTCCGCCGGCGGCAGGACATGGTCGGGGTGGACGATCTGCAGTTCCTGACCGTAGCTTTCCAGCTTGCCGGAGACGATCCGCGCCTCGCCCAGCGGCAACAGCTTCTTCGCCCAGCCGGGATTGCCGCCGAAATAGACGAGACTGACGACATCGCCGGTTTCGTCCGCCGCCTGCACGCGGAACGGGCCGCGCATGCCGCCCTGGCGATAATCCACCGCGGTCAGGCGGATGGTGATGACCTGCCCCGGTTCGGCCTGATCCAGCCGGTCGACCGGCCTGCGGTCGATCCATCCGCTCGGCAGGTGAAAGGCTACGTCGACCGCGCGCGCCAGCCCAAGCCGTTCCAGCGGGCGGGCCAGTTGCGGCCCGACACCCTTCAACGCCTGAATTTCGGCGAACAGCGGATTGAGAAGTTCGGGTCGCATGGCTATCTGACCCCTTCCTTACCGCCCAGCCGGCAGGCCCGCCAGCGCCCGCCGGCCGTTTTGCATTGGATTTATCCGTTGGACCGCGACACTCGATTGAAACGCCTCGGCTTTCGCGCCTGGCACCGGGGCACCAAGGAGGCGGACCTGCTGGTCGGCGGCTTTTTCGACCGCCATGCGCAAAGCTGGAGCGACGAGGAAATCGGCTGGTACGAACGGCTGATGGACGAGCAGGATGTGGACATCATGGCCTGGGCCATCGGCTCCGCCACTGTGCCCGCCGAGATTGACGGGCCGATGATGCAGGCGATGCGCCGGCTGGATTATATCGCGACCGCCCGGTGACCACGCCGCTCTCCCGTATCGTCGACGCCCGGCAGCCGCTCACCCTGGCCGGCGCGCCGACGGGGTTTCTGCCATGGCTGATGGCGGATCTGGCCCGTGCGGCGAAAGGCCGGGCGGTGTTCATCGCGGCCGACGAGGCGGCGATGCGGGGACTGGCCGAGACCGCGGGCTATTTCGCGCCGGAACTGGACATCCTCACCTACCCGGCCTGGGACTGCCTGCCCTATGACCGCGCCTCGCCCTCGCTGCGCGTCACCGCCGAGCGGCTGACGACGCTGCAGGCCCTTCAACGCGCGCCGGATCGGCCGCAATTGCTGGTCACCACCGTCAACGCGGCGACCCAACGCACCCTGACCCCGTTCCGCATCCGCCAGCTGGTGGCGCGGCTGGCCCCGGGCGAGCGGATCGGCCGCGACGCGCTGGCCGCGCTGTTGCAGGCCAATGGCTATGTCCGCACCGACACGGTGGCCGATGCCGGCGAATATGCCGTGCGCGGCGGGCTGGTCGATCTCTTCCCCTCCGGCGAGACGCAGGCGTTGCGGCTGGATTTCTTCGGCGACGAGATCGAAAGCGTGCGCCGGTTCGACCCGGCGGACCAGCGCAGCACCGGGCAGGTGGACGGATTCACCTTGTTGCCCGCGTCCGAGGCGCTGCTCGATGCCGACAGCATCAAGCGGTTCCGGGGGCGCTACCGCGAAATGTTCGGCGCCACCGCCACCGGCGATCCGCTCTATCAGGCGATATCCGAAGGGCGGCGGCTGGCCGGCATGGAGCATTGGCTGCCGCTGTTCGAGGAACGGCTGGAAAGCCTGTTCGACCATCTGGGCGAAGGGGCGCTCATTATCCGCGATATCGGCGCGGTCGCGGCCGCCGAGCAGCGTTTCGAGGCGATCGGCGACTATCATGCCAACCGCACCCGTGCCCAATCCGCCGATCCGGGCAGCTATCGCCCGCTTGAACCCGCCACCCTCTATCTGTCCGCCGAGGACTGGGCTTCCGCGGTCACGGAACGGCCGATCCACCTGACATCGCCCTTCCACGAGCCGGAAAGCGGCACGGTTATCGATTTCGGGGTCGACGGCCCCCGCGATTTCGCGCCCGAGCGGGCGCAGAACGCCAATGTCTATGAAAGCGTGACCGCGCATCTTGCCGCGCTGAAGCGGAGCGGACGCAAGCCTGTGCTCGCCAGCTATTCGGCGGGCGCGCGGGAGCGGCTGGGCGGCCTGCTGGCCGATCATGGGCTGAAGGGCGCGGTGCTGGCGGGCGGATGGCAGGAGGCGCAAGGGCTGGCGGCGTCCGCCGGGGCCGCGCTGATCGTGCTGCCGCTGGATCATGGCTTTACCACGCCGGACGTCGCGCTGCTGACCGAGCAGGACATGCTCGGCGACCGGCTGGTCCGCAGGGCGAAGCGGCGCAAGAACGCCGATGCGTTCCTGAACGAGCTGGCGACGCTCAGCCCGGGCGATCTGGTCGTCCATGTCGACCATGGCATCGGCCGTTATGAAGGGCTGATGTCGATCCCGGTCGGCAAGGCCCCGCACGATTGCGTCGCGCTGGAATATGCGGGCGGCGACAAGCTCTACGTGCCTGTCGAGAATATCGACGTGCTGTCGCGCTATGGGTCCGACAGCGAGGGCGTAGGGCTGGACAGGCTGGGCGGCGAGGCCTGGCAGCGGCGCAAGGCCGCGATGAAGGAGCGCATCCGCGCCATCGCCGGAGAGCTGATCGCCACCGCCGCCGCCCGCGCGCTGCGCCCCGCCGCAATCGCCGAGCCGGATGCGGGCGGATATCCGGCCTTTGTCGACCGATTCCCCTATCAGGAAACCGACGATCAGGACCGAGCGATCGGCGATGTCGTCGCCGATCTCGCCTCCGGCCGGCCGATGGACCGGCTGGTGTGCGGCGACGTGGGCTTCGGCAAGACGGAGGTGGCGCTGCGCGCCGCGTTCGTCGCCGCGATGGCCGGGATGCAGGTGGCCATCGTCTGCCCGACCACGCTGCTCGCCCGGCAGCATTATCTGAATTTCACCGAACGCTTTCACGGCTTCCCGATGAAAACGGGCCGCCTTTCGCGCCTCGTCCCGGCGGCGGAGGCAAAGGCGGTGAAGGAAGGGCTGGCCGACGGCACCGTCGATATCGTGGTCGGCACCCATGCGCTGCTTGCCAAGGGCATCGAATTCAAGCGGCTGGGGCTGGTGGTGGTGGATGAGGAACAGCGTTTCGGCGTTGTCCACAAGGAGCGGCTGAAGGCGCTGAAGACCGATGTCCACCAGTTGACCCTGACCGCGACGCCCATTCCCCGCACGCTGCAGATGGCGATGTCCGGCCTGCGCGAACTCTCGGTCATCCAGACGCCGCCCGTCGACCGGCTGGCTGTCCGCACCTATGTGATGCCGTGGGACCCGGTGGTGATCCGCGAGGCGCTGCTCCGCGAGCATTATCGTGGCGGCCAGAGCTTCTTCGTCACGCCGCGCATCGCGGACCTGCCGGATATCGAGACCTTCCTGCGCGAGGAAGTGCCCGAAATCCGCTACATCGTCGCCCATGGCCAGATGGCGCCCGGCATGGTGGAAGAGCGCATGTCTGCTTTTTACGACAAGCGTTACGACGTGCTGCTGTCCACCACCATCGTCGAAAGCGGGCTGGACATCCCCAGCGCCAACACGCTGATCGTCCACCGCGCGGATCGTTTTGGCCTGGCGCAACTCTACCAAATCCGCGGCCGCGTGGGCCGGTCCAAGACGCGCGCTTATGCCTATATGACCACGCCGGCCCAGCGCATCCTCACCGAAACGGCGGAAAAGCGGCTGAAAATCCTGTCAGACCTCGACACGCTGGGCGCGGGCTTCCAGCTTGCCAGCCACGATCTCGACATTCGCGGCGCGGGCAATCTGCTGGGCGACGAGCAGTCGGGCCATATCAAGGAAGTCGGCTTCGAACTCTATCAGTCGATGCTGGAGGAGGCGATCCTGGAAGCCAAGGCCGGCGGGATCGCGGCGGAAACGCGCACGGATTCATTGTCTCCGCAGATCACCGTCGATGCGCCGATCATGGTGCCGGAAGAGTATGTGCCGGACCTGGACCTGCGCATGGGCCTGTATCGGCGCATGAACGAACTGGAAAACCGGCAGGCGATCGAGGCGTTCGCTGCCGAGCTGATCGACCGTTTCGGTCCCCTGCCCGACGCGACCGACAATCTGCTGAAGCTGATCGAGATCAAGCTCAACGCCCGCAAGGCCCATGTCGCCAAGATCGATGTCGGCCAGCGCGGGGCGCTGGTCAGCTTCCACAATGACCGGTTCCCCGATCTGCCCGGCCTGCTCGGCTATGTCGCGCGGCTGAACGGCGTCGCCAAGCTGCGTCCGGACAGCAAGCTCGTCATCAACCGCGCCTGGGCCGACCCCAAGGCCCGCCTCCACGGCGCGCTTCAGCTCTCCAAGGGATTGGCAAAGATATTGGCGTAAAGGCGTTCACGCTCAGGGAATACTGAACCGGACCCCGCGGGTCATGGCGCCACAGCCAAGATCGGTTTCCGGCCGGAAGCTGGCGCGGTAGCGCGCGCCCTCCAAGATCTTCTCCGACGCATCGGCAAATACTTCGGGCGGGTACGCCATGATGGTCCTGACGTTGCGCGTCTTTCCATCGGCCCCAATATCGAATTCGAGCATCGTCCAGCCCTCGAACCCCCACTTCAATGCGGCATCGGGAAAATCGTTGGAAGACCCTGTCCCGCCCATCGGAACCGGCGGCTTATCGATAAGCGCGCATTGCCCGGCACTGAGGCCTGTCCTGTCATAGGCTGCGCGGGCGGCATCCAGCCGTTTTTCCGACGCCTCCAAATTGGCAAGCGCCACAAGGGCGCTGATTTTGATCGGATGATGGTCATCCAGCGCCTTGTCGTTCGTGACCGCCTCTACCGCAGCCCTTTCTTTCTTGCCTGCGCGCGCCCAGCCGTAATTTTCCGCGAGCGCCATGTTCACCGTAGCCCGCGATACCGGGTCCTGAGCGATATCCGGATCAAGCAGCAATGCGGTCAGCCGATTGCTGCTTTCAGTGGAAAACGTGCCCTTGGGGGCGTAGGCGTTCGCGATCGCGACCGACAGCTTCGCAGCGGCGGGCGCGTCTGATTGGCGAACCAGCGTCAGCGCCTCGCGCGACGCAATGTCCGTATCCGCACGGCCTACCTGTGGACTGCGGTAGCGATTCACGAGCGCGGCAAGGCGCGCGTAAATATCGCCGTCAGCCGCCGCCTTTAGTTCTTCGTCCAGCGTCTTGAGCGGAACCGCGACCAATTCCGGCGCGGAACAAACGGGCTTTCCATGGCTTGCCAGCCACTGATCGAGCGCCATGCCCGCTTCGTAACTGAGCGGTGGGCGCTGCTGCGCATTCGAGCAGCGCACCTGAACCCGGGTCGCGTTCAGGAACAGGCGCGGTATCTTGGCGATACTTTCCGGCTGCCACACCCAGTTTGTCGTGCCGCGCGCAAAATCATATGCAACCTCACCCGGCCGCGAGGAATATACCGGCTGGGCCGTGAGGACCGCGCCCGTTTCCGGATCGATGGTCAGCTCTATTATGGCAAAATCTTCCGGCTTGATATTGGCGATACCCCCGCACGGCACCGGTTGCCTGTTGGCCGGCACGTCGAGTTGCTGGCGCGTCCGCCCCGCGCCGGTATAGGCAAAATATTCCCGCGCCTTGTCGGCATCGCCAAGCCGGAGATAAGCGACCGCGGCGTCGGCCCGGACGGTCAGCTCCGTCGCATTCACCCTGAGGTCCAGCCCGCCCTTCAGCGAGACCGCGCGGGTCAGTGCATCCCGCGCTTCGGCGAGACGGTCCATGTTGAGCAGGACCCGCCCCTTCACCCCCAGAACGGTTGCCAGTTCGCGTTTGCCGAGCTCCGAGGATTGGGCGAGCGCCAGTGCCGCATCGGCATGGGCAAGCGCATTCGTCGCATCGACGAACATTTCGGTTCGCGCGAGGCTGGTCAGGGCGACAATCCGGGTGGTTACATTCGTGCTGATCTCGGAAAGTTTCAGGAACTGCGCATGGGCGCCTGCATGATCCAGATCCACTTCCAGCAAATTGCCATATGCGAATATCGCGGCCTCACGCTGCGGCGCCAGGTCCGGCTTGGCCAAGCCTTGCTCGACAAGCGCCGTGGCGTAAAACGCCCGTGCATCGTCGAATCGCTTGAGAAACATATAGGCTTGCGCCTTGAGGATACGCACCAATGCAAGGTTGATCGGGCTCCGCCGCTTGACGAGATCGGCCTCCAGCGCGTCCAGTTCGAGGAGCGCACGCTCCGGCTCGTTGGCGTCCAGCCTGGCATTGGCCGAATCGAAGCGCTGCTGCACGGAAAGGGTTTGCACTTGAGGGGGCGGAGAAGCCTGAGCCGGCGCCGCGGCGATCAGCATCATGCCCGAAAACGCCATGGCAATCATTGTCCGACACCCCCACGAAAATCCAGCAAGGCATAATTTCGCGAAAAATGAGGTGGATGCAAGTGCCAGAGGGTCTGTAAGCCGGGTTCTGTCCACCCTTTCGGGATGGGCGACCATTCCTCTAGGCGGCGGATTGCTCCGCCGCTCAAGCGACCAACCCGGGCGACGGGGCGGAACGAGCCCCATATGCCGCCCCTATTCGGTCTTGCTCCCGGTGGGGTTTGCAATGCCGCTTCCGTTACCGGCCGCGCGGTGCGCTCTTACCGCACCCTTTCACCTTCGCAGGGCCGAAGCCTGTGCGACCTGCTCTCTGTTGCACTGTCCCTGGGGTCGCCCCCGCCGGGCGTTACCCGGCACCGCCGTTCCGTGGAGCCCGGACTTTCCTCGGCCAGCTTGCGCTGGACGCGGCCGCCCGACCCTCTGGCCCGCCCCTGTTAATCGTCTCCTTGTGGTTTGGGAAGCAGAAGCGCGAGCAGGAGCGCTCGGCATTCCCCATCCACCTCGCCGTCGATCAGTTCGGGGCGGAAACGGCGCTGGAAGGCGCGGATCGCGGCCATCGGCTCGCTGACGTCGTAGCCGAAGCGTTCCAGCGCCAGCAGGAATCCGGCCTCGCTCCAGTTCGGGTCCATCAGCCCCCGGGTCGGACGCGGCAAGGCGAGGCGCAGCCGGGCGAGGCGATACCAGGGGAAAAGCTCGCCAGGGTCGGTCTTGCGCGCCGGGGCGATATCCGAATGGCCGACGATATTGCCGCGCGTGATGCCGTGGCGTTCGACGATATCGGCGACCAGCGGCACCAGCGCGTCGATCTGTTCTTCGGGAAAGGGCCGATAGCCCCATTCATGGCCTGGATTGACGATCTCTATGCCGATGCTGGCGCTGTTCACATCATCTATGTCGCGCCAGTGGGATTTGCCGGCATGCCAGGCGCGCCGATGTTCCGGCACCATGCGGATGACCTGCCCGTCTTCCTGCACCAGATAATGCGCGGAAACCTTGGCTTCCGGATCAGTCAGCCGGGCGATCGCCCCGGCGGCGTCGGGCATGCCGGTATAATGGAGCACGAGCATCGTGACCGGCAGCGCGCGCGCATCATGATTTGGCGACAGAATCTCGATCACGTCCCGCATCCGCCGCTTCCTTCACACGCGCCGTCCGGATTGTGACGATGGCCACCCCGGTCAGCGCGACCACACCGCCCAAAATCATCATCGGCGTCAAGGGCGTTGCGAAGAACAGGCTGGCGACGATTACCGAAATGACGGGCGCGGCCAGCGTCAGCGGCACTACCGACGAGACCGGATGTCGCTGCAGCAACCACGACATCGCCCCCTGCCCGATCACCGTCGACCCGGCGGCGGAAAAGACGATCCAGCCGAAATCGGCGAGCGGGATGGCCGGGATCGCCCGCACCGCCTGCGGTTCGAACCACAGGGCGACGGGCAGCAGCACCAGCGCGCCCATCAGCCCGACCCAGGCATAGATGGTCAGCACCGGCACGCCGATCAGCCGGCGCTGGATCAGCGAGCAGGCGGCCCAGATGAAGCTGCCGATAGCGGTCAGGCCGATGCCGAGCGATTCCGACGCGATGGCGGGATCGAACACCAGCATGGCGACGCCGCCCATGGCGAGCGCCACCCCGCCGAGGCGGGCGAGGTGGATGCGTTCCTTGAGCACGATCACCGCCAGCAGCATCGAGAACGGCACGCCGAGCTGCCCGGCAATGGCGAGCGCGCTGACATTGTCGGCCACCGCCAGCGACAGGTTGATCGCGACGTAGAAAAGGCCGCCGGAGAGCGCGCCCAGCGCCAGCAAGGCGCGCATCCGCCCCGGCACGATCCTGAGCGCGGGCAGGCAGATGGCGAAGACGAGAAGCTGGCGCAGCAGCGCGGCGGTGAACGGCTCCACCGCGTCCACCGCCATCTTCACCGCGATGATGTTCAACCCCCACAGGATGTTCATGGCGGCCGCGACGGCGAAGTCGCGTGGCCCCATGCCGGATGGCGGCGCGGCGGTCATGACGGGCTTAAACCCGCAAAGCGACACCCTTTCAAGGCCGATCAGGCGGCGCGGACGTCCTGCAGGCCGGCGGGGCGGTACAGCCCGCGCAGATCCGGGTCGGACGCGAAGGCGTCCGTCTGGCCGATCACCGTTTCCCCCGCCCCGAGCATCAGATAGCCGTCGGGCGCGACCGCGGCGGCAAGCGCGTTGAACACGGCGCGCCGCCGCTCGCCCGAGAAATAGAGCAGCACGTTGCGGCACAGGATCACATCATGCTTCACCGTCGCCGGGTCACCGTCCAGCAGGTTCTGCTGCCGGAAACGCATCCGGCGGACGAGATCGCGTTTCGCGCGCCAGTTCTGCCCGTCCTGGTCGAACCAGCGCATCATCGCCTGGACGGGCAGGCCCCGCTGGATCTCGAACTGGGAGAAAATCCCCTCGCGCGCCCGCGCGATGGCGTCGGCGGAAATGTCCGTACCGAAAATGTCGATCGTCCAGCCCGCCCAGCGCGCTGACGCTTCGGCGAACATCATCGCCAGCGAATAGGCTTCCTGCCCGGTGGAGCAGCCCGCGCACCAGATGCGGAGCCGCCGCGCAGACGCCCGGGCGACCCGCAGCCGCTCCAGCGCCTCGCTCTCCAGCAGCTGGAACACCGCCCGGTCGCGGAAGAAGAAGGTTTCGTTGTTGAGCAGCGCCTCGACCACGGCGTCGGCCAGTCCGGGATCACGCCCGGCCATCAGCGCCGCCATCAGCTTGTCGAGCGTGCCGAAATCATGGTCGCGGATCAGCGGCTTCAACGCCGTCTCGATGCGCCAGCTCCGGCTGGCGACGAGCTGTTGCCCGGTGCGGACTTCCAGCAGGTTGGCCAGGTAGCGGCTGGCGCTGTCCGTCATGCCGCGGCACCATGACGCCGGACGATCAGGTCAGCGATGCTGGCCGGCGGCAGGATGGCGCTGGCCAGCCCGGCGCAGGCGATGGCGCCCGGCATTCCCCAGACCACCGAACTGTCGCGGTTCTGCGCGAACACGTCGCCGCCCGCCCCGGCCATGCGCCGCGCGCCGTTGACGCCGTCGCGGCCCATGCCGCTCAGCACGATGCCGATCGCGGATCCGCCGAACACCTCGCCTACCGATGCCAGCATGGGATCCACCGAGGGCATGCAGCCGCTTTCCACCTTTTCGGTGGTGAGCCGCACCAGGACGGCGCTGCCCGCCTTGTGGACGCCCATATGGCCTTCGCCCGGCGCGACCAGGATGCGGCCGCGCTGCAGGCGGCTGCCCTCCTGCGCGACGCTGGTCGGGCGGCCGGCGATTTCCTGAATCTGGGCGGCGAAGAAGGGCATGAACACCGGCGGCAGATGCTGGGTGATCAGGATGGGCGCGTCGAAGGCCGGGGGCAGCCGGCGCAGCAGATCGGTGAGCGCATGGATGCCGCCGGTGGATGCGCCGATCGCCAGGCAGGCGATCGGGCCGGCGGACAGCGGGCGCATGGTGAAGACGGGTTCCGGCGCGACGTCGCCCGGCGTTTCGGCGGCGCGAGCGACCGGCCGGCAATGGCCGATGCGGAGCAGCTTTTCCGCCAATATATCCGCAAAGCGCCCGCCAAACCCGGCGCCAGCGCCCGGCTTTGCCAGCGTATCGGCCGCGCCCAGCGTGAGCGCGCGCACAGTGGCCGCGGCGCCGTCATCCGCCGAGGAGGAGACGATCATCACCCGCGCGCCCCGGCTGGCCGCCAGCAGAGCGGGCAAGGCAGTGAGCCCGTCCATGCCCGGCATTTCGATATCGAGCAGGATGATGTCCACCTGATTGCCCGACAGATAGGCGAGCGCCGCGTCCGCGCTGGACAGGGTGGCCGCGATCTCGAAACCGTCGCGCCCCTCGATCATCCGGGTGAAGACCGCCCGGGCAACCGCGGAATCGTCGACGATCAGGAGCCGGATCGGACGCCGGACATCATGGCCGCTGGCGCGGCTGGAAAGGGGATTGGGGCTGGCCACGCTCGGTTACGATCAGGCAAGGCCGACGATCTGCAGCTTGCTGGCCAGCGTATCGCGGTCGAAAGGCTTCATGACATATTCGTCCGCGCCCGCCTCTATCGCCGCGCGGATGTGGGCGATGCCGTTTTCCGTGGTGCAGAACACCACCTTGGGCCGGCGCGCGATATCCGACTGGCCGAGCGCGCGCAGGAATTCCATGCCCGTCATCACCGGCATGTTCCAGTCCAGCAGGACCACGTCCGGCGGCATGATGTGACATTGGGCCAATGCCTCACGCCCGTCACCTGCCTCCACGACTTCGAAATCGAGCGTTTCGAGAATATGGCGGGCCACCTTTCGGATGACCTTCGAATCGTCGACGACGAGACATGTTTTCATGAAAAATTCCCGACCCTCATTTCGGTGCGACCGCCGTTATTTGGCTGACCCTATGTTCGGCTTTATCGTCCAATCCTTAAGCGGCCATTTCTTCCGGCCCGGCGATCAACCGATGGGGGTCGATCAGGATCAGGGATTCGCCCTCGAATTCGATGGTGCCGAGTGCGACGCGCGCCCAGCCATGCTCCAGCCGGGCGCGGATCGGCACCGGATCCGCCTCGATGATGCGGGCATCGTCTATGGTACCGACGACGAGGCCGTAATAATGGCCGTCCACCTCAACGATCACGGCGCGCGACGACGCCTTGCCGCTGGGCGTGATGCCCAGCGCATGTTCTGAACAGATGATGGTCAGCAGGCGGCTGCGCAGCGCGGCCAGCCCGGCGATATGCGGCGCGGCGAGCGGAACCGGCGAGACGGCCCCTATTTCCACCACGGAATCGACCAGCGCGGCGCGGATGGCGACGCCCTGACCGGCGATGGTGGCGATGAGATAAAGCTTGTCCATCATGCCCTCCGCGCCGAAACGGTAGCCTGGATGGCCGCCAGCAGCCCGGCGCGATCATAGCGGTAGACGCTGTCGTCCCCCGCATGGGCGACCGGGCGGTCGGCCCGCAGCCGGACCACCGGCGCCGCGATATCCGGCTCTGCCGCCGCACCCTCGCCCGGCGGCGCGATGACCACGTCCGCTTCGGCCGATCCGGCCTCCCCGGCAAAGGCGACGCGATAGCCGGCCGCCTCGATCAACGGGCGCAAAATCTCTCGCATCCACGGGTCGTCACGGTTCATCAGCAGGCAAAGCGGCCCCTGTTCCCCGGCCGAGGCCGCGCCATCTATATCCGCGAACAGCCAGTGCGGATCGAGCAGTTCGACCTGCTCGCCATCGACCAGCGCCACTCCGGCGACGGGACCGGCGCTGGCCGCGCGTTCGAACATCGTAGGCAGGGCGACGATATCGATGACATCGTCAATGGCGTAGGCGAGTTCGGCGGCGCCGTCGTTCAGGCGCAGGATCTTCAGTACTCGCCGGTCCGTCATGGCGTCGCAGCCGGCCAGCGGCAGGATGCGCCCGTCGACCGCGATCCGCATCCGTCCGGCGGCGAAGCGAATCTGTTCTCCCGATACGTCTTCCAGCCGTTCGACCACCGACAGGCGGATGCCGCGCTGTATGCCGTCGAAATCGCGGAACAGCAGGGTGGGCACCACATCGGCGGCGGCGTCCGCCTCCACCGGCGCGGCGGCCGGCGGGTTCAGCCCCGCCTCGTCCGTGCCCACGCCGGCCAGCGCGGCCAGCCCGCCGACATCGAGCAGCAGCATGGGGATGCCGCTGTCCGGCAGGGATTTGCCCGCATAGGCGCCCGTCGCCATGATTGCCGGAGAAGCCGGCTTGATGACCAGTTCCTCATGATCGTGCACGGCGGCGACGGCCAGCGCGTAGCTGCATCCGCTCGCCGCGCGGACGACGACCAGCGTGCGCCCGCGCATCACCTGCGGCCGGCCCATGCCCAGCACTTCCTCAAGGTTGACGAGCGGCAGGGCGCGACCCCGAATGGTCACGATGGTCGCGCTGCCGACGCTGTCGATGCGGATGGTCTCGTTGCTGTCGTGGACGATCTCGTCGATGGCGGAGCGCGGGATGGCGAAACCCTGATTGCCGGCGGTGACGGTGAGCGCCGCGATGATGGTGAGCGTCAACGGCACGCGGATGGTGAGGTGCAGGCCGATGCGCGGCCGGTTGTCGATGTCGATCGCGCCGCCGATGCGCTCGATATTGGATTTGACGACGTCCATGCCGACGCCGCGGCCGGAAATGGCGGAGACGCTGTCCGCGGTGGAGAGGCCGGGTTCGAAGATCAGCGCGACGCGCGCCTGGGCGGGCAAGGCATCCGCCGTGTCCTCGCCGATCAGGCCGGCGGCGATCGCGCGGTTGACCAGCTTGTCCTCATCTATGCCGCGTCCGTCGTCCATGATGTCGATGACGATCTGGTTGCCGGACTGGCGGGCGGAGACGGTGAGGCGACCGGCGGCCGGCTTGCCCAGCCGGCGGCGCTCTTCCGGCGTTTCAATGCCATGGTCTATGGCGTTGCGGACGATGTGGGTGAGCGGATCGCGCATCAGCTCGATCATCTCGCGGTCCAGTTCCACGTCGCTGCCGTCGATTTCGAGATCGACCTGCTTGCCGACTTCGCCCGACACGTCGCGCACCATGCGGGGCAGCGCCGCGAACAGCTTGTCGATGCGCTGCATGCGGGTGCGGGTGATCGAATCGCGCATTTCGGCGACACAGGCGGACAGGCGCTCGAACGCGCCCTCGACGCCGGGCGCTTCGGGGATTTCGCGCAGGCGGCGGGAGAGTTCGTTGCGGGCGAGCACCATGTCCGACACGCCGCTCATCATCCGGTCGAGCTGTTCGAGGGGGATGCGGATGCTGCGGGTGGGCGCGCGGATAGCGCCGGGCGCTGCGGCGGCGTTGGACGCGACGGCGGCGGTGGTGGCGGCATCGGCGTGGAGCGCGGCGATCAGCGCGGCGTCGTCGCCATCGGCATGGGGTTCGCCGGAATCGAGCGCCTCGGCCAGTTCGCCGATGCGGTCGATGATCGCCAGCACGGCGCTGACCAGCGCGGCGTCCGCCTTGCGTTCGCCGGCGCGCAGTTCCGAAAGGACGTCTTCGGCGGCGTGGCTGAGCCGCTCGAAACGGGGGAGATCGAGGAAACCGCAACTGCCCTTCACCGTGTGGACGAAGCGGAAGATGGAATCGAGGCGGGCGCGATCATCGGGGTCGGCTTCCCAGGCGATGACTTCGCCGGAAAGCGCCTCAAGCGTGTCGCGGGTTTCCGCGATGAATTCGCTCAACAGATCGTCCATGGACCCCACTCGCGTTCGAACGGGGCGACTATGGATTAGCGGTGGTTAAAGAGGTGTTTACCCAGCGGCAGCCCGGCCGCCGCCCAATGTCGCGCCGAAGACGAGGAAGGGATCGGCCGGATCGGACACCTGCACGCTGCCGCCGCTGTCCCGCGCCAGCCGATAGACCAGCCAGGCGGCGGCGGCGCGCGGGGTGAGCGCGGTCTCGTCGATATCGCCCTGCAGCGCGGTCCGCAATTCGGGGTCCAGCACCAGGCGCGGCCCTTCCGCCCGGACGACGATTTCGGTGCGTTCACCGGCCATTTCCGCACCGACATCCAGCCGCCCGCCGCGCACCAGCGCGTCGCCGGCGATCAGCGCCAGGTTGAGCAGCACCTTGATCGCCGCCTTGTTGAGCGTCGGTTCCGACACCATCCAGCCGATTTCCGTGCGCCCGTCCGCGCCGAACAACCCCTCTATGGCGGTGCGCGCCTCGCGCGCGTCCACCATGTCGCCGAAGCCGCCCGCCGCGCCGAAGGCCAGACGGAAGAATTTCAGCTTGTTGGCGGATGCGCGCGCGCTTTCGCCCAGCAGGTCCAGGCAGCGTTGCCGCATGTCGGGATCATGCTCGTCGGCCAGCAGCTCAAGCCCGTTGTTGAGCGCGCCGACCGGGCTGAGCAGG
The DNA here is from genome assembly GCF_001724715.1 of Sphingomonas sp. SCN 67-18. Lineage (GTDB taxonomy): Bacteria > Pseudomonadota > Alphaproteobacteria > Sphingomonadales > Sphingomonadaceae > SCN-67-18. Next base: position 169,915 of record NZ_MEFG01000017.1, read on the forward strand.
TCGTGGCACAGGCGCGAGCAGAGCAGGCTGGCGAAATCGACTGCGTCTATGGTCATCTGTCCGATATTCCTCGATGGGTCCCGCCAATTGCGGTCCTTCTGGCGAAGGCGAGTCGCACATGCAAGGCGGGCTTAATCCTCCTGCACCGCGACGACCGGATCGAACCGGCCCAGATGTGCGCCCCGCGCGACGGCGCGCCACAGCGACCAGCCCCCCTGCCCGACGATCAGCCACAGCCGTCCGTCCGGGTCCGCAGCGGCCGCATCGCGCGGAGACGGGCGGAAATCCCCGGCCGGATGGGAATGATAATGGCCGGCGATGACAGGGCCGCCGGCCCGTTCCGCGCGGATGGCCGCAAACAGCCGTTGCGGATCAATCTCGAAGGTGGCGGCAGGATCGGCGGCGACATTTTTTGCAGGCGACGCAGCCTCGATGCGGTCGCGGCCGCCGAAAAGCAGCCCGCACGCCTCGCGCCCGGCATGATTTCGCGCGTCCGCGAGGATCGTTTCGATCGCCTGCCTTGATATCGTGACGGTCATCCCCAGATCGCTAGACGATGAGCCGGGGGGTTTCCACAGTGCAGGCGGTGATCGCCGACGATGCCGACGGGTGGCGGATCGACCGCGCGCTGGCGGCCGCCCTGCCCCAATTCTCTCGCGAGCGTTTGAAGGCGCTGATCGGCGAAGGCATGGTGCGCGACGCGCAGGACCTGCCGGTGGCCGATCCGTCCGCCAGGGCGCGGGCCGGCGCGCGCTATGCCGTGGCGGTGCCGGAACCCCGGCCGCTGCACAATGAGGCGCAGGATATCGCGCTCAACGTGGCCTATGAGGACGAGCATCTGATCGTCGTCGACAAGCCGGCCGGGCTGGTGATCCACCCCGCCGCGGGCAATGCGGACGGCACGCTGGTCAACGCTCTGCTCCACCATTGCGCGGGGCAATTGTCCGGCATCGGCGGGGTCGCGCGGCCCGGCATCGTCCACCGCATAGACAAGGACACGTCCGGCCTGATCGTCGCCGCAAAGAGCGACGTGGCGCATGAGGGGCTGGCCCGCCAGTTCGCGGACCACAGCATAGAGCGGCGTTACCGCGCCATCGTTTCCGGCATTCCCGCGCCCGCCAGCGGCACGGTGGACGCGCCGCTCGCCCGGTCGAGCGCCAACCGCAAGAAGATCGCCATCGTCGAGGACGGCCGGGGCAAGCGCGCCGTGACCCATTATCGCCTCATTCATGCGCTAAGGGAGGCGGCGCTGATCGAGTGCCGGCTGGAGACGGGCCGGACCCACCAGGTCCGCGTCCACATGGCGTCGATGGGCCATGGCCTGCTGGGCGACCCGGTTTACGGGCGGCCCCGGCAGGCGCACCGGGCGCTGTTGAAGCAATTGGGGTTCGAGCGGCAGGCGCTGCACGCGGCGCGGCTTGGCTTTATCCACCCGGTCGATAGCCGGGCTTTAACCTTCGATAGCGAAATTCCTGCCGATATGCAGGAACTGTTCAGGGCGCTCGACGTATAGGATTCAAGCATCGTTGCCCCTATAGGGGCACGCACAGGCAGGGAGTTTCGAACGATCATGGCAAATGGCAGCAACGTTCCGGCGACCATTCCGGCGCTGGGCGGCGAGGCAAGCCTCAACCGCTACCTCGCCGAAATCCGCAAATTCCCGATTCTGTCGCCCGAGCAGGAATATATGCTCGCCAAGCGTTTCGAGGAGCATGGCGACACCGAGGCGGCGGCCCAGCTGGTGACATCCCACCTGCGGCTCGTGGCGAAGATCGCCATGGGGTATCGCGGCTATGGCCTGCCGGTGTCGGAACTGATTTCCGAAGGCAATATCGGCCTGATGCAGGGCGTGAAGAAGTTCGAGGCGGATCGCGGCTTCCGGCTGGCGACCTATGCCATGTGGTGGATCCGCGCCTCCATCCAGGAATTCATCCTGCGTTCGTGGAGCCTGGTGAAGATGGGCACCACCGCCGCGCAGAAGAAGCTGTTCTTCAACCTGCGCCGGATGAAGACCAAGCTGAACGCTTTCGAGGACGGCGACCTGCGGCCCGAGGATCTTGCGAAGATTGCGACCGACCTTGGCGTGAGCGAGGCCGAGGTGGAGAGCATGAACCGGCGCATGGCGATGGGCGGCGACACATCGCTGAACGTGCCGATGCGCGAGGACGGTGAAGGCCAGTGGCAGGACTGGCTGGCCGACACCGACCCGCTGCAGGACGAGCGCATTGCCGACGCCGAAGAGCGCGACGTTCGCCATGCCCTGCTGATCGAGGCGATGGACGACCTCAACGACCGGGAAAAGCATATTTTGAGCGAGCGGCGGCTGGCCGAGGAACCCAAGACGCTGGAGGAGCTGAGCCAGGTCTATAATGTCAGCCGGGAGCGCGTCCGCCAGATCGAGGTGCGCGCCTTCGAGAAGCTGCAAAAGGCGATCCTGCGGATCGCGGGCGACAAGCGCCTGCTGCCGAGCGCCGCCTGAGCGCGCGCCGGACGGATTTTCCGTGCCGCTCCCGTTCCGGCGGGGGCGGCATTTTTTTGGCGATGACGACAGCGCGGGCTTTCGCTAGATCGGGCGGATGGCGACCAAGACCCGTCGACGCGGCCTCCTTTCCTCCCGGATCATCCGCATCCTTTTCAAGGCGATGCTGTGGTTTTTCGCGATCACCATCGGCTGGGTGATCCTCTACCGTTTCGTGCCGCCGCCCTTCACCTTCACGATGATGGGCGACGTGATCAGCGGGCGCAGCGTCAATAAGGACTGGATGCCGCTTTCCGAAATCGACCCCAATATGGCGCGCGCGGCCATAGCCTCGGAAGACGCCAAATTCTGCAACCATTATGGTTTCGATGCGGCCGCCATAGCCAAGGCGGCGGCGCGCAATGCCAAGGGCGGGCGGATAAGGGGCGGATCGACGATCAGCCAGCAGACCGCGAAGAACGCCTTCCTGTGGCAGGGCGGCGGTTTTTTCCGCAAAGGACTGGAGGCCTATTTCACCGTCCTGATCGAAACGATCTGGGGCAAGAGGCGGATCATGGAAGTCTATCTGAACATCGCCGAGACGGGCATCGCCACCTATGGCGTCAATGCGGGCGCGATGCGCTATTTCAACCATGACGCCTCCACGCTCAGCCCGACGGAGGCGGCGCGGATCGCGGCGGTACTGCCGCTGCCCAAGAAGCGCGGCGCAGTGGCGCCCAAGGGCTATACCAAGCGCTACGGCAATTCGATTTCGAAGCGGATGGGCGTGGTGAAGCGCGAGCAGATGGCGTCCTGCCTGCGCTGAAACGCGCCCGGCAGCTTCAGAAAGGCAGTTTGAAGCCCGGCGGCAGCGCCAGCCCGCTGGTCATCTTGCCCATTTCGGCGTTGGAGGCGGCATCGGCCTTGCCCCGCGCATCGTTGAGCGCTGCGGCGACAAGATCTTCCACCATCTGCTTCTCGGACGGCTGGAGCAGCGATTCGTCGATATCGACGCTGATGATGCGGCCCTTGGCGCTGGCCTTCACCTTCACCAGTCCGCCGCCGCTCACCCCCTCGACCTCGATGGAATCGAGATTGGCCTGCGCCTTGCTGAGCTCGTCCTGCACATTCTTGGCCATGTTCAGGATGTCGTCGAGATTCTTCATGTCAGGCGCTCCTTCGTTCCGGCGCGGCATAGTCGATCAATTCGGCCCCTGGGAAGGCCTCGAACGCCGCCTTTACGATCGGCGCGGCCAAAATCGCGTCGCGCGCCGCGTTTTCGCTCGCCCTGTCCTGTTCGAGCAGGCTCGGCTCCGCCGGGCCTTCGGCCGAGGAAATCTGCCAGGAGACGCCGGTCGCCTCCTTCAGCACCAGAGCGAGATCGCGGTTGAACTCGCTCTCGAACGGCTTGGTGGGGCGGATGACCAGTTCCGGCGGGGCGTAGCGGATCAGCCCGAAATAATCGTAGAGCTGCTGCGACATCCAGGGCTTGCGGCTTTCCAGCAGGGCGACCAGCGCCCGGAAATCCGCCGGAAGCGCCTGCGACGGTGCGGATGGCGGCTGGGACGGCGCGGGAGCGGACTGGGCCGACTGGGCGGATTGCGCCACTGAGGCGGCGTCCCCGCTGACGATCTTTTTCATCAGCTCGCCCGGATCCGGCAGCTGGGCGGCGTGGATGACGCGGAGCAGGGCCATTTCCGCCGTTTCGATAGGCATGGTGGCGCGGACCACCTCGTCATGGCCCTTCAGCATCAATTGCCACAGCCGGTGCAGCGCGGCGAAGGACATGCGGCCCGCCCAATCCGCCAGCGCCTCGCGCTCCTCGGCCGATTGCGCGGGATCGTCGCTGCCGCCGACCTTGGCCAGGGTGGTGCCGTGCACCGTTTCCAGCAGGGCGCGGAGCAGCGCCACCGGCTCAACCCCATAATCATGCTGTTCGCGCAGCGCCGCCAGCGCGCCCGGCCCGTCGCCCGCCAGGATGAGGCCGAACAGCCGGCGCACGGCGCCGCGATCCGACAGGCCGAGCATGTCGCGCACCTGCCCTGCGGTGACGCCGCTGCTGCCTTCCTCGCCGGCATGGGCGATGGCCTGATCGAGGATCGAAAGACCGTCGCGCGCCGAGCCTTCCGCCGCCCGCGCGATCAGCGCCAGCGCCTCCGGCTCCACCGGCACCCCTTCGTTTTCCGCCACCCGGCCGAAATGGCCGGCCAGCAGATCCGCCGGGATGCGCCGCAGATCGAACCGCTGGCAACGCGACAGCACGGTGACCGGCAACTTGTTCACCTCCGTCGTGGCGAACAGGAACTTCACGTGCGGCGGCGGCTCCTCCAGCGTCTTCAACAGCGCGTTGAAGGCGTTTTTGGTGAGCATGTGGACTTCGTCGATAATGTACACCTTGTAGCGGGCGGACACCGCCGCATAGCGCACCGCCTCCACGATCTCGCGGACATCGTCGACGCCGGTGTGGCTGGCCGCGTCCATCTCCACCACGTCGATATGGCGGCCTTCGGTGATGGCGATGCAGGGTTCGCACAGGCCGCATGGCTCGATGGTCGGCCCGCCCTGCCCGTCCGGCCCGATGCAATTCAGCGCCTTGGCGATCAGCCGGGCCGTGGACGTCTTGCCCACCCCGCGCACCCCGGTGAGCAGGAAGGCATGGGCCAGCCGGTCCCGCTTTATGGCGTTGCCCAGCGTCGTCACCATCGCGTCCTGGCCGATCAGCTCGGCAAAGGTCTGCGGCCGGTATTTGCGGGCGAGGACGCGGTAAGGCTGCTGGGGAGATTCGGACATGGCGCGACCTTAGGGAAAGGCCCGCCGCCACGCCAGCCACGGCGGCCAGATCGACCGGCGAAGGAAGAAAGGTGGGAGCCGGAACGACCCGCAACGAATTCGTTACGGCTGCTTCCTTCCGGATCTGACCGGGTTGGCGAGTGCTGCGTCCGCCCGACTCCCGCTCGCGCAGATAGGTGAAGATGCCGCCATGCGCAAGGCGGCGGGCCGATCAGCCGAGGCGGGTGACGAGCGCGGCCAATTCCGCCGTGGTCAGCGGCTCGGCGCAGAGGAAACCCTGGTAGAAATTGCAGCCTTCCTGGGCGAGCAGGGCCAGCTGCTCCGCCGTCTCCACCCCTTCCGCGATCACCGACAGGCCCAGCGAGCGCGCCATTTCGATGACGCCGCGCACCACGACGCGGTCGCGCGCGGAGCCGGCGATATCCTGCGACAGGCGCTTGTCGATCTTCAGATAGTCGAGCGGCAGCGCCTTGAGGTAGGCGAGGCTCGAATAGCCGGTGCCGAAATCGTCGATGGCGACGCGGCATCCGCCCGCTCTGAGCGCGGCGAGCAGATCCGCGGCCAGCTTCAGATCCTCGATCAGCCCGCTTTCGGTGACTTCGACGGTGAGCCGCGCGCGGGCAAAGCCGCAGGCGTCCGCCATGGCGAGGAACTGGTCCGCGAAGGACGGGCGGGCGACGTCGCTGGCGATGACGTTGACCGCCAGGCGCAGGCCGTCGAGCGCCGGGGGCCATGCGGCGGCGGCCGCGATGGCGCGGCGCTGGACATGGTCGGACAGTTCGGCGAGATAATCGGAGCGTTCCGCCGCCGCGAACAGCGTCGCCGCGCCCAGCTCCCCGAAATCCGGGTGCCGCCAGCGGGCCAGCGCCTCGACGCCGACAATCTCGCCGGACACGACCGAGACCTGCGGCTGGAACAGGATCTCGATCTCGTCCTGCGCCAGCGCGAGGCGCAGATCGACCTCAAGCCGGCTGCGCCAGCTGGCATAATCCTCATCGGCGCTGCTCAGCAGCCGCACCGGCGCGCCTTCCGACGATTTGGCGTCGGCCAGCGCGGCGCTGGCCCGGCGCAGCAGGGCGGTGACATCCTGATCGTCGGCGCCGGCCTGGACGATGCCGATGCGGCAGCCGAGCGCGATCATTTCCACATTGGCCATGAACGGCCGCCGCACCGCCGCGATCAGCTGGTCCGCCAGCAGTTGCGCCCGCTCCACCGTCAGCGGCGCGGGCAGGCCGATCAGGAATTCGGCGCCCGCCATGCGCGCGAGCAGCGGCCGCTTGCCGCCGACGTCGGAGACGATCCGCTCAATCCGCCGCGCCGTCGCCTGCAGCAGCGCATCGCCGGTGGCCCGGCCATAGGCGGTGTTGACCATTTCGAAGCGGGTGATGGACAGCAGCAGCACCACCGTGCCCTGCCCCGCCTGCAGGCGGCGGGACAGCCATTGCCGCGCCTCCACCCCGTCGCCAAGGCCGGTCAGCGGATCGGGGTTGCGCGGCCCGGCATCGTCCATATCGTCCCTGAGCGTCTCGATGGTGCCGATCACCGTGCCGCGCGCGCGATTGAAATTGAGATGCTGCGCCACCCGGTTGCCGCCGCGCAGCGCATGGGTGAAGGCGGTGGGGTTGGTGCCCGCGGCCAGCCGCCGCGCAGCACCGCGCGCCGCCGCCCGTCCATCGCGATCCAGCATGCGATAGAGCGCGCCCAGCCGCGCCTGTCCCTCCCCCAACGCCAGCCGCGCGCGGAGCGCCGCGCTGAGCCGCACCGCCCGGGTGGTCATGTCATAATGCCAGGTCAGCCCCTCGTCGCGCTGCACCTCGCTGCGGCTCAGCCCGCCGCGCCAGCCGCCCGCCAGCCGTTCGCTATGCCGCTCGGCAAAGCGCAGCGCCTGCGCCAGTTCATTCTCGCCGAAAGGGCTGGCGAGATAATGGGTTGCGCCCGCCGCATGGAAAGCGTCGAGCGCCGCCACATCCTTGCGGGACAGCAGGGCGACAAGTGCTGAGGCATTGGCCTGCACCGCGTCCGCCAGGAGCTTGACCGCGTCCAGCCCCTCGCCCAGCGCGCCGCGCGCATCGACCACGGCGACGCTGGCGCCGCTGGCGATGAAGCGGCGCTCCACGCCCTCCGCGCGCCTGGCCGCGATGGCATGCCACCCGGCCCGCGACACCGCCCCGGCCAGCTCGTCGCGATGGCGGAAGGAAAGGAGGAACAAGGGGGCCGCAAGGGGCGGCTGCGGCGGCGCGATCGGCTGGTCCTTCACGCTGTTCGTCCCCCCATTCCCCCTTTTAGACCGGGAAGCCCGGCGCGCCAATGCTATTGCTCGCACCGGCGGGACACCTTAGGTCCATGCCATGGCCACGCTTGCGCCCGATCTTACCGCGCCGCTGACCGACTCCTTCGGTCGGCAGATCCGATACTTGCGGGTTTCGGTGACGGACCGGTGCGATTTCCGCTGCCGATATTGCATGGCGGAGGCGATGACATTCCTGCCGCGCGCCGAGATACTCGCGCTGGAGGAGATTGCGATCATCGTCGACCGCTTCATCGCGCGCGGCGTCACCAAGGTGCGGCTGACCGGCGGCGAGCCGCTGGTGCGGCGCGGCGTGGGCGAGCTGGCGGCGCGAATCGGCCGCCATCTGGGCCGGGGACTGGAAGAACTGACGCTGACCACCAACGGATCGCGCCTTGCCGAACAGGCGGAGGCAATGGTCGATGCCGGCATCCGGCGGATCAATGTGAGCCTGGACAGCCTGGACCGGGACCGCTTTGCCTACATCACCCGCCGCGACCGGCTGAACGATGTGCTGGCCGGCATTGCCGCCGCCAGGGCGGCGGGGCTTGCCGTCAAGATCAACATGGTGGCGCTGAAGGGGCTGAACGAGGACGAGATCGAGCCGATGCTGCGCTGGTGCGCCGCCGAGGGGCACGACCTGTCGCTGATCGAGACCATGCCGCTGGGGCGGATAGACGAGGACCGGAGCGACCGTTTCCTGCCGCTGACGCTGGTAAGGAAGCGTCTGGACGAGCGCTTCACCCTGACGCCGAGCAGCTACAGCACCGGCGGCCCCGCCCGCTATTGGACGGTGGAGGAACTGGGCGTGCGGCTGGGCCTGATTTCCCCGCTCACCGAGAATTTCTGCGCCGGGTGCAACCGGGTGCGACTGACCGTCGAAGGGCGGCTGTTCATGTGCCTTGGCCAGGAGGATCAGGTGGACCTGAAGGCCGCCTATCGCACCGGCGGCATCGCGGCGGTGGACCGCGCCATCGACGATGCGATGCGGCGCAAGCCGCTGCGCCACGATTTCCGCATCGCCGCCGCCCGCCCGGCGGTGGCGCGCCATATGAGCGTGACCGGCGGATGAACGGGGAGCCGCGCATGGCGCTGGTCGCCTCCTCCGCCGACGCCGCGCGCGAGGCGGAGGCGGAACTGCGGCGCATGTGCCAGTGGGTCGACGTGGCGGATGCGGACATCGTCGTCGCGCTGGGCGGCGACGGGTTCATGCTGCAGACGCTGCACGCCATGCTGGAACGGCGGCGCATCCGCCCGGTCTATGGCCTGAACCGCGGCACGGTGGGGTTCCTGATGAACGATTGGGGCACCGGCCGGCTGGAACAGCGAATCGCCAAGGCGAAATCCTTCACCGTGACGCCGCTCCGCATGGACGCGCAGACGGTGGACGGCGAGCGGCTGACCATTCCGGCGATCAACGAAGTCTCGCTGCTGCGCGAAACGCGGCAGACGGCAAAGCTGGAAGTGACGGTGAACGACCGGATCGTGCTGGACGAGCTGGTGTGCGACGGCGTGCTGGTGGCCACCCCGGCCGGATCCACCGCCTATAACCTGTCCGCGCAAGGCCCCATCCTGCCGCTCGGCTCCGCCTTGCACGCGCTGACGCCGATCAGCCCGTTCCGCCCGCGCCGCTGGCGCGGCGCCATATTGCCGGAAAGCGCGCACATCACCTTTCGCGTGCTCGACCCTGTGAAACGGCCGGTCAGCGCGGTTGCAGACCAGCGCGAAGTGCGCGACGTATCCGTCGTCAGCGTCGATATCGACCGCAGCCGCACCCTGACCCTGATGTTCGATCCCGAGCATGCGCTCGACGATCGGATAACGATGGAGCAATTCATCGTCTGACCGCTTGCCTTCCGGCGAAGACCGCTGCTATAGGCGCGCCTCGCCCGAGAGGGTTGTTCCCCGGTAGCTCAGCGGTAGAGCATCCGACTGTTAATCGGACGGCCGCCTGTTCGAATCAGGCCCGGGGAGCCAACATCTCACATAGTGGGATGATCGCCGAAATCGTGATGCGATTTCGCCGCCGTTTCTACGATTTGCACTGATTTGAAACGCTTCACTGCTCTCCGTTG
>NZ_MEFG01000018.1 GCF_001724715.1 Sphingomonas sp. SCN 67-18
AGCGGCCGTCCGGGCTCCAGCTCGGCTGGAACGCGGGCGTCCCGCCGGTGTCGATGGCGACGGGTGCAGCCGCGCCGTCCAGTCCCATGCGGTACAGCCGGCCGAGCGCCGAGAACAGCAGCGTCCTTCCATCCGGCGCGGCGACCGGGAACTGGATCAGCCGCGCCTTCACCGGCCCGCTTTCCTCCGCCACCTCCATGCGCGCCGACGGCCCCACCGCCAGATCCACAGGCGCGATGAAGGGCAGCGGCGTCGCCGCGCCGCCGGCGATGGCGATGCGCTGGAACCCGCCGTCGCGGGTCAGGATGACGGCCTTGCCGTCCGGCGTGAACGCGTAGCGCGGCACGATGTCCTGCCACATCGACGCCTGCAGCTGGTCCCGCTCGATCGGGAAGGCCAGTCGGCGGTCGAGGCCGGTCGCCAGGTCGCGCAGCCGAAGCTCGGTCCGCCCGTCCAGCCGCGCGGCATAAGCGAGCAGATGCCCGTCCGGCGAAAGCGCGGGGCGGAAGAAGGATCCGGGGTTCAGCGCCTTGCCCGGGCCGTTGACCTCCGCGACGACGATTTTCTCCTCACCGCTCGCCAGATCGCGCCGGACGATGTTCCATTCGTCGACCTCGTCGAAATCCAGCCCGCCGGTGCGCCGCGCGAAATAGAGCGAGCGCCCGTCCGGCGACGCGACCGCGCCAAGGCTGCTGCGCCAGCCGTCGCGCGCCGCGGTGGGCGTATCGCGGATCGGGATGAGCAATGTGCCCACGGCCGGGCCGGAAAGGTCGTGCCGCCACAGCTCATAATTGTTGAGATCGGGCCGGTAGCGGCTGACATACAGGCTCTTGCCGTCCGCGCTCCATGCCGGTGAGGCGAGCACCGTGTCGTCGTCGCCGAAACTGATCTGCCGGGCCTGCGACCCGTCCGGCCGCGCGATCCACAGATTGTCCGCGCCCGACTGGTCGCTGACGAAGGCGATCCACCTGCCGTCCGGCGAAAAGGCCGGCTGGGTCTCGAACGCCATGCCGGTGCTGATCGGCCGCGCCCGTCCGCCGGCGGCGTCCATGGCGTAAAGATCGCCCAGCATGTCGAAAACGATTCGCCTGCCGTCCGGCGAAAGATCGAGCGACATCCACGTCCCCCGATCCGTCTCGAACCGGATGTGGCGCGCCGCCTTCAACGGCAGCGCCTGACCCGGCGGCTGCTGCGGCCGCGCCTTGTCCGGCGTCGCGCCGGCCAGTTCGGCGGGCGACATCAGGGGCAGCGGCGGCGCGCCCAGCTCGTCCCCGTCATGCGCCGGGGCGATGCTGGCGACGGCGGCCAGCAGCAGTGCGGCAAGCGCCAAGCGCATCAGCGATAACCCGGCGGCAGGGCGTCCTCCGCCCGCGCCGGGACGTAGCGGTCCCGCAGCTCGGTCTGCCGGGTGGTCAGCGACACTTCCCTGCCCTGCACCAGCAGCACGGCGGGCGCGCTCGACGGTTCCAGCGGGTCGCCGTCCCAGATGACGATGTCCGCATCCGCGCCCGCCGTCAGCGTGCCGAAACGGTCGCCAATGCCCCATATCGCCGCGGGGTTCAGTGTGATTGCCTTCAACGCCTCGGCATAGGGCAGCCCGTTGGCGACCGCGATGCCCGCGCCCTCGCGCAGCGCCAGCCCGGCATTGTAGCTGAGGTGCAGCCCGCCGCCCGCCACGCTGAACGCAATCGTCACCCCCGCCTTGCGCAGCAGGGCCGGATTGTCGAGCCGCGCGCCCAGCTCGTCGAAGCTGTAGGGCAGGTTCGATTCCGGGTCGATCACCACCGGGATGGCAGCGGCGGCCAGCTCCGGCGCCACGCGTCACGCCTCCGCGCCGCCGACGATGACCACCCGGATGCGGTAATCGGCCGCCAGCCGGATCGCCTGCCGGATGTCGGATTCCCGGTTGGTGGCGATGGCCAGCGGCATGGCGCGCGACAGCACGGGGGCAAGCGCCTGGATGTCCAACCGGTTGAGCAGCTGGTCGCGCGGCGCGCTGCCCTTCGGCGCCGTCGCATAGGTCTTCGCCTCGTCCAGCGCATTGCGGAGCAGCACCCATTGCGCGGCGCGCGATCCCCCCGCCCCGGCCGACGATCCGCCGCCGATCACGACGAACATCGCCGCCTTGGGCCGGTCGAGAATGGAGGGGCCGGGGACGAGGCGGATCAACGCGCCCTGCCCGGCGAAAGGCTTGGTCGCCGCGCCGCCGGGAAAGCTCATCGCCCGCACCAGCCCGTCCGCCCGCGCCTGCTGTACCAGCACGGAATTGGCGTTGAGCGCATATTGCACGTCGAAGGCGGCCCCCAGCGGCCCCGAACCGACCGACTGGTCCATCGTATCCGACGCGGCCGCGACCTCGATCAGTCCGATCTGGGTTGCGGCGCTCATCAGCGCGGGCGTCACCGGGCGGTTGCCGGCGTCGATCACGCGCGCGCCCGGCGGCACCGCCCCGCCTGCGGTCAGGGAAACGATCCTGCCGTCCGTGATCAGGATGGTCGCATCGTCGACCGGCACCGGCGCGGCGATGCTGTGGGCGCGCGCATGGACGATGGCGACCGTCTCCGCCGCGGCGGATGCGGCCGCCAGCGCGGCCAGCGCGGCGATCAACAGCGGGCGGATCATGGCCGCGCCTCCCCGGTGCGACCAAGCTCGAAGTCGGAGCGCGGCTGGCGGGCGGGATCGCGCCGGTCATAGGCGACCGCACCGTCGATGAAGACGGTGTCGGCGCGGGTGAATATGCTGAACGGATCGCCGGACCAGATCACGATGTCCGCATTGCGGCCGGGCGCGATGGTGCCGATGCGGTCGCCCAGCCCCAGCGCACGCGCCGGGTTGCTGGTCAGCCACATGATGACGCGCTCGGGCGGCAGGGCGATGCCCGCGCGGCGGCCGGCGGCGGCGGCCTTGGCGGCCTCGATGTTCAGGCGCTGGCCCATCAGGGGGGAATCGGAATGCATCATCACGCAATTGCCCGCCGCATCGAGGATCGCCGCATTCTCGCGGATGCCGTCATTGGCCTCCATCTTGAACCCCCACCAGTCCGCCCACACCGCAACGCATATCCCTTCCTTCTGCAGCAGCGGGGCGATCTTGTAAGCCTCCGCCGCGTGGTGGAAGGTGGCGATGCGCAGGTTGAACTCGTGCGCCAGGCCGATCATCGTCGCCATCTCGTCGGCGCGGTAGCAATGCCAGTTGATCGCGATGTCGCCGCGCAGCACCGCCGCCAGCGTGTCGTTCTTCAGGTCGCGCTGCGGCGGCTCCGCGCTCTCGCCGCGGGCATAGCGTTCCCATTGCCGGGCATAATCCTGCGCGGACAGGAATGCCTTGCGGATGAAGGCCACCTCGCCCTGCCGGCTGGTCGGTCCCCGCCCGCTTTCCGCGCCCTGGCTCTTGGGGTTTTCGCCGCACGCCATCTTCATCCCCTGCCGCGCGCCGGGAAATTTCATCGCCGCGACGATGGTGGCCGGCACCGGCTTCAGGATGACCGATCGGCCGCCGAAGATCGGGCTGGATCCGGGAAGCACCTGCAGCGTCGTCACCCCGCCTTCCAGCGCCCGGTAAAAGGCGGTGTCCTGCGGGTTTATGGCGCTTTCTATCCAGGTGTCGGCCACATTGGCGTCGGTCAGCTCCGAGATATCGGATGATTTCTCGTCTATCGAGGTGAGCGGCACCACATAGGTGCCGTTATGGCTGTGGATGTCGATAACCCCCGGCGTCACCCAGCGCCCCCGCGCGTCGATGACGGTCGCATTGCCCCTGTCGCCAATCGCCTTGCCGACCGCGACGATGCGGCCGTCGCGGATCAGCACGTCGCCATCGTCGATGCGCTGGCCGGCGCCGTCCAGCACCGTCGCATGGGTGATGATCGTGTCGGTGCGGGGCAGCGGCCGATAGCTGCTGGGATTGGGGTCCACCGCGAACGGCAGCGTCACCTCCGCGCGCGGCGCGCGCTTGCGCGCCATCGCGGCCGGGACGAGCAGCACCGCCAGCGCCAGCATGCCCGCCCTCACCATCCTGCCGTTCCGCATCCGCCCGATCCCCCTTGTTGCCGATCCCGCCTATATGGCGCTCAGGCGCGGTCCGCCGCCAGTGCCGATTCACCGGCCGCCTGGCGCAGCCGGCTGTGCCGGTAGCTGTAGGTGAAATAGATGACCGCGCCGACCGCCACATAGCTGGGCAGGATGATCGCCGGCAGCCGGTCGCCATGCTGCATCTTGTAGATCATGTCGCCGATCACCGGCGCGATCATCATCATTGTCAGCAGGATCGCGACCACCGGCACCACGCCCAGCCACGCCCCACCGATCCTGATCCCGCCAAACGGCACGCGGAAAGGCCGTTCCAGCTCCGGCTGGGCATTGCGCAGCCAGATGACGCTCAGCGCCACGGTGCAGAACACCACCGCCGTGCCCAGGCTGACGAGATCGCCGAGGATGGAGATGGGCAGCAGCGCCGCTCCCACGGCGGCGACGGCGGCGACGCACAGCGTGCCCAGATGCGGGGTGCGGAAGCGCGGGTGGACCGCGCTGAAGAATCGCGGCAGCAAGCCATCGCACGACATGGAAAAGCACACCCGCGAATGGGCGTAGGTATTGACCATCAGCACCGATGACAGGCCCACCAGCGCGCCCAGCTTCACCACCAGCGCCATAGCCGGCGCGCCGATGGCGCCCACTGCGACGGCCACCGGATCGGGCACGTTCAGCGCGCGATAGGGCACCAGCCCGGTCAGCACCAGCGCGACGGCGACATAGACCAGCGTCGCCACCGCCAGCGCGCCCAATATGCCTATCGGCACGTCGCGCTGCGGGTTGCGCGCCTCCAGCGCCGTCGTCGCCACCGCCTCGAAACCCAGATAGGCGAAGAACAGGATGGACGCGCCCCTGAACACGCCGATCCAGCCATAGGCGAAACCGCCCTCATTTTCGGGAATGAAGGGGGACCAGTTGGCCGTGTCGACATGCGGCGCGCCAAGGATGACGAACAGGATCAGCACGCCCACCTTGATGACCACCAGCGCCGCATTCACCCGGGCGGATTGCGACACGCCGCGCACCAGGATGAGCGCGAACAGCGCGATCGCCGCGCAGGCGACAAGGTTGATCCCCCCGCCGGTGACGAAATGAACCCCGGTCGCGTCGGTCGTGGCGTTCACGAACGGGGTGGCGATGGCGGCCGGCACATGCACGCTGAAGTCGGCGAGCAGGCTGACCAGATAGCCGGATACGCCCGCCGCCAGCGCCGCCCCCGCCAGCGCGAATTCAAAGGACAGCATCCACCCCAATATCCAGGCGAACAGCTCGCCCATCGAGGCATAGGCATAGCTGTAGGACGCCCCCGCCACCGGCAGGGTGGACGACAGCTCGGCATAGCAGAGCGCGGTGAAGGTGCAGGCGAGCGCCGCGAGGATGAAGGACAGCGTCACCGCAGGCCCGGCATAGTTGGCGGCGGCCACGCCCGTCATCACATAGACGCCCGCGCCGATGATGCAGCCGATGCCGATCAGCACCAGCTGCACCGGCCCCAGCGATCGCGCCATGCCGTGCTGCTCCCGGTCCGTGCGGACATCGGCCAGCGGCTTGCGCATGAACAGGTGGCGTCTGCTTATCGTCATCGGCCGGTCCTCCCCCAGTTGCCGGACCCTAACATCCGATCCGCCGACGGTCCCGATGGATCGGGCCAAGCGCCGTCGCCGCCGGGCCGCGCGGGCGGAGCCGCCCCGCCTGCCCGCGCGATGATTTCGAACAACCGACCCAAAGTACAGGTGCCGGACGCAAAATCGCCTGATAGCCTCGCGCCGGACGGTCCCGTTCCGGGCGGCAGGCGGGCGGCGGGCGCGCGGTGGAGAGGCAGGGTGCGGCATCGACATCCGATAACCATCAAGGCCACGATGGCGCTCAGCGCCGTCGCGCTGCTGGCGGCGCTCGCGGCGCTGATCGGCGCGCTGGTGTGGAGCCAGGCGATGAGCCAGCGCTTCTTCGCGCGGGCGGACATGGCGCACCGTCAGGCGCTGCTCGTCACCCGGCTGGAGGCCGACCTTGCGGCGCGCGGGCTGGCGCAGGGGGCCGAGCGCACCGCGCTGGACACGCAGATCCGCACCGGCGTGCAGGCCTATCTGGCAACCATCGCGACGGAACGCGGGCTGATCGACGATGACGGCGACAGCCAGGCGCGCCAGCACGAGGAATGGAACGCCGCCCGGCGGCTGGCATCGCTCACCGCCGCGCCGCAGACGGCCGCCCTGTTCGCCCGGTCCGGCGCGCTCTCCCACGCCATCGCCCTGCGCGAAAAACAGGAAGCGCAACAGGCCGCCGATGCCATGAACAGGATCCAGCAGCAGATTTGGGCGGTGATCGGCGGTGTCGCGCTGGTCATTGCCGGCTTGTGCCTTGCCATGGGCCTGCTGCTTTGGCGCGGGATCGTCCGCCCGGTCGGCGCGCTGGTCGACGGCGCGAACCGGCTGGCCGCCGAACAGGGGCCGGTGCGCGTACCTCCGACCGGGCTTGGTGAGATGCAGAGGCTCATCCACCGCTTCAACGCCATGGCCGATGCGGTCGAGGAACAGGTGCGCCAGCGCACGCGCGAGCTGGAGCGGGCCTATCGCGACCTGAAAGCGGTCGACGGCCGCCGCCGGCTGTTCCTTTCAAAGGTCAGCCATGAACTGCGCACGCCGGTAACGGTGATGCGCGGAGAGGCGGAGGTGGCGTTGCGCGGCCCGGCGGACCGCGAAAGCCTTTCGGAGGCGCTTTCCCACATCCATGACAACGGCATCTTCCTGCAACGGCGGCTGGACGACCTGCTGGCGCTGGCGCTGGCGGAGGATGGCGCGCTGGGGCTGGCGCAGGAGCCGTTCGACCTTGCCGAGGCGCTGCACGCCGCCCACGCGCTGGCCCGGCCGTTCGCGCGGTCCAGCGGCATAGACCTGCGGCTCGACGCGGCGGGCGGCGAACTGCCGGTGCTGGGCGACAGGGAGCGCATCCGCCAGGCGCTGGGCGCGGTCATCGACAATGGCGTCAAATTCTCGCCCCCGGGCGGCGCGATCACCGTCCATCTGGAACGGCAGCCGGGCAGCGCGCGGATCGAGATCATGGACGAAGGCCCGGGCGTCGCGGATGGCGATCTGGACCAGATATTCGACCCCTATGTGCAGACCGGCGCGGGGCGCAGCCGGGGCGGGACCGGGCTTGGCCTGTCGCTCGCCCGCTGGATCGCGGATCGCCACGGCGGGTCCGTCACCGCCAGCAACCGCCACCATGGCGAGGGGTTGTGCGTCGCCTTCACCTTCCCGTTGCTGTCATGAAGATCCTGCTGGTCGAGGATGATCCGGGCATCGGCCGCTTCGTCCAGCGCGGGCTGACGGCGGAGGGCTATGCCGTGGAATGGCAGACGTCCGGCCGCCGCGCCCGGCCCCGGCTGGCATCGGGCCAGTTCCACGCCGCCATATTGGACCTCGGCCTGCCCGACATGGACGGCGCCGACCTGTGCCGGGAATTGCGGCAGGACGGCATCGACCTGCCGATCTGCATGCTCACCGCCCGCGCCAGCCTGGACGAGAAGCTGGAGGGATTCCGCTGCGGCGCGGACGATTATCTCGCCAAGCCCTTTTCCTTTGAGGAACTGCTGGCCCGCCTGTCCGTCATGGTCCGGCGCGGCGCGGCGGCGGCGGAGGGTCGGCTGGCGGTGGGCGATCTGGTGCTGGACGCACGGGGGCGCAGCGCATCGGTCGGCGGCCGGGCGCTTGACCTCAGCCGGCGCGAGTTCGACGTGCTGCTCTGCCTCGCCCGGCAGGCGGGACAGGTGGTCAGCCGCGACCAGCTGCTCAACGGGGCGTGGGGCAGCGATGCCGACGTCACGGAAAATGCGGTGGACGTCTATATCGGCTATCTGCGCCGCCGCTTCGCCGCCCTGCCCGGCGCGCCCGGCATCGCCACCGTGCGGGGCGTCGGCTTCGTCCTGCATCATGGGACCAAAGCATGACGAAGTCTGAGATGCTTCTCAGACGCCCCTCAAGACCCTCTCATACTTCCCCCGTAGCCTTGCGTGGAAGGCGGCGCGGACGGCCGCTTCCCACAGGAGGATGTGATGAGAGGATTTCGGGGGCCTTTGGCGATCTTGTGCGCCGCAACCATGTTCACGACGCCGGCGGTCGCGCAGCAGGCCGCGGCGAAGCATGATTTCAAGCTTCCGGGGGTGACCTGGGAAGACATTCTGAACGACGAGAAGACGACGGACAATGTGCTGATGTACGGGCTGGGCGTGCGCGCCCAGCGTTACAGCACGCTTGACCAGATCAACGCCACCAACGCCCGGCGCGTGGTGCCCAAATGGGTCTTCTCCTTCGGCGACGAGCGGCAGCGCGGGCAGGAAAGCCAGGCGCTGTTCTACGACGGCGTCATCTATGTGACCGCATCCTACAGCCGCGTCTTCGCGCTCGATGCGGTGACCGGCAAGAAGATCTGGTCCTATGCCGCGCGCCTGCCGGACGATATCCGCCCGTGCTGCGACGTGGTGAACCGCGGCGCCGCCATTTACGGCGACAAGATCTTCATGGGCACGCTGGACGCCGGCATCGTCGCGCTCGACCGCAAGACCGGCAAGGTGGTGTGGAACAAGAAGTTCCAGGACCACACCGCCGGCTATACGATGACGGGCGCGCCCACCATCGTGAAGGACAAGAAGACCGGCCGGGTCATGCTGATCCACGGGTCGTCCGGCGACGAATTCGGCGTGGTGGGCGAGCTTTATGCCCGCGATCCCGATACCGGCGAGGAAATCTGGATGCGGCCGCTGGTCGAGGGGCATCGCGGCCGGCTGAACGGCCAGCCGTCCACCTATACCGGCGATCCCAAGGCGCCGAGCTGGCCCAACGACAAGGACGGCAACAAGGTGGAGGCGTGGCACCATGGCGGCGGCGCGCCGTGGCAATCCGCCACTTATGACGACGCGACCAACACCATCGTCATCGGCACCGGCAACCCCGCGCCGTGGAACACATGGAAACGATCGCCGGGCGACAGCCTCTACACATCCGGCCAGATCTATATCGAGCCGTCGACGGGCGAACCGGTCGGCTTTTTCCAGCACACGCCCAACGACGCCTGGGATTTCTCCGGCAACAACCCGATCGTGCTGTTCGATTACAAGAAGGACGGCAAGATCATCCGGGCCGGCGCCCATGCGGACCGCAACGGCTATTTCTTCCTGACCGATCTCGACAAGCTGACCAAGCGCGACGGCAGGATCAGCAAGCAGAAGGGGTCCGCGCTCGGCATCTATCCGTTCGTGCCCAACATCAGCTGGGCCAGCAAATGGGACGTGGCCAACGGCCGGCCGATCGAAAATCCCGGCCAGCGCCCGCCGCCGCCCGCACCCGGCGAAAGCAAGGGCGCGACCATCGAGGTGACGCCCAATTTCCTGGGCGGCACCAACTGGATGCCGATGTCGTACAACCCGGACACCAACCTGTTCTACATCCCGTCCAACGACTGGAAGGAAGATTACTGGACGGAGAACGTCACCTACAGCAAGGGCGCGGCCTATCTCGGCCAGGGCTTCCGCATCCGCAAGCAGTTCGACACCCACGTCGGCGTGCTCCGCGCGATGGACCCGGTGACCGGCAAGATCGCCTGGGAATCGAAGGAACCGCTGCCGCTGTGGGGCGGCAACCTGACCACCCGGGGCAATATCGTGGTGCAGGGCACCAGCGACGGCTACGTCAAGCTGTTCAACGCCAAAACCGGCGAGGAATTGTGGAAATTCCAGACCGGATCGGGCGTCGTCTCCGTCCCCATCACCTGGGAAGCGAACGGCAAGCAATATATCGGCCTGTCCTCCGGCTATGGCGGCGCGGTGCCGCTCTGGGGCGGCGACATGGCCGATCTGACCAAGCCGGTCAGCCAGGGCGGTTCCTTCTGGGTGTTCGAATTGCCTGAAGACTAGGCACCTTCAGGCAGGCGTGCCGGCCCCGGGGGCGGGATCCCCCCTGCCCCCCGGGCCGGTGCGTCGCTGCTTTCCATAAGGAGCATCGGCCCGATGCCGAAACATCTTACCGCCAAAACCCTCGCCCTGCTGGCGTTCATTCCCGCCGCGATGGCCGGGGCGCAGGTGATCACCGTCAATGTCGAGCCCCGGCCCGATCCATGGATCGTAAACGGCTGCGCCATCGGGCCGAACGCCCGTTGCCCGGGCGCCGACCTGCGTTTCGCGGACCTCGCCAACGCCAATCTCGCCGGGGCGGACCTGACCGGCGCCAAGCTGGCCCGCGCGGACCTGCGCCACGCCAACCTGACCGGCGCGAAGCTGGCCGATGCCGATCTGGACGGAGCGCGGATGGCCACCGTGTTCATGGGCGGCGCGGACCTGACCGGCGCATCGCTGCGGGGGGCGGACCTCTCCTTCGTCCGCGCGGCGAAAGCCGTCTTCGACCGCAGCGACATGACCGCCGCCACGCTGGAAAAGGCGCTGTTGAAGGGCGCGACGTTCCACGGCGCGCGGTTCATCAACACCGACCTGATGGAAGCCAAATTCTACGAAGCCAATCTGGAAGGCGCGACGATGGACGGCGTCAAGCTGCGCTTCGCCGTGTTCCAGGATGCGTGGATGAAGGATTGCACCGGCTGCCCGGTCCATTGGCAGAGCGGCGACACGGTGTGGCAGACCGAGGAAAAGGAACGTCGCCGCAACGGCGAATGACCGCTCGAACCGCCAACGCACCGCGCCAAAAAAAGGCGGCGCCGGACCATGCCGGCGCCGCCAAGGTGAAACGACTCACCATGAGCCGTCGGGTCGCCGGACCTCAATAGGGCGCGCGGAGGACATGTCCGTGATCTGCGGCACAGCCGGGTAATCCGTCGCGATAGCGCGTCGGAGCATCCCCGCACGTGCGGCCGCCGCCCCCTGATCCCAAATGCACAAAAGGCCCGCTAACCCATTGGGAAAGCGAGCCTTAATATGGTGGGCGTGGCAAGGATTGAACTTGCGACCCCTGCGATGTCAACACAGTGCTCTACCACTGAGCTACACGCCCAAGAAGCGCGGACCTAGCCGAGCGGATCGCCCGGCGCAAGCCACGTTTATGCAGTTAATTCACCCGGTCGCGCTGCCCATTTCGAACATGCGGTCCACCTCCGCCACCAGATCGCGCAGGTGGAACGGCTTGGACAGCACCTTGGCCTGCGGCACCGCCTTGCCGGCCCGCAGCGTCACCGCGGCAAAGCCGGTGATGAACATCACCCGCATCTCCGGCGCGATCGCCCCGGCGCGCTGCGCCAGCTCGATGCCGTCCATCTCCGGCATGACGATATCGGTCAGCAGCAGGTCGAACGTTTCCGATTCGAGCAAGGGCAGCGCCGCCGTGCCGCGGTCCACCGCGCTCACGGCATAGCCTGATTTCTCCAGCGCCCGCGCCAGATACTGACGCATCACGTCGTCATCCTCGGCCAGCAATATGCGGATCATGCGCGTCCCCGTGCGATAAGCGGGCCCATTCGCCCGTCGCCAGCGATGACTATGCGACAAGAGCTTAATTTTTTCCAGCCGTGGCGCGGCAATCCATGCGGGAGATTGCAGAGCGCGCATCCCCTGCTAGCAAGGGGCATGGACCAGCCGTCCCCCGCGCAAAGCTTTACCCTGCACGTGCCGGACACGCTGTCGACGCCGGTCATCCTCTCCATTCCCCATGCCGGGCGGCATTATCCGCCGGCCATGGCGCCGCTGCTGCGCCTGCCCATGGCTCGGCTGGCGGCGCTGGAGGACCGCCATGTCGATTCGCTCGCATCCCGCGCCATCGCCGCCGGCGTGCCCGCGCTGATCGCCACCGCGCCCCGCGCATGGATAGACCTCAACCGGCATGAGGATGAGGTTGATCCCGCCATGGTGACGCCCCCTCCGGTGTCCGGCCGCACGCAATCGGCCAAGGTGCGCGGCGGGCTGGGGCTGGTGCCGCGCCGCCTGGCCGGTTCCGGCGACATCTGGCGCGGGTGCCTGCCCGCCGCCGCTCTGGCGGAACGCATCGCGCAGGTGCACCGGCCCTACCACGCCGCGCTCGCCGCGCTGATCGCCGCCGCACGCGCGCGATTCGGAGTCGCTGTGCTGCTCGACCTCCATTCGATGCCGCCGATTCCCGACAAGGGCTGGGGAATCGCGCCCCGAATCGTGCTGGGCGACCGGTTCGGGCGCAGCGCGTCGAGCCGATTCGTCATGCGGCTGGCGGCGGAGGCGCAGGCATCCGGCCTCCCCGTGACGGAGAATGTGCCTTATTCAGGCGGTTACATATTGGAACGCCACGCCAGCCCCGCCCGCAATATCCACGCGATCCAGCTTGAGATTGATCGGTCGCTCTATCTGGAAAACGACCTGCGTACCCTGAAGCCCTCCGCGCAGGCGGCCATGGCCCGGATGGTCGCGGCGATGGCGGCCGCGCTTGCCGACGAGGCGCTGGCCGGCCCGCAACCCCTTGCCGCCGAATAAAAAAAGCCACTCCGCGCATATGCCCGGAGTGGCCAAGGTTCAGGGAGGAAGCACACCCGAGGGTGTGCAACGCTCTGAAACGAAAGGGGGGAACGTTTCGAAGCGTCTCTTGCAAGATAGGACAGGGGCTTTCCCCTTTCAACCCACCTTGTCGCGAATCATTCGCGAAATGGAAATTAAGCCTGCACGGGCTGCGGCATCGGCACCTTGCCCATCGCCATCTGGCGGGCGAAGACCTCGCGCATCAGCTGCATCGAGAACATATGGGCGTAGATCAGCGGCAACATGCCGTTCTTCGCCATCTTGCGCAGCGTATCGCCGCGCAGCTCGCGCAGCTTCTCTTCCGACACCATCTGGAAACCGCGGTAGATGAAGGGCTGGTCATTGCCTTCCTGCTGGATGGCCACTTCCCCGTCGATCAGCACCTTGGCGTCGACCAGTTCCTTCATGAACTGGCCGGTGCGCTGCGCCGCCTGCTCGAACTGCTCGCAAAAACCGAGAATCGCCTGAGTCGTCTCGGAAGGCTTGCCGTCCACGAACAGCGGGTCACCGTCCCCATTGGGGCCAAGCGCCTCGGATGTCGGGTCGAAGCACAGCGACAGCTCGTCCGTGTCGGGCCTCAGCTTCGCCAGCATGAAGGGGTAACGGCGGATATAGGCGGGGACATAGGTGTCTTCGCGGATCAGCTTGCCTTCATCGTCGACGATGGTGTTCGCGCCCTCGTTCAGCCCCATCAGCGCCAGCGGCACCGGCTGGTCGCCGGAGGTGAAGACGATCGGGAAAAAACGCTGGGCCAGCGCGAACTCGTCGATCGTCACCGGCACGGCATGGTAATTGGCAAGAAACGGCGCCGTTTCAACGCGGTTGCCCTTCCAGTCGCCATGCTGCTGGCTGGAAAGCGGAACCAGATCATTATAGAGGATCGGGAAATCGTTAGTCTGCGGCGCACTCGCCATCGTTTAATCTCCGGTATTGAGTGTAAGGTGCTTCGGCACGAAGGGCGCCGTTCCGTCCTGAACTGCGTCTATGGCGCGTCGCCGCCGGACGCAAGCGGCACCAGCTTGCCCGGGTTCATGATCCCCGCGGGATCCAGCGACCGCTTGATCGCCCTGAGCGCGCCCAGCCGCCCCGGCTCGCCCAGCCGGGCGAATTCCGCCAGCTTCATCTGGCCGATGCCATGTTCGGCCGAAATCGATCCGCCGGCCGCCACAACCAGGTCGTGCACCATGTGGCTGGCCGGTTCCCCCACTTCCGCCATCCACCGCGCCCGGTCGACCCCGGCGGGCGCGCGGACGTGGAAATGGACGTTGCCGTCGCCCAGATGTCCGAAGGCGGTGGCCGACGTGCCCGGAAAAGCTGCCTCCAGCGTGCGCGCGGCGGACAGCATGAAGCCGGGCATGTCCGCCACGGCGACGGAGATGTCGTGCTGCACCGCCGGCCCGGCGGCGCGCTCCGCCTCGGAGATCGATTCGCGGATCCGCC
Source organism: Sphingomonas sp. SCN 67-18 (assembly GCF_001724715.1). Lineage (GTDB taxonomy): Bacteria > Pseudomonadota > Alphaproteobacteria > Sphingomonadales > Sphingomonadaceae > SCN-67-18. Next base: position 13,951 of record NZ_MEFG01000018.1, read on the forward strand.
AGAAGGCATCGGCCTGCGCGCCATTGGCGGCAATCACCGCATCCTGCGCCAGTTCATCGGCAATCGCCTGCCCCAGCGCCTGTTCGAGGAATGCCGGCGCACCCTCGCCCACCGCCTCTATGAGCGCATGCCAGCGGTGCGCGCCGGCCAGCGGCGCGCGCGTCCCGGCAATATGCTGCAGCACCAGCGCCAGCGAATCCGCCGGGATCAGCTCGAAACTCTCGATCGCCTCGGCACTGCCCGCCTCCAGCCTGCGGAGTAGGTCCAACGCAAGCGACGGGCTGTCCAGCCCCACCCAGGCCACGGCGCGCTCGCTGACCGCCGGGTAAAGCCGCAGGCCGACGGCGGTGATCACGCCCAGCGTCCCTTCCGCGCCGATCAGCAGCTGCTTCAGGTCATAGCCGCGATTGTCCTTGCGCAGCGCCGTCAGCCCGTCGAACCGGCTGCCGTCCGGCAGCACCGCCTCCAGCCCCGTGACCAGCGACCGCATGGTGCCGAAGCGCAGCACCTGCGTGCCGCCCGCATTGGTGGAGGCCAGCCCGCCCACCGTCGCTGACCCCTTGGAGCCGAGAGACAGGGGAAAGCGCCGCCCGGCCGCCGCCGCCGCATCGTGCAGGTTGGACAGGATCACCCCCGCCTCGGCCACCGCGATATTGTCTTCGGCGGAAAGGCGGCGGATGCGGTTCATCCGCCTGAGCGACAGGATCAGCGCAGATCCGTCCGCCGGCGGCGTCGCCCCGCCCACCATGGACGTGTTGCCGCCCTGCGGCACCAGCGCCACTCCGGCGGCGGCGGCCAGCGTCACCACGGCGGCCACCTCGTCGGCATTGGCGGGAGAGACCATGGCGGGCGACGCGCCCTGGAAACGCCCGCGCCAGTCGGCCAGCCAGGGCGCGATCTCCAGCGGGTCGGTGGTGATCCCCTTCGGCCCGACGATGTCGGCAAGGCGATCGATAAGCTTAGGCGCCACTATCTTCCTCATCGCGCTGTCCTTAAACGCTTCGTGGCGGGAGGGGGAGATTAATCCCATGTTCAACCATGCCGGGCCATGCGCGAAGCACGACCATGGATAACCGATCGTGACGATAACGGCGCTGGCCGTACTGTTGCTGACCGCAACCGGGGCGGCCGACGGCGCTGAAGAGCCGTTGCCGCTGGGCGTGATCTATGCCCAGCTGCACATCCGCCAGCGGGTCATCGTCCGCGTGCCCACCCGCCCGGACGAATCGCGCCCCGCGCCCCCGCCCACGCAGAAGTGGAAGGAACGCAAGGGGCCGGAATGCATCCCGGCGCGCGAACTGGCGGGCGCGGCCGTCAACGATACCGACAGCGTGGACCTGCTGCTGCGCGGCGGCAAACGGATCCGCGCGCAACTGGCGCAGGACTGCCCGGCGCTGAACTTCTATTCCGGCTTCTACCTGCGCCCCGGCCCGGACGGGCAGATCTGCGAGGATCGCGATTCGCTCCATGCCCGCTCCGGCGGCCGCTGCCAGATAGACCGGTTCCGCTCGCTCGTCCCCAGCCGCGGGAAATAGCCGAAAACTTGACAAGAGCGTGGCTGTTGCCGCAAGCGCAACCATGAGCGGCGTTCCTTTCGGAACGGCCCATTTTTTTCGGATATCCCATGAATTTTGCCGATCTCGGCCTTTCAGACGAACTTTTGCGCGCAGTCGGCGAAGCCGGCTACTCGGAACCGACGCCTATCCAGCGGCAATCCATCCCGTCCGTGCTGATGGGCAAGGACCTGATCGGCATCGCGCAGACGGGCACCGGCAAGACCGCCGCCTTCGTGCTGCCGATGATCGACATATTGGGCGAAGGACGCAGCCGGGCGCGGATGCCGCGATCGCTGATCCTGGAGCCGACCCGCGAACTGGCCGCGCAGGTGGCCGAGAATTTCGACAAATACGGCAAATATCACAAGCTCTCCATGGCGCTGCTGATCGGCGGCGTCTCGATGGGCGATCAGATGGCGGCGCTGGAAAAGGGCGTCGACGTGCTCATCGCCACGCCGGGGCGGCTGATGGACCTGTTCGGGCGCGGCAAGATTCTGCTCACCGGCTGCGCGATGCTGGTCATCGACGAAGCGGACCGGATGCTCGACATGGGGTTCATCCCCGATATCGAGGATATCTGCACCAAGCTGCCCAAAAATCGCCAGACGCTGCTCTTCTCGGCAACCATGCCGCCGCCGATCAAGAAACTGGCGGACAAATTCCTGACCAGCCCGAAATCGGTGGAGGTCGCCCGCCCGGCGACCACCAACGCGCAGATCGAACAGCGCATCGTCGAGGTGTCGTCGCGCGCCAAGCGGGAGACGCTCGTCGAGCTGCTGCGCGCAGAGGATGTCACCAACGCCATCGTCTTTTCCAACCGCAAGACCACGGTGCGCGATCTGGCAACCAGCCTGAAGCGCAGCGGCTTCGCCTCCGGCCAGATCCACGGCGACATGGAACAGGCGGAACGCATCAAGGAGCTGGACCGCTTCAAATCCGGCGAGGTGACGATATTGGTCGCCTCCGACGTCGCGGCGCGCGGGCTGGACATCAAGGGCGTCAGCCATGTGTTCAACTATGACGTGCCCTGGCACCCGGACGATTATGTCCACCGCATCGGCCGCACCGGCCGCGCCGGCGCCACCGGCAAGGCCTTCACCCTGGCCACCCCGGACGATGCCGAGGCCGTCGCGTCGATCGAGAAGCTGACCGGCGGCGCCATTCAGCGGGCCGGCAAGGCGGAACCCAAAAAGGCCGCGCCGCGCGCCGCCCGCGACGATGCCGATGTTGCAGCGGAAAAACCGCGCCGTGGCCGCCGGACGCGCACGGAAGCCGCCACCCCCACGCCGGAAGCCGAGGCCCCCGTCGCGGCCGCCGCAAAAGAGGAAGCGCCAAAGCCCCGCCGCGCCCGCAAGGCGCCGGCCGCAGCCGCAACCGCCGAGGTGGTGCAAACGCCGCAGCCTGCCCCCGCCCCCCGGCCCGCCGCCGCGCCGGACGATGCGGATAGCGGCTGGAACGGGCCGGTGCCGTCCTTTCTTGATTTCAGGATCAGCGCGGACTGAACGGCCCGCGCGGTCGCTTCAGCGGCCGACGCCCCTCAATTCTTGCGGCGGGCGTGGTTGGCGTAAAGCAGGGCGGCGATGATCGCGGCCGAACCGATGCCGACGCCCACGCCGATCTCCTTCGGCGAAAGCCCGGCGATCTTCTTGGCCCGCTTGCGCGCCTTGCGGTCGCTCAGCACCTCGGCGCCGTCCAGCCCGTCCTCATCCTCTGTGCCCGACATTCCAACTCCACTCCATAAAAGCCGTCCGCGGCGCCGCCCGTCTTATCCCGCCTTGCGATAGCGGCTGCGAAACGCCTGCGCGAACGCCGCCAGTCTGCCCTCGGCAATCGCATCCCGCAACTCCGCCATCAGCCGCTGGTAGAACCAGAGATTATGCTCGGTCATCAGCATTGCGCCCAAAATCTCTCCCGATCGGACGAGATGGTGCAGATAGGCGCGGCTCCACCCGGCGGTCGGCGACTCCGGGTCCAGCGGGGCGCGGTCCTCGGCAAATTTCGCGTTGCGGATGTTGATCGGCCCGTCCCAGGTAAAGGCTTGCCCGGTCCGCCCGCTGCGGGTGGGCAGCACGCAATCGAACATGTCGATGCCGCGTTCCACCGCGCCGACGATGTCGTCCGGCTTGCCGACGCCCATCAGATAGCGGGGCCGATCCGCCGGCAGCATCGCGGTGGCGCTGTCGAGCACGCCGAACATCGCCGCCTGCCCCTCGCCCACCGCCAGCCCGCCCACCGCATAGCCGTCGAAGCCGATGTCGATCAGCGCGTCGGACGACGCCCGGCGCAGATCCTCGAACAGCGACCCCTGCTGGATGCCGAACAGCGCCGCGCGCTCCGCATGGCCGCCCCCCGCGTCGAACCCGGCCCGCGACCGCTTCGCCCAGCGCATCGATCGCTCCATGGAGGACGCTGCCTGCGCGTGGGTCGCCGGATGCGGCGTACATTCGTCGAACGCCATCACGATATCGCTGTCCAGCAGCCGCTGGATCTCCATCGACCGCTCCGGCGTCAGCATGTGCCGCGATCCGTCGAGATGCGATTTGAAGGCGACGCCCTCCTCGCTCATCGTGCGAAGGTCGGCGAGGCTCATCACCTGGTAACCGCCGCTGTCGGTCAGGATCGGGCGGTCCCATCCCATGAAGCCGTGCAGGCCGCCCAGCCGGTCGATCCGCTCAGCGCCCGGGCGCAACATCAGGTGATAGGTATTGCCCAGAATGATGTCCGCGCCCGTCGCCCGCACGGCGGCGGGCTTCATCGCCTTCACGGTGGCGGCGGTGCCGACGGGCATGAAGGCGGGCGTGCGGATATCCCCGCGCCGCATGGCGATCACGCCCGTGCGGGCGGCGCCATCGGTTGCGGAAACGGAAAAGGAAAAACGGGGCCGGTCGGTCATCGTGCCGCGGCCATAGCGCCCCCATCGCCACAGGTCACGCCCGATCGCGGCTGCCTTCGCCCGCCCCCGTCACTCGTCTCGCGGCGCGTCTCCGGAAAACAGGCGACGCCCATAACGGGTCCATAGCCACATCAGCAGGGCAAAGGCCGCCACCCATGGCAGGACGGATATGAATGCCGTCAGGATGATCGCAATGCCGGCCACGATGTTGGACCAGCCATCCTTGATCGCGCCAAGAATCGGGCCGTCGCGCAACCCGGGGTCGACGGCGCCCGATTCGTAGAAGAACTGCATGGGGGTGCTGGCCAGCTCCCGCACCGCATCCGCCCGCTCGGCCTGCGCCGCCCTGCGGTTATCCGTGACAGCCGCCAGCCTCGCCTGCAACTGCGTCCGTTCGCCCGCGGACAAGCCGGGCTTCGCCAATTGCTCGGTTATGCCCCGCGCCTCATCGGCCGATTCCGCCATATTGCGGTCGGCGGAATCGATAACCGCGCCGGATTCCTCGCTCTCCATGCTCGCATTGGAGAGCATGCCGCCGCGCTGGACGACGGTGGAAACGCCCTGTCGCCCGAAGGCTCTCGCCGCTTCGGGGGCCAGCCTGAACTGGAGCGAGGCCATGATCGTGCGGTCCCGGCTCACCTCATAGGTCATCCCCACGATCCTGCAGCGCTCCGGCTTCAATGCCTCGCACTGGGCCGCATGTTCTTCCTGCACGCCCGCAATGCGCTCAGCGGGCAAGCGGAAGCCATAGCGGTAGAACAGCGCCAGATCCCCGGTCTGCGTGGCGCCGACATCGGGGCCGCTCTTGCCGCTGTCAGGGCCGCCTTCGTGCTTGGTATCGGGGTTTGGTGCGCTACAGGCCGCCAGCAGCAAGGCGACCGTCAATATGGCTCGACGCATTCACCGCTCCCTCATCATTTCCCAAGCCATCAGCCTTTCAGCTTTTCGATTCCCGGGCAATGAATTTTTCGGTAACTCAGATCGTTAAAGCACCAACTCCCACGTCTCGCCCTGTTCCGGTTCGCCGAAGGTGCTGTGCATTTCGACGGCCGTGATGGCGAGGCCCGCCGCCGCGTAGATCCGCCGGGCGCTGCCCAGCACCGTGTGGGTCCACAGCATCAGCTTTTGATAGCCGGCCTCGCGCGCGAAGGCGAGGCAGCCGTCCACCAGCGCACGGCCCACGCCAAGGCCCCGCGCGCTCGGCTCGACATAGAGCAGGCGCAACTGCGCCACCCCGTCGCCCGCATCGACGACGAAGACCGATCCGATCATCTGCCCGGCCCGCTCCGCGATCCAGCATTGCTCGCGGCCCGGCTTGAATTCGCGCAGGAAGCGGCTGGTCACCTCGGCGATATAGGCCTCCATCAGCGGCCCGCCCCAGCCATGATGCTCGGCATAGAGGATCGCCTGCCGCGCGGTGACCATGCCCATGTCGCCGGGGCGGAAGGTCCGCATCCGCCACGCGGCGGTTCCGCCCTGCCCCAGCAGCGCCTCCACCGTGCCCAGCGCATCGACAAGGGCGCGCTGGTCGGTCTCGCCCAGCCGGTCCACCGTTCCGGCCACCTCGGCCCGGGTGCGGTCGTCGATCAGCGTGTAGAGCGCCGCCCCCTGCTCGGTGAGCGCGATCGGCCTCTGCCGGGCGTCCGTCCCCCGGCTGCGGCGGATCAGCCCGCGCCGCTGCAGGCCGCCCACCATGCGGCTGACATAACCCGCGTCCAGCCCCAGCGCGGCCTGGATATCGCGCGCGGTCGCCTGCTCGCGGTTGACCACCTCATAGAGGATGCGCGCCTCCGGCAGGGAAAGTTCGCTGCCCATATAATGGGGGCCGAGCGCATCCACGAAGCGCGTGTAGAATCGGTTGAATGCCCTCAGGGCGACGACGGTGCTGTCCATCGCCGCGCCTTCGCGCCATTAGTTGCTTTTGTCAACTATCAGGCAGCAACAGGCTCGAATCGCCATAGGAGTAGAAGCGATAACCGGCGGCGATGGCATGGGCATAGGCAGCCTGCATCCGCTCCCGCCCCATCAGCGCGCTGACCAGCATGAACAGGGTCGAGCGCGGCAGGTGGAAATTGGTCATCAACCCGTCGATCGCGCGGAACCGATAGCCGGGGGTGATGAAGATCGCGGTGTCGCCCTCAAAGGGGTGGATCACCCCCGCCTCGTCCGCCGCGCTTTCGAGCAGCCTCAGGCTGGTGGTGCCGACGGCGATCAGCCGCCCGCCATTGGCGCGTACCGCGTTCAGCCGCGCCGCCGTCGCCGCGTCGATCACCCCCCATTCGGCGTGCATGGCATGGTCGTCGGTGTCGTCCGCCTTGACCGGCAGGAAAGTCCCGGCGCCGACATGCAGGGTCAGCGTCTCGCTGGCGATGCCCGCCGCCGCCAGCCCCGCCATCAGCGCGGGCGTGAAGTGCAGCGCCGCCGTCGGCGCCGCCACCGCGCCGGGCGCGCGCGCGAACATGGTCTGATAATCTTCGGCGTCCCGGGCGTCGGTTTCCCGCTTGCCGGCGATATAGGGGGGCAGCGGCATCCTGCCCGCCCGCTCCAGCAGCAGCTCCACCGGCTCGTCCCCGGCAAAGCTCAGGCGAAAACTGCCGTCCGCCGCGCGCGCATCGGCGGTGGCGCTCACCCCCGCGCCGAAATCGACGACATCGCCCTCGTGCAGCCGCTTGGCATTGCGGATGAAGGCCCGCCACGCGCGCAACCCCTCGCGCTTGTGCAGCGTCGCGCCGATCCGCGCATCGCCGCGCCGCCCCTCCAGCTGCGCCGGGATGACGCGGGTGTCGTTGAAGATCAGGCAATCGCCCGCGCGCAGCAGGGACGGCAGGTCGCTCACCGAGACAGCGTCGGTCCGCGCATCCCCGGCCAGCACCAGCATCTTCGCGGAATCGCGCGGCCGCGCGGGGCGCAGCGCAATCGATTCAGGCGGCAGATCGAAATCGAAAAGGTCGACGCGCATCGCGCTTATTTCGGCTCGGCCGGCTCCGTCGCGGCGGGCGGGGGCGGCGCGTCCGCTGCCTGTGCGGGCATCGCCGCCGGCGGGGGCGGCTGGATCGCATTGGGGCCGTCCGCCTCTATCCAGGCGCGGACGACGCGCGACGGATTGGCCGGCGGCTCGCCCCGCTCGATGGCGTCGACATATTGCATGCCGCTCACCACCCGGCCGAACACGGTATATTTGGTGTCCAGCCGCAGCATCGGCATGAACATGATGAAGAACTGGCTGTTGGCCGAATTATCATCCTGCGTGCGCGCAGCGGACACGGCGCCGCGCACATGGGGCAGCGTGTTGAACTCCGCCTTCAGGTCCGGCAGCGGGGAGCCGTGCTCGCCCGTGCCGCTGGGGTCGCCGCCCTGCGCCATGAACCCGTCGATGACGCGGTGGAACACCAGCCCGTTATAGAAGCCCTGCCGGGTCAGCGTCTTGATCCGCTCGACATGGTTGGGCGCAGCATCCGGGCGCAGCTGGATCTTCACCTGCCCGCCGGTGGAAAGCTCAAGCACCCAGATATTGTCCGGCTGGGCGGCGGGCGGCACGGAGAGCACCGCCTTGATGGGCGCGGCCGGCGGCGAATCGTCGGCCGGTTCGCTCTGCGCGATGGCGACGGATGAGAACGCCAATGTGATCAGGGCCAGAAGGCTGGCGAGAATACGCATCGAACCGGGGTCTCCAAATATGCGCCGCATCGGCGCGTGTGGCGTTAAATTGTGGCGGCTTAGCGGCGGCTGAACATCGGCATCAACCGTCCCCGCGCCGGCCCAGCCTGTCGACCCGGGCCGTCACCTCTTCCTTCACGGCCGGCGTCACGAACTTGCGGATATCCCCGCCGAACAAGGCAATTTCCTTCACCAGCCGCGATGCGATGGGCTGCAGCGACACATCCGCCATCAGGAAGACCGTCTCGATGCTGGCGTTCAGCTGCTGGTTCATCCCCGCCATCTGATATTCATATTCGAAATCCGCCACCGCGCGCAGCCCCCGGATGATGACGCTGGCGCCCTCCCGCTCGGCGAATTTCATCAGCAGCGCGTCGAAGCTGACGACATGCACCTCGCTTTCGATGCAGCTGGTTTCGCGGCGCACCATCTCCATGCGCTCGGCAACGGTGAACATCGGCGATTTCGACGGGTTGGTCGTCACGCCGATCACCAGCCGGTCGACCAGCTTGGCTCCGCGCCGGATGATGTCCATATGGCCCAGCGTGATCGGATCGAACGTGCCGGGATAGATGCCGGTGCGAATCGTCATTGCCCTGCTTTCCTTCCGTCCATCGGATCAATGGTCCCGCTCTATGGCATAGCGGGCAATGGCGCGCAGCAGGTCCGCTTCCGGGCCATGGCCATGCAGATGCGCGATCGCCTGGTCGACCAGCGCCTGCGCCTGCGCGCGGGCGCGCTCGATGCCCAGCAGGGAAAGGAACGTCGCCTTGCCCGCCGCGGCATCCTTGCCCACCGCCTTGCCGGCGGCGGCGGCGCTGCCTTCGGCATCCAGCATGTCGTCGGCAATCTGGAAGGCCAGTCCCAGGTCGCGCGCATAGCCGCGCAGCCCGGTCCGCCCCTCCGGCGGCACCCGGCCCATGATCGCCCCCGCCTCCAGGCAGAAGCCGATCAGCGCGCCGGTCTTCAACTGCTGCAGTCGGGTGACGGTGGGCAGGTCGAACGTCTCATGCTCGGCGGCAAGGTCCATCATCTGGCCGCCCGCCATGCCCGCCGGCCCGGCCGCCCGCGCCAGTTCCAGCACCAGCTCCGCCCGCACGAACGGGTCGCTGTGCGTATCCTCGCCGGCCAGCAGCTCAAACGCCATGGCGTGCAGCGAATCGCCCGCCAAAATCGCCGCCGCCTCGCTGAACGCCTTGTGCACGGTGGGCTTGCCGCGCCGCATGTCGTCATCGTCCATCGCCGGCAGGTCGTCGTGGATCAGCGAATAGACATGCATGCATTCGATCGCCGTCGCCACCCGCAGCGCCGCCGCCTTGTCGACATGAAACAGGTCGCACGTCGCCACCACCAGCAGCGGGCGCAACCGCTTGCCGCCGCCGATCGCGGCATGGCGCATGGCGTGGTAGAGCACGCGCCGGGGGTCGTCCGGCACCGCCAGCAGCAGGTCGAACCGATGGTCGATATCTGCGGCGATCCGCTCCAGCGCGGCCGCGATGCCGGGCGTCGCTTCCCCCACGGCGCTGGTCAGCCGGCGTCGAACGGCTGCACGCCCTGGGGCCTGCCGTCGCTGCCCAGGCTGATCTTTTCGATCCGGGCCTGGGCGGACTTCAGCCGCTCCTCGCACTGGGCGCGCAACGCATCGCCCTGCGCATAAAGCTCGATGGATTTCTCCAGCGGCACGTCGCCGCTCTCCAGCTGCGCGACGATCGCCTCGAGGCGCTTCAGCGCGTCCTCGAACGACAGGGCCGCAACATCTTCTCTCGCCTCCTGGGTCATTGGCACGCTATGGGCGAGGCAGCGCTTTGCGGTCAAGCAAGCATGGACCGTCCAACGGGTCGCCGGGACGGCCGGTACAGGAGAAATAGCGATGTTCGTTTCGAAAAATCCCGCCACGGGCGAAAGCGGCGCCAGCTTCGAGGAATTGAGCGCGTCCGATGTCGACGCCCGCCTGGACAAGGCCGTGGCGGCCTTTCGCCGCTGGCGCACGACGCCGATGGCGGAGCGCACCGCGCTGCTCGAACGGATCGCCGACCAGTATGAAGCCAACAGGGACCGGCTGGCCCGCACCATCACCTTCGAAATGGGCAAGACGCTCGCCTCCGCCACGGCCGAGGTGCAGAAATGCGCGGACGGCTTCCGCTTCTACGCCGCCCACGGCCCGGCGATGCTGGCCGATGTGGAGACGGATCTGGGCGGTGGCAGGCGGGCCATCGCGCTCTGGCTGCCGCAAGGCCCGGTGCTGGCGGTGATGCCGTGGAACTACCCCTTCTGGCAGGTGGTCCGCTTTCTCGCCCCCACCATCCTCGCCGGCAATGTCGGCCTGCTGAAGCACGCCAGCAACGTGCCCGGCTGCGCCGCCGCGCTTGAGGAGATGGCGACGGCCGCCGGCGCGCCGGACGGGCTGTTCCAGAACCTGCACATCAAATCCGGCGCGGTCGCCGCGATCATCGCAGACGACCGCGTCGTCGCCGTCACCCTGACCGGCAGCGAGGGCGCGGGCGTCCAGGTGGCGGAGCAGGCCGGCCGCGCGCTGAAGAAGGTGGTGCTGGAACTGGGCGGGTCGGACCCGTTCATCGTCATGCCCAGCGCCGATCTCGACAAGGCGGCGGAGATCGCGGTCAAGGCCCGTATCCAGAATACGGGCCAGTCCTGCATCTGCGCCAAGCGGATGATCGTGCACGCCGATGTCTATGACGCGTTCATGGACAGGTTCGTCGCCGGCATGAAGGCGGTGAAGACCGGCGACCCGCTCGACCCGGCGACCGACATGGGGCCGATGTCCAGCCACGCCGCGCGCGACGAGATCGCCGCCCAGCTGGCCGGCGCGGTCAAGGCGGGCGCGACGAAATTGTTCGGCGGCGACATCCCCGAAGGCCCCGGCGCCTATTTCACCCCCGCCATATTGGTCGACATCCCCCGCGACGCCTCCGTCGCCCGCGAGGAATTTTTCGGCCCCGTCGCCATGGTGTTCAAGGTGAAGGACATCGACGAGGCGGTCACGGTGGCCAACGACATCCCCTTCGGCCTCGGCTCCAGCATCTGGACCCGGGACGAGGCGGAACAGCAACGCCTGATCCGCGATATCGAAGCCGGTATGACGGCGGTCAACCAGATGCTCGCGTCAGACCCCAACGCCCCCTTCGGCGGCATCAAACGCTCCGGCCACGGCCGCGAACTCTCCCGCCACGGCCTGCACGAATTCATGAACCTGAAGACGGTGATGGTGTAACCGGCAGAACGTCTCCGCGCCGGAAAGGTGGGAGCATCAGCGCCCCGCTGAGCTCCCCCTGCCGCTCTCGCAATATGCGAGTTTTGCAGCAGAGTGTGCCATCGGTTGATTTAAGTGCAATTTTGTTTCGATCATGCAATCACTCTATGATGTTGATATAGCGAAGTTTTAACATAGACTTCGGTCATGGGGCGGCCTGTCATCATTTTTGTTGTGGCGATGGTGTTTCTTGCGCTGATGCTGCGATCCGCCGGAAGAAAATCGTCTCTGTGCGACAGTCGGCGCGAGAAGGGTCTGTGTGCCGGCTGTGGTGAATCTCCACCCAGGCATGGCGGTGATCTGTGCTGGGATTGCTGGGATCACCGGCAATATTAGTTTCGCCGCCGAGGCGCGCATGAGACCATGACCTCGCAACGCCCGCGAAAATAGTTCTTCGCATTGCAGCATTCCGCGGATAGGGGAGCCGGCGGCCCGTGGGCAGTGCGGGCGCGTTGGCGGGAGCGGCGGTGTGAAGCGACCCTGGACAGTCATCCTGTGCGGCGCGGCGGTGGTCACGCTCGCCATGGGCGTGCGCCAGGCATTCGGCCTGTTCCTCCCGCAGATGAGTGCCGCGCTGGACATCAGCCGGGGCAGCTTCGGCCTGGCGCTCGCCCTGCAGAACCTGCTGTTCGGCCTGGCCCAGCCGGTGGTCGGCGCCATCGCCGACAAGCATGGCGCGGGCCGGGTCATCTTCTTCGGCGCGCTGCTCTACATCGCCGGGCTGGTCGCGGCGGCGATGGCGACCAGCGCCATAGGGCTGCACCTCTCCTTCGGCGTGGCGATCGGCATGGCCCTGTCGGCGACCACATTCGTCGTCGTGCTGGGCGCGGTAGGCCGCGTCGTCGCGCCGGAACAGCGCAGTCTCAGCTTCGGCATCATCACCGCGGGCGGGTCGCTGGGCCAGTTCCTGGTCGTGCCGGCGGGCCAGATGCTGCTGGCGGAACTGGGCTACCGCCTTGCGCTGATCGCCCTCGCCGGCCTGATCGCCCTGTGCTGCGCGCTGGCTGTCGGCCTTGCCGGAAAACCCGTCGCCGTCGCGCAGGAGCAATCCTCGCAACGCCTGTCGGACGCGCTGGGCGAGGCTTCGCGCCACAGCGGCTACCTGCTGCTCAACGCTGGCTTCTTCGTCTGCGGCTTCCACGTCGCCTTCATCGCCACCCACTTCCCCGCCTACCTCAACGATCGCGGGCTTGGCCTGCAGATCGGGGCGAGTGCGTTGGCGTTAATCGGGCTGTTCAATATCTTCGGGTCCTATGTCTTCGGCATGGCGGGGGATCGGTTTCGGATGAAGTGGCTGCTGAGCGCCATATACGGCCTGCGCGCCGTCATCATCGCGCTGTTCCTGCTGCTGCCGCTGACCAGCACCAGCGCGCTCGTCTTCGCGGCGGCCATGGGCTTTCTGTGGCTGGGCACGGTGCCGCTGACCAGCGGGCTGGTGGGGCGCATCTTCGGGATGCGTTATCTGTCCACCCTCTATGGCGTGGTGTTCCTCAGCCACCAGATCGGCAGCTTCTTCGGCGCGTGGGCGGCGGGCCAGGTCTATGACATGTTCGGCAGCTACGACATCGCGTGGACGGCGTCGATCATCCTCGGCGTGGTGGCGATGCTGCTTCACCTGCCGATCCGCGACACCCCCGTGGCGCGGCTGCAGCCGGCATGAACCGCCGCGCGCACCTGCTGTTCCTTGCTGCGACGGGGGTCGGCATCATCGCGGGCGCCCTGCTGTGGGGGCGGTGGGGCGGCGTCATCTGGGTCGCCGACATCATCCGCTGGTGCAGCTGAGCCGCGCATTCCCGCGCCTGCCGGGGCGGCGCTAGGCCTGCTGCGCCGCCAGCTTCGCCCGCTCCTCCGCCACCAGTTCCTTGCGGCTCAGCTTGCCGATCATCGTCTTGGGCAGGTTCAGCCGCACTTCCACGGCGGACACCCGCTCATGCTTGCCGAGCTGGGGGTTGAGCCAGGCCATCAGCGCCGGGCCGTCAACCTCCGCATCCGGGTTCAGCGTCACGAATGCCTTGGGGCTTTCGCCGCGATAGGGGTCGGGAATGCCGATCACCAGCGCCTCCTTCACCGCCGGATGGCGATAGAGCACGGCCTCGATCTGGCTTGGAAACACCTTGAACCCGCTGGCGGCGATCATGTCCTTCAGCCGGTCGACGATGCGGATATAGCCGTCCTCGTCGATCTGCCCGACATCGCCGGTGCGCAGGCACCCGTCGACGAACACTTCCGCATCGGCATCCAGCCGCTTCCAATAGCCCTTCATCACCTGCGGGCCGGAAAAGACGATCTCGCCCGGCTCGCCCGGCGGCACGGCCTTGTGGGGGTCTTCCTTGTCGACCAGGCGGACGATGGTGCCGGGAATGGGCTGGCCGATCGTGCCGGTCTTGCTCAGCCCCTGATAGGGGTTGGTGCTGACCACGCCCGCGCTCTCCGTCAGCCCATAGCCCTCGACCAGGCTGGCCCCGGTCTTGGCCTCGAACTTCGCCTTCACCTCGGCCGGCATCGGCGCGCCGCCGGAAATGCAGACGCGCAGCGACGAAAGGTCCGCCGTCTCGATATGGGGGTGGTCGAGCAGCGCCTGATACATGGTCGGCACGCCGGGCAGCGAAGTCGCCCGCGTCCGCGCCACGGCGGCCAGCGTCTGCGCGGCGTCGAAGCGCGGCAGCATGACGATCTCACCCCCGCGCAGCACGGTGCGGTTCAACACGCAGGTGTTGGCGAACACATGGAACAGCGGCAACACGCCCATGATCCGGTCCTCCGCATCCGGCTCGGGGTCGATCACATTCACCTGCCGGGCGTTGGCGGACAGGTTCTGGTGGGTCAGCATCGCGCCCTTGGGCGTGCCGGTGGTGCCGCCGGTATATTGGATCAGCGCCACATCCCCCACCGGGTCGATCTCTGCCGGGGTGAAGGCCCCGTCATTGGCGATCAGCGCCGAAAAAGCGGTGATGCGGGGATCGTCCGGCCGCTTCGCCACCTCGGCGCGCTTGAACAGGCGGTAGAGGATGGATTTTGTCGGCGGCAGCGCCCCGGCGACGGAGCCGACCACCAGCCGCTCCAGCATGCTGTTGTCCAGCACCTTCAGCGCGGTCGGCAGCAATGCGGCGGCGGACAGGGTGAAAAGGATGCGCGTGCCGGAATCCGTCACCTGATCCGCCAGTTCGGCGGCGGTGTAGAGCGGCGAGAAATTGACCACCGTCGCGCCGATCGTCAGCGCGCCATAATAGGCCGCGATATAATGCGGCACATTGGGCAGGTGCAGCCCCACCCGGTCGCCGCGCCCGATGCCCATCGCCTGCAACCCGCACGCCACCCGGTGCGCGCCGTCCAGCGTCTCAGCATAGCTGTATTTTCGGCCCATGAAGTCGATCAACGCCGCATCGCCCCGCGCGGCCGCGCTGACGGCGAACATCGCGGGCAGCGACAATGGCGGAAATGGCTGGTCCCAGGCGGTGGGGTGGCGATAGGCGTCGCTGCGCCAGATGCTCTCGGGGGTACGCATTGACATCAGTGTAAACAAACCTTCCCGCCGGAGTAAAGCCGGCGGGGCGGAGTGTGGACGCTAGGCGGCGGAATACCAATAGACGCCGTCACGTTCGGCGCGGACTGCCCGTCCCTCGCGCTCCAGCCGCCGCAAATGGGCCAGCGCCTCGCCGCTGGCCAGCCCATAAAGGGAATCGTCGATCGCCCGGCCGAACAGCAGGCCGAAACAGTCGCTCACCCGGCGCGGTTCGGCGCGGATATGATCGGCCAGCATGTCCAGCTGCTTGCGGTGCCCCTCCGCCAGCCGGTCCAGCCGGGCGTGCAGGCCGGTGAACGGCTCGCCATGCGCGGGCAGAACGAGCAGATCGTCCGGCAAGGTCTTGCGGAAATGCGCGATGGAGGCCAGCCACTCGCCCAGCGGATCGCCCTCCGGCTCGGTCAGCATCACCGACACGTTGGATGTGATGCGGGGCAGCACCTGGTCCCCCGCGATCATCAGCCCGCCCGCCTCGTCCACCAGACAGGCATGTTCGGGCGTATGGCCGCTGCCGGTCCGCACCGTCCAAATCCGGTCGCCGATGGCGAGCGCGTCGCCCTCCGCCAGCCGGACATGACCCAGCGGCAGCGGGCTGACCATTTTGGCAAAGCGCCCCCAGCCCTTGCCCCGCTCCGCATCGATCAGCCGGTCCGGCCAGCCGCAGGCCCGGAAATGCGCCAGCGCCGCATCCGGCGGCGCATCGCGCACGTCGGACGTCAACAGCCGCGCCATCAGAAATTCGGTGCGGTTCATCCACAGCGCCACGTCGAAACGCGCGCACAGCCAGCCGGCCAGGCCGATATGGTCGGGGTGGAAATGGGTGACGATCACCCGGCTCACCCGGCGCCCCGCCAGCGGCCCGGCGAACAGCGCCTCCCATGCCTCGCGCGCGGCGGGCATGTTCAGGCCGGTATCGACGATGGCCACGCCGTCGCCGTCGTCCAGCGCCCAGACGTTGATGTGCTTCAGCGATCCCGGCACCGGCAGCCGCGCCCAGCCCACGCCGGGCGCGATGCCGTGCAGATCACCGGGGCCGGGGCCGAAACTGCCCAGCGGATAGGTCAGCCCCTTGGCCGATGTCGGTGCGAACCGATGGTCGGTCAGCGAGGCGTCAAAGGCCGGAGCCTTGCCCACCTATTTCTTGAACGGGTCGATGAAGGCCGGCTTTTCGTCGTCGCTGGTCGGGTTGAGCGCGGCCTCCGCGTCGCGGGCGGACTGGTCGCGCTGGTCGCGCAGTTCCTGGATCAGCGCGGCGCGATCCCCATCCAGCCGGTCGTCGGTGCGCGCTTCCAGCCCGGCGGCCTTGGCGGCCTTGGCCACCACGGCGTCCAGCTCACGCTGCGAGCACAGGCCCAGCGTCACCGGATCCTTGGGCACGATGTTGGCGATGTTCCAGTGCGTCCGGTCGCGGATCGCCGCAATGGTGGTGCGGGTGGTCCCGATCAGCTTGCCGATCTGCCCGTCCGTCACCTCCGGGTGGTTGCGGATGATCCAGGCGATGCCGTCCGGCTTGTCCTGCCGCTTGGAAACCGGCGTGTAGCGCGGCCCCTTGGTGCGGCGCACCTGTTCCGGCCCCTTGGTCATCACCAGCCGGTAATCGGGGTCGTTCTGGCCCTTTTCGATTTCGGCGAGGGTGAGTTCCTGCGCACGCACGGGGTCGCGCCCGGTCAGCTTGGTGGCGGCCATATCGTCGGCGATGGCCTGGACTTCCAATATGTGGAGGCCGCAGAATTCCGCGATCTGCTCAAAACTGAGCGCGGTGTTGTCGACCAGCCATGAAGCGGTCGCATGGGGCATGAGCGGCTGGGCCATGATGTCCTCCGAAAACAAATAGGGCCGCCCCTTGCGGAGCGGCCGGTGCACGATGGGGACTTAGTGGCGGATGACGCGAAGGGCAAGCGGCTTGCGCCAACAGCCTTTATCCGACGGTCAGCACGATCTTGCCGACATGGTCCCCCGATTCCATGTGCGCGTGCGCGGCGGCGGCCTCCGCCAGCGGAAAGGTGCGGTCGATCACCGGCTTCAGCTTGCCCTCGATGACGAAGGGCCAGACCATCCGTTCCAGCTCGTCTGCCACCAGCCCCTTGAATTCGGTGGATCGCGGCCTCAGCGTCGCGCCGGTCAGCGTCAGCCGGCGGCGCATCACGTCGACAAGGCTGATCTCGGCGCTCAGGCCGCGCTGCACGGCGATGGTGACGTGCCGCCCGTCCTCCGCCAGGCATTGCAGGTTGCGCGGCACATAATCGCCGCCCACCATGTCGATCACCGCGTGCACGCCCCGCCCGCCGGTGATCTGCGCCACCGCCTGCACGAAATCATCCTCGCTGTAGTTGATCGCGTAATCCGCGCCGATCTGCCGGGCGCGGGCGCATTTTTCCTCCGACCCGCAGGTGACGATCATGGTCAGGCCGAACAGCTTGCCCAGCATGATCGCCATCGTGCCGATGCCGCTGGTGCCGCCGTGGACCAGCACGCTGTCCCCCTCCACCGCAAAGGCGCGTTCGAACATGTTGGTCCACACGGTGAACAGCGTTTCGGGCATCGCCGCCGCCTCCACCATGGAAAGCGCGGCCGGAACCGTCAGGCACTGTCCGGCCGGGGCGACCGCATATTCGGCATAGCCCCCGCCGCCGATCAGCGCGCACACCCGCTCGCCCAGCAGCGCCTGCCCGCGCCCTTCGCCCGCCGCCACGACGGTGCCGGAAACCTCCAGCCCCAGGATGGAGGATTCGCCCGCGGGCGGCGGATAGAGGCCGCGCCGCTGCACCACATCGGGCCGGTTGACGCCGGCGGCGGCCACGCGGATCAGCACCTCGCCCGGCCCGGGGCGCGGCACCGGGCGGGTGACCGGCACCAATATCTCCGGCCCGCCGGCTCCCGCCGGATCGATCGCCATCATCGTTTCAGGCAACGCAACCATAAGACCCCCGAAATTCGCCGCACAAGCGCAGGCGGTTTATTGACAGCGCGAGGATTCCCGTCAACGCTCATCCCATGGACCTGGATGAACTATTTGCGAAGACCCCCGGCGATCCGCTGACCCTGCTCGTCCGGCAGGATCTCGATCCGCTGTCCGTGGAGGAGCTGGAGGCCCGCATCGCCGCGCTGGAGGGGGAGATCGGCCGGGTGAAGGCCAGGCTGGCCGGGGCCGCCAGCCACCGGGCCAGCGCAGAGGCTATCTTCAAGCGATGAGCAAGGACGAACCGGCACGCAAGCAAATCGCCAGTCCGGTCGTTCTTGATGATTGCATGTCGAATGCCGACATGGGGGGAGTAAGGGATCCGATGGTCCGGGTCCGCAGGAGTAGACCGAATGCCGTCATTTGCGCCCGCACTTGAAACGACGCTTCACAATGCGCTGACCCATGCGTCCAGCCGCCGCCACGAATATGCGACGCTGGAGCATCTGCTGCTCGCGCTGGTGGACGATGAAGACGCGTCCAAGGTGATGATCGCCTGCGGCGTGGAGATGGGCGACCTCAAGGACGCGGTCACCCATTATCTGGATACCGAGCTGGAAGCGCTCCGGGTGGAAGGCGAGACCGATCCCTCCCCCACTTCCGGCTTCCAGCGCGTCGTGCAGCGCGCCATCCTGCACGTGCAATCCTCCGGCCGCGACGACGTGACCGGCGCCAACGTGCTCGTCGCCCTGTTTTCCGAGCGCGAGAGCTATGCCGTCTATTTCCTGCAACAGCAGGATATGAGCCGGCTGGACGCGGTCAGCTTCATCAGCCACGGCGTCGGCAAGGGCGGCACCCCGCCCGAACCGCGCGAGGTGAAGGGCGCGGAAGAGGAAAAGACGCAAAAGACCGACGGCAAGCAAAAGAGCGAGAGCGCGCTCAAGCAGTTCACCGTCGATCTCAACGAGAAGGCGAAGGCCGGCAAGGTCGATCCGCTCATCGGCCGCGGCCCGGAAGTGGACCGCACCGTGCAGATCCTCTGCCGCCGTTCCAAGAACAACCCGCTCTATGTGGGCGATCCGGGCGTGGGCAAGACCGCCATCGCCGAAGGTCTGGCCCGCAAGATCGTGGAAGGCGACGTGCCCGACGTGCTGGCGCAGGCGGTGATCTATTCGCTGGACATGGGGGCGCTGCTGGCCGGCACCCGCTATCGCGGCGATTTCGAGGAACGACTGAAGGCGGTGGTGACGGAGCTGGAAAAGCTGCCCCACGCCATCCTGTTCATCGACGAGATCCATACGGTGATCGGCGCGGGCGCGACGTCCGGCGGCGCCATGGATGCGTCCAACCTGTTGAAGCCGGCGCTGTCCAGCGGCGCCATCCGCTGCATCGGGTCGACCACCTACAAGGAATTCCGCAACCATTTCGAAAAGGACCGCGCCCTGCTGCGCCGGTTCCAGAAGATCGACGTCAACGAGCCGACCGTCGAGGATACGATCAAGATCCTCGCCGGCCTGCGCAGCGCGTTCGAGGGGCATCACAATGTCCGCTACACGCCGGACGCCATCAAATCGGCGGTCGAGCTGTCGGCGCGATACATCAACGATCGCAAGCTGCCGGACAAGGCCATCGACGTTATCGACGAAGTCGGCGCCATGCAGATGCTGGTCGCCCCGTCCCGGCGCAAGAAGGTGATCACCGCCAAGGAGATCGAGGCGGTCATCGCCACCATGGCGCGCATCCCGCCGAAATCCGTCTCGGCCGACGACACAAAGTCGCTGGCGACGCTGGAAACGGACCTGAAGCGCGTCGTGTTCGGCCAGAATGCGGCAATCGAGCGGCTCGCCTCGGCGATCAAGCTGTCCCGCGCGGGCCTGCGCGATCCGGACAAGCCGATCGGCAACTATCTGTTCACCGGCCCCACCGGCGTCGGCAAGACGGAGGTCGCGCGCCAGCTCGCGGCCATCCTCGGCATCCCGCTCCAGCGGTTCGACATGTCGGAATATATGGAACGGCACAGCGTCTCGCGGCTGATCGGCGCGCCGCCGGGCTATGTCGGCTATGATCAGGGCGGCCTGCTCACCGATGCGGTGGACCAGCAACCGCACAGCGTGCTGCTGCTCGACGAGATCGAAAAAGCCCACCCGGACCTGTTCAACATCCTGCTGCAGGTGATGGACAACGGCAAGCTGACCGATCACCACGGCAAGACCGTCGATTTCCGCAACATCATCCTCATCATGACCACCAATGCCGGCGCGTCGGACATGGCGCGCGAGGCGGTGGGCTTCGGCAACGTCACCCGCGAGGGCGAGGATGAGGAAGCGGTGAGGAAGATGTTCACGCCGGAATTCCGCAACCGGCTCGATGCGGTGGTGCCCTTCGGCTATCTGCCGCCGGACGTCGTCGCCCGCGTGGTGGAAAAATTCATCCTCCAGCTCGAACTGCAGCTGGCCGATCGCGACGTCCACATCACGCTGGACGACGAGGCGAAGGCATGGCTCACCGCGCGCGGCTATGACAAGCTCTATGGCGCCCGGCCGATGAGCCGGCTGATCCAGGAAAAGGTCAAGCAGCCGCTGGCGGAGGAACTGCTGTTCGGCAAGCTCGTTCACGGCGGCGAGGTGAAGGTGCATATGAAGGACGACGCCCTCGGCTTCGAGATCGTCGCCGCCCCGCCCAAAAAGCCGCGCAAGAAGGGCAATACCGGCAAGGCGAAGGTGAAGGCATAAGACGGCGCGCCCCGGCCCGCGCGCCGGGGCGGACGCCCGCCGCCGCCCACCCGTTCTCGGCGCGGGGTGGATGGCGGTTGCCTGCGCTTTGTCGCACCTATGCCTCGTGATACCGTCTCGCTCCCGACAACGACTGTGAGGAGCCTGACCATGCGTATCGTCACCACAGCCTGCTGCCTGGGCGCAGCCTTGACGCTCACCGCCGTAGCCGCCCCTGCCATGCAGGGATCCGGCGCGAGCAAACTCAGCTTTTTCATCACCAGCGCCGGATCAGGCGAGGGCGCCAACCTCGGCGGCCTGGCCGGGGCGGACAAGATCTGCCAGGCCCGCGCCGAAGCCGCCGGGGCCGGCGGCAAGACCTGGCGGGCCTATCTGAGCACCAACGGCCAGGGCGGCGTCAACGCCCGCGACCGCATCGGCGCAGGCCCGTGGTTCAACGCCAAGGGCGTGCAGGTGGCGAGCAGCGTCGCAGACCTGCACAGCGCCGACAACAAGCTTAGCAAGGAAAATTCGCTCACCGAAACCGGGGCCGTGGTGCTGGGCCGGGGCGACACCCCCAACATGCACGACATCCTCACCGGATCGCAGACGGACGGCACCGCCTTCACGGACGGCGCGGACCACACCTGCTCCAACTGGACCTCCAGCGCCGAAACCGGCAGCGCGCAGGTCGGCCATCACGACCGGCAGGGCGGCGGCGCCGATCCCACCTCGTGGAACGCGGCGCACGGGTCGCGCGGCTGCGGGCAGGCGCAACTGCAAGCCACGGGCGGCAATGGATATTTTTATTGCTTCGCGGCGAACTGACATCCAGAACCCCGGCCGCGTCCTGACAGGACGCGGCTGAAAGGCCAAAACCCCGCCGCGTCCTCACCGGGCGCGGCCGAAAGGAGCAGCGATGACCCAATCCGATCTGCGGGCAAGGGCGATCGCGCTCTACGACCGCTTCACCCATGAAGGGCGGGACCGCCGCGCCTTCATGCGGCAACTCACCCTGCTGGCGGGAAGCGCCGCCGCCGCCAACGCGCTGCTCGCGGGCATCGCCGCCGATCCCGCGGCGGCAGCCATCGTCGCGCCCGACGACAAGCGGGTGAAGGCGGAAACAACAATCCTCGGCACCAGCGGCGCGGGCCGCCCGCTGAACGGCTACCGGGCCACCCCCGCAAAGGGCAGGCCCGGCAAGGCGCTGGTCGTCGTCATCCACGAGAATCGCGGCCTGAACGACCATATTCGCGACGTCGCCCGGCGCTTCGCGCTGGCCGGATTCACCGCCGTCGCGCCCGATTTCCTCACCCCCGCCGGCGGCACCCCCGCCGACGAGGATCAGGCCCGCGACATGATCGGCAAGCTGGTGCTGGCGGACACGGTGGCAGACGGGGTCGGGCTGGTCCGCTGGCTGGCCGGCGCGGAAGGCGGCAGCCACGCGGTCGGCGTCGTCGGCTTCTGCTGGGGCGGCGGCATGGTCAACCGGCTGGCCGTGGCCTCCGGCGATGCGCTGAAAGGCGCGGTGTCCTATTACGGCCCCGCGCCCGATCCGGCCGAGGCCGCCCGCGTCGAGACGCCGCTGATACTCCAGCTCGCCGGGCTGGACCAGCGGGTCAACGCCACCGCCTATCCATGGGCGCAGGCGCTGGCCGGTGCCGGCAAGCGCGTCACCGTGCATAATTATCCGGGGGCCAACCACGCCTTCAACAACGACACTTCGGCGGAACGCTATGACAAGGCGGCGGCAACGCTCGCCTGGGACAGGACGGTCGCCTTCTTCCGGGAGACGCTGAAATGAGCGGCGCGCTCACCTTCTACACCAATCCCATGTCGCGCGGGCGGATCGCCCGGTGGATGCTGGAGGAAATCGGCCAGCCTTATCAAACCGTGCTGCTGGATTACGGCACGACCATGAAGGCGCCGGACTATCTGGCCGTCAACCCGATGGGCAAGGTGCCCGCCATCCGCCACGGCGATGTCGTCGTCACTGAATGCGCGGCGATCTGCGCCTATCTGGCGGATGCCTTTCCAGGGGCCGGCCTGGCCCCCGCCCCGGCCGATCGCGGCGACTATTATCGCTGGCTGTTCTTCGCCGCAGGGCCGGTGGAAGCGGCCGTCACCAACACCTCGCTGGGCGTCGAGACCCCGGCCGAAAAACAGGCGATGCTCGGCTATGGCAGCCTCACCGCCGTGCTCGACGCGCTGGAAGGCGCGGTCGCGGGCCGGGATTATGTCGCCGGGGATCGGTTCAGCGCGGCGGACGTCTATGTCGGCGCGCAGATCGGCTGGGGCATGATGTTCGGCACCGTGGAAAGGCGCCCGGCCTTTTCCGCCTATGTGGACCGGCTCCAGGCCCGCCCCGCCTTCGCCCGCGCCCGCGCGCTGGATGACGCGACGATGCCCCGGCAGGACTGATCCCGCCCCCGCGGGCCGCCGTCTATGTCGGCGCGCAGATCGGCTGGGGCATGATGTTCGGCACCATGGAAAGGCGCCCGGCCTTTTCCGCCTATGTGGACCGGCTCCAGGCCCGTCCCGCCTTCGCCCGCGCCCGCGCGCTGGACGACGCGGCGATGCCCCGGCAGGACTGATCCCGCCCCCGCGGCCCGCCAGCCCGAAACCATCCGGCAAAAGGAAAAGGCCCGGCGGATCGCTCCGCCGGGCCTTCCCGTTTTTCAGTCCGCTGTCGCGCGGATCAGCGGCGGTCGCCGATGAAGCGCAGCAGGAACAGGAACAGGTTGATGAAGTCGAGGTAGAGCGTCAGCGCGCCCATCACCACGGACTTGCCCATGAAGTCCGTGCCCTGCACGTGGAAATACATGCTCTTGATCTTCTGCGTGTCATAGGCGGTCAGGCCGGCGAACAGCAGCACGCCGATGGCCGAGATCGCCAGGTCCATCGCGGTCGATTTCATGAACATGTTGATGACCATCGCCACCAGCAGGCCCACCACGCCCATGATCAGGAAGGTGCCCATGCCGGACAGGTCCTTCTTGGTCGTGTAACCCCACAGGCTCAGGCCGGCAAAGGCCGCGGCGGTGGCGAAAAAGGCCTGCGCGACCGATCCGCCGGTATAGACCAGCAGCACGGTGGACAGCGACGCGCCCATCAGCGCGGCATAGACCCAGAACAGCGCCTTGGCCGTGGTTTCCGAGATGCGGTTGATGCCGAAGCTCAGCCACATCACGATGCCCAGCGGCGCCAGCATGACGATCCACGGCACGATGCCGCCCTGCATGAACAGCTGGCCGGCGATCGACTGCGCCGGCGTTTCGCCGCGCGAGAAGAGCAGCGCAATAATACCGGTCAACAACACGCCGGACGCCATGTAATTGTAAACCGAGAGCATGTAGGAACGCAGGCCGGCGTCGAACGCCGCGTCGCGCGTGCCGACCGACGACGGGCTCGCCGCAGCGGTCGTCCGGGGGTCAGTCCAGTTTGCCATCGTAATTTCGCTCCTTTGTCCCGACCATCGGGGCCGGATAGGCACAATATCGTGCGATCCACTGCATCTTTCAAGCAAAAGCGGTTGGCCTCGTCCGGCGGAATGCGGTTAAGCATGGCGGCACCATGCACCGCCTCTTCGTCGCCATCGTTCCGCCCGCCCCGATCCGCCTGCTGCTGGCCCGGCACATGGGCGGCATCGTCGGCGCGCGCTGGCAGGATGATTCCCAGCTTCACATCACCTTGCGCTTCATCGGCGAGGTGGATCGCCACCGCGCCCGCGACGCGGCGGCGGGGCTGGGCGCGATCCACCACCCGCCCTTCCGGGTCGCGCTATCCGGGCTGGGGCAGTTCGATCGCAAGGGCCATATCGACACGCTCTGGGTCGGCATCGCCCCGCATGACGAGCTGGCCCGGCTGCACAACAAGGTGGATCAGGCGCTGGTCCGCATCGGCCTCGATCCGGAAACGCGGGCCTATCTGCCGCACATCACCATCGCCCGCTTCGGCCGCGGCGTCGGCTCGCTGGCCGGGTTCATGGACCATATCGGCCCGGTCGAAAGCCCGGCCTTCGATGTCAGCCATTTCTGCCTGTTCGAAAGCCATCTCGGCCGCGACGGGCCGGTCTATGAAGTGATCGATCGCTACCCCCTCGCCTGACCGATCCTCCGCGCCAGCCCCTCTGCACCGGCCGTCACCTCCGCCCATGTGACGTCGAATCCGGCCTCGTCGCCATAATAGGGATCCGCCACCGCCTGCCCCTCACGCCCCTCGACATGGTCGAGCAGCAGCGACAAGGCGGCGCGGCTGCCCTCGGGTTGCATCGCCTTCAGGTCGGCCAGGTTCTTTGCGTCCAGCGCGATGATATGGTCGAAACGCCGGAAATCCTCGGCGCTCACCTGCCGGGCGCGATAGGTGGAGATATCCAGCCCGTTGCGGCTGGCGGTGGCCTGCGCGCGCACGTCTGGCGCGTGGCCCAGATGCCAGTCCCCCGTGCCGGCCGAATCGATCTCCACGTCCAGGCCGGTCCGCCCCGCCTCCTGCCGGAACGCGGCCTCGGCCAGCGGCGAACGGCAGATATTGCCCAGGCACACGAACAGCACGGATAGGGTCATCACGAAACTCCTTTGCCTGTCCGATGAACGCTGTAGTGTCCAAGGGCAAGCTTCAGGGGAGCCGGGCGGGTGAAAGACAGAGCCTATCGATATTATGTGCTTGGCCTGCTGATGGTCATCTACGCCTTCAACTTCCTGGACCGGCAGGTCATCACCATCCTCGCGCCCTCGCTGAAGGCCGATCTCGGCCTCACCGACGCGCAGCTCGGCCTGCTGTTCGGCACCGCATTCGCCCTGTTCTACGCCCTGTTCGGCATCCCCCTCGCCAAGCTGGCGGACGGATGGAATCGGGTGAAGACCATCTCCATCGGCCTCAGCGTCTGGTCGGCGATGACTGCGGTCAGCGGATTCGCCACCAATTTCGCGCAACTGGGCGGCGCGCGCATCGGCGTCGGCGTGGGAGAAGCCAGCGCCTCGCCCGCCGCCTACTCCCTGCTGCAGGATTATTTCCCCAAGGAGAAGCGCGCCACCGCGCTCGCCTTCTATTCCAGCGGCATCTACATCGGGGTCGGCGCATCGCTGATCTTCGGCGGCGCGGTGATCGCCTATTGGGACACGCATTTCACGCCCGCCACCCAACCCTTCGGCATCGCCGGATGGCAGGCCACCTTCCTCGCCTTCGGCATTCCCGGCCTGCTGCTCGCGCTGCTGATGTGGCTGACGGTGCGGGAGCCCGCGCGCGGTGCGGTAGACGGGCTCACCAGCCCCGGCGATCCCCATCCCTTCCGTTCGGTCGCGCGGGAATTCGCCGCCATGTTCCCGCCCTTCTCCATGATCGCGCTGGCCCGCGCGCCGCTCAAGACGCCATTTGTCCGCAATCTCGCCGCCTTTGCGCTGATCGCGGTCGTGACGGTGCTGGTCATCGGCTGGACGGACAGCCTGCTCCCCCCTGCCCGCCGCTCACCCATCGCCACGCTGGGCGGCCTCGTCATCACCAGCAACGTCATCCAGTGGACCGCCATCGGGATCGGCGCCTATTGCAGCTACAGCTGGCTGCAATCCATCCGGATGAGGGACCGGCCAACGGTGACGCTGATCGGCACCGGAACCTTTGCGGCGCTCTCCGTCGCGGGCGGGCTGATGTCCTTCGCCAGCTACGGCCTGTCGCCCTTCGTCTATCTTTATGCCGTCAACACCTTCGGCGTCGGACCGGAAGCGGGCTACACGCTGGGCTGGATCCTCGCCATCGCGGGCGGCCTCGGCACGGTCGCCGGCGGCATGGTGTCGGATCGGGTGAAGCTCATCCACCCCGCCGGGCGGCTCTATGTCGTCATCGCCGCCGCCGCGGTCAGCGGCGTGCTGCTCTATATCCAGCTGCACACGCCCAGCCTCACCCTGTTCTACGCGCTGCTCGGCCTGTCCAACTTCCTGCAGATCATGTGGCTCGGCCCGGTCGCCGCCAGCTGCCAGGATCTCGTCCTGCCGCGGATGCGCGGCGCGGCGACGGCGGTTTTCTTCCTCGGTGTCAACATCATCGGCCTTGGCCTTGGCCCCTATATCGTCGGCCTGGTCAGCGACGTGACGCAGGACCTGCGCTTCGCGATGCTGTCGGTGCTGTTCGTGCTGCCGGTCACGCTCACCCTGTTCGCGCTGGCCAGCCGCAAGCTGCCCGCCCTCGAAGCGAGCGTCACGGAACGCGCCCGCGCGGCGGGAGAACCGATCTAGCGCAGGCGGTCCCGGCTTCAGGCGGCGCTGAACACCCCGCAGGCGATCCGGTCGCCGCTGGCGCCGGTCGGGTCGGTTTTCAGGTCATCCGGCTTGTCGTGGATCACCATCGCCGCCCCGTCGCCGTCCAGCAGCGCCTCCGCTCCGCCGGAAAGGGCGGCGTTCGGGATGGTAAAGGTCAGCGTGCCCGCGCCATTTGCCGCGACGACCAGATTGGGCAGGTCGCCCGCATGCTGGCCGTCCGGGCTCTCGCTGCCATGCTTGCGGCCCGCCGGGTTCCAGTGCGCGCCCGCACTCTCGAATTTCGGCCCTTCGCACTTGCCGGTCATGTGGATGTGGATGCCGTGCGTGCCCGCCGGCAGGGCGATGCCGTTGACGGCGATCAGCAACCCGTCAGGCGTCTCCGTGGCGGTCGCGTCGCCCACCGACTTGCCGTCCGCCATGCTCAGCGCGGCTCGCGCCATCGCCGGCGCCGCGCCGTCCAGACTATCGGTCACGCCGGCATTGTTCTGCGCGACCTCGGTCGTGGGGGGCGCGGTTTCCGCCTTCTGGTTGCAGGCGGCCAGGGCGATGAGCGGCAGGGCCAGCGCAGCGGACGAGCAAAAACGCATCGGACGTCTCCTGTGAAATGACGCGATACCAACGCCCGCCGGGCCGCTGGGTTCAATCCACGCGCAATTCGGCAGAAGAATTGCATCCAATCGCTTGATAAAGCTTATTTATTGTGACCGATTGGTTTCCGGGGAGCACGGGACATGGCGGCGGCAAAATTGCTCGCAATATTCGGCACGCGGCCGGAAGCGATCAAGCTGCTTCCAGTCGTCACCGCCCTCCGCGCGCATCCGGGCATCGAAACCCGCCTGTGCGCCACCGCCCAGCACCGCGCCCTGCTGGATCAGGTACTGGCGATGGGCGGCATCAGGCCGGATATCGATCTGGACCTGATGCGCCCCGGCCAGCCGCTCGGCACCCTCGCCGCACGGCTTGCGCTGGAACTGGACAAGGTTCTGGAGCGGGAGCAGCCGGACCGGGTGATGGTGCAGGGCGATACCGCCACCGCCATGGCCGCCGCGCTGTGCGCCTATCACCGCCGCATCCCGGTGTCGCATGTCGAGGCCGGCCTGCGCAGCGGCAACCTTCACCAACCCTGGCCGGAAGAGGGCAATCGCCGGATCATCTCGATCGTCGCCGATCAGCATTTCGCGCCGACCCCAAAGGCCGCGGAAACGCTGCTTGGCGAAGGGGTCGATCCGTCCGCCGTCCACATCACCGGCAATACGGTGGTGGACGCGCTCCACGCCATGCAGGCCCGCCTCGCCGTCGATCCCGCCATGGCCCAGGGGCTCGACGCGCTCGCCGCCCGCTTCTCCGACAGGCGGATTATCCTCGTCACCGCCCATCGCCGCGAGAATCTCGACGCCATGGGCCGGATCGCAGACGCCCTCCGCGCACTGGCGGCGCGGCGCGACAGCGCCCTCGTCCTGCCCGCCCATCCCAATCCGCGCGCCGGCGCCGTGTTGAAGGCGCGGCTCGCCGGCCTGTCTAACGTCGCGCTGGTCGAGCCGCTCGATTACCCCCATTTCGTCCGCCTGCTCGCGCTCTCCCACCTCGTCCTCACCGATAGCGGCGGCATCCAGGAAGAAGCCCCCGCACTGGGCAAGCCGGTGCTGATCATGCGCGAAACGACGGAGCGACCGGAAGGGGTGGAGGCCGGCACCGCCCGGCTGGTCGGCACGAACCCGCACAGCATCGTCGCCGAAACCGCCCGCCTGCTGGACGATCCCCATGCCCATGCGGCGATGGCGCAGGCGCACAGCCCCTTTGGCGACGGCCACGCCGCACCGCGCATCGCCGCGCTCGTCGCCCGCGCGATGAGCGCCGCGCTGGTTTAGCGGGAATTAAGGAATTTACGCCAATGACGCAGGCTTGAGGCGTTTCGGTCGACGGGCAGTTCCGGCGCGCTGTCATGACCGGGAGAGATTGATTGAGCCGAACTGCCAACCTGCGCCGCCAGCATGACGCCGCCATCCAATTGTCGGACGAGATCCTGTCGCTCTCGAACGCGGCGGACGGCCCGGCCAATGCCGCGCGGATCGCCATGACGCTGGCGAAGCTCACCGGCGTGCTGCGCATCCACTTCGCGCAGGAAGACCGGGTCATCTATCCCTATATGCTGCAATCCGCGGATCGCGCGGCGGCGCGGGTCGCGCTCGCCTTCCAGTCGGAAATGGGCGCGCTCAGCCCGCGCTTTCAGGATTATGCGCAACGCTGGTCGACGGCACGGGCGATCGCCGCCGGCTTCATCGATTTCCGCAGCGAGAGCAAATGGCTACTCAGCGCGCTGGTCCACCGCATCCGGCGCGAGGATGCAGAACTCTACCCGCTGGCCGACGCGATGCAGCCGGCGGACGTTCGCCGCGCCGGCTGAACGCGCGAACGCAAGCGGCATCCAGCACCGGCGGGCACGCACCGACCAATATCAAGACAGATCAGGCCAACCCGCCCCACCTCAACGGAATTACAGACGTGGCGCAGGTGGACACCCGTCATGCCGGCTGAAAGCAGCTTCAGGCGCCGGCGGGCGCGCCCCGGCCAATACCGTGATAGATCAGGCCGGATCGCTCCACCTCAGCGGACTTACAGACGTTGCGCACACGGACATCCGCCGCGCCGGTTGAAAGCGGCTTCAGGCGCCGGCGGGCGCGCCCCGGCCAATGCCATGATAGATCAGGCCCGCCCGCTCCACCTCGACCGGGTTGTAGACGTTGCGCAGGTCGATCAGCAGCTTGCCGCGCATGGCGGCGGCCAGCTTGCGCGGGTCAAGCGCGCGAAACACATCCCATTCCGTCACCAGCACCACTGCATCCGCGCCCTCGACGGCCGCCTGCGCGCTGGCGCGGTAATCGATGCCGTCCAGCATCGCCTTCGCCGTTTCCATCCCTTCCGGGTCGAACGCACGGATGTCCGCCCCGGCCTCGGCCAGCACGGGCACGATCGACAGCGAGGGCGCATCGCGCATGTCATCGGTATTGGGCTTGAAGGTCAGCCCCAGCAGCGCGATCCGCTTGCCCTTCACGTCACCGCCCATCGCGGCGATGATCTTGTGCCCCATCGCCACCTTGCGCCGGTCATTGGCGTCCACGGTCGCGCTGACGATGCTCAGCGGGCTGTCATGCTCCTCCGCCGTGCGCAACAGCGCCAGCGTATCCTTGGGAAAACAGGATCCGCCATAGCCCGGCCCGGCGTGCAGGAATTTGCTGCCGATCCGGTTGTCCAGCCCGATCCCGCGCGACACGTCCTTCACGTCGGCGCCCACCTTCTCGCTCAGGTCGGCCAGCTCGTTGATGAAGGTGATTTTCGCCGCCAGGAACGCATTGGCGGCATATTTGATCAGCTCGGCCGTCCGCCGCCCGGTGAACAGGATCGGTGAATTGTTGAGGTAGAGCGGACGGTAAATCTCCCGCATCACATCCTGCGCTGCGCTGTCGTCCGTGCCGATGACGATGCGGTCCGGCCGCTTGAAATCGCCGATGGCCGCGCCTTCGCGCAGGAATTCGGGGTTCGAGACGACGGCGAACTCGGCGTTCGCATTGGTCTCGCGCAAGATCGCTTCCACCTTGTCGCCCGTGCCCACCGGCACGGTCGATTTGGTGACGACCACCGTCTTGCCGGTCGCGGCGGCGGCAATTTCGCGCGACGCATCGAAGACGAAGGTCAGGTCGGCATGGCCGTCACCCCGGCGCGAAGGCGTGCCGACGGCAATGAACACCGCATCGGCGCCCGCCACGCCCGCAGCCAGATCTGTGGTGAAGGACAGTCGCCCCGCCTCGACATTGGCCGCGACCAGATCAGCCAGGCCCGGCTCGTAGATCGGCATCCGCCCGGCCTCGAGCGCGGCGATCTTCGCCGCATCCTTGTCCACGCACACCACATCATGGCCGAAATCGGCGAAACAGGCACCAGACACCAGGCCAACATAGCCCGATCCGATCATCGTAATCTTCATGGATCATCCTTCGTCCGCTGCGTCGTCGTTAGCGGCGGCGGCCAGTCAATGCCACAGCAAAGCATGGTTAGATGACGAACCGATGTCGTCGAGAGACAAAAAAGGGAGCCGGCCATGAAGACCGGCTCCCGATTTCTTCGACAAAGTTCGCGCTTAGTTGCCCGAACCCGGTCCGTAGGTGATTTCCACACGACGGTTCTGCAGTTCGCGAACACCGTCAGCGGTTTCAACGCGCGGGGCGCTTTCACCAAAGGCCTGCGTCGAGATGACGCCGGTCGGAATGCCGCGCTGCTCCAGATAGGCACGGACGGACGCGTTACGACGCTCGGACAGGCCGACGTTGTACTTGTCCGAACCCGACCGGTCGGCGTGACCGGCGAGCATGACCTGAGCCTGGCCGCAATCGCCATAGGCCGTGACCGCGTTGTCGAGGATCGACGCCGCTTCCGGCGTGATGTTCGACTTATCCCACTCGAAGAACACGATATACGGTCCCGGAGTGCAGACCACTGCCGGCGGAGGCGGCGGAGGCGGCGGGGGAGGCGGCGGGGGCGGAGGCGGCGGCGGCGGCGGCGGCGGCGGCGGCGGAGGCGCCGCATGGCCGAAGTTATAGATCAGGCTGCCCAGGATGCTGTGCGACCGGAACCGGCCTTCCACATCCCGCGTCAAGCGATCCACGCCACGGACATTATCGACGTTGAAGAAGCGATACTTCAGGCCGACATCGATATTGTCGCTCAGCGGATGACGGATACCGGCGATCGCCTGCCAGGCGAAGCGCGTGTCGGAATCGTCCAGGAAGCCGCCCGCCGGATCGATCGAATAATCGTCGAACTTGACGCGCGCCACACCGGCGCCACCGCCGACATAGCCGCTCAGGCCGTCATCGGCGCCGAAATCCAGCAAGCCGTTGATCATGAAGCTCAGGGCGGAGGTGGAACCACCGACCCCGTTATAGGTGCCGGCCGGAGCCAGGTCAGGACCCGAAGGCGTCGTGACCGAGCTGGAGAAGCTGTCAAGCTTGGCCCGCTTGTAGCCGACTTCCGCTTCCGCGCGGAAACCGCCGAAGTCGTAGCCGATCACGCCGTCGACGTCATAGCCATAATCATGGTCGACGCTGGCGGCATTGTTGACCGTACCGATATCGAGATTGATATCCTCGACGATCATGGCGCCACCCTCGACGCCGATATACCATGATTTGTCTCGCGCCAGGGAGGGCGAGGCGATGAGTGTGGAGGCCGAGGCCAGTGCCATCGCAACGGCAAGCTTCCGCATAACAAATCCCCTTTCTACAATGTCACCAAGGACAGCGCTAACTCCCTAACTGTCGGTTGGTTTCCGCGCAAGCTTGCAATTCGCCTAACTGTTGCCAATTTGCCGCACTTCACCGCCCTTTATTCATCCATTTCAGTTTGGATGGTTAAGCATATGCTTAAGCTTCGATTAACCCATGCTCCCGCAGCCGCGCCAGCACTGCATCAATCGCCGCCCGCGCTTCCGCGTCGATAACACTGCCGCCGGCCGGCGTCGGCACGGCGGCCAGCCTTTCCCCCACCACCTGGACACCGCCGATCCGAATCGTCCCGGCATCCACAATGCCGATCCGCCACGCACCATCGCTGTAAACGCCCCAAAGCCGCCGATCCGCCACCCAGGCGCGCAGCCCCTCGCGCGGCCGGACGAAACGCCAGCCATTGGCGCTCCACCCGGCGATCGCTCCGGCCGCCCCCTCCCATGCGCCCACCGGCGCCGCGCCGACGATCCAGCACTGCCCCGACAGCGGGTTCGCCGGTGGCACGTCCACATCGGCGGCCTCCACGCCCGCCTGCACCGCCAGGTCGATCATCGCCAGCGCCTCATTATGCGCCAGCTCCTTTTGCGCCTGCCCAGCCTCCACAAAGGGCAGGCCAAGCCGCACACTGGTTTCCGCCGTCATCTGCGTTTCCTTCCGTTCAGTCCAAAATGAGGGTCGCGGCGCGCGAAACCGCCGATGTGCCGCGCTGGACGACGCTGATCGACAGCGCCCCGCCATAGCCGTCGAGCGGATGGACCAGTGCCGGCCCGGCCACGTCAACGGTCGCGGAAGCGCCGTCGCCGCGCGCTATCGTCACGCGATAGGCCTCGCTCTCCTCGCCGATCGGCGCATCGACATGATCGCTCCAGCGCCAGCCGACGCGGCTGCGCCGGGTCCAGCGCAGGTGGAGCGCGCCATCCGCCCGCGCGGCCGCCAGCTTCACCGGCGCGGGCGGCCGCAGCGCCTCGCCAATCCCCTCCGCCAGTGCCTCCACAGGCTCGGCGATGTCGCCAACGCCCACCGCCATCACCCGCGCCCGCCCGCCAACGGCGGAAAGCGGCGGATCGTATGCGAGCAGCGTCTCCGGCTCGATCAGGATGAAGCGTTCGCCCGCCACGTGCCCGGCAATCGCCCATTCGGTTCCCCGCCGCCCGCGCGTCAGCCGCTCCAGCCGCCAGCGGTTGCCGCCCAGCGGCCGGGCCTGCCCGAACTGGATCAGCTCGTCCCCCACCAATGCCAGATTGGCGCCGTCGATCAGCCCGGCCTCATCGGCATCGCCCAGCATCATCGCGTCATTGAGCAACGCCACCTCAACCGCCCCTGCGCGGTCGAACAGGGCCGCGCCCGCCACGCCCAGCGGCGCCGTCACCACGCCCATCGTCGCCGCCGGGGCCGTCGCGCCGATCGGCTCCCAGCGCGCGCCATCGTCCAGGCTGACGAGCAGGCTGGCCCGCCGCCACCCGGCGGAAGGCCCCGCCGCCGCCACGAACAGCCGGGGCGTCCGCGCCGGCTCGTCGGTCAGCGAAGGCAGGTCCAGCAGATGCGCCACCGTCGGCCCATGGATCAGGTCGACGCCGCCCGTGCCCCGCCCCGGTTCGGCCGCCGGGGCCGGCAAGGCGCCGGTCGCCCGCGCACGGACGAGGGACAGTTCCACCATCATCCGGTCCAGCGTCACGCCGGCAATCCGCCACACGCCGGCCTCGCCTGCAATCGTCACCCGCTCGCCCGCGCGCAGCGCCAGCCGCCGCCACCCGGCCCGCACAGTGCGCCGCGCCCGCTCCGTCCACAGGCTGGCCAGCTTCGCCTCGGCAATCGCCTTGGCCTCCGCCGCGCTCATCACCGCGGGCAGGTCGATGCGGTCGCCCCGCCGCCCCGGCCCCGGCCCCGGCCCCGGCCGCCGCGCCCGCTGCAACCCGGTCTGGTAATCCCGCGACGGCTCATAATAAGCGACGCCCATCTCGGCCGGAACCGCCAGCGCCGACTGGAACTGCGCCCCGGCCCGACTCACATTTTTCCAGCGTGCTCACCATGTGCCATATCAGCGTGACGATGTCAATCAGTTTTTACCTATCTGGTAAAATCAGGTTGAAATCCTACACCGCTTCTTAACGCACCGCCGCTAAACGCATGGGCGGACAAGCCACTGGATCGCCCTATGAAATCGCGAATATCGGCATATCTCCCGCTCGCCGCCCTCTGCCTTTCCGCCTGCGGGCAACAGCCTGGCACGTTCGATCTTTCTCCGGCGGACGCTTATCAGCGCCTCGTCGCCAGCGATCTGCCCGATCTCGTCTCCACCCGCCAATGCGGCATCCTCATCCATGTCCGGTCGGAAGGCGTGCGCGTGGGTGAACAGATCAGCTGGGCGGTCTACAGCAGCGGCCGGAAAATGGTGGATTTCACCGCCACCCTCACCCCTGTCGACGGCAACCGCACCCATGTCGCCATCACCATCCCGCCGGGGCCAAAGGGCGGCGAGGCTTATGACGGGGCGCAATTCTACCCCCGCCCCGCCTTCAACCAGCCGCTCCGCCCGGCGGTCGAGGAACAGGTCGCCGCCCTGCTGGAGGGCCGCCCCTATGATGTCGCCCGCGTCCCCCGCGGCACGGACCGGCTGTGCGACGTCCAGCGCGCCGGGCTGGAGGCGGGCCACCGCTTCCGCGTCGACGACCAGCCCGGCATGGACACCCGACAGAGCGACGCCGCCTGCGCGGAAAAACGCCGCCAGGGCTGGGGCTGCCCATGATCCGCCCCCTCCTCATCGCGGCCGCCGCAGCATCGATGCTGCTGGTCGCCGCCTGCACGCGTGAAAAGGGCATCGTCTATGCGCTGCCCTATGACGAGGCCCGCCAGCTGCTCCTCGCCACCGGCCTGCCGCCCATGGTGTTCGGCACCGCCGAGCCGGACTGGACCGTCCGCACCGGCCCGCCCAACGAGATCGCCTGGATCGTCAAGCGCAACGGCGGGGAATTGTTCCGCTACACCGCGACGCTGGACACGGTGGACAATGCCCACACCCGCGTCGCCGTCGCCCTCACCGGCGCGGCCAGCGGCCCCGGCGGCGATGTCGCGCAAAAACTCGCCGACAATCCCAGCATCCGCGCGCTCTACGAGGTAGCGGTGGAAGAACGCGTCGCCTCCGCGCTCGAACGCCGCCCGTTCGACATTCAGCGCATCGCCCCGGCCATGGCCACCGCCACGGTCGCCAATCTCGACGCCATCAACCGCCAGTTCGACGAAGCCTCGGCCGAATTCCACCGCCGCGATCGCGCCAATATCGAAAAAGCCTATCGCGACGAAGCCGCCGGCCGCCGCTACTGAAACGCCGGGCCGCCCCATCGCGGCCCGGCGCCTTCAGGGTCAGTAACGGGCGCGCACGCTCGCGAACAACGACCGCCCCGGCTCGGGGAACCCGTCGGTCAGCGTGTAAGAGCTGTCGAACAGGTTGCGCCCGCCAATGCCGAGGTCGATCTGCTCGCTCACCGCATAGTCGATGCGCAGCCCCACCGTCGCATAGCCGCCGGTGCGGTAATAGACCTGCGGCTGCCCCGTCGGGGTGGCGGTGAACAGCGTCCACCGCTTGCCGGCCAGGTCGACGCTGGGGATGATGTGCAGCCCCCCGGCCGGCGCCCAGTCCAGCCATGCGAAGCCCTTGTGGTTGGGCACGCCGGTCGGCCGGAAGGCGGGGTTGGCGGCATAGCTCAGGTCGCGCTTGATGCCGGTATAGTTGAACCCGGCGTCCAGCCCCGGCAGGATCGTCGCCGAGGCGGAGATTTCCACGCCATAATATTCGCCGCTGCCGACATTGCGGCTCTGCGTCATGTTGCGCAGCGCGCATCCCGGCGTGGCCACGGCGGGCGGCGTGGTCGATGCGGTGCACGGATAAGCGGGAATGGCGACGCCGAATATCGCATCCTCCACCCAGCTATAGAAAAGCGCACCCTCCAGCCGCGCCCGCCCGTTGCTCCACAGCGCGCCGATCTCGGCATTGGTGGCCCGCTCGCTCTTCAGCTCGGGGTTGGGGATCGCCTGGTTGAACCGCTGGCTGAACCGCTCGAAAATGGTCGGGAAGCGCGCGCGCGAAGACAGGCTGGCGTGCACACTCAGCCCCCCGCCCGCATCCCAATCCAGCCGCCCCTGCAGGTTCCACGTCTCCGCGTCGCGGCGGGGATATTGGTAGATCACGGCCGGCGTGCCGGACGTGCCGAGCGGCGATCCATATTCCTCCGCCTTCTTCAGGTCGCGCCAGTCGAAGCTCCCGCCCAGCGTCAGCCTCAGCGCCGCGCTCAACGCCAGCTCATTCTCCAGCGCCAGCGAGAAGCTGTTCTCGGTCTGCGTCTGCCGCGGCTCCACGGATGGCACGCCCGTGTTCGAAAAGCTGGTCTGCGCCTCGACATGCTTGTCATGGCGGTAATGGGCGGCCAGCCGCACGGTGTTGGCGGCGCTGGTCCGCACGTCCAGCTGGGCCGATCCACCCCACGCCTCGTCGAAATAGGGGCTGTCGAACGCATATTGGCGGCTCTGCTCGGTCTGCGTCCGGTCGTTGAAGGACCGCAGCATCGAATCGAAGCGGTAATAATATGCCCGGGTCTTCAGCGTCCCCAGCTCGCCCAGCGCCGTCGTCGAGAGGAAATAGACGCTGTCTATGTCCCAGAAGGGCCAGTTCCAGAAACGCGGCGTCGTCACCGTGTCGCTGATGTGCAGCGGCGCGTTCTTCGCGCCCGCCTGCTTGGTATAGCTCAGCGCATATTCGTCGGTCGCATTGGGCGTGAAGCCAATCTTGGCATTCATCCGCCAGTCCCGCGTGCGGGAGAAATCGCGCGCCCCGCCATCCTCCATCGCGGGCAGCACGGGCGTGAAACCATTGGGCAGGTCCCAATGGTCGGTGAAGCTGCGGGCATAGCTCGCCTGCGCATACCAGCGGTCGTGCCGGGTGCCGATCATGGCGGAGGTCGAATAGCCGGCATAATCGGTGTCATTGTCGAAATTCACCGTGCCGCGCACGTCGATGTCCAGCGCCTTGGTGGGCTTGCGCGTCACCAGGTTGATCGCCCCGCCCATCGCGCCGGGGCCGTCCAGCACGGATGCATAGCCCTTGGCCACCTGCACCTCGGCAATGTCGGTGGTCAGGAACCGGCCATAGTCCAGCCGGTTGTCGGCGGGCAGGTAGACGCGGATGCCGTCGATGGAAAGCGGCACCTGAAACCGGTCGAACCCGCGCACGAACACCAGCCGCTCGTTGCGGGTGCCGCCGCTGTTGCCCGCCACCACGCCCGGCATCAGGTTGACCGCATCGTCCAGCGCGGTGCGGCCGAACGTGTAGATCGCCTCGGAAGACAATGTGCCGCTGTCGATGCCCACGCCCTCGGCGCGCGGCGCCGTGACGACGATCAGCCCCAGCGAGAAGCGGTCGTCGGCCGCGCCGGCCGGCGGCGCGTCCTCGGCCTGCGCCGCGGACGCGACGATACATCCCGCACCAAGCAGGAAAGCAGAAATAGCACGCATGGATTTTCCCTCTTTTTTAGCCCATCGAATCGCTATATTCGGCGATATATAGCTTTCCAGCCCGGAGCAAAGCCCTATGTCAGCCGCCCGCTTCCTCGTCATTCTGTGCACAGGCGCGCTCGCGGCGGCGGCCGCGCCCGCATCGGCGCAGGGCCAGATGGCGGATGCGGCGGCCACCTGCGCGGCCCCGGCCGATCTGCCTGCCCCCCTCGCCTCGTGGCGCGCGCCGGTGCCGCTCCGCGCCGCCACTGCCGCGCGCGGGCTGAAGGCCGCCACCCTCACGCCGGGGCAAAGCGTCACCCTCGCCCTCGCCCGCACGCCGGACGTCGCCTACCCGCTGCGCCCTGCAAAACCGGGCGGCAGCGTCAGCTATGGCGGGCTCACCCGCTTCACGGTGGACAAGCCGGGCACATGGCGCGTCGCGCTCAGCACCGCCGCCTGGGTGGACGTGGTGCGCGACGGCGCGGCGCTCCAGTCGATCGCCCATGGCCACGGGCCGGATTGCACCGGAGTCCGCAAGATGGTGGATTTCACCCTGTCGCCCGGCGAATACACCATCCAGGTCGCGGCCAACGGCGCGGACAGCATCACGCTGCTGGTGACGCCGCTGCCGTGAAGCGCCTGCTCTGCGCGCTGGCGCTGCTCGTCCTCACCGCGGCCGCGCCGGGCTGGCGCTGGTCGCTGCCGGACGGCATGGCCCCGCCGCCGGTCCCCGCCGCCAACCCGATGAGCGCCGCGCGGGTCGAGCTTGGCCGCCGCCTGTTCTACGATGCGGATCTGTCGCTGGACGGCACCCTCGCCTGCTCCAGCTGCCATGAACAGCGCCACGGCTTCGCCGACAGCGTCTCGGCCCGCCCCGGCGTCCATGGCGATCCCGGCCGCCGCAACGCCTCCGGCCTCGCCAATGTCGGCTGGCTCAGCCCGCTCACCTATGCCGATCCCACCCTCGCCACGCTGGAGGCGCAGGCGCTGGTCCCGCTGGTCGGCGAAACGCCGGTCGAAATGGGCATGAAAGGCATGGATGCCGAACTCGCCCGCCGCCTCTCGGCGGATCGCTGCTACCGCACCCAGTTCGCCCGCGCCTTTCCGGGGAGCAAGGGCCGGATCGATCTCGCCTCGGTCGTCGCAGCGCTCGCCGCCTTCCAGCGGACGATGGTGTCCGCCGCCAGCCCATGGGACGATTTCCGCCGGGGCGATGCCGCCGCCCTCACCCCGCTCGCCCAACAGGGGGTCGCGCTGTTCGAAAGCCGGGGCTGCGCCGCCTGCCATGCCGGGCCGCAACTGACGGACCTGCGCTTCCACGGCTTCGCCCCGCCGCAGGCGCGCGATCCCGGCCTCGTCGAACGGACCGGCCGGGCAGAGGATGCCGGCCGCTTCCGCACCCCTTCGCTGCGCAACGTCGCGGTCGGCGGCCCCTGGTGGCATGACGGGTCGGCGAAAACGCTGGACGCCGCCATCCGCCGCCACGCAGCAGCGGTCGCCGTCACCGATACGGACATGCCCGCCCTGCTCGCCCTGCTGGAAAGCTTCACCGATCCGCATTTCATCACGGACCCCCGCCTCTCCCGCCCCGACCGCGCCTGCGGCAAAAAACTCTGACCGCCCCGTCCCGCGCCGGGCGTCAACGACGCATCAACGCTCCACCAATCCGCGTGTCACCCCGGACCCACACCGCTCCCGACCGGACCGCACCTGCGGCAAAAGGCCATGATCGCCTTCTGTCCGTGCCGGGCGTCAAAGCTTCACCGATCCACTTTGATCCTTAATGCCCGCCGCTCCCGGCCGGACTGCGCCCGCAGCAAAAAACCATGATCGCCCGCTGCCCATGCCGCGCGTCAACATCGCAACAAATTGCACCGATCCACATATCATCCCGGACCCACACCGCTCCCGGCAGCACCGCATCCACCGCAAAGACCATGATCGCCCGCGTCCCGCGCCGGGCGTCAAAGGCGCATCAACGCTTGACCGATCCGCATTTATCGCGGACCCGCGCCGCTCCCGGCAGCACCGCGCCTGCGGCAAAAAAGCTATGATCGCCTGCTGCCGGTGCCGGGCGTCAGCGGCGCATCGCGCATCAGCACGGTCAGGCTGCTGCCGTTGAGCAGCGGCGCCGCTCCGGTCTCCGCGCCCTGCTGCAGCGCGCGATAGGCCGTCAGCACCGCCTTGCCCGCCGCGCTCACCCGCGCGCCCTTCTCGTGGCTGCCGCCGGATACCGTCTCCACCAGCCGCTCGCCCCAGCAGCGGTTCATCGTGTCGACCAGCAGCCAGGCGCGGCGATAACTCATCCCCAGCGCGCGCCCGGCCCCGGAGATCGATCCCTCCGCCTCGATCGCGTCGAGCAGATCGGCCTTGCCCGGCCCCATGGCGATCTCGTCGCCGCAATATAGCCGGATCTTGATCTCCAATTGCCCTGGACGCGTCATAAGCCCCTCTTACGCCACGGATAAATCCCTGCCTATCCCTCGGCAGCGGACGCAGGCGCGGGCGCTTGCCGCCCTCAAACCAGCCGGCTCTGCGCCAGCGCGGCCTTGATGAAGCTCGCGAACAGCGGGTGCGGATCGAACGGCTTTGATTTCAGCTCCGGGTGGAACTGCACGCCGACGAACCAGGGGTGATCCGGCCGCTCGACGATCTCGGGCAGCGTGCCGTCCGGCGACATGCCGGAAAAGAGCAGCCCACCCTTTTCCAGCGGCTCGCGATAATGGGCGTTCACCTCATAACGGTGCCGGTGCCGCTCGCTGATCTCGGTCGCGCCATAGATGGAGCCGACCACGCTGTTGCCGTCCAGCCGCGCGGGATAGGCGCCCAGCCGCATGGTGCCGCCCATGTCGCCGCCCGCCTCGCGGGTCTGCAACCCCTCGGCGGACATCCATTCGGTGATCAGGCCGACGACCGGCTCGTCGGTCGGCCCGAATTCGGTGGTCGATGCGTTGGCGATGCCGGCGACGTTGCGCGCACCCTCGATGCAGGCCATCTGCATCCCCAGGCAGATGCCGAAAAAGGGCACGCCGCGTTCCCGCGCAAAGCGCACGCTGGCGATCTTGCCCTCGCTGCCCCGCTCGCCGAAGCCGCCCGGCACCAGCACGCCGTGCATCGGCTCCAGCTGCGCGGCGATCGACGCATCGGATTCGAACAGCTCGGCGTCCAGCCAGTTGATGTTCACCTTCACCCGGTTGGCCAGCCCGCCATGGACCAGCGCCTCGTGCAGCGATTTATAGGCGTCCTGCAGGCCGACATATTTGCCGACCACGCCGATCGTCACCTCGCCCTCGGGGTTCTCCACCCGATCGACGATGTCGTCCCAGCGGCTCAGGTCCGGCGCATCGGCCGTGTCGATGCGGAACGCCGCCAGCACCGCCCGGTCCAGCCCCTCGGCATGATATTGCAGCGGCACCCGGTAGATGCTGGACGCGTCCAGCGCCGGGATGACCGCGTCGGGCCGCACGTTGCAGAACAGCGCAATCTTGGCGCGGTCGCTGTCGGGCAGCGGCCGTTCGCACCGGCACACCAGCACGTCCGGCTGGATGCCGAGCGCGGTCAGGTCGCGCACGCTGTGCTGGGTCGGTTTGGTCTTCAGCTCGCCGGCCGCGGCGATATAGGGCACCAGCGTCAGGTGGACGAAACAGCTGTTGTCGCGGCCCAGGTCGTTCCGCAGCTGGCGAATCGCCTCCATGAAGGGCAGCGACTCGATGTCGCCCACCGTGCCGCCGATCTCGCAGAGCACGAAATCCACATCGTCCGTCTCGGCCCGCGCGAAATCCTTGATCGCGTCGGTGACGTGCGGAATCACCTGCACCGTCGCGCCCAGATAGTCGCCGCGCCGCTCGCGCGCGATGATGTTGGAATAGATCCGCCCGGACGTCACATTGTCCGATTGGCGGCTGGAAACGCCGG
This sequence comes from Sphingomonas sp. SCN 67-18, assembly GCF_001724715.1. Lineage (GTDB taxonomy): Bacteria > Pseudomonadota > Alphaproteobacteria > Sphingomonadales > Sphingomonadaceae > SCN-67-18. The sequence continues at coordinate 55,393 of NZ_MEFG01000018.1, forward strand.
TAAAGCGTTCATAATGGCCCAGGTCCAGGTCGGTCTCCGCGCCGTCGTCGGTCACATAGACCTCGCCGTGTTGATAGGGAGACATCGTCCCCGGATCGACGTTCAGATAGGGATCGAACTTGCGAATGCGGACGGAATAGCCCCGCGCCTGCAACAAGGCCGCAAGGCTTGCCGCCATAAGACCTTTGCCAAGCGAGGAGACCACGCCGCCGGTGATGAAAATGTACCGCGCCATGGGAGAAAATGCCTATCCCCGCTTGGGGCCAATAGACAAGCGCCCGAATCCCCCAGGGTGTAAATAATCCGGTCAAGCCCCTTGTCGGGACAAAATTATTCCACTGCTGCTTATTTGGCGGCCGGGGTCGGCGTGGCGGTGGGGGCGGGCGTCGCGGCGGCCGTCGGGGCTGGTTCGCCGACCTGCGCGGCGGCGGCAGCCAGCGGGTCGTCGCCGGCGGGCGCGGGGGCCTGCTGCTGGCTGACCGGCTGGCGGGCCAGCGAGGTGTCGATGTCGGTGCCGCGATGGCGCAGCGAGGCGATTGTCGCCAGCGCGATGCTGAGCAGGATGAACACCGTCGCCAGAATCTTGGTCGCCCGGGTCAGGAAATCCGCCGCCCCGCGCGCGGACATCAGGCCGGATGGGCTGCCGCCCATGCCCAGCCCGCCGCCTTCCGACCGCTGCATCAGGATCACGCCGACCAGCGACGCGGCGACGACCGCTTGAACGACGAGCAGGAACTTGAACAGGAACATAGGGTCAGGATCCGGACATTGCAGGCCAATGGGACAAGCGCCGCGCCTTACCCGGTTCCTGCCTCCGGTTCAACCGCGCGGGGAAAGGACTCCGCTTGCGCCCGTCCTTCCCCCGCCGCGCGCTTATTGCGCGACGATCTGCCCGCGAATCTCGCCGCCCGGATTATCCTTGGTGTGGACGTTGAAATACCATCTGCCGGCCTTCAGGTCCTCCACCTGCGCGGCGGTCAGCACGGCACTGCCGCTGATCGGGCTGGCGGTGTCCTTCATGCCGATCACCGGCGGCGCATTGGCGTCCGCCGCGGCGGGGCCGTGGAAATGCGCCGCCACCGCCGGGCCGGTCAGGCCGGAATAGGTGATGGTGTAGGTGAAGGCGTTGGTCTCGCTGTCCAGCGTCGCCTCGACCGTGCCGGTGCCCGCGCCCTCGTTCGGCGGCACCTGGGCGAATCCGCTCAGCGTCGCGCCATAGCGCACCGTCTCCGCCGCCAGCGGCCCGGCCGCCGCCACGCTCAAGCCGGCCATCGCGGCGAGCGCGAAAAAGCGCAGTGTCATGGATCGTCTCCTCGTCAGCCGCCGAATCGGCGGCATGGCCAGCAAGCACCCGATGCGCCAGCCACGCAAGTTGCGTGTCGGCGTTCGTCCCGCGCAACGACCGGGACAGCGCGTTCGCCACCCGCTATGCTCGGCGGCGTGAAGCTGCTCGACACCCATTTGCTGCTGCGCGCCTATGCGGCCGGCATCTTTCCCATGGCCGACAGCCGCAACGCCGGCAGCATCTACTGGGTAGAGCCGGAAAAACGCGGCATCCTGCCGCTGGACGGATTCCACCTGTCGCGCTCGCTCGCCAAGACGCTGCGGTCGGACTCCTTCACCGTCACGGTGGACCGCGCCTTTGGCCGGGTGATCGCCGCCTGCGCGGAGGCTGCGCCGGACCGGCCGAACACGTGGATCAACGCCCAGATCGAAACCGCCTGCGCCACCCTGCACCTCCAGGGGCACGCCCATTCGGTGGAGTGCTGGCGCGGCGAAACCCTCGTCGGCGGCCTGTACGGGATCAGCCTGGGCGGCGCCTTTTTCGGTGAGAGCATGTTCAGCCGGGAACGTGACGCCTCAAAGGTCGCGCTGGCGCACCTCGTCGCGCGGCTGAAATATGGGCGTTACCGGCTGCTCGACTGCCAGTTCATCACCGGCCACCTCGCCTCGCTGGGGGCAATAGAGGTGTCGCGCAACGCCTATGTCGGGTTGCTGGGCGAGGCGCTGGCCGCCGGCGAAGGGGTTGGCGTGGGCGTCGGCGAAGCCGTGGATTTCGGCGCGCTCGATGCGCTGGGCGGCCGCGCCGCGCCGGACGACATGGCGACCGTATCCGCGCCGATATCGGGATGCGTCATCGTGCAGCTCTTGACCCAGACATCATAGACGGGGTGCTCGACGACATTCAGCGACGGCGATTCCTTGTACAGCCAGCCGGAGAATATCCGCCGCCAGCGCTGGTCCACGCCCTCCACGTCCACCTGCACGAACGCCCCGGTAAAGGCCTGCTGCTCCCACGGCGCGGTGGTCTCGCAGGCGCGCAGCCGGACGATCACGTCGTCGGCGCGCAGCGCCTGCCCCGGCTTCATGGTCAGGTCGCGCCACAATCCGTTCCGCTTGTTGAGCAGGCCGATCACCGCCACCCGCTCCGCCATCGGCGTCTCGCCCTTCAGCGCGGGGCGCTCGTGCGGCGCGGCCGGCGTGGCCACGTCCGTCACCGCGGCCTCGGCCGGCTCGGCGCTGGTCTCGGCCGGCGCCTCGGTGGAAACCGGGTCCGGCGCGCTTTCATTCTGCAATGCCTCGGCGGCCTGCCAACCGGCGATGACCAGCAACGCGGCCAGCGCCGTGCCCGCCAAAGCACGGTTCATGACTGGTCGGGGCTCCAGGCTTCATAGTCGCCTGTGGCCAGCGCGCGCCGTCCGCCCGCCTCCAGCGCCCCGGCGGGGCGATAGGCATCGGCGGTCCCGGTCAGGTTCGGCGTCGCCGGCTTTTCCCATGCGCGCGCGGGCGGCAGCCCTTCGTCCGGCACCGAATCGATCGTGTTGTGCAGCCAGCCATGCCATTCCGGCGGCACCCGGCTGGCGTCGTTGGCGCCCTTGTACATCACCCAGCGGCGGCGGCGGCCGTCCCGCTCCCGCTTCGCCTGGTAATAGACATTGCCCAGCGCGTCGCTGCCGACCCGCTCGCCGCCCGCCCATGTGCCCATCGCGGTGCCGAAGGTGGCGCCTTCCCACCAGGTGAAGATATTCTTGAATATACCCATGGCAGCGCGTTTAGCCGCCTTCCCGGGCCAAGGGCAACAGTGCTGAACGGCAATTGCGGGCAGATCCGGCGGATTATCGCCTCAGCGGACCGGATCCGGCCCGCCCGCCCAGCTCACATGGTCGCCCGCCTTGATGCCCAGCGCCGCCGCCTTGCCGCCGGCCAGCTCAAGCACCGCCGTCACCGGCTCGCCGGACACGATCGGGTCCAGCGAATAGGGCACCGCATCCGCCGCGATCCGCGCGATCGATCCGTCCGCGCGGATGAACAGCAGGTCCAGCGATATCACCGTGTTCTTCATCCAGAAGCTGGCGGGCCTGACGACGTCGAAGGGAAACAGCATCCCGCCGTCTTCGGGCAGGGAGGTGCGGAACATCAGCCCCTGCGCCTGCTCGTCCATCGTCCGCGCCACCTCGACGCGGAAGGCGCGGATGCCGGCCACCGTGCGGATGGTCAGCGGCAGCAGCTTCACCTGCGCCTGCTGCCCCTCGGCCGTTTCGGCAGGGGCAGGCGCCGCGGCGCTTTCGGATCCGTTCAATTGCGCGTGGCAGCCGCCGACGAGCAGCACCGCCGCCAACAGGGACTGGAATTTCATGGAGCCGGCTCGACCACCACGGCCAGCGGCCCTTTGCGCCCCTCGGCAATCCGCGCGATCAGCGGCTGATCGGGCTCGACCTCGACGATATTGGCGCGGCGCAGCGTTTCCATGTGCACGAATATATCAGGCGATCCGTCGTCGCGCATCAAAAAGCCATAGCCCTTCAGCCGGTTGAACCACTTCACCCGCACCGACTCCGGCGGCCCCGCCTGTTCGGCCAGCGCCACCGGGTCCACCCGGTCGCGCGCCATGCTGATCAGGTCGTGGTCCGGCCCGGTCGCCGTCTCCAGGTCGAACGACAATATCTCGCGCGCCTGCAACCCCCGGTCGCGCCGGAACGCCAGGCATTCGACTCGCGCGCCCTCGGGCAGGCTGCGGCGGCCATGGTCGCGCAGGATCGAAAAATGGACGAGAATGTCCCCCGCCCCGTCGTCGTCGATCAGAAAACCGAACCCACGAGTCGCGTCGAACCATTTGATGGTCCCGCAATAACGCTGCAAATCGTCATCGCCGCCGCCAACGGCGTCGGTCGCCGCATCCTGCAACGAATCCGGTTCAATCAACGAAGCAACGGCCTGATCTGCACCCACGCGGCCTTATCCCCCAAGTCCGTGCCCACCTTATCATGCGATCGTCTCGAAAATGAAACATCCTTTTCGCATCATTCATCAACCGTCCCGTTCGGGGATAGTCCCGGGCGGAGCGGAGACGATGCGGCGGGCATCCGCCAGGCTGTGCCCGGCCCGCATCAGCGCGCCCAGCGCCCTGCGCCGCTGGTCCGGGTCGGCGGGCGCGGCGGCGAAGGGGCCGATCCGCCTGCGCCGCGCAAAGGCGATGGCGGCGTCCCACCCTCCCTCGGAAATCCCGTCCTGCGCGGCGGCGGCATCCTCCTCGTCGATTCCCGCCCCGCGCAGCGCCTGGCCTATCCGCCGCGCGCCATAGCCGCGCCGCTGCAGCCCCGCCGCCCGCGCCGCCGCGAACGACGCGTCGTCGACATAACCCAGCGCCGCCATGCGGCTTACTATGGCGTCCACGTCCGGCGGCGGCGCGCCCGCGCCCCGCTCGCGCAATTTGCGGTGCAGATAGTCGCGCAGCCGGGCGCGAGTCGTCGCGTAACGGCCGACATAGAACAGCGCCAGCCGCTCCGCCGCGGCCGAATCCAGCGGCGGCCGGGCGCTTGCCGCCCGCCCCGAAGAAGATCGATAGCCTGTCACGCGCCACGTTTGTGCCACAGTCGCGTCGGAATTTGAACGCGCATCCTGCGCTAGGGGTCTTGGCTGGATGACATTTTTGGGTCACATCAGCGTCCCGCCCGGACGTTGATCAGGGAAAGGAAGCCAGCGGTGCTCGATGCGCTTGCGGCCGACATGACGGCAGGAACGACAACGACAACCATGAACACACTGGCCCCGACCGCCACTGACGACGCCCTGCCGCGCCGCTATTCCGACTTCGCGACGCTGGGCGAGGCGCTGGATTATGCCGCGCGCGGCGAACGCGGGCTGAATTTCCACGATCCGCGCGGCACCCTCGTCAAGCCCTATCCCTATGCCATGCTGCGCCACGATGCGCGCGTCGCCGCCTTCCGGCTGATCGCGCACGGCGTTAAGCCGGGCGATCGCATCGCGCTCATCGCGGAAACGGGCGCGGATTTCGCCACCCTGTTCTTCGGCGCGGTCTATGCCGGCGCCTGGCCGGTGCCGCTGCCGCTGCCCACCTCCTTCGGCGGCTCCGCCGCCTATGTCGACCAGTTGAAGGTGCAGTTGAGCAGCAGCGATCCCTCCCTGCTCTTCTATCCCGCCGAACTGGCGGCGATGGCCGGCGAAGCGGCGGCGCAATCCGGCGTGGAAGGCATCGCCTGGGAAGATTTCGCCGGCCGCGAAGCGCCGGAAGCGCCGCTGCACGAGGCCGCGCCGGACGATATCGCCTATCTGCAATATTCCAGCGGCTCGACCCGCTTCCCGCACGGCGTCGCCGTCACCCACCGCGCGCTGCTCAACAATCTCGCCGCCCATTCCCACGGCATGCAGGTGCGCGACGGGGATCGCTGCGTGTCCTGGCTGCCCTGGTATCATGACATGGGGCTGGTCGGCTGCTTCCTCTCGCCGGTCGCCAACCAGGTGTCGACGGACTATCTCAAGACTGAGGATTTCGCCCGCCGCCCGCTGGCCTGGCTCGATCTCATCAGCCGCAACCCCGGCACCACGCTCAGCTATTCGCCCACCTTCGGCTACGATATCTGCGCCCGCCGCATGTCCAGCCAGACGAAAGCGTCGGATCGTTTCGATCTGTCGCGCTGGCGCGTGGCCGGCAACGGCGCGGACATGATCCGCCCGGACGTGATGCAGGCTTTTGTCGACGCCTTCGCAGACGCCGGTTTCCAGGCCTCCGCCTTCCTGCCCAGCTATGGCCTGGCGGAAGCGACGCTGGCCGTGGCGATCATGCCGCCCGGTGAAGGCATCGTCGTTGAACTGGTCGAGGAAACCCAGCTCTCCGGCGCATCTGCCGGCGGCGCGGGGCGGCCGCAGCGGTTCCGCGCCATCGTCAATTGCGGCAAGCCGGTCAGGGACATGGCGGTCGAGATCCGCGACGAGGACGGCACCGTCCTGCCTGAAAAGGCCATCGGCAAGCTGTGGGCCAAGGGTCCGTCGATCATGACCGGCTATTTCCGCGACCCGGAAGCCACCGCCGCCTGCATGGCGGACGGCTGGCTGGACACGGGCGACATGGCCTATCTGTCTGGCGGCTATGTCTACATCGTCGGCCGGGCGAAGGACATGATCATCATCAACGGCAAGAACCACTGGCCGCAGGACATCGAATGGGCGGTGGAACAGCTGCCGGGCTTCAAGGCGGGCGATATCGCCGCCTTCGCCATCACCACGCCGGGCGGAGAGGAAACCCCGGCGGTGCTCGTCCAGTGCCGCACCTCCGACCTGGCCGAGCGCACCCGCCTGCGTGACGAGATTCGCGAGCGCGTCCGCTCGATTACCGGCATGAACTGCCTGGTCGAGCTGGTCCCGCCGCGCACCCTGCCGCGCACCAGCTCCGGCAAGCTCAGCCGGGCCAAGGCGCGCAACCTCTATCTGTCGGGCGAAATCCAGCCCTATGATCTCGCCGCCTGAACGCCGGACGGCCGGTCATTTCATCATCGTTCCAAATTCGGCAAGACGACGGCGCGAAAAGACATTTTTATTCCAGTGACTTGCTGAATAGTTCGATCGCCTTCAAATAAAAGCGCGGTCGCTTACCGAACGCTAACCAAAATGAACTAATCCCGGTGGCGTGACGAAGCCCGCCCCCGAATCCCCCGCCGGCGAGACGATCGACTGGCGCACGCTGCTTGGCCTTTCCGAACCGCAAAATGCGGACTGGAGCCAGGTCCGCGCCGCGCAAATCGAAAAAGTCCAGCAATTCATGATGACCCGCTTCATCGCCGAAGTGATGGGGGCGATCCTGATCGTCATCCTGCTCGGCGGTTTCGCGCCCACCCCGCTGCTGGCGGGCTGGTTCGGCGTCGCCATGCTCTCCGCCATCGGCCTGGTGCTCAGCCGGATGCGCGCGCGCGACTGGCGGGCCGGCACCGCGTCCCGCCGCGAACTGCACCGCGAGACGCTGCAATCCATGTGGTCCGGGGTCGTCTGGGGGGCGCCGCCCATCCTCTTCGCCGGGGTCGGCGGGCTTGAACAGCAACTGGCGCTGTGGACCACATCGGTCTCGCTGATGGCGGGCGCGGCGCTGCTGCTCTCCGCCATTCCGCTCGGCACGGTCGGTTTCCTCGCGCTGGTCGGCGCGGGCGTCTCGGCGATGATGTTCAAGCTGCACATGCCGCTGCTCGGCGTCGCGGGCATCACCCTCACCTTCATGCTCATCAACAACTGCATCGCCAGCGCGCGCTCCTTCCTGCTCCACAAGGCCGCATCGCTGGCGCTGGTGGAAAAGGGCGAGGTCGTCAGCCTGCTGCTGCGCGAGTTCGAGGAAGGCGACGCCGACTGGCTGTGGCAGATCGACGCCGCCAAGAGCCTCACCCATGTCTCGAAACGACTGGCCTATTCGCTGGGCGAGGACGCGCTGGCGCTGGAAGGCCGGCCCTTCCTGCAGATGCTGGCGGGCGACAGCTGGGAATCGGGCAATTTCTCCGCGCCGCTGCGCGAACTGGCCGAAAAGCTGAAGCACCGCGAAAGCTTCAGCGATCTCATCCTGCCGGTCACGGTCAAGGGCGAAACCCGCTGGTGGGAATTGTCCGCCTCGCCGCGCCTCGACGAACGCGGCGCGTTCCTGGGCTTCCGCGGCGTCGGCTCTGACGTGACGGCCGAACGCCATTCCGCGGACAAGATCAACCGCATGGCCCGTTTCGACACGCTGACCGGCCTGCCCAACCGCCTGCAGGTCACCGAAGCGCTCGGCCAGGCGATGGCGGATGCGGAACGCTGGCGCGGCCGCTGCGCCTTCATGATGATCGATCTGGATCGCTTCAAGGCGGTCAACGACACGCTCGGCCACCCGATCGGCGACCGGCTGCTCGGCCGCGTCTCGGAACGGCTGCGCCAGGTGATGACCGAAAACGAGATGTGCGGCCGGCTCGGCGGCGACGAATTCGCCGTGGTCGTGCGCGATGCGTCGGACGGCGTCCGGCTGGAAAAGCTGGCCCGCACCATCATCGAGGAACTGTCGCGCCCCTATGAGGTGGACCAGCATACCCTCTATATCGGCGCCAGCGTCGGCACCGCCATCGGCCCGCGCGACGGCCGCTCGGTGGAAATGCTGATCCGCTCTGCCGATCTCGCGCTCTACCGCTCAAAGGATGCGGGCGGCGGCGCCTATCACGCCTATGAGCCGCAACTCCACGTCCATGCGGAGGAACGGCGCGTACTGGAAATCGCGCTCCGCAAGGCGCTGGAAAAGGGTGAGCTGCACATCCACTACCAGCCGGTCGTCTCCGCCGACGATGCGGTGATCGAGGGGTTCGAGGCGCTGCTGCGCTGGACCCACCCGGAACTGGGCCAGGTTTCCCCCGCCAAATTCATCCCGGTGGCGGAAGAAGCGCGGCTGATCGCGCCGATCGGCGAATGGGTGCTGCGCAACGCCTGTCAGGAAGCCGCCGGCTGGCCCTCCACGGTCCGCATCGCGGTCAACGTCTCGGCAGAACAGCTTCACGACCCCAATTTCGTCACCTCCGTGGTCTCCGCGCTCGCCCATAGCGGCCTCGCCCCGCACCGGCTTGAGCTTGAGGTCACCGAAAGCGTATTCATGCGCGAAGGGTCGAGCGCGGTCTCCGTGCTCAGCCAGATCCTCGATCTCGGCGTGCGGCTCGCGCTCGACGATTTCGGCACCGGCTATTCCTCGCTCGGCTATCTCAGCCGCACCAAATTCTCGACGATCAAGATCGATCGCAGCTTCGTGCAGGGCGCCGCGCGCAACGCGCCGGAAAGCCTGGCGATCATCCGCGCCGTGGTGGCGATGGCGGACAGCCTGAAGATGACCACCACCGCCGAAGGCGTCGAGACCGAGGAAGAATATGCGATGATCCGCCGTCTCGGCTGCCGCAAGGTCCAGGGCTTCCTGTTCGGCCGCCCCATGCCCAGCCAGGAAGCGCGCGCGCTCTTCCCCAACGCGACGCGCACCGCCGCCTGATCCGGCCCGGCCCCGCCGCCCGCGTGCCGCGGTCCCGCCGCCCCCGGTCCCGGCTGCGTCGCCCCGGCCCCGTCGCCGGTCAGCGCGCGAAGACGGCAATCTCCGAAAGACTGATGTGGCGCGCGCCCTCATCGCCGCCGTTCAGCGCCTTTATCCGCACGGCCGAGGTGGAAAGCGGCGGAAAGCTGATCGCATAGCGCGCATAATGGGGCCGCAGCTGCTTGTCGTTCGACAGCACCGGCTCCGGCGAGATGGCGACATGCGGTATCGCCGCCCAGTCGCCCCTGGCATCGCGATATTCGGCGCTGAGCGAGGTCATCCAGCCGCCATTCTCCGCCATCCGCCCGGTGGTGACGACAATGCCGGCAATCTGCACCGGCTGCGCCCAGCGATAACCGAAACTCTCCAGCCGCGTCTCGCCCGGCGGCGTCGCGACATCCTGCCCGTCCACGCTTTTCCCGTCGCGCAGCGCCTCCAGCGCCGCCGCCGCCAGCGATTCCGGCCCCAATATCTCCGCCGCGCGCCGCGCCAGATTCTCCTGGTTGACCGTGAACGTCACCGCCACGGCTTTCTCCTCCCCGCCACGCGTGGCGGATATGGTGGCGCGATAAACCCCGGCCTGCGTCGGCACGCCCTGGACGATCCCGTCCGCGCCAAGCCCCAGCCCCGGCGGCAGCCCCGTCGCCCGCCAGCCGATCGCCCCATCCCCGGCATAGAGCGGCAGAAACACCTTCGCACCCGCCTCGAACGCGGTCGCCGGCAGGGGCGCCAGCTCGAAGGGCGCGGCAAAGGCCGCATCGCGGTTGATCAGATACACCGTCTCGCCATTTTCGACGATCTTGCGCCCGCCATTGGCAAGGATGATCTTCTCCGCCAGCGCCACGGTGCGCCGCGCCATGTCGGTGATCGCGGCGCTCGGCATGTCGCGGCGGGATCGGTTGAGATAGCGGTCGTTGAACGGCAGGGTCCAGCCCTTGACCGGGTAGAGGAAGGACGCCGGAATCCCCTTCGTGCCCTGCGCCACGCCCAGCAGCCCGCCCAGCGTCGCCGCCTGGTTGTCCGCGTCGAAACCCATGGCGGGGGCCAGGTCCATCGTCTTCTGGAAATCCCCCGCGCCATAAAGCAGCGCCAGGATCGCGCACGCCCCGTTCAGGTTCGCGCTCCAGATCGATTTCGGCTGGTCCGCCAGATAATAATCCCGCGCCATCTCCCTGCGCGCCGCCCGCCAGTCGTCGGGATAGCGGCGGTGCAACGCCTTCATCGCCACGATCGTCCTCGCGAATTTCGCATCCGCCGGCAGCGCCGCCAGCCCGATATCGACCAGCTTCGCCACGTCCGGCTCGAAAAAGGCGGCGGCGAACATCGCGCCATAAGCCACGGTCGGCTCGGTTCCCCAGTCGTCGGCGCTCACCCGCGCGCCCCACAGCGACTTGGCGGACGCATAGCCCACCATGCCGGGCGCGGTGATCGCCCATATTTCGTTGATCAGCTGGGGGTCGATCTGGAACCACTCGGCGTTCATCGCCTTGCGGCCGGTATAGGGCGGCGCATAGCCATAATGCATCAGCGCCAGCGCCTGCCGGTTGGCGATCCACACCCAGTCGTCGACATGCGCCATCCACGCATCGCGGATCTGGGCATAGCTCGGCTCGATTCCCGCCTGCTCCATCAGCTGCAGGTAGATATATTCGATGTCGGTATCGTCGTCGGAGAACGCCCCGCCGAATGCGTCCATCACCCCGGTCATTCGGGTCGCGGCGAAATGGCTCTTGTAATAGGGGATTTCCAGCCGGTCATAGCCATAGGGGAAGCCGTCCGGCCCCGGCTCGTCGATATGGATGTTCTCGTGCGGCAGGCCATAAATGTTACCGGCAAGCTGGCCCAGCCATGACGCATAGACCCGGTCGTAAAGCGCCGCGCCGCTGATCCGCAGCGGCTCCGACCGCGCATCCGCCGCCGGTGCGGCCTGCGCCGCCGCGCCATGCACCGCGCCAAGGCCGATCGCGCCGGCCAGCGCCCATGCGAGCGCGCCTCTTTTCCTCATGTCCCTCTCCCCTTTTGCCTTCAGGGGCTAGGCCAGGCGCCGGCGCAGGTCTTGCCCGCAAGCGCGCGCCGCCTTGATCCACGGCGCGCACGCCCGGCTTGCGCTCCGGCCTGCGCGCCGCTACATGCCGCGGTCTTCGAGCCACAGGAGTGTAGCTCAGTTGGTAGAGCATCGGTCTCCAAAACCGAGGGCCGTGGGTTCGAGTCCCTCCACTCCTGCCATGCTTGCATGGGGCGCAAGACCGGTCTAAAGGCCGGGGATTCGAAAATCAGGTCAGCACGGCTCCGGTCGAAGGATCGGAAAAGCGGTGTCTGGCCCGTTTTATGTGGCAATTGATCGAACGGCAGGATCGGCGTGGCGAATTCGACATCCTTCATCCGCAATATCCCGCAGTTCATTCAGCAGGTGCGCACCGAAACGTCGAAGGTGGTCTGGCCCACGGGCCGCCAGACGATGATGACGACGTTCATGGTGATCGTGATGACGAGCATGCTGGGGCTGTTCTTCTTCGTGACGGACAAGATCTTCAGCTTCATCGTGCACTCGCTGCTTTCGCTCGCCGTCTAGGGTTTAAAAAGGGTCCGCTGTCTAACATGTCGCGCTGGTACATCATCCACGCCTATTCGGGCTTCGAGAACAAGGTTCGTGACGCGATCATGGCGGAAGCCACGCGCATGGGCCTCGAACAGCTCGTCGAATCGGTCGAAGTGCCGACGGAAACGGTGACGGAGGTCCGCCGCGGCAAGAAGGTCCAGTCGGAACGCAAATTCTTCCCGGGCTATGTGCTGGCCAAGCTCAGCATGAACGACGACGTCTATCACCTGGTGAAGAACACGCCGAAGGTCACCGGCTTCCTCGGCTCGTCCGGCAAGCCGCAGCCGATCACCGAGGCGGAGGCCGCCCGCATCCTGAACACCAAGGAAGAAGCCGCCGCCGCGCCCAAAACGCGGATCAAGGTGGATTATGAGATCGGCGATTCCGTCAAGGTGCTGGACGGCCCGTTCGCCAGCTTCAACGGCATCGTCGAGGAACTGGATTTCGATCGCAGCCGCGTGAAGGTGTCGGTGTCGATCTTCGGGCGCGCAACCCCGGTCGAACTGGAATTCGAACAGGTGGAACGCGCCAAATAATTCCGGGTCGCACCCGGAACCTTGCGGGAGGCAGCCCGGCTGCCGTTCGGACCGCTAAACTTGAAAGAGAGTGAGTAAAAATGGCCAAGAAGATTACCGGCTATATCAAGCTGCAGGTGCCCGCCGGCGCCGCCAACCCGTCGCCGCCGATCGGCCCGGCGCTGGGTCAGCGCGGCGTCAACATCATGGAATTCTGCAAGGCGTTCAACGCCGCCACCGGCGACCTTGAAAAGAACATGCCGATCCCGACGATCATCACCGTCTATGCGGATCGCAGCTTCTCCTTCACCACCAAGTCGCCGCCGGCCACCTTCCTCATCAAGAAGGCCGCGAACCTGAAGTCCGGCTCGAAGGAGCCGGGCAAGGTCTCCGCCGGAAAGATCAGCCGCTCCGCGCTGGCGCAGATCGCCGAGGCGAAGATGAAGGACCTGAACGCCAACGACATCGAATCCGCGACCCGGATCATCGAAGGCAGCGCCCGCGCAATGGGCCTCGAAGTGGTGGAGGGCTGATCCGATGGCACGCGAAACCAAGAAGCTGAAGGCGCTGGCCGGCAAGATCGACCGTGAAAAGCTGCACGGCGTCGACGAGGCGATCGGCCTCGCCAAGGCGCACGCCACCTCCAAGTTCGACGAGACGATCGAAGTCGCGCTGAACCTGGGCGTCGACCCCCGCCATGCGGACCAGATGGTGCGCGGCGTGGTCACCCTGCCCAAGGGCACTGGCAAGACGGTGCGCGTCGCCGTGTTCGCCAAGGGCGACAAGGCGGAAGAAGCCAAGGCGGCCGGTGCCGACATCGTCGGCGCGGAAGACCTGCTGGAAATCGTGCAGGGCGGCAAGATGGACTTCGATCGCTGCATCGCGACCCCGGACATGATGGGTCTGGTCGGCCGCCTCGGCAAGGTGCTTGGCCCCAAGGGCCTGATGCCCAACCCGAAGCTGGGCACCGTCACCCCCAATGTCGGCGAAGCGGTCAAGGCGGCCAAGGGCGGCCAGATCGAATATCGCGTCGAAAAGGCCGGCATCATCCATTCCGGCATCGGCAAGGCGAGCTTCCCGGCGGAAGACCTGCGCGCCAATTTCGATGCGCTGGTCGATGCCGTGGTCAAGGCGAAGCCCGCCGGCGCCAAGGGCAAATATGTCCGCAAGATCGCCGTCAGCTCGACCATGGGCCCCGGCATCCGCATCGACACGACGGAAGTCGCTGCGGCGTAAATTATTCACCGCGCCGGCCACGGGGCCGGGGCGTGAAAGGAATTGCCGGGGCGGGTTCGCCCACCCCGGCATGGACCGTCCGAGACAGCGGGTGGAGGGGATTTGCCCTCCTTAATCTCCCGCCAAGACGGGGAAAGTTTTCCGGCTTCGCCTGTGTGAAGGGCAAGCCGGGTCTGCCGATCGGTCGATACCGTTCGGGTCAGGCGACCAACCCCTCGGACACGGCGTCCGCCCGGGCCTTTTGCCCTGGCGGAATAAAGGAGGCAGCGGGCGGCGTATCGGCCCTCTGGCTCAATGCCCTCGTGGATGTTCCACGGGGGAGACACGTGGAGAATGGCATGGATCGACTTCAGAAATCCGATCTGGTCGCCGAACTGAATCGCAGCTTCTCCGAGACCAGCGTGGTGGTCGTCACCCGCAATCTCGGCCTCACCGTCGCCCAGTCGACGGAATTGCGGACGAAGATGCGTGATGCCGGCGCCAGCATCAAGGTTGCGAAGAACCGTCTCGCCAAGATCGCGATCGAGGGCACGCCCTATGTTTCCATCAGCGACCTGCTGACGGGACCGACGGCGATCGCCACATCGTCCGACCCGGTGGCCGCCGCCAAGGTGGCCGTCGAATTCGCGAAATCGAACGACAAGTTCGAAATCGTGGGCGGAGCGATGGGCGATACCGTGCTCGACGTGAACGGGGTGAAGGCGCTCGCCGCGCTGCCGTCGCTCGATGAACTGCGCGCCAAGATCGTGGGCCTGGTCCAGGCACCCGCGACCAAGGTTGCCCGGGTCGTCCAGGCGCCGGCTGCTCAGCTTGCGCGGATTTTCGGGGCTTATGCGGCCAAGGACGCAGCCTGAACTTTATCAACTGACCTTTAAGGGGCCGATGCCCCAATACGGAGACTATCAATGGCAGACCTGAACAAACTCGTCGATGAACTCTCGACCCTGACCGTCCTCGAAGCCGCCGACCTGGCGAAGCTTCTGGAAGAAAAGTGGGGCGTTTCGGCCGCGGCTGCGGTCGCTGCCGCTCCGGCCGCCGGTGGCGCAGCCGCCCCCGCCGCCGAAGAGAAGACCGAATTCGACGTCATCCTGACCGGCGACGGCGGCAAGAAGATCAACGTCATCAAGGAAGTCCGCGCCATCACCGGCCTGGGCCTCACCGAAGCCAAGACGCTGGTCGAAAGCGCGCCGAAGGCCGTCAAGGAAGGCGTCAACAAGGACGAGGCCGAAAAGCTCAAGAAGCAGCTCGAGGAAGCCGGCGCGACCGTCGAACTCAAGTAATCGCACGCTTGATCCTGTCCTGTCTCCGCCCCGGCGGAGGCAGGATCGGGAAAATGAGGGCGGCACTTCGGTGCCGCCCTTTTTTCATGCGTTTCGCGCAACACGCTGTAATTACAGCGCTGGGATAAGGTTAACCGCCCAATAACCGTACCAGATCGGAACAGTCCCGGATCGAGATACTGGTTTACCATTTATTAACTAGGTCGAATCGCCGCCCTCCCCCTACCCCTGCCCTGAATTGAAGAGGGGAGTTCTCAGTCATGCGTAAATTTGCTCTCGCCGCCGCTGCGGCCTTTGCCGCCGTCACCCTGCCGGGCGCGGCGTCCGCCTCGGTCACGATCACCTCCTATGTGGGCGATCCCGGGTTCCTGACCGGCACGCTGCACTACACCACCGCCAACAAGACGCAGGATGTCGGCATCGGCCGCTTCCACCTGACGGGCACCGAACAGCCGGGCAACACCGCGGTCGATTACTTCACCTATTGCGCGGACATCCTCAACAACATCCACACCGGGTCGTTCGACCTGATCTCCGGCTCGGCGTTCATCACCGACGCCGCCAAGCGGGGCCAGATCATCACCCTGCTGTCGAACACCAACCCGCTGCTCGCCGCCGCCACCGGCGCGACCGCCAAGAACATCTCGGCCGCGACGCAGATGGCGATCTGGGAAGTGCTGTACGAAACCTCGGGCACCTACTCGCTGTCGGGCGGCAACCTGTTCATCACCGGCGGCAACAGCGCGGCGGCGCGCACGCTGGCCGACACCTATCTCGCCAACCTGTCGGGCCTGTGGACCAACGACGGCAGCCAGCAGCTCTCGGTGCTGTACGCCAAGAAGAACCAGAGCCAGATCTTCCTCAGCGCGGTGCCGGAACCGGCCACCTGGGCGATGATGATCGGCGGCTTCGGCCTGGTCGGCGGCGCGATGCGGCGCAGCCGGCGCAAGGCGGCGATGCCCGTCCTCGCCTGATCCACGGGGGGATCGCGAACAAAGGGGGCGGCTCCGCGCGGGGCCGCCCTTTTTGCGTGCCGGTCATTTGACACGCCCCCGCCCCGCCCCTATATCGCGCCCTTCACCACAGCCTTTCGGGAAATGATGCGCCGTCGCGCAGTGCATCGGTCGAATTGATTGGCTGCGGTTCCAGGACGCTGAAGCTGCGGTTTTCCCCACCGGAAAGCCTGCGGCTTTTTGCGTTTTGGTGCGCCCGACATTCCTGAACGCAAGGCGAAAAGCGACATGGCGACCAAGGCAGACCCGGCCATCATCAACACCGCGAAGAAGCGCATCCGCAAGGTCTTCGGCAACATCCACGAAGTGGTGCAGATGCCGAACCTGATCGAGGTCCAGCGCGAAAGCTACGAACAGTTCCTGCGCTCCGATCCGTCGACCGGCTATGTCTCCGGTCTGGAAAAGACGCTGCGGTCCGTGTTCCCGATCCGCGATTTCGCCGGCACCGCCGAACTCGACTTCGTTCATTACGAGCTGGAGCCGCCGAAATACGACACCGAGGAATGCCGCCAGCGCGGCATCACCTACGCGGCGCCGATGCGCGTCACGCTGCGCCTGATCGTGTTCGAGGTGGACGCCGACACCGAAGCCCGCTCCGTGCTCGATATCAAGGAGCAGGACGTCTACATGGGCGACATGCCGCTCATGACCAAGAACGGCACCTTCATCATCAACGGCACGGAACGGGTCATCGTGTCGCAGATGCACCGTTCGCCGGGCGTGCTGTTCGATCATGATCGGGGCAAGACGCACGCCAGCGGCAAATATCTCTTCGCCGCGCGCGTCATCCCCTATCGCGGCTCGTGGCTGGATTTCGAATTCGACGCCAAGGACATCGTCAACGTCCGCATCGATCGCAAGCGCAAGCTGCCGGTCACCGCGCTGCTCTACGCGCTGGGCCTGACCAGCGAGGAAATCCTCGAGCAATTCTACAACCGCGTCACCTTCCTGCGCGGCGAAGGCGGCTGGCAGGTGCCCTATGTGGTCGAAAACTGGCGCGGCCAGAAGCCGATGTACGACGTGGTCGACGCCAAGTCGGGCGAGGTGATCTTCGCCGCCGGGCAGAAGGTCTCGCCCCGCGCGGCCAACAAGGCGGCCAAGGACGGGCTGGAAACGCTGCTGATCCCGACCGAAGAGATTTTCGGCCGCTATTCCGCGCTCGACCTCATCAACGAAAAGACCGGCGAGATTTACATCGAGGCGGGCGACGAGGTTTCCGCCGAAAATCTGGAGAAGCTGGACAAGGCCGGCATCGACCGGATCGAGCTGCTCGACATCGATCATGTCAACACCGGCCCGTGGATCCGCAACACGCTGAAGGTCGACAAGGCCGAGGAGCGGGATCAGGCGCTGTCCGACATCTACCGCGTCATGCGCCCCGGCGAGCCGCCGACGCGCGAAACGGCCGACGCGCTGTTCGCCGGCCTGTTCTTTGATCCGGAACGCTACGACCTGTCGGCCGTCGGCCGGGTCAAGCTGAACATGCGGCTTGAGCTGGATTGCGAAGACACTGTCACCACGCTGCGCACCGAGGACATATTGGCCGTCGTCAAGACGCTGGTCGATCTGAAGGACGGCAAGGGCGAGATCGACGATATCGACAATCTCGGCAATCGCCGCGTCCGCTCGGTCGGCGAGCTGCTGGAAAACCAGTATCGCGTCGGCCTGCTCCGCATGGAGCGCGCGGTGAAGGAGCGCATGTCGTCGGTCGACGTGTCGACGGTGATGCCGAACGACCTGATCAACGCCAAGCCCGCGGTCGCCGCGGTGCGCGAATTCTTCGGCTCGTCGCAGCTGTCGCAGTTCATGGACCAGACCAACCCGCTGTCGGAAGTCACGCACAAGCGCCGCGTTTCGGCGCTCGGGCCGGGCGGCCTCACCCGTGAGCGCGCCGGCTTCGAGGTGCGCGACGTGCATCCGACGCACTATGGCCGCATCTGCCCCATCGAGACGCCGGAAGGGCCGAACATCGGCCTCATCAACTCGCTGGCCTCGTTCAGCCGGGTCAACAAATATGGCTTCATCGAAACGCCGTACCGCAAGGTCGTCGACAACAAGGTGACCAACGAGGTCGTCTATCTCTCCGCCATGGAAGAGGCCAAGCACACGATCGCCCAGGCGAATGCCGAGCTGGATGGCGATGGCCGCTTCGTGGAAGAGATCGTCTCCTCGCGCCAGGCCGGCGAATTCCTGATGGCGATGCGCGATCAGATCACCCTGATGGACGTCAGCCCCAAGCAGCTGGTGTCGGTCGCGGCGTCGCTCATCCCCTTCCTGGAAAATGACGACGCCAACCGCGCGCTGATGGGCTCCAACATGCAGCGCCAGGCTGTGCCGCTGGTCCGTGCCGAGGCGCCGTTCGTCGGCACCGGCATGGAAGAAACGGTGGCCCGCGATTCCGGCGCTGCCATCGCCGCACGGCGCGGCGGCGTGGTCGATCAGGTGGACGCCACCCGCATCGTGGTGCGCGCCACCGGCGACGTGGAGGCCGGCCAATCCGGCGTCGACATCTACACGCTGATGAAGTTCCAGCGTTCCAACCAGAACACCTGCATCAACCAGCGTCCGCTGGTGAAGGTGGGCGACGTGGTGAAGCCGGGCGACGTCATCGCCGACGGCCCCTCCACAGAGTTCGGGGAACTGGCGCTGGGCCGCAACAGCCTGGTCGCGTTCATGCCGTGGAACGGCTATAATTACGAGGATTCCATCCTCATCTCCGAACGCATCGTGAAGGACGACGTGTTCACCTCGATCCACATCGAGGAGTTCGAGGTGATGGCCCGCGACACCAAGCTCGGGCCGGAAGACATCACCCGCGACATCCCGAACGTGGGCGAGGAGGCGCTGCGCAACCTCGACGAGGCGGGCATCGTCTATATCGGCGCGGAAGTGGAGCCGGGCGACATCCTGGCCGGCAAGATCACCCCCAAGGGTGAATCGCCTATG
The DNA here is from genome assembly GCF_001724715.1 of Sphingomonas sp. SCN 67-18. Classification (GTDB taxonomy): domain Bacteria; phylum Pseudomonadota; class Alphaproteobacteria; order Sphingomonadales; family Sphingomonadaceae; genus SCN-67-18. The sequence goes on from NZ_MEFG01000018.1 coordinate 74,295, forward strand.
ACGCCGGAAGAGAAGCTGCTGCGCGCCATCTTCGGCGAAAAGGCGTCCGACGTGCGCGACACGTCGCTGCGCCTGCCCCCCGGCGTCGCCGGCACGGTGGTCGAGGTCCGGGTGTTCAACCGCCACGGCATCGACAAGGACGAGCGCGCCATGGCCATCGAGCGCGAGGAGATCGACCGGCTGGCCAAGGACCGCGAGGACGAACGCGCCATCCTCAACCGCGCCACCTGGTCCCGCCTGCGCGAGATGCTGATCGGCCAGGTCGTCACCGCCGCGCCCAAGGGCGTGAAGAAGGGCGTGACCATCGACGACGCGCTGCTCGACGAGGTCGAGAAGTATGAATGGTGGAAATTCGCCGTTCAGGACGACGCGCGCCAGGCGGATCTGGAAGCGGTCAAGGGCCAGTATGACAATGCCGTCAAGCTGATCACCGACAAGTTCGAGGACCGGCGCGAAAAGCTGGAGCGCGGCGACGAGCTGCCCCCCGGCGTGCTGAAGATGGTCAAGGTGTTCGTCGCGGTGAAGCGCAAGCTGCAGCCCGGCGACAAGATGGCCGGCCGCCACGGCAACAAGGGCGTCATCAGCCGCATCCTGCCGCAGGAAGACATGCCCTTCCTGGAAGACGGGACGCCGGTGGATATCGTGCTGAACCCGCTGGGCGTGCCCAGCCGCATGAATGTCGGCCAGATCTTCGAGACCCATCTGGGCTGGGCCGCGCGCGGCCTGGGCCGCCAGATCTCGGCGGCGCTGGAGGAATGGCGCGAGAACAACCGTGAAAGCGGCGCCACCTCGGCCCCGACGGCGGTCAAGGACCGGCTGAAGACGGTCTATGGCGAGCAATATCATGCCGAAATCGACGCCCGCGACGACGAACAGATCGTCGAGCTGGCGAAGAACCTCACCGGCGGCGTGCCGATGGGCACGCCGGTGTTCGACGGCGCGCGCGGCGGCGATGTGGGCGACATGCTGGAACTGGCGGGGCTCAACCGCTCCGGCCAGGTCGAGCTGTTCGACGGCCGCACCGGCGAGATGTTCGACCGCAAGGTGACGGTGGGCTACATCTACATGCTGAAGCTCCACCATCTGGTCGACGACAAGATCCACGCCCGGTCGATCGGCCCCTACTCGCTCGTCACCCAGCAGCCGCTGGGCGGCAAGGCGCAGTTCGGCGGCCAGCGCTTCGGCGAAATGGAGGTCTGGGCGCTGCAGGCCTATGGCGCCGCCTACACGCTGCAGGAAATGCTCACGGTGAAGTCCGACGACGTGGTCGGCCGCACCAAGGTCTATGAGGCGATCGTCAAGGGCGACGACACGTTCGAGGCCGGCATTCCCGAAAGCTTCAACGTGCTGGTCAAGGAAATGCGCTCGCTTGGCCTCAACGTCGAACTGAACTCGCTCTCCGAGATCAGCGACGAGACCGCCGAAGCCGCCGAATAACTGACTTGAGCCCCTCCCCCGCACCGGGGAGGGGCTTGATCGAGGAAAATGCCATGAACGAACTGACCAATTTCGCCAATCCGATCGCCAAGCCGGAAACCTTCGACCAGATCCAGATCGGGATTGCCTCGCCGGAGCGCATCCGCTCCTGGTCGTTCGGCGAGATCAAGAAGCCGGAAACGATCAACTACCGCACGTTCAAGCCGGAACGCGACGGCCTGTTCTGCGCGCGCATCTTCGGCCCGATCAAGGACTATGAGTGCTTGTGCGGCAAGTATAAGCGCATGAAGTACAAGGGCATCGTCTGCGAAAAGTGCGGCGTGGAAGTCACTGTGTCCAAGGTGCGCCGCGAACGCATGGGCCATATCGAACTGGCCGCGCCGGTCGCCCATATCTGGTTCCTGAAATCGCTGCCCAGCCGCATCGGCCTGCTGCTCGACATGCAGCTGAAGCAGCTGGAGCGCGTGCTCTATTTCGAAGCCTATATCGTCATCGAGCCCGGCCTGACCCCGCTGGAGAAATACCAGCTGCTCACCGAGGACGAACTGCTCGAGGCGCAGGACGAATATGGCGAGGACGCTTTCTCCGCCGGCATCGGCGCGGAAGCCGTGCGCCGGATGCTTGAGGAGCTTGATCTCGAAGGCGAGAAGGCGGAGCTGCTCAAGGAACTGGCCGAAACCAAGTCAGAACTGAAGCCCAAGAAGATCATCAAGCGGCTGAAGGTCGTCGAAAGCTTCATGGAATCCGGCAACCGCCCGGAATGGATGATCCTGGAAGTCATTCCGGTCATCCCGCCCGAGCTGCGCCCGCTGGTGCCGCTGGACGGCGGCCGCTTCGCCACCTCCGACCTGAACGACCTGTACCGCCGGGTCATCAACCGCAACAACCGCCTGAAGCGGCTGATGGAACTGCGCGCGCCGGACATCATCGTCCGCAACGAAAAGCGCATGCTGCAGGAATCGGTGGACGCGCTGTTCGACAACGGCCGGCGCGGCCGCACCATCACCGGCGCCAACAAGCGCCCGCTCAAGTCGCTGTCCGACATGCTGAAGGGCAAGCAGGGCCGCTTCCGCCAGAACCTGCTCGGCAAGCGCGTCGACTATTCCGGCCGCTCGGTCATCGTGACCGGCCCGGAACTCAAGCTGCACCAGTGCGGCCTGCCCAAGAAGATGGCGCTCGAACTGTTCAAGCCGTTCATCTACGCTCGCCTCGATGCCAAGGGTCTCTCCATGACCCTGAAGCAGGCGAAGAAGTGGGTCGAGAAGGAACGCAAGGAAGTCTGGGACATCCTCGATGAGGTGATCCGCGAGCATCCGGTGCTGCTGAACCGCGCTCCGACGCTT
>NZ_MEFG01000019.1 GCF_001724715.1 Sphingomonas sp. SCN 67-18
GCCATAGCGCGCGACGTCCGCCACAAGATCGAACAGCTGTTCCGGGCTGTAGGGAAGCTGGCGGGTTTCGCTGTGGCGCGGCATGTCAGGCCTTGGCGAGCTTGGCCTCGCGCGCTGCGCGCATCCGCTCGAAATCGTCGCCGGCATGATAGCTGGACCGGGTGAGCGGCGACGATGCGACCAGCAGGAAGCCCTTGGCCCGCGCGATCGCGGCATAGGCGTCGAAGCTCTGCGGGGTGACGAAATCGATCACCTTGGCGTGGCGCGGCGTGGGCTGCAGATATTGGCCCATGGTGAGGAAATCGACATCGGCCGAGCGCATGTCGTCCATCACCTGATGCACCTCCAGCCTTTGCTCGCCCAGCCCCAGCATCACGCCCGATTTGGTGAAGATGGACGGATCGTGCCGCTTCACGCTCTCCAGCAGGCGCAGCGAGGCGTAATAGCGCGCGCCGGGCCGGATGGTGGGGTAAAGCCGGGGCACCGTTTCCAGATTATGATTATAGACGTCCGGCCGCGCCGCGACGATCGCCTCGACGGCGGCCTGCGCCTTGTTGCGGAAATCCGGCGTGAGGATCTCGATGGTTGTGCTGGGCGTCGTGCGGCGCAGCGCCTCGATCACCTTGACGAACTGGCTGGCCCCGCCGTCGGGCAGGTCGTCCCGGTCCACCGAGGTGATGACGATATGTTCAAGCCCCAGTTCCGCCGCCGCGTCCGCGGTGTGCTGCGGCTCCAGCGGGTCGACCTTGCGGGGCATGCCCGTCTTGACGTTGCAGAAGGCGCAGGCGCGGGTGCACACATCGCCCAGGATCATCACCGTGGCGTGCTTCTTCGTCCAGCACTCACCGATATTGGGGCAGGCCGCCTCCTCGCACACCGTGGCGAGGTTCAGCCGGCGCATCAGCGCCTTGGTTTCCGAAAAGCCGACGCTGGTCGGTGCCTTGACCCGAATCCAGTCGGGCTTGCGGATGCGCTCGGGGCGGCTTTGCGGGTCGGCTTCGCTCATGCCGCCCAGATAGCGATGAAGCGCGGGACTTGCCACCCCCGCCCTCACCCGGCATTTCGCGGGCACACACAATAATTGGGGACTCGCACATGACCGACTATACGAACCTGCTCGCCGGGTATCGGAGATTCCGGGAAAACGGCTGGGCCAAGCAGCGCGGGCGCTGGGCGGAACTGTCGGAAGGGCAGCATCCCCGCACCATGGTGATCGCCTGTTCCGACAGCCGCTGCGACCCCGCCGAGATATTCGACACGTCTCCGGGCGAGATCTTCGTCGTCCGCAACGTCGCCAACCTGGTGCCGCCCTATGAAGTGGGCGGCGGACGGCATGGCGTGTCGGCAGCGCTGGAATTCGCGGTGATGGAGCTTGAAGTGCGCGACATCGTGGTGATGGGCCACGGCATGTGCGGCGGCTGCGGCGCATCGCTCAGCCAGTCCTTCCGCGACGCCAAGCCCGGCGAAGGCGGGTTCATCGCCCACTGGATCGACCTGCTGGACGAGGCGCGCGAGCGGATCGTTGCGGAGCATGGCGACGATGTGCACGGCCCCGCGCGCCGCGCGATGGAGCATGAGACGGTGCGCGTCGGCCTGACCAACCTGCGGACCTTTCCCAACATCGCCAAGCGCGAGTCGCTGGGGCTGGTGACGCTGCATGGCGCCTATTTCGCGATTTCGGACGGCATCCTTCATTTGCTTGACGAAAAGACCGGGACGTTCGAACCTGCCTGACCGCATTATCGGGAGGGTATGATGCCAAACCAGTTCCAGGCCATGGCGCCGCGTCTGTTAAGCCTGTTGCGTATCGTCTCCGCGCTGCTGTTCTTCGCGCACGGCACGCAGAAGATATTGGGTTTTCCCGCGTCGGACATGCACCCGGCGATGTGGAGCCTGCCGTGGATCGCGGGCATATTGGAACTGGTGGGCGGCGGTCTGCTGCTGATCGGGCTGTTTTCCCGACCCGTCGCCTTCATCCTGTCCGGCCAGATGGCTGTCGCCTATTGGATCGCCCATGCGCCGCAATCGCCCTATCCGTCCCTGAACGGCGGCGATGCGGCCATCCTGTTCTGCTTTGTCTTCCTCTACATCGCGGCCGCCGGGCCGGGGCCGTGGAGCGTGGATGCAGGGCGCGGGCGCTGACATGCCCAATGGCCGGGACGCATCGAGCGGCAATATTGCCCTGCTGATCGACGCGGACAATGCGTCGCCCGATGCGCTCGACCCCGTGCTGACGGTGCTGGCGGAGCTGGGCACGGTGAATGTGCGCCGCGCCTATGGCAATTGGAGTAAGCCGCAGCTGAAACGCTGGTCGGACATGACCCACCGCCACGCCATCGAACCGCAGCAGCAGTTCGACATCACCAAGGGCAAGAACGCCACCGACATGAAGATGACCATCGACGCGATGGACCTGCTGTTCCGCGGGCGCGTCGACGGGTTCGGTATCATGTCGAGCGACAGCGATTTCATGCCGCTGGCAATGCGGATCCGCCAGGAAGGGCTGCCGGTCTATGGTTTCGGCAACCAGAAGACGCCCGAGGGTTTCCGGCAGGCCTGCACCCGCTTCATCGACGTCGACGTGCTGGCGACCGCTGTCGAGCAGGACGAGATCGGCGGCGCGGCCGAGCCTGATCCGGCCAAGGCCGAGAATGCGGAGTCGAAGCCAAGGCTGGACGATGAGTTGATCAAGCTGCTCGGCGCGGCCTTCAAGGCGTCCAAGCGGGACGAGCGCGGCTATGCCAGCCTGTCCGAAATGGGCCAGCGCGCGGGCAACCGCTCATCCTTCGACGCCCGCAATTACGGTTTTTCCCGCCTGTCGGAACTGATCGACGCGATCCCGAATTTCGCGACCGAAAAGCGGGAAGGCGGCGCGGTCTATGTGAAAAGGGTGCGCTGAGCCACCCTCCCCCGCGCCTGCCCGCTTCGCCTCAGCGGGTCAGCTTCTTGTACGTCACCCGGTGGGGGCGATCCGCCTCGTCGCCCAGGCGGCGGCGCTTGTCTTCCTCATAGGCCTCGAAATTGCCTTCGAACCATTCGACATGGCTGTCACCCTCGAAAGCGAGGATGTGCGTCGCCAGCCGGTCGAGGAAGAAGCGGTCGTGGCTGATGACGACGGCGCAACCGGCGAAATTTTCAAGCGCTTCTTCAAGCGCGCGCAGCGTCTCCACGTCCAGATCGTTGGTCGGTTCGTCGAGCAGCAGCACGTTGCCGCCCCGGCGCAGCATCTTGGCCATGTGGACGCGGTTGCGTTCACCGCCCGACAGCTGGCCGACCTTTTTCTGCTGGTCGGTGCCCTTGAAGTTGAACGCGCCGACATAGGCGCGCGTCGCCACCTCATGCTTGCCGAAGGCGAAGCGATCCAGCCCGTCCGAAATCTCTTCCCAGACATTCTTGTCCGGGTTGAGATGGTCGCGGCTCTGGTCGACATAGCCGAGCCTCACCGTCTCGCCGACCTTGATCTCGCCGCCATCCGGCTGTTCCTGCCCGGTGATCAACTTGAACAGCGTGGTCTTGCCCGCGCCGTTCGGCCCGATGACGCCGACAATGCCGCCCGGCGGCAGGTTGAAGCTCAGATCGTCGAACAACAGCTTGTCGCCATAGCTTTTGGTGAGGTTCTTCGCCTCGATGACGTTGCCGCCCAGCCGTTCGGGCAGCTGGATGAGAATCTGCGCCGCGCCGGGGCGGCGATCCGCCTGCTTCTCGACCAGTTCGTCGAACGCACGGATGCGCGCCTTGGATTTGGTCTGGCGCGCCTTGGGGGATTTGCGGATCCATTCCAGCTCTTCCCGGATCGCCTTCTGGCGGCCTTCTTCCTCGCGATCCTCCTGTTCCAGCCGCTTGGCCTTGCCTTCCAGCCAGCTGGAATAATTGCCCTCGAACGGAAGGCCCCGGCCGCGATCCAGCTCGAGCACCCAGCCGACGACATTGTCGAGGAAATAGCGATCGTGGGTGACGAGGATGACGTTGCCCGGATAGTCGATCAGATGCTTTTCGAGCCAGGAGACGCTTTCCGCGTCGAGATGGTTGGTCGGCTCGTCGAGCAGCAGGATTTCCGGCTTTTCCAGCAGCAGGCGGCACAGCGCCACCCGGCGCTTTTCACCGCCCGAGAGATTTTCGACGCTGGCGTCGCCCGGCGGGCAGCGCAGCGCCTCCATGGCGATCTCCAGCTGGTTGTCCAGCGTCCAGCCGTCCACGGCGTCGATCTTTTCCTGCAGGTCGCCCATTTCGGCGAGCAGCGCATCGAAATCGCAATCCTCGGGCGGATCGCCCATGATATTGGAAATCTCGTTGAAGCGATCGACCAGGTCGGCCACCGGCCGCACCCCGTCCATCACATTTTCCTTCACCGTCTTGTTGGGGTCCAGATTCGGCTCCTGCGGCAGATAGCCGACGCGAATGCCCTCCGCCGCCCAGGCTTCCCCGGAAAATTCGGTGTCGTAGCCCGCCATAATCTTCATCAGCGTGGACTTGCCCGCGCCGTTGACGCCGATGATCGCGATCTTGGTGCCCGGCAGGAACTGCAGGTGAATGTTGTTGAGCACGGGCTTGCTGGCGCCCGGAAAGGTCTTGGTCAAACCTTTCATCACATAGCTGTACTGCACCGCCATGGGTGGAAAACTCCGTCGTCAGATCGAGGCTGGAAAGGGCGTCGCCCTAACGCAGCGCGGCCGTGTTGGCAAACCTGGGGATGCCGGTTAATCCATGTGGATGAGAAAGCTGATCCTTCTTGCGCTGCTCGCGCCCGCCGCCGCCTTCGCCACCACGCCGGACAAGACCGCATCGCTCCGCGACGCGGCGCTGAAGGACGATGTGGCCTGGGACATTGTCGAAGGCCTGACGACGGAGGTCGGCCCGCGACTGGCCGGCACCGAGGCGGAAGCCCGCGCACGGACATGGGCCGTCGCCCGGTTGAACAGCCTGGGTTTCAAGAATGTCCGCATCGAACCCTATCAGATGCCGGTGTGGGTGCGCGGCATCGAAACCGGCGAGATTATCGCCCCCTTCCCCCACAAGCTGGCGCTGACCGCAATCGGCAACAGCGGCGCCACCCCCGCCGCGGGCCTTGAGGCCGAAGTCGTCCTGTTCCGCACCATCGCCGATCTCGAGGCCGCACCGGACGGCAGCCTGAAGGGCAAGATCGCCTATGTCGGCAACGCCATGAAGCGGGCACAGGACGGATCGAGCTATGGCTATTATGGCAAGGCGCGCTTTGCCGGGCCGAACATCGCGGCGAAGAAAGGTGCTGCGGCCATCGTCATCCGCTCCATCGGCACGGACAATCACCGCGTGCCGCACACCGGCAACACCCGCTTCGACGAAGGCGTGGCGGCGATACCGGCCGCCGCCCTCTCCGTGCCGGATGCGGAAAACCTGGAGCGCGTGTTCGCGCGCGGCAAGGCGGTGCGGATGAAGCTGGTGCTGACGCCGCGCAACATCGGCACCCAGGAATCGGGCAATGTCATTGCGGAAGTGCCCGGCAGCGACCCCGCCGCCGGCGTGATCGTGGTCGGCGGGCATCTCGACAGCTGGGATCTCGGCACGGGCGCGATCGACGATGCAGCCGGCGTCGCCATCACCGCCGCCGCCGCCAAGCGGATCATGGATGCAGGCACGCCGCGCCGGACCATCCGAGTCGTCTGGTTCGGATCCGAAGAAGTCGGCGGCTATGGCGGGCGGGATTATCTGCGCCGTCATGGCGGCGAACCCCATGCGCTGACCGGCGAGAGCGATTTCGGCGCGGATCGCATCTGGCGGTTCAATGTGACGGTCAACGACGCAGCGAAGCCGGTTGTCGACCGGATCGAGGCGGCGCTGGCCCCGCTGGGCGTGACGCGCGGCGATGAACCCGCCACCGGCGGCGCGGACATCCGCCCGCTGGTGAGCGCTGGCGTGCCGGTTATCGACCTGAATCAGGACGGAACCCGTTATTTCGACATCCACCACACGGCCGACGACACGCTCGACAAGGTGGACCCGGAACAGCTTCGCCAGAACGTCGCGGCCTGGACCGCGATGCTCGACGTGGCCGCCAACGCGCCCGAAGCTTTGGGCAAGCAATAGGCGCGGCGCCGCCATCCCATATGGTTGAACAACAGTTTAGCGTTGACGCTGCATGTTTCCGCGCTATTGCGGACGACTGCGACGGCGCTCGGGCCGGCCGCAACAAATTGCTTTGGGAGCAACACGAATGAAGAAGCTTAGCTTTGTTCTGGCTGCCGCCGGCCTGATGACCTTGGCCGCGTGCCAGTCGCCTGCTGCGGAAAACGCCGAAAACGCCGGTGAGAACGCCGCTGCGGCGATCGACAACGCTGCCGAAAACCTGGAAGCGGCCGCCGACAACGCGACCACCGATGCCGGCGCTGCCGCGCTCGACAACGCTGCCGACGCTGCGCACAACGCGGCGGACAACGTTGCCGCTGCCGCCGACAACGCGGCTGCCGCGGTCGACGCTGCCAAGAAGTAATTCGCCGACGCCGCGTTACGGCGCGGTTCGCTGAAATACGAAAGAAGGGTGGTCCCTCGGGGCCGCCCTTTTTTTCATGCTCCGGCCTCATTCTAAAAGCCGTGGCCGATCCCGGTCATTTGTGGCACATCGAGGCGTCGCGTTTTTGTGGGGAGAATGGGCATGGTGACGCGGATCGTTACAGCAGCGGGCTGCATGATGCTGGCCGCCGCCAGCGCGCCGGGCATGGCGCAGACCGCGGAGGATGCGCGCGCCTATCGCCAGATGATCGGCGCTTCCATCGTCAGCGATATCGTGCGGGAACGGCAGGCCGACCGCGACGCGCAGCGATACCCCTATGCCACCGCCGATATGGGCGACATCCGCAGCGCCGCTCAGGCGAGCGCCGCCTGTGGCGCGGAAGCGGTCATCGAGGCGGGCCAGGGCGCCAGGCTTGCCGGCCAGCCGGTCGCCGCCAGCATGGCCACCGGCTGGGAAGTGGAAGGCCATGTCAGCGCCGCCGCCGACGGCCGCACCACGCCCTTCATCTGTTCCGTCCGCAACGGATCGGTCAGCGGATTGCTGCTCAAATAGGCGGATATCGCGAAAAAATGGTCGGGGAGACAGGATTCGAACCTGCGACCCTCTGCTCCCAAAGCAGATGCGCTACCAGGCTGCGCCACTCCCCGGACGGCCGGGCCTTAGCGGCTGATCCGTTCCGCTGGCAACCGGAAACTATGGCGCGCACGGTGGGCCCGGAGGGATTCGAACCCCCAACCTAGCCGTTATGAGCGGCCGGCTCTACCATTGAGCTACAGGCCCCGCCGTGGCGCCGGACGGCGATAGCGGAGCGCCCTTGCGCATGGCAAGCGCGCTCGTGCCTTCTTTCAGCGTTGTTCCTCGATACCCGCGGCCGACGCGGCCGGGCCGGGCAGATTCAGCACGAACCTGTCTTCCTCTATCGACAGCCGCCCGCCCACCGCATCGGCGAGATTGCGGACGAGGCGGAGTGCGAAACCCAGGCCGAGCACGGGCGCTTCCGGCCAGTCACCGTCCGGGCTGTAGCCGGGATCGAGCAGCGCGCGCTCGTCGCGCCCGGCGATCGCCCGGGTGCGGCCGATCTCGAAGCGCAGCCGGTGGGGATCAAGCGGATCGACATCCAGCGTCACCGGCACATTCTCCCCCTCCGACGCGAGGCCGATGGAGGAGGAAAGCAGGCGCGAGAACATGCGCTCGACGGATACGGGATCGGCCTCGATGGCAGGCAGATCATCGGCGATTTGCGGCGCGAGGTGGATCGCGCGTTCCTGCGCCAGTGGCGCCATGTCGCCGCATAGATCGCGCAGCAAGGCGGCGCCATCCACCCGCCGCGGCTCAAGCGGCAGCGCGCGGGCGTCCAGCTTGGCGGCGGTATCGAGATCGTCCACCGCGCCCAGCAGGCGCTGTGCCTCGGCCAGGATCGCGGCGGCGCGCGACCGGTAATCGGCGGCGGCTGGCCCCAATATCTGGCGGTCGATCATCTCGGCGAAACCGATGATCGCGCCCAGCGGCGTGCGGATCTCATGGACCAGCTGGCGCAGCGACTCGGCCGGCATGTTGGAACCGTAGAGACCGGTCGATGCCGGCTCCGCCTGCTCGTCCACGCGCGGGCGGCGGGCGGTGCAACGATAGCCGGTGAAGCGTCCATTGCCGCTGTCGAAAAAGGGCACGCCGGAAATACGCCACGCGCCCGAAAGCGCACCGGCACCGCCGATGGTCAGCCGCGCATCGCGAAACGGGGCGCGGCGGCGGAAGGCGCCGGCGGCGTGGCCGTCCACGCCATGTTCCCGGCTTTCCGCGGCGGCGGCCAGCGACAGGCCGATAATCGCCCCGCGTTGCGCCGCATCGCTCCAGACGATCGATCCGTCCCATGCAGTTTCGAAGCGGAAGGCTTCATCCCCCGATTGCGTGCCGCCAACCGGCGCGGGCGGCGCGGCGAAGGGCACACGATCCCGCCGGAAAGCCTCGATGCGCGCCACCAGATCGGCAATGCGCGGTGGATGGTGCAACGGAGTCGAGTCGGCGGGAGGGATATCTTCCGGCACGGCGGCGACAGGCGTTTCCGACCCCGTTTCCGTTTCCGGCGCTGCAATGGTGAAATCGGCCGATCCGAAGCTCGCCAATGCGCGCGTCACTGCCGGGGTGAGGTCCCTCCGATGTCGCAGCAGGCCGCGTGCGGTGGGCGAGAAGAGCGGGATCAGTTCCAGCCAGGCATCGTCGGCCAGCGAGACGGTGGCGATGAGCGGCGCCGCGACGGCCGCGCCATCCTCCGCGAAATAGGCGACGAGATCGGCCGGCGGCGTGTGGCGGGCGAGCGACGCGCCGACGCCCCGTCGCTGGTCCACCGGCACATCAGCCCGCCATTCGCGGAGCATCTGATAGGCGACGTCGCGCGAGTCGGCCGCATGATCGAGCCTGCGCTGTGCGATCAGGTCGACAAGCTGGCGCCACGCCGCCGCCCGCGCCGCGGAATCGCGGATCGGGTGCGCCAACACCGTTGCCAACATGTCATCGAACCGCACGCTTGTCTCCGGGATCGCGCGATCATCCTGCGGCGCGACCCTCATATCCCTCGATAGCGCGCGGCGGTCCGCCGTGACAGTGCCCAATTCGGCACGTTGCAATGTGGGACAATTGCTTTTGCCAGCAATTTTATTATCATCGTGATTACGCATATATTCGGAAATAATCGACACCTATGGTTACACCCTCGCTAGACGCGATTGATCTGCAGATTCTCGATGCCCTCCAGAATGACGGGCGAATGACCAATGTCGATCTGGCGGCCCAGGTGGGGCTGACCGCCCCGCCCTGCCTGCGCCGGGTGCGCGGGCTGGAGCAGGCCGGGGTCATCAAGGGTTATCACGCCACGCTAGACCCGCTGGCGCTGGGTTTCGGCATCAGCGTGTTCGCGCTGGTCAGCCTGCGCAGCCAGGCGGAATCGGACCTGAAGGCGTTCGAGGAGCATGTGGCGGAGCTGCCCCAGGTCCGCGAATGCCATATGCTGAACGGCGAGATCGACTTCATCCTGAAGATCGTCGCGGCCGACCTGCAGGCGTTTCAGAGCTTTTTGACATCGGAACTGACCACCGCGCCCAATGTCGCGAGCGTGAAGACGTCGCTGACCATCCGCACGTCGAAGGACGTGCCGGGCGTGCCCATTCCCGACCACGCCTGACAAAGAAACGGCGGGGACAAGCCCCGCCGCTCTTTCACCTTCGCTGAAGGGCCGGTCAGCCGCGCTGATTGAGCCACAGCATCCAGAACTGGGCCAGCTCGGCGCGGGGACCGGTGACCGCCTGGAAAGCGGTGCGCGCTGCATCCGCCTGGCCGCTGCGCGCCAGCGCGATGCCGAGCCGGGTGTTCGCGACATTTGCGTCGACACCGCCTTTTTCGAGGGCGAGGCGGTACATTTCCACCGCCTTGGCATCTTCGCCATAGCCCAGATAGGCGTCGGCGGTGCCCATCGCGACCTTGCCGTCCTTGGCGGCGGCGGCCTGCTTGTCCGCGCCGACCAGCGACGCCTTGTCCCCCGCGATGCGGGCGTTGGCGGCGCTCAGCACGTCGGCCAGAGCGCGGTTGGTGCCGTCGAACACCGCCAGCGCGCGGCCTTCGTCGACCACGGCCTTGGCTTCGCCCGGCAGGCCGCGTTCGGACGCGTTCTGCGCATATTCGTAATAGTCGCGCTCGCTGCCCAGCGACTTGGTGAGCCGCATCAGGCGGAACAGATCAAGCGTGGTGGCATTGTCGAGGTTGCTGCCGTCGCGATAGACGACCAGCGCGCTGCGCCAGTTCTCCGCCGTGGGATATGCCTCCACCAGCATGCGCGTCCACTTCATCGCTTCCGGCTGCGACTTCTCGCGATAGGAGACGGAGGCCGCGCGCGAATACCAGTCCTGCGGGGGCGTCTTGCCGGCCGCCTTATCCGAGGCGATTGCGCGCTCGACCTGGGCGAGGCCCTGCGGCACCTGCTTGCTGTTGAAATAGGATTCGGCGAGCAGCAGATAGACGTCCGCTTCCTTGAAGCCGCCGGCTTCCGCCGCGGTGAGCGCGGTGATCGCCGTCGCGTAATCCTTATCCTTGTACGCGAAATTGCCCTTGTAGAAGTTCATCTTGGCAAGATCGTCCGCCGGGCCGACATTGGCGGCGACGAAATCGTTCACCGCGCGCTTCTGCATCGCCTCGTCCTTGGTGTTGGACCCGATCATCAGACGCACCTGGGCGGTGGCGTATTTTTCGTCCGGGGTGGAGGCGGCCTCGTCCATCGCCGGCAGGGCGGCGGCGGCGGCGGCGTAATCCTTGGCGCCCAGCGCCTTGGCGGCCTCGCCATAGGGCTTGCGGAACTTGGCGCCCAGCTTTGGCTGATAGGCTTCCGGCTGCTTGGCGGCCTCTTCCTTCTTGTTCTTCTGCGCCACAGCCGGCGACACCAGCGCCAGACCGGATACACCCAGTGCAAGGGTGACGCCCAGCGCGAGCTTTGAAACCAATTTCATCTCTGCCTCCTCAAAGGAATCCCGTCCAGACCGTCGGCGCGGCCTTCCAGAGCCTAGCTAATCTCCGTCGGGAACGCGCACAACCCGTTCCGCATGGCGACGCAAGTGCAGAGTCGGCGCTGAACCGGCGTTGAACGCCAGAATGATTGTTCTTGGCGATGAAGCGTTGAATGGGCTAACCGCGGCTGAATATGCTTGCCATTCTTTCCCCCGCGAAAACGCTCGATTATTCCAAGCCGCTGCCGCCGCTGGTCGAGACAGCCCCTCGTTTCGAAGGCGAGTCCACCGTGCTGGCCAGCGCCGCGGCGGAGCTGTCCGCCGCGCGGCTGAGCGAGATCATGGGCATTTCCGACAATCTGGCGACGCTCAATGCCGAGCGTTACGCCAATTTCGCCAGCCTGCCGACAAGGCCGGCGATCTTCGCCTTTGCCGGCGATGTCTATGTGGGGTTCGACGCGCACAGCCTTGACGAGGCGGCGATCGATTTCGCGCAGAACCATGTCCGGATCCTGTCGGGCCTATACGGCCTGCTCCGCCCGCTCGATTCGATTCGCCCCTACCGCCTTGAAATGGGCACGAAATGGGCGCCGGGCCGGGGCGATCTCTACGGCTTCTGGGGCAGCCGGATCAGCGATCTGCTCGCCAGCGACCTTGCGGCGGAGGGATCCAACGTCATCGTCAACCTGGCCAGCCGCGAATATTGGGGCGCGGTCGAGTCGGTGCCGCCCGCCGGGGCGCGGATCGTCACCATCGATTTCCGCGACAACGGGCCAAACGGCCTGCGCTTCAACAGCTTCGCCGCCAAGCGCGCCCGGGGCATGATGGCGCGCTACATCAGCGAGCACCGCCTCGCCGATGTCGAGGCGCTCAAGGGGTTCGACAACGACGGCTACGCCTATGATCCGGACGGATCGGACGCGACCAGCTGGCGCTTTGTCCGCGGATAGCGCGCCAGCGACATTTTCGTCCCGGAAGCTTGGATTTTGCGGGCCGGAACGGCGTGCAGGGGTGGCATTGCCGATACCCATGCGCTAGGGTGACGGCCATCAAACACACAGCCTGAAAGTCCTGCCTTGAGCACCGACGAGACGCTCCTCGCCGACCCTTCCGATATCCGCCCGATCAGCCTCGTCGAGGAGATGAAGTCGAGCTATCTCGACTATGCGATGTCCGTGATCGTCAGCCGCGCGCTGCCTGACGTTCGCGACGGTTTGAAGCCGGTTCACCGCCGCATCCTCTATGCCTGTCAGGAAGCCGGCTATGTCGCCGGCCGGCCTTATCGCAAGTGCAGCCGCATCGTCGGCGACGTAATGGGTAAATATCACCCGCACGGCGACTCATCGATCTACTTCGCGCTGGCGCGCCTGGCGCAGGACTGGGCGATGCGGGTGATGCTGATCGACGGCCAGGGCAATTTCGGGTCGATGGACCCGGACGACCCCGCCGCCATGCGCTACACCGAGGCGCGGCTGGCCAAGGTCTCCAACAGCCTGCTGGAAGACCTGGACAAGGACACGGTCGACTTCACGCCCAATTATGACGGGTCGGAGAGCGAACCGCAGGTGCTCCCTGCCCGCTTTCCGAACCTGCTGGTCAACGGGGCCGGCGGCATCGCGGTCGGCATGGCGACCAACATCCCGCCGCACAATCTGGGTGAGGTGATCGCCGCCTGCCTTGCCTATATCGACAATCCCGGCATCACCATCGACGAGCTGATCGAGATCGTCCCCGGGCCGGACTTTCCCACCGGCGCGCTGATCCTGGGTCAGGCGGGCGCGCGCTCCGCCTATCATGCCGGGCGCGGCTCCATCATCGTCCGCTCGCGCCACAAGATCGAGGAAGGTCGGGGCGATCGCCAGTCGATCGTGCTGACCGAAATCCCCTACCAGACCGGCAAGAACGCGCTGGTCGAAAAGATCGCCGAAGCCGCCAAGGACAAGCGAATCGAGGGCGTCAGCGACATTCGCGACGAATCGAACCGGCTGGGCGTGCGCATCGTCATCGACCTGAAGCGCGATGCGACGGCTGAGGTGGTGCTGAACCAGCTGTGGCGGCACACCCCGGCGCAATCCAGCTTTCCGGCCAATATGCTCGCCATTCGCGGCGGGCGGCCGGAGCTGCTGAACCTGCGCGACATCATCCAGGCGTTCATCGGCTTCCGCGAGGAAGTGATCACCCGCCGCTCCAAGTTCGAATTGGCCAAGGCGCGCGAACGGGCGCACCTGTTGCTCGGGCTGGTCATTGCCGTCACCAACCTGGACGAGGTGGTGCGCATTATCCGCGCTTCGTCCAGCCCGGTCGAGGCCCGCGCCGCGCTGATGGCGCGCGAATGGCCGGTGGCGGAGATCGCGCCCTATATCCGCCTTGTCGAGGCGGTGGAGGCCGAGGTGGAGGGCGACAGCTACCGCCTGTCCGAGCTTCAGGTCCGCGCCATCCTTGACCTCAGGCTGCACCGCCTCACCGCGCTGGGCCGCGACGAGATTGGCGATGAACTGCGCCAGCTTGCCGAAAACATCGGCGAATTACTGGAGATATTGGGCAACCGCGCACGGCTTTACGAGGTGATGCGCGAAGAGTTGCAGGCCGTTTCCGACGAGTTCGCGACGCCGCGCAAGACGCTGATCGCGCCCGCATCCGACGGGATCGACGACGAGGATCTGATCGAGCGCGAGGAGATGGTGATCACCGTCACTCATGGCGGTTACATCAAGCGCACCCCGCTGGAGGCGTTCCGCGCGCAGAAGCGCGGCGGCAAGGGCCGTTCCGGCATGGCGACCAAGGACGAGGATGTCGTCACCGAACTGTTCGTCACCTCCACCCACACGCCGGTGCTGTTCTTCTCCACCCACGGCAAGGTCTATCGCCTGAAGGTGTGGCGCCTGCCGGAAGGCGCGCCGCAGACGCGCGGCCGGCCGATGATCAACCTGCTGCCGCTGGCGCCGGGGGAAACCATCTCCACCGTCCTGCCGCTGCCCGAGGACGAGGCCGAATGGGGTGCGCTGAACGTGGTGTTCGCCACCGCGCGGGGCAATGTGCGCCGCAACAGCATGGACGCATTCGCCAACGTGCCGTCCAACGGCAAGTTCGCGATGCGGTTCGACGATGACAGTGACGACCGGCTGATCGGCGTCGCGCTGTTGACCGAGGATGACGACGTGCTGCTCGCTACCCGCGGCGGCAAGGCGATCCGTTTCTCCGCCACCGACGTGCGCGAGTTCCAGAGCCGCACCTCCACGGGCGTGCGCGGCATCACGCTGAAGGGGGATGACGAGGTGATCTCGCTGTCCATCCTGAACGGCTTCGACACCACCACAGATGAGCGCGAGGCCTATCTGCGCGCCGCGGCGTGGAAGGAGAATGACAACGACGCCACCCTCTCCGCCGAGCGGATGGCGGAGTTTGCCGCGGCCGAGCAGTTCATCCTCACCGTCTGCGCCAACGGTTACGGCAAGCGCAGCAGCGCCTTTGAATATCGCCGCACCAACCGCGGCGGCCAGGGCATCGGCAATATCGACAATATCGAGCGCAACGGCCCGGTCGTGGCCAGTTTCCCGGCGCGCGACGGCAAGCAGGTGATGCTGGTCACCGACCAGGCGAAGATGATCCGCCTGGGCGTCGCCTCGATGCGGGTCATCGGCCGCAACAGCGCGGGCGTGCGGCTGTTCAACGTCGCCGACGACGAGCATGTGGTCAGCGCCGCGCGGATCGACGAGAGCGAGAATGACGGCGACGACGATGGCGATGAGGGCCATGAGGGCGACACCGCCCTGACCGAAGCCTGATCGCGGCCGCAGCGGGGAAACAGCCAATGGGTGCAGGCGGGTTGGATGTGCTGGACGGGCTCGATCGGCTGCGGTTGCTGGACGGCCCAACGCCGATCCAGCGCCTACACCGGCTGGAACGGCAACTTGGCCCCGCGCTCGGCGGCACGAGGCTGTATGTGAAGCGTGACGACCAGATGGCTCTGGGCGGCGGCGGCAACAAGCTGCGCAAGCTCGAATTCCTGCTCGGCGCGGCGGTGCGCGAGGGGTGCGATACCTTCATCACCACCGGCGGAGTCCAGTCCAACCACGCCCGCTTGAGCGCCGCCGCCAGCGCCTATGCCGGGCTGGCCTGCGAACTGGTGCTCGCCCGCGTCGTCGCCCGTGACGACCCCAGCTATCGCCGCAACGGCAACATCCTGCTCGACGGCCTGTTCGGCGCGACCGTCCACGAGCTGGACGGCACGGCGGACACCCTCGCCTTCGCCCATGAGCGCGCCCGCGCTCTGAAGGCGGAGGGCCGTAGCGCCTATGTCGTCGGCGTCGGCGGATCATCCCCGCTCGGCTCGCTTGGCTATGCGGACTGCGCGCGCGAGATCACCGCGCAGGAGGCGGCGCTTTCCGAACGGTTCGAGAAGATCGTCGTCGCCAACGGCAGCGCGGGCAGCCATGCCGGGCTTGCAGCCGGTTTCGCGGCGATGGGGCAGGATCCGGCCCGTGTCCGCTCCTTCACCGTGCTCGCGCCCGAGCAGGACGCCCGGCGCACGACGACCGTTCTGGCGCAGGACATATTGGCCCTGCTGGGCGCGCAGGCGGAGATAAGGCCGGACAGTATCGACGTGAGCGGCGCGGAGCGCGGCGAAGGCTATGGCATTCCCACCGCCGCGATGCTGGCGACGGTGCGCCTGATGGCGCGGACGGAGGGATTGTTGCTGGACCCGGTCTATAGCGGCAAAGCCTTTGCCGGCTTCCTGTCCGATGCCTGCAACGGCGCCTATGGCGAAGGAAAAGCAGCGCTTTTCGTGATGACGGGCGGCGTGCCCGGCCTTTTCGCCTATCAGCCGGCGTTCGAAACCGACGCATTTTGAGGCGGGTAAACGCTCCGGCGGCTAGACTTTGGCAATATAGTCGGGTTAAGGCCGTGGCATGACGTCGCACCGCGGCCTTCTCCTGCTACGACTTACGCGCCCTTAGGCGCGCGATATCGCTTGCCCCGCACGGGTGCAGGCCACGGCGTCTAAGGGTCAGCCCGCCCATGACTGATCACCCTGCTGGAGAAGGAGCAGGTTCCATGACCGATACCGTACTGATTTTCGACACCACCTTGCGAGACGGGGAGCAATCCCCCGGCTGCTCGATGAACCTGGAAGAAAAGCTGCGTGTCGCCGCGCAGCTGGAAACGCTGGGCGTCGACATTATCGAGGCGGGTTTCGCCATTGCCAGCGAGGGCGATTTCGAGGCGATCGTCGCCGTCGCGCGCCAGTGCGAGCGCGCCACCGTGGCCAGCCTGGCCCGCGCCGCCATTCCCGACATCGACCGCGCCTGGGAAGCGGTGCAGCATGCTCGCGCGCCGCGCATCCACAGCTTCATCGCCACGTCGCCGCTGCACATGAAGGTGAAGCTGGCGATGGAGCCGGACGCGGTGCTGGAGCGCATCCGCCAGACCATATCCCACGCCCGCAACATCTGCCCCGACGTGGAATGGTCCGCCGAGGACGCCACCCGGTCCGATCGGGATTTCCTGGCCCGCGCCATCGAAATCGCCATCGACAGCGGCGCACGGACGATCAACCTGCCCGATACCGTCGGCTATGCGACGCCGGAAGATTATGCCGCCATGTTCCGCGAGATGATCGAGCGGGTGCCGAACAGCGACAAGGCGGTGTTTTCAACCCATTGCCATAATGACCTTGGCCTGGCCGTCGCCAACTCGCTGGCGGCGGTGGCGGCCGGCGCGCGGCAGGTGGAATCGACGATCAACGGCATCGGCGAGCGCGCGGGCAATGCCGCGGTCGAGGAAATCGCGATGGCGATCAAGGTCCGCCGAGACGCGCTGCGCGTGGCGACCAATGTCGTCTCGACGGAAATCACCCGGTCCAGCCGGCTGGTGTCCGGCATCACCGGCTTTGCGGTACAGCCCAACAAGGCGATCGTCGGCGCCAACGCCTTCGCGCATGAAAGCGGCATCCATCAGGACGGGATGCTGAAGGATTCGTCCACTTACGAGATCATGACGCCGGAGAGCGTCGGCCTGACCCGGTCCAGCCTGGTGATGGGCAAGCATAGCGGCCGGGCCGCCTTCAAGGAAAAGCTGAAGGAGCTGGGTTACGAACTGGGCGACAACGCCTTTCAGGATGCGTTCGTGCGCTTCAAGGCGCTGGCCGACGCCAAGAAAGCGGTGTTCGACGAGGATATCGTCGCACTGGTCGACGACGAGGTGCTGCGCGGCCACGACAATATCCAGGTGCGCGATGTCGAGATCCATTGCGGCACCAAGGGGCCGCAGCGGGCGATCCTGACCCTCGCCATCGACGGCGCGGAAAAGACGGTGACGGCGACGGGCAACGGCCCGGTCGATGCGCTGTTCAAGGCGATCCGCGAACTGGTGCCGCACGACAAGGGCACGCTGCAACGCTATGAAGTCCACGCCGTCACCGGCGGAACCGACGCGCAGGCGGAGGTTTCCGTGGTGCTGAGCGAGGACGGGCGCAGCGTGCGCGGCACCGGCGCGCATCAGGACACGCTGGTCGCCAGCGCGCGCGCCTATGTGAATGCGCTCAACAAGCTGACGGTGAAGCGCGGACGCGCGCCGTTGCGGGTGGCGGAGGCCGGTTGACCCCGGCCTGCCCATCGCCCCCGGCCGCCGGCGGACCCTGTGTTCCGGCGGCCGGGCGGCGATGACCCGGGGGCGCTTCATCACCGTCAGCGACCGGATGCAAAGCGGCTATCGCTACCGGCTGGACGCGCCGATGGGGCAGGATTTCGCCCCGGATTTCCAGCCGGCGCTCACCCCTGCCCAGATGCTGGAAATGGGCGTTTTCGAAGGCAGATATTGCAACGATTGCAGGGATGAGCTGCCCGCCGCCTGGTTCGCCGGGGCGAAGATTGCCGAGCGGGCGGACCCCGCGCTCAATTTCTTCGGCGTGAAAAGCCGCCAGCCCCTGCGCGTCTGGCGGGAAAAGGGCTGGATCCACGGGCCGGACCCGCGCGGCTGGTTCCAATGGTATTGCCGTTATTTCATGGGCCGACGCCTGCCCGATATCGACGCGATACAGATCAAGCGGTGGCGCGCCTTTTCGCGGCATGCCGGGCAGGTTCGCGCCCATTGCGTCCCCGGCGACATATTCTGCCGGCCGCGCCAGCGCCAGGCGCTGCTGCAATGGGCGCACGACCCCTTCATCTGACGGCGTTCGGCCGCCCGGCCCCTTTTACTTCCGCCCGAACAGCTTCTCGATATCGCCATGCGCCAGCTTCACCCAGGTCGGGCGGCCGTGATTGCACTGGCCGCTATGCGGGGTGACCTCCATTTCGCGTAGCAGGGCGTTCATTTCCGCGACCGACAGCACCCGCCCTGCCCGCACCGAGCCGTGGCAGGCCATGGTCGCGGCGACATGATCGAGCCGTTCCTTGAGGCTGAGCGCCTGGTCGAAAGCGGCCAGTTCGTCGGCCAGATCGGCCACCAGCCCCTTTATATCGCCGCTGCCCAGCATGGCGGGCGTGGCACGGACGAGCATGGCGGCGGGGCCGAACCGTTCCAGCTCCAGCCCGAATTCGGCCAGTTCCGATATCCGCGCCTCCAGCCTGTCGCAGGCGCTTTCCTCCAGCTCGACGACTTCGGGTAGAAGCAGCGCCTGCGCCGCCACCGCGCCGCCCTCCATTGCCCCGCGCATCCGTTCCAGCACCAGCCGTTCATGGGCGGCATGCTGGTCGACGATGACAAGCCCGTCCTCCGCCTCCGCGACGATATAGGTTTTCGCCACCTGCCCGCGCGCCACGCCGAGGGGATAGGAAATCGCCTCCGGCGGCGGGGCATAGGCCGGCTCGCTGCGCGCCATGGGCGGGGCGATGAAGCTGGTCCGCCGGTCCCACACGACATGCTGGCTCGCGGCAGGCGACCGCTGGCCTTCCGCCGGCAGGAGCGGCGCTTCGCTCTGCCACGCGCCAAGTGCTGCTTCCGATGGGCGCTGGACGCTGCGATGGCCGGCCTCGTCGAGCGCGCGGCGCAGGCCGCTGACGATCATGCCGCGCACCAGCGCCGGATCGCGAAAGCGCACCTCGGTCTTGGCCGGGTGGACGTTCACGTCGACCATGTCCGGCGGCACGTCCAGGAAGAGCGCGACCACCGGATGCCGGTCCCGTGCCAGCACGTCGGCATAGGCGCCGCGCACCGCGCCGACGAGCAGCCGATCCTTCACCGGACGGCCGTTCACGAACAGATATTGATGGTCCGCCACGCCGCGGTTGAAGGTGGGCAATCCGGCCACGCCGCCCAACATGATCCCCTCGCGCGCGAGATCGACAGCGACGCTGTTTTCCGCAAGCGCCCGATCGGTCAATGCCGCGACCCGCGCCGGGCGGTCGTCGCCGGGCTGGACGGACAGCGCCTTGCGCCCTTCATGCTCCAGCGTGAAGCCGATATCCGGGCGCGCCATGGCGAGGCGGCGGACGGCATCCACGCAGGCGGCATATTCCGACCGGGCCGAGCGCAGGAATTTGCGCCGCGCGGGCACCCGCTCGAACAATCCTTCCACCCGGATTCGCGTGCCCGGCGGCAACGCGGCCGGCCCTTCCCGCTCGACCGCGCCATTGTCCACCGCCCGCATCCATCCGTCTGCGCCGCGCACCCGGCTTTCCAGCGTCAGCCGCGCGACGCTGGCGATGGACGGCAGCGCCTCGCCGCGAAAACCGAGGGTGGAAACCGCCTCGATGGCGTCATCCGGCAGTTTGGAAGTGGCGTGCCGTTCCAGCGCCAGCGCCATTTCGGCAGGCGCCATGCCGCAGCCGTCGTCGATCACCTCGATCAATTCGATGCCCCCGGCGGACAGGCGCACGGCGATGCGCGCCGCGCCCGCATCGATGGCGTTCTCCACCAATTCCTTCAGCGCGCTGGCCGGTCTTTCGACCACTTCACCGGCGGCGATACGATTGACGAGATGCTCTGGAAGGCGGCGTATTGACATGCCTTATCGTCTAGACCAATCGACGCATTCCCGCGACCCGCCCCGTGAAATTTCAATATGGGTCTGCCATCGGACGCGCGGGCGGGTTAGGACTGGGCACGCGCAGTCTTTCGGGATCAATTCGGACAGGAATTTCAATGTTCTTCACGCGCTGGTTCAAATTCATGTCGCACGATATGGCGATCGACCTGGGGACGGCCAACACCGTCGTCTATGTGCGCGGAAAGGGCATCGTGCTGAACGAGCCGTCCGTCGTCGCCATCGAGACGGTCAACGGGGTGAAGCGCGTCAAGGCGGTGGGCGATGCCGCGAAGATGATGATGGGCAAGACGCCCGGCTCCATCGAGGCGATCCGCCCGCTGCGCGACGGCGTGATCGCCGACATCGACGTGGCCGAGCAGATGATCAAATATTTCATCACCAAGGTGCACGGGCAGCGCCGCTTCCCGCGCTGGCCGGAAATCGTGATCTGCGTGCCTAGCGGCTCGACCACGGTCGAGCGCCGCGCGATCCGCGACGCCGCCTCCAATGCCGGCGCCAGCCAGGTCTGGCTGATCGAGGAGCCGATGGCGGCGGCGATCGGCGCGGACATGCCGGTGACGGAGCCGATCGGATCGATGGTGGTCGATATCGGCGGCGGCACCACCGAGGTGGCGGTGCTCTCGCTGCGCGGGCTGGCCTATACCACCTCGGTCCGCGTGGGCGGCGACAAGATGGACGAAGCCATCGTCTCCTATGTCCGGCGCAACCATAATCTGCTGATCGGCGAAGCGACGGCGGAGCGGATCAAGAAGGATGTCGGCACGGCCAAGCCGCCGGCGGACGGGGTTGGCCGCACCATCCACATCAAGGGCCGCGACCTGGTGAACGGCATCCCCAAGGAAATCGAGATCAATCAGGGGCAGATCGCCGAGGCGCTGAGCGAGCCTGTCGGCACCATCATAGAGGGCGTGCGGATCGCGCTGGAAAACACGGCGCCTGAACTGGCGGCGGACATTGTCGACCAGGGCATCGTCATCACCGGCGGCGGCGCGCTGCTGCACGGACTGGACGAGGTGCTGCGCGATGAGACGGGCCTGCCCGTCACCATCGCGGACGACCCGCTGACCTGCGTTGCGCTTGGCACCGGCCGCGCGCTGGAAGACCCCGTCTTCCGCGGCGTGCTGCTGACCGCCTGAGGCGCGCCAGGGCATGGCGCCACCCGGCAACAGGCGCCCCGGATACTCCCGCAAGGCGCAATACGGCCTGTTCTTCGGCTATGTCGCGGCGGTGACCGGGGCGTTCATCGCCCTGCTCCTGCTTGCGGCGGCGATTTTCGACCCACAGGGCTTTGGCGCGCTTCGTGGCGTGGTGAGCGACGCCACGGCGCCGGTCTCATCCGCGGGGCGCGGCGCGGCGCGCGGCGCCGGGTCGCTTGGTGAGCGGATCGCCGCCTATATCGACGCCGGCTCCAAGAACCGGGCGCTGAACGCCGAGGTGGAGGAGAACCGCACCGCGCTGATCGAGGCGCGGGCGATCGCCTATGAAAATGCCCGGCTCAAGCGGATGCTGCGCCTCGTCGAGCAGAAACCCGAACCGATCGTCTCGGCCCGGCTGGTGAGTTCTTCGGCCAGCAGCAGCCGCCGCTTCGCCATATTGAACGCGGGCCGCACCAACGGCGTGGCGGTGGGCCAGCCGGTGCGCGCGCCGGAGGGGCTGATCGGCCGGGTGGAGGCGGTGGGCGGATCGACCGCGCGGGTCATGCTGCTGACCGACGGGGGCATGGTGATCCCGGTGCGCCGGGCGGACGACGGGCTGCCCGCCATCTCCACCGGCACCGGCGACGGCGGGCTGGACATCCGGCCGCTGACCACCGGGGCCAACCCGTTCAAGCCGGGCGACGTGCTCGTCACCTCGGGCACCGGCGGCGTCTATGCGCCGAACATACCGGTGGCGATCATCACCCGCGTCTCGGGCGACGGCGCGACGGGCCGTCCGCTCGCCAACCCCGGCCGCATCGACTTCGCCATCGTGGAACCGCCCTTCCAGCCAGAGGCGGCCGCCCCCGCCCCGACGCCCCCGGTCGCGCCATGACCCGCATCATCGCGATGGACGCCAGTCCGCTGACGATGAGCCTGCGGGCGCGCATGGTGCCGATCGTGTCGACCATGCTGGCCTCCATGCTGCCGCTGGCTCCGGTCGTCTCCACCGCGCCGCTGGTGCCTCCCGCCGGGCTGCTGATGCTGCTCGGCTGGCGGCTGTTGCGGCCGGAGCTGTGGCCGGTGTGGGTGGCCCTGCCCTTCGGCCTGTTCGACGATCTGTTCAGCGGCCAACCGCTGGGCAGCGCGATGCTGACCTGGACGCTGGCTTTCATCGGCATAGACCTGTGCGACCGCTGGCTCGTCTGGCGCGATTACTGGCAGGAATGGTTCATCGCCGCATCCTGCATCGCCTTTTGCATGATCGCGGCCTTCCTGATTGCCATATCCACGGGCGGCGGAGGCTATATACTGATCATCGTGCCGTTGCTGTTCGCATCCATCCTGCTCTTTCCGCTCGCCGCGCGGCTGTGCGCGACGCTGGACCGCTGGCGGCTGATGCGATGAAGCGCAAGAGCGCGCGGGTCGTCACGGAAGCGTCGCAGTCCTTCAGTTTCACGCGCAGGGCGATGATCCTCAGCGGCGCGCAGATCGGCCTTGGCGCGCTGCTGGCCGGGCGGATGGGTTGGCTTTCCATCGCCCAGAACGAGCGGTACCGGCTGCTGGCCGAAAGCAACCGCGTCAACCTGACGCTGATCCCGCCAAGGCGCGGCTGGATCGTCGACCGCTACGGCAAGCCGCTGGCGATCAACCGCACCGATTTCCGCGTCGACATCATCCCGGACAGGATGAAGGACGCCGACAGGACCATCGCCATGCTGCGCGGGCTGCTTGGCCTGTCGGACGACGAGATCGCCCGGATCCGCACCGACCTGGATCATGCGCGCGGATACCAGCCGGTCCAGGTCGCCGAAAATCTGGATTGGGAACGCTATGCCGCCGTCAGCGTGCGGCTGAACGAGCTGCCCGGCGTCGCGCCCGCGCGCGGTTATTCCCGCTATTATCCCGCCGGCGCGGCGGTGGGCCATCTGATCGGCTATGTCGGCGCCGCCTCTGCCGAGGAATATGAGGAAAGCCGCAACCCGCTGCTCATCACCCCCGGTTACAAGATCGGCAAGGACGGCATCGAGAAGACGATGGAATCGGTGCTGGCGGGCAAGCCCGGCGCGCGCCGCACCGAGGTGACGGCACGCGGCAAGCTGGTCCGCGACCTTGCGACCCGGCCGGATGTGAGCGGCAAGACGCTCAACCTCACCATCGACGCGGGGATGCAGGAATATGCTGCGCGCCGGCTGGGCGATCAGTCCGGCTCCATCGTGGTCATGGACTGCGAGACCGGCGAGCTGCTCACCATGGCGTCCATGCCCTCGTTCGACCCGAACAGCTTTTCCGACGGCATCAGCCAGATGGAATGGGGCATGTTGTCGCAGGACGATCATGTGCCGCTGCGCAACAAGGTGCTGAAGGGCCTTTACCCGCCGGGATCGACAGTGAAGCCGATGGTCGCGCTGGCGCTGATGGGGGCGGGCATCGACCCTGAACGGACCACGACGTGCACCGGCCAATATCGGCTGGGCAGCGGCCGGTTCCACTGCTGGAAGCGCGGCGGCCATGGCACGGTCAACATGGCCAAGGGCATTTACCAGAGCTGCGACGTCTATTTCTATCATTTCGCGCTGGAAGCGGGGATCGACGCGATCGCTACGATGGCGCACCGGCTGGGGCTGGGCGAATCCTTTCCCCTGCCCCTGCCCTCGCAAAGCTATGGCACCGTGCCGGACACCGCCTGGAAAAAGCGGAAATACGACAAGCCCTGGCAGCAATATGACACGGTCAACGCGACCATCGGCCAGGGCTACATGCTGTCCAACGTGCTGCAGCTGGCCGTCATGGCGTCACGCATCGCATCCGGCCGCGCGGTGATGCCCACCATCGTGCGCAAGCCGCTGGTGACGCCGGCCGAGCACCTGCCCATTCCGCCCGAACATCTCGCCTATGTCCGCCAGGCGATGAGCGACGTGGTGAACGGGCCGGGCACCGCGGGGCGCGCGCGCCTGCCGTTCCCGGACATCAAGGTGGCGGGCAAGACCGGCACCGCGCAGGTGCGCCGCATCACCATGGCGGAACGTGCCGGCGGCGTCCGGTCCAATGAAAGCCTGCCGTGGAAGTTCCGCGACCATGGGCTGTTCATTGCCTTCGCGCCGATAGAAAAGCCCCGTTACGCCGCCGCCGTCATCATCGAGCATGGCGGCGGATCCGGCGCGGCATATCCGGTGGCGCGCGACGTGCTGACCTATGCGTTCGACAAGGCCAAGGCGCTGGAGGTGCTGGACGGGCTGGAAAAACAATGGGGCGGCGATATCGCCACGCGGATGGCCGCGAAGGCCGCCGCCTACCGCGCCGCCCGGTCCGCCCCGGCAGCGCCCGCGCCCCCGCCGACCCCCACGCCTTCGCCCACCACCGACGCGCCGGACAACCCGGAATGAGCAGCAACTCCATCATCCCGCGTCCGCTGGCCCAGCTGCCCTGGCGGCTGCTGTTGCTGGTGATGGCGATCGGCGGGTTCGGGCTGGTCATCCTCTATTCCGCCGCCGGCGGCAGCATGTCTCCCTGGGCGCAATCCCAGGGGGTCCGCTTCCTCATCTTCCTCGTGGTGGCGATCCTCCTTTCGCGCTTCCGCGAATCCTTCTGGCAACAGCTCGCCTTTCCCGCTTACGGCATCATCCTGGTGCTGCTCACCGTCGTCGAACTGGTCGGCGTGGTTGGCGGGGGCAGCCAGCGCTGGCTCGACCTGGGGGTGATCCGCCTCCAGCCGTCCGAATTGATGAAGCCCTGCATCGTCCTTGCCGTCGCGCGTTTCTACGCGCTGCTGCCGCCGGGCGAGACGCGCAGCTGGACCGCGCTCTGGCCCACCGCGCTGCTGATCGGCGTGCCCGCCGCGCTGGTGATGCTCCAGCCCGATCTCGGCACCGCGCTGATGATCGTCGCCGGGGGGATGACGGTGGCCTTCCTTGCCGGCCTGCCGATCCGCCTGTTCGTGGGCGGCGCACTGGCCCTTGCCGCGCTGCTGCCGATCGCGTTCAGCATGATGCACGATTATCAGCGCAACCGGATCCTCATCTTCCTCAATCCGGAAAGCGACCCGCTGGGCACCGGCTATCATATCAGCCAGTCCAAGATCGCGATCGGATCCGGCGGGCTGTTCGGCAAGGGGTTTCTGAACGGCACGCAGAGCCATCTCGATTATCTGCCCGAAGGCCATACCGATTTCATCTTCGCCACCATGGCGGAAGAATGGGGTCTGGTCGGCGGGCTGCTCCTCATCCTCGCCTTCATGGCGCTGATCCGCTGGGGCATCGGCGTCGGCATCCGCGCCGAATCGCGCTTCGCCAAGCTGACCGCGGCCGGCCTCGCCACCACGATCTTCTTCTATGTCGCCATCAACTTGATGATGGTGATGGGCCTAGCGCCCGTCGTCGGCATCCCCCTCCCCCTCGTTTCCTTCGGCGGATCGGCGATGATGACGGTGATGATCTGCGTCGGCATCCTGATGTCGCTGGACCGCCAACCCCACCAGCGCGGAAATTTTCTCTAACAACTGTTTGCATCCGGCAAAAACCATGCTAGCCGGCACGCCGCAGCCGAGAAGCGATCGCGCTTCCCCACCGGCATCATGTGGACGCATAGCTCAGTTGGTAGAGCAGCTGACTCTTAATCAGCGGGTCCTAGGTTCGAGCCCTAGTGCGTCCACCAAAATCTCAAGAAAATACCGTAGTTTACGCTGGAATAGGGATTGCTCTTATACGGCGCCCTGTGATTGTGTAAGAGTTGTGGGATAATGCGGAGTTGATCTGCTGTCCGTCATTGGGTTCGAATCCCACATCCTCCGCTATCAAATGATATAAGTTAGCAAGCGTCCCGATCGGACGGCACATACAACTGGCCGTCACCCCAACCGGGCGGCAGATCTAAGTCATACTGCGCCGCGTAGGTGAGCCTCCCCGATTTATACAGGTCGCTTTCCATCAACTCGGAGTGGACGGTCTTCATTGCCGACATCAGCGCCTGAACGCTGTCCACGCCGCAGGTGGAGCGCCGCTGAATACGATCAGGCCAGTGCCGCTTTCAAATTCGCGCTCAACAAAAAGATCGTCGCCCATTTGGCTATAATTACATGAAAAAAATTCACGGCAAAGAGCATCGTTTTCGTAGCAACACCACGCACTTGGGGGCACAGGATGCCAACAGCGTCGGGGCCGAAAGATGGTCCCCCCATCCCCCGCCCCAGCCCTGTTCCCTAACCCATCACCGCGGTTCGCCGTGGGTCCGCACGGTTTCCCCTTCATGCGTTTCGCGGTCTTCGACCAGGTGGCCGAGGGCGCGGAGGGCGGGGGCGTCGGTTACGGAATAGAGCACGGAATCCCGGCTGCCGTTGCGGTGGCTGTACCAGTGCCAGCCCGGAACGACGATCACGTCGTTGCGCTGCCAGTTGAGCTCCACGCCGCCGACCACGGTGGTGCCGCTGCCTTCCAGGCAGACGAAGATGCGGGAGGCCGTGCTGCGCTGCTCCAGCGTGCGTTCATTGGGGCGCAGCATCTGCATGTACACGCCAAGCGTGCGCAGCACGCTGCCGCCCGTTTCCGGGCTGTAATATTCCACCATGATCCCGTCATGCGGCGATCCGTCGTCGTCGCGGAGCCGTTCCAGCAGCGCGCGGGTGGGTTCATATTTATAGAGGAAGCGCGGCGATCCGCTGCCCCGGGCAACGCGGTGAGACACCCAGTCCGGCCGCACGCCGCCGACGCCATAGGCATTGGCGGACCAGTCCGTGCGCGGCCTGACCGTCTGGAATTTCTTGGCGATGCGCTGGCCTTCCTCAATCTCCGCATAGTCGTTGAAGAAGAAATTGGTGCCGAGCATCTTGGTGAAGGGCACGTCCAGCGTGTCGAACCACATCACCGGATCGCTGCCCTCATTGCCGGTTTCATGCCAT
The DNA here is from genome assembly GCF_001724715.1 of Sphingomonas sp. SCN 67-18. Classification (GTDB taxonomy): domain Bacteria; phylum Pseudomonadota; class Alphaproteobacteria; order Sphingomonadales; family Sphingomonadaceae; genus SCN-67-18. Next base: position 26,990 of record NZ_MEFG01000019.1, read on the forward strand.
GCGCCGCTGGGGTTGGTGACGACGTCGCCGCGCTCCAGCACGCTCTTGTCGCGCTCCACCGTGGTGTAGGCGCCCGTCCCTTCAAGCATGACGCGGGTCGCCGCGCCGACATGGCGGTGGACCTGCGACAATTCGCCCGGCGGGATGATCTGCACGCCGCCGAACAGCCGGCGCGTGATCAGCCCGCTGCCGGGCAGGCCGGGGTTTGAGAACATCAGGTTGCGGCGGTCCGCCTCCTCGATGGGGATGATCTCGGTCGCGGCGAAACCCAGCGGCGAAAAGTCCGCGTAGCGCCAGATGCCGGGCTTTTCCGGCACATGCGGCTCGAACTGCTCGAAATCATGCTTGATCTTCCAGAATCCGACAATGTCCTGCTCGGCAAGCGCGCTGCTCAGCCCGTCCCGATCGGTGATCTGGTCAGCCGCAACGGCCTTCATGATATTCGCGGACATCGTCCAACTCCTCAGCTTCAAATAATAAAGTCACGCGCATCGCCGGCGCGCTATCCCTCTACCGGCCGGCGCGGCGCCATCAGCAGCGCGATCAGGCTGACGCCCCCGCATGCGGAGAGATAGAGACCAACGGGCAGCAATCCACCCCGTTCCGCCATGCTCTGCGCGAAAAACGGCGCCAGCGACCCGCCGGCGATCGCCCCCAGGTTGAACGCCATCGACGCGCCGGTGTAGCGCACCCGCGCCGGGAACAGGCTGGGCAGCCATGCGCCGAGCGGACCGTAAGCCAGACCCATGCACAGCAGCGCGACGGAAAGCTGGATGAACACCAGCCCCAGCGAGCCGCTGTCCATCAGCGGCTTCATCAGCGGCCCGGCGATCAACAGCGTGCCCAGGCATCCCCAGATCAGCACGGTGCGCTGGCTGAACCGATCAGAGAAAATGCCGGACAGGATGATGCCCACGGCCAGGAACACCGTCGCGCCAATCTGCGCGATCAGGAACTCGCTGCGCCCATAGCCGAGGGTCGTCGTGCCGTAACCCAGCAGGAAGGCGGTGGTGATGTAATAGATGGCGAAGCAGCAGATGCCGCCCAGCGTGCCGAACATCACGCCGGGCAAATGGTTGCGGAACACGCTGGCGATGGGCACCGCTTCCGGCGGCGCTTCCTTGAGCGCAGCCGCGAAGGCGGGTGTCTCGGTAAGTTTCAGCCGCACCCACAGGCCGATGATGACCAGAAAGGCGCTGCCCAGAAAGGGAATGCGCCAGCCCCAATCCATCATCTGCTCCGCCGAAAGGCCCATGCCCAGCAGCAGGAACACGCCGTTGGCCGTGATGAAGCCGATCGGCGCGCCCAGCTGCGGCACCATGCCATAGCGTCCGCGCCAGCCATTTGGCGCATTCTCCACCGCCAGCAGCGCCGCGCCGCCCCATTCGCCGCCAAGCCCCAGGCCCTGGCCGAGGCGCAGGATGCAGAGCATCAGCGATGCGGTCCACCCGATATCCTCATAGGTGGGCAGGAAGGCGATGAAGAAGGTCGATCCGCCCATCAGCAGCAGAGATGCCACCAGCGTCGCCTTGCGGCCCACCCGGTCGCCGAAATGCCCGAACAGGATCGCGCCCACCGGCCGGGCGATGAAGGCGAGCGCCAGGCTGGCATAGGCGGCCAGCAACTGCGCCGAGGGCGAGGATGCCGGGAAGAACAGCGGGCCGAAGAACAGGCTGGCGGCGGTCGCGTAGATGAAGAAATCGTAGAACTCCACCGATGTGCCGACCAGACTGGCCGTCAAAACCTTGCGCTGTTCCCGCCCCAGCGGCGCAACGTCATTGTGCATCTTCCCTGCCCCTCCTGAATGCCCGCCGGCGAGATCGCTGCGCGATTTGCTAATCGAGAATGTTGCTCAGCCTCCCCAGGCCGTCGATCTCCACGGTCACACGGTCACCGCGCGACAGGTAACGGGGCGGCTTGAAACCGATGCCCACGCCCGCCGGCGTGCCGGTGGCGATGATGTCGCCCGGAAACAGCGTGATGCCGGCCGAAAGCGCCTCGATGAGCGTCGGAATGTCGAAAATCAGGTCGGACGTGTTGGCATCCTGCCGCAATTCGTCATTCACCCAGCAGCGGACGTTGAGATTTTCTACGTCCACCGCGTCCGCCGTGACCAGATACGGTCCCATCGGGCAGAAGGTGTCGAGCGATTTGCCGATCAGCCACTGTTTGTGGTCCGCCTGAAGATCGCGCGCCGTCATGTCGTTGACGATCATATAGCCGAAGACATGGCTGTAGGCGTCCGCCTTGCGGATGCCGCGCCCGCCCTTGCCGATGACCAGCGCCAGCTCCGCCTCATAATCGATCTTGTCGCTGACGCCGGTGGGGTAGAGCATCGGCGCCTCGTTGGCGATCACGCAGTCGGGCAGCTTGGAAAAGATGATCGGCGCGGTCGGAATCGTCTCGCTCTCGTCCTTGGCGGAACTGTCGAAGCCGCTCTGGGTGAATTCCCTGGCGTGGGCGTGGTAATTCTTGCCGACGCAGAAGATGTTGCGTTCCGGCCGGGGGATCGGCGCCAGCAGCGATGCCGATGACAGCGGCACGCCTTCGCCCGAAACCTGCGGACGCGCGCCCGACCGGATCACCGACAGCATGTCGCTGCCCAGCGGAAAGGCCCTGCCCGCTTTCTCGTCGATGATCGCGGCGACGGCTGCGCCGTCCAGACTGATCGTTGCCAGCTTCAATTCAATCTCCCACGGTACGGTAAAGGCGCGGCGAGCGCGCCGAAAACGGGTTGCGGCTTGTCGGCGGCATGGGGGAAAGCGGGAAGCGAACGGGGCTCGCCCGTTGCGAAGGCCATCAGCGGCTGCAGCGCACGCTTCATCCCGGCTTCCTCCCCCGACCCGCTTTTTTGCGGTGTCCGTTCAATCCCAAGCACGGAACGTGCCACGCCGCCGCCGCCCGGAAATGCGCTGATCGGCCACCCTGGCCGGCAAATATTGCTGTCACCTTTGTGAACCCGCCGCGCCAAAGAGGAGGCATAGGTAACAATTTTCCGGGCTGCCCCGCCGCGGCGGAAGCCGCCTGCATCGGCATAACCGGGCAATGCTTTGGCTTGGCACAGTCCATGCTTCGGGAAATCCGAATCCGCAAAAGCGAGATCGGGGGAGAACAAGTGGCAGACATGATGGCGCATGACGACTGCCTGGTCTGCCGCACGGCGCGCCCCGCGACAGCGGCCCCGCTTATTCCCCTATCGACCGTTCGCCAGATCAGCCCGCAACCATCCTCCCCGCGTGGACGGCCGCCCTACCCGTGAAATTCCCGGTCCTCCGCGCGTTCATGCGGCGGTAATCGGCTATAAATCATAACATATATCAAAGAGAAGGATATCAAATGAAGTTGCGCACAGCCGCCCTTTTCATTGCATGTTCCGCGCTTTCCACCGCTGCCATGGCGCAAGCGGGCAAGGCCCCCGCGGTCAACAAGCCGATCGCCCATAACGACCCCGGCCGCTCCGGCTGGAACCCGCTCGAGACCAAGCTGACCCCCGCCACCGTGGGCAGCGCCGATTTCGGCCCGGTCTGGTCCTCGCCGCAGCTCGACAGTTTCGAGAACACGCCGCCGCGCCTGTTCTCGGCGCCGCTTTATCTGCAGTCGGTCAAGATGACCGGCGGCGCGCATCGCGGCAAGACCTTCCCTGTTACCTTCGTCACCACCACCACCGGCTATGCCTATGCGATCAGCACGGCGGCGGTCGGCGGCGTTGCGCCCGGCACCATCCTGTGGCGCACCCGGCTTACCGAAACGCCGTGCAACAAGGGTACGCTCGGCAATTACGGCACCGGCGTCATCGACATGAAGGCCAACCGTTTCTACGTCACCAGCTGCAGCAGCGCGAGCGGCGAGAATCTGTGGAGCGCCCACGCGCTCGACCTGCGCAGCGGCCAGCAGCTTCCCGGCTGGCCGGTGGCGCTGAGCCAGGCGGTGATCGACCAGCCCTCGCTCAACCGCAACGGCAAGCGCACCTGGCAGCTGGGCAAGAAATATCGTTATGTCCAGCGCGGCGCGCTGGTGCTGAACGGCGACGGATCGCGCCTCTATCTCGCCTTCGGCGCGGACGCCGTGGGCTGGATGCTGGTGCTCGACGTGCCGAGCCGCAAGGTCGTCTCCGCCTTCTCGGCCACGCCCGACGACGTGCAGGACGGCGGCGGCATGTGGGCCCAGGGCGGCCCCGCGCTCGACGAGAAGGGCCGGCTCTACGTGTCCACCGGGTCCAACCTGCAGGACGGCATCAACCTTGGCCTGGAGAGCATGCACCCGGACAAGCAGAACAACTGGTCCCACTCCATCCTGCAGTTCGAGGACAACCGGACCAACGGCCTGACCCTGACCGGCAGCTACACCCCCTATAATTATTGCCAGGCGGGCAAGGCGGATATCGACATCGGCAGCAGCCCGGTGATCACCGTCAACCTGCCGGCCGGCACGTCGCAGACCACCAACCTGCTGGTTCTCGGCGGCGGCAAGCAGGGCGTCATCTACCTGCTCGACCGCGACAAGATGCCGGGCAGCCTGACCCAGCGCCAGGCCTGCGCGCTCGATCCGGCGACCGACCTGTCGCTGCTGGCGCCCGAACCGCAGCCCGAATGGAAGCGGCGCGGCCCGATCAGCCTGTTCAAGCCGTTTTCGGATGAATATGGCGCGTTCGACCAGGCCAAGAGCCGCACCTCCGCGTCCTATTATCGCGATGCGAAGGGAGACACCTACATCTACGTCAGCGGCGCCAGCAAGAAGGGCGAGAATTTCAACACCAGCGCCCCGCCCAGCCTCGCCAAGGTGAAGGTGGTCGCCAGCCCCAACGCGCCGGCCCATCTGAAGGTCGACAAGCTGGAGATGAAGACCACGCTGCACAATGCCGGATCTCCGGTCATTTCCAGCAATGGCGGCAATGACGCGATCGTGTGGGTGGTGGACCAAAACGCCGCGCGCACCGTCAGCCTCTATGCCGCCAAGCCGCCCCAGCCCATCCTCTACGCGTTCGACGCGGTCACGCTCGACACGATCTGGAAGAGCCCGGAAGGCGAGCTGGCGACGACCGGCAACTACAGCGAAGTCACCGTCGCCAACGGGCAGGTGCTCGTCGGCACCGACCGCATCCAGGCCTATGGCCTGAAATCGAAGTAATCCGTCCAGACAAGGCGCCGGCCCGCGCGGCCGGCGCCCAAGAAGGAGCCGCTTCATGATCTTCCGCCGCCAGCGCCGCGCGCCGTTAGCCGCCCTCGCCCTGCTTGTTATCGGGATGGCGGCAGCGCCGCTCGCCGCCGAGCCGGCAGCGCCGCCCGGCTTCACATCGCTGTTCGACGGCAAGACGCTGAACGGCTGGCGGGGCGACCCGGCGCTCTGGTCGGTGCGCGACGGCGTGATCGACGGCGGATCGGACGAGCCGGTCAAACATGCGACCTATCTGATCCACGAAGGCAATTTCGCGGACTTCGAACTGCACTTCAAATATCGGTTCATCGCAGACGGCAATTCCGGTTTCCAGATCCGCAGCCGCGTAATCGACGAGGCCAAGTTCGACGTCGCCGGATACCAGGCCAATGTGGTGCCGCCCGGGCAGAATGTCCGTTTCGCCATGCTTTACGACATGGTCGGCCGCAGCGAGATCGCGCTGCTCAGCGAAAAGGTCGAGATTTCGGAAGAGAATGGCAAGGTCAAGCGGGTGATCAGCGGATCGGTGAACCCGATCCAAACCATCCTCAGCTCCTACAAGCCCTATCCCGAATGGAACGACTATGTCGTCATCGCCTATGGCAACCGCATCATCCATGTCGTGAACGGCTATCTCGCCGTCGACGCGGTGGACCTCAATCCCGCCGGCGCCAGGGACGGGGTGCTCGCCCTCCAGCTCGATTTCGGATCGGCGATGCGGGTGCAGTTCAAGGACATCGCCGTCAAGCGGCTCACCGCCGCGCCGGACATAAGCGGCCGTTTCCAGACCATTGCCGGGCCGCCGCAGACCACGCCGGAAATCCCCCGCCGCCCGCCGCATAAATGACAATTTACCGCGCCCGCACCTGCCGGCGCATGAGAGGAAGAACGACATGACTATCCGCCACAAGGCCTTTTGGACGATCGCCGGGTCCGCGATCGCCATCGCTTTGGCTCCCGCAGCCCTCCATGCCCAGGCAGCGCCCGTGCCCGAAGGCTTCACCGCGCTGTTCGACGGCAAGACGCTCAACGGCTGGCACGGCAACACCAAGGTCTGGCGGGTCGAGGACGGCGCGATCACCGGCGGCACCGAAAGCCCGATCGATGCCAACACCTTCCTGATTTACGAACGCCCCTATGGCGATTTCGAGGTCCGCTTCAAATATCGCTGGCAGACGCCGGAAGGGAATAGCGGCTTCCAGTTCCGCAGCGGCCAGATGGAGGGCGATTACGTCCTCACCGGGCTGCAGGCGAACGTAACCCCCATAGACGTGCCGCCGGATCGTTACGGAATGCTCTACAATGAAACCGGCGACCGGCAGGAAATGGTGATGCTGGGTCAGCGCGCGGAGATCACCCGGCGCAGCGCCAACGGCATGGGCACCGGGCGCGTCGTCCGCACCGTGAAGGAAATGGTCAACGACCGCGCCGCCATCCTGAAAACGATCAAGCCCTACCCCGAATGGAACGAGGTGGTGCTGATCGCCTATGGCAACCACATGGTCTCGGCCATCAACGGCATGCTGGCCTTCGACGCGCTGGACAATGATCCGGTCGGCAAGCGGGACGGCCTGTTCGGCCTGCAAGCCCACAAGGGCCCAGTGATGAAGGTCCAGTTCAAGGACATCGTCGTCAAGCCGCTGACCGCCGCGCCCGACCTGGAAGGGCGCTTCAAGAGCACGGTCAGCCCGGCGCCGGAACCGAGGCAAACCTACAAGGATTCGACGCGCGCCGCGATGCCGGACGTCGCCCTGCCCCAATAATCATCCGCGCCCGTCGCCGCGCCCCGGCGCGCTGGCGGGCACTTCCCCCGGCACCGGCAACAGCCGGGCCGACATAAGTTGCAAGGAGAGTAGTTCATGACCCCCCGGACCTTTCGGAAACGCTGCCTGAGGGCGATCGCGATGACGGCGGCAATCGCCGCCGCCCTGCCCGCCGCAGCCCAGGCAGCCGACGCGCCGGCCCCGGTGCCCGCCGGCTTCACCTCGCTGTTCGACGGCAAGACGCTGAACGGCTGGCGTACGCGACGGCGCCATCACCGCCAGCTCGGCGGAAGGATTGAAATACAACACCTTCCTGATCCTCGATAAGCCCTATACGGATTTCGAGATCCGCTTCAAATATCGCTTCGCCACGGCGCAGGGCAATTCGGGCCTGCAGATCCGCAGCGGCCAGACCGACGGCAATTACGTGCTGGGCGGCATGCAGGCGAACATCATTCCCGCCAATTTCACCGATTGCGGCCTGCCTTCCTGCGGCGAGGAACGCTTCGGCATGCTCTATGAGGAACTGAACCGGCTGGAGCTGGTGCTGCTGGGCCAGAAGGCGACGATCACGCGCCGCCAGTCCAAGACCGGCGGCCCCGGCCAGGTCGTCCGCACAATCACGGGTACGACCAATTCGCGCGCGGACATCATCAAGGCCGTGAAGCCTTACCCGGAATGGAACGAGGATATCGTGATCGCCCATGGCAATCGCATCATCCACATCATCAACGGCTATGTCGCTTTCGACGCCACGGACAATGACCCGCTGCGCACGATGAGCGGGCTGATCGGCATCCAGGCCCATGCCGGCCCGCCCAGCACGATGCAGTTCAAGGATTTCGTGATCAAGCCGCTGACGGCGATGCCGGACATTGCGAGCCGCTTCATCAGCAAGCCGGAAACGGCGGCGGAGCCGGAGCGCGTCTATCGCACCATCGAGTTGAAGACCGAAGCCGGTCCTTACGTGGCGCCCTGACCTCCACCGGTGGTGGAATGGTCCACGGCCCGCGAAGCTGGTGCTTCGCGGGCCGTTTTTTTAAACCATCACACTGGCGGGATCATTCGGGATCGTTGACCAGCGTGTCCGGCAGGTTGACCTTGGTCGAATCCTTGTAGGACACGATCGGCGTGTTGAGCGTGACCGGCTTGGTGATGAACCGGCCGGTGATGTCCGGGAAGCTCGTCAGCGGCTTGATGACGATGTCCTTCATCTGGATCCACATCGCCGGCCCCTTGTGGACCTGGATGCCGATCAGGCCGTCCTTCAGGCTCATCGGATCATTGTCGGTGGCGTCGAACGCCATATAGCCGTTGATCGCATAGACCATGCGGTTGCCATGGACGATCAGCACATGCTCGTTCCAGCCCGGCGCCGGATTCACCTTGCTGAGAATCTCGGTGCGGTCGTTGACCATGCCGGTCACGGTGCGCACGATGCGCCCCTGTCCGCCGCCTGCCGCCTGGGCGCGGGTGATGGTGGCCTTCTGGCCCAGCAGCACCATTTCCTGCTTCTCGCCGATTTCGTCATAAAGCATGGCGAAACGCTCGCGTGACTTGGGCAGCGGCGTGATGTTCGCCTGCGGTCCGGCCATGAAGAAATTACCGCCAATGTCGCCGCTGCGGAACTGCAGGCCGGAATTGCCGACTTCCTCCAGGAAGCGATATTTGAAGCGGATCTCGAAGTTCGCATAAGGCTTGTTCAGGATCAGATAGGTGTTCTTGTCGATCGGCTTATCCGAACCGCCGGTGATGGCGCCGTCGCGCACGGAGAACACGGTGGGGTCGCCGCGCCAGCCGTTCAGCGTGGTGCCGTCGAACAGCGAGGTGAAGCCGGCGGGCACGGGGGCCTGCTGGGCATAAGCCGGCGCCAGCGGGCTGGCCATGATCGCAAGAAACGTCAAATATCGCATGGTGGTCTTGCTACGAACCCTGGCTGTCATTTCCTTCTCCCTCATCGGTTTGATACTGTCGTGGTCCCTGCTCTTGCGGCAGAATAGCGGCCCTAATCGTTGCGCAGGCCGAACGCCTGCAGCCTGTCCGTGCCGACCAGCGCAATGCCGTCGGCCACCGTCGCCTCATTATATTTGCCCGACGTGAACAGCTCCCCTTCCGGGTTTTTCCAGAGCAGCTTGAAGCTGAGCGCGTCGAACGCGTAGAGCACCGGCTTGGGCGCGGCATCGCCGTAGAGATTGGCAGTGCGCGGCGCGTTGTTGTCCAGCACCCAAACGATCGCATCCTTGCCGCCATTGCTGGTGATCACCGGCGATCCGGGGTTCTTGAAGGTCTGCGTTTCCTCAAGCCCGTCGACGCGCAGGAAAGCGGGCTTGCCAGGGTTGGTCACCACCTTCACCCGGGCGAGACCGGGAGGCGCGTCGAGGGTCAGGTTCTCGCCGATCTTCTTGCTGCCGCTGACATAGAGATAGCTCGTGCCCCTGGCATCGCGGAAATAGGCGGCGGTACTGCGGCTCTTTGCCTGGTCGAACGCGCCCAGATTGTCGGAATAGGGCTTGAACAGGTTGATCGGCCCGGGCTTGCCGAATTCAGGCTGCACGTCCGGCGCCAGCAGCGACTTGTCCGTGGTGGAATCGTCGCTGCACGGCTGGCGCCTGGTGAGGCCGCCGGGCATGTGATCGCGGTCCAGCAGGTAGATATTGCCCTGCTTGCCGCCGCCCAGCGTCAGCAGGCGCCGGGTGCTGCTGGTGCCCGCCGGCAGGTCGAACGCGACCACGCCGCTGCTGCCGATGTCGATGTCCGTCTTGGACGCCTGGCAGTAGTTGAACGGCGTGTAGGTGCCGGTCAGCGTCAGGCCGCGCTCGCGGTCGTCGGCGAACTGGAGGATCGATTGCCCCCATGCGCCGTCGCATTCCGGGCATACGCCCTCAAGCCCGTACAGGCGGCCGGGGATCAGGTTCGCGCCCGACGACACGTGAATGCGGTCGTCGGCGTCGATCGCGGGGCCGCTGGACGCCCAGAAGCCGCCCTGTTCCTGCTGGTTGGCCTGGATGGAGGAAAAGGCCGTGGCGACCTTGGCGGTCTGCGTGTCGACCGCGATCAGCCAGCCCACGCCGTCCGGCCCGAAGGCCAGGTACAGGCGCGATCCGTCCCCGTTCAGGTTCAGCGCCCCGCGCTGGGTGTAGCATGGGGTGCGGCACACCGCGCGCTTGCCGTCCGACGAAAATCCGTTCTTGTCGTCCGTCTCGGCAACCCATTTGGTATCGCCGTTCCGGTTCATCCCCGGCTGGTTCATCGTCTCCGCGTCGATCTTGACCGGCCAGCCGGGCACGTCCTGCCCGCTGCGGATGTCGAGCGCGTGCACCTGCCACTGCGGCTCGCTGCAGCTCGTCACATAAAGGCGGCCGGTTTTCGGGTCGATGATCGGCGTGCTCAGGTTGCCCTGCGCGCCCTTGGTGCACGGATTGTCCGTCAGCCGCGTCCGCCACAGGATGGTGCCCGGCTGGACGCCGTTGGCGGCCGCGGCGGCGATGGCATAGGCATAGCCGGTGGTGGTGACGACGAAGGCGACCGGGAAGCTCTTCCCGGCATGATCGCCGCCCTCCATGGTCACCGACTTCATGTAGAGCGGCGCGGCGAACAGGCGCGGCGGCATGCCGTTGAAGCTGTCCAGTTGCGGCGAGGACCAGATCTGGCCGAACTTGCCGCTCGCCACATTCTGCGGCGTCAGGCGGCTTTCATGGTCGTTCCACCCGGTCCGCTGGGCATCGTTATGATAAGTGAGCTTGTCGACCGGAGAGGTTGGTACGCTCTGGGCATAACCGTTGGTGGAAATCGCCGCCAGGACGGTGAATACGCTTACAGCCCAAAGCTTCATCTCATGCTCTCCACGCTTGCGCCCTTTGCCTTGCGCCCCGCCCCGGCGGAATGGCCCTGGCCTTCCTGTGGGTTCGCGGATGTGCGCCGGATGGGCGACATGTCCTCCGGTCCGTCTTCGCGGCCTTGTGACTTTTATGAATGCACAGGCCGTGCCAAACCTCAAATGCGATGAAATCCGCACCCTATACGCTTTTGCCGTAGATTTGACTGTCACTTTTGTTACCCTGTGACATCGGCATCCCGATAAGTGACAGCCGAAGCGGGAGAGATTTGAGTGCGAGTACAGTATGCATAGCATCGTCCGGAACCTCACGAAGAGCGCGAAGCAGAACGGATCGCCCATCCTCGCCGTCTCGGCGGGGTCGGGCCAGATCGCCCAATATGCGGTCGAAGCCGGTGCCGACCTGCTGCTCGCGCTGAACGCTGGCCTGTATCGCAGCCTGGGCCATGGCTCGCTGGCCTCCCTGCTCGCTTATGGCAATGCCAACGACCAGACCGAAGAGCTGCTGCGCCGCCATATCCTGCCCAATGCCGGCGGATTGCCGGTGGTCGCCGGGGTGATGGCCAGCGATCCGGGGATCGAGCTGGATCACCGCCTCGCCCACCTGAAGCGGCTGGGCGTGCACGGCGTGACCAACTGGCCGACAGTGGGTTTCATAGACGGCAAGATCCGCGATGCATTCGAGGAGGACGGCTACGGCCTGTCGACCGAGATCGAACTGCTCAGCCGCGCCCGCCAGCAGGGCATGGCCACCTTCGCCTTCGTGCTGAACGTGGAGGATCTGCGGCGTTTCGCGGCCGCCGGCGTGGACGCCTATATCATTAACGCGGGGCTGACGCCTCAGCAGTTCGCGCTGGGCGACCGGCGGGACATGCTGCAGGATTCGCTGATCCACATCAACCGCATGGTGGCGGCGCTGGACTCCTCTGCGGGGCGGCCGCTGTGCCTCAGCTATGGCGGCCCTTTCACCGACGTGGAGGATTTCGGCACGCTGTTCCGCCAGGCCAAGGTGGACGGCATCGCCGGTGGTTCGGTGTTCGAGCGCCTGCCGGTGCAGGCCATCACTTCCAACTTCGTGCGCCGCTGCAAGGCGCTGCGCATCGGCAACCCCGATCTCAGCGGCGCGGGGCGGCCGGAGATATTGGGCCAATCCGCCGCGTTTCTCGACATGGTGACGACGATCGAGCGGGTCGCGCCGTTCGACGCCAATGTCGTCATCGAAGGGGAAACCGGCGTCGGCAAGGAATTGGCCGCAAGCCTGATCCACGAGCTCAGCCCCCGCTCCGCGCAGCCCTTCATCACCCTGAACTGCGGCGCCATCCCGTCCGGGTTGCTCGAAAGCGAGCTGTTCGGCCATGAACGCGGATCGTTCACCGGCGCGGACCGGCGGCGGATCGGCAAGTTCGAGCTTGCCAACCGGGGCACGCTGCTGCTCGACGAAATCGCCGATCTCAGCCCGGCGGCGCAGGTGGCGCTGCTCCGCGTGCTCCAGCAGCGCGAGGTGGTTCGCGTCGGCGCGGACAAGCCCATCCCGCTCAACGTGCGCGTCATCGCCGCGACCAACCGATCGCTGGCCGATCTGGTGCGGGAGGGGAAATTCCGCTCCGACCTTTATTATCGCCTCAGCACCGTCACGCTCAGCATCCCGCCGCTCAGGGAAAGGCTGGACGATCTGCCGGTGCTGGTCGGCGCGTTCCTGCAGAAAACGGCGGCGGAACTGGGCATCCCCGCCCTCTCCGTCGACGAGCATTTCGAAGAGGAGATGGCGCGCCATAGCTGGCCCGGCAATATCCGCGAATTGCTGCAGGTCATCTCGCGCGCCGCCATCCTCGAGGACGGGCCGATTTTGCGCGGGCTGCACTTCCACCCGGACAGCGGACCCAGACCGTATATTTCCGGCAACGCGCAGGCGCGCCGGGTCAGCGTGGAGGATATCCACCGGGCGATCGAGCGGGCCGGCGGAAACAAGAGCGTCGCCGCCGCCGCGCTGAAGATCAGCCGGAAAACCCTTTACGCGAAACTGGATGCGCATCCCTGATGCAAGGCGGCGGGACGGGCCTGTCGATGCCCGCCCCGCCAATCGCCGGGCGCCTGAAATGGATTGTCACCTTCAAGCCGGCATCGGGCACTGCGGTAACAAAAGTTACAACTGAAAAGCCTGTCAAAGCTCCCAACCTGCCCCATCTCCATCGAATTTGGCTTTGGCATGGTCCGTGCATTGCATTGAACACGAGCCTGCACAGACGGGCTAGGGAGGATCGAGAATGGGCAATCTGGCACCAGTTTACGTTTTCGCCACGCTGGACACCAAGCTTGAAGAAGCGAATTTCCTTGCAGAAGCGATGCGGGGCGAAGGCGTTCCCGCCGTCCTGATCGACGTCGGCACCTTGAACCCCCCGATGGCGGAACCGGGCATCGACCGGAAGACCGTCGCCTCATTCCATCCCGACGGCGTCGATGCCGTGCTTGGCCTCAACGATCGCGGCGCCGCCGTGACCGCGATGAGCCGCGCGCTGCGCAGCTTCATGGTCGACGCCTATCGCGCCGGCCGCTGCTCCGGCGCCATCGGCCTTGGCGGCACCGGCGGCACGGCGATGATCGCCACCGCCATGCGCGGCCTGCCGATCGGCTTTCCCAAGCTGATGGTCTCAACCGTCGCGAGCGGCGACACCAGCAGCTATATCGGCACCAGCGACATCACCATGATGTTCTCCGTCGTCGACGTCGCCGGCCTGAACCGCGTGTCGCGCCAGATCTATCGCAACGCCGCAGCTGCCATTGCGGGCATGGCCCGCCTCGAAGCGCGCGACAATGACAGCCAGCGCGCCGTGGGCATGACCATGTTCGGCGTCACCACCCCCTGCGTCACCGCGGTGCGCGAAACGCTGGAAAAGGACGGGCTCGACATCCTGGTCTTCCACGCCACCGGCGTCGGCGGCCGCGCCATGGAGGAACTGGCCGGCAGCAACATGCTGGACGGCGTGATCGACGTGACGACCACGGAAGTGGCCGACGAGGTGGTGGGCGGCGTGTTCGCCTGCGGCCCGGCGCGCTTCGACGTCATGCTGGAACGGCGGATGCCCTATGTCCTCTCGCTCGGCGCGCTGGACATGGTCAATTTCGGCCCGGTCGACAGCGTCCCGGAGAAGTTCCGCAACCGCAAGCTCCATGTCCACAACAGCAGCGTCACGCTGATGCGGACGAATGTGGAGGAAAATATCGCCTTCGCTCAGTGGATCGCGCGCAAGCTGAACGCTCATCCCGAAAGCGGCTTCACGCTGCTCATCCCCGAAGGCGGGGTTTCCGAACTCGACAAGCCCGGCAACCCCTTCCACGACGTGGAAGCCGACCAGGCCTTGTTTACCGAGATAGAAAAAGCGGTGATCCAGGGACCGAACCGCAAGATCGTGCGCTATCCGCATCATATCAACGACCCTGCTTTCGCAGCCGCTTTAGTCGCTGAGTTCAATAACATCACACGATAATAAGTATTTTATATTTGGAGGCTCCATGCGCTGGAAACGTGAGGAAATTGTTGCACGGTTTCGTAAGAAGATTGCGGAACGCAGGCCGATTGTAGGAAGCGGCGCGGGCACCGGCATTTCTGCGAAATGTGCCGAACAGGGCGGCGCGGACCTCCTGATCATCTACAATAGCGGCCGGTTCCGCATGGCGGGCCGCGGCTCGCTCAGCGGCCTGCTCGCTTATGGCAACGCCAACGACATCGTTCTGGAAATGGGCAAGGAAATCCTGTCCATCGTCGAGGACACGCCCGTGCTGGCCGGTGTGAACGGCACCGATCCCTTCCTGCTGACCGACCGCTTCCTGCGCGAGATCACGGAAATGGGCTTTGCCGGGGTGCAGAATTTCCCGACCGTCGGCCTGATCGACGGATCCTTCCGGCTCAGCCTTGAGGAAACGGGCATGAGCTACAGCAAGGAGATCGATCTGATCGCGGCCGCCAACGCCGCCGACCTGCTGACCACGCCCTATGTGTTCGACGTCGAACAGGCGCGCCAGATGACCCGCGCGGGCGCGGATATCGTCGTCGCCCATATGGGCCTGACCACCGGCGGGCAGATCGGCGCCAAGACCTCGATGAGCCTCGACCAGGCGGCCAAGCTGGTCAACGAGATCATCGACGCTGCGCGCGGCGAGCGTTCCGACGTCATCGTCCTGTGCCATGGCGGCCCGATTTCCTCGCCGGCCGACGTCAAGGTGATGCTTGAAGCCTGCCCCACCGTGGACGGTTTCTACGGCGCGACCTCCATGGAGCGCCTGCCCGCCGAAACCGCGATCACCGAGCAGGTGCGGACTTTCGCCAGCCTTTCACTGAAGGGAAAATCATGACCAATTGCCAGCCCCCCCGGCAGCCTGTCTTGGTGACGCGTTCGCGCGTCACCAAGATTTTTACTGCAATGGCCGTCAGCCTCTTCGCGATCAGCGGCACGGCAGCCATGGCCGCCCAGCCGACGATCGTCCTGATCGGCGGGATGAAGCCGGGGCAGCCGGTTGGCGAACATGATTATCCCGATGGCGTTCTGAAGATCGAACGCCTGATCAAGGCATCGCCCGATTTCGCGAAGCTCAACCCGGTCGTGAAGGCTTTCCCGATCGGTTTTCCGAAGAACCTGGCGGAGCTGGACGACGCCAGCGTCATCCTCTTTTACTTCGGTACGGATCGCGGCCCCAATGGCAGCACCAACCCGCTCGAGGACCCGTCGATCAAGCAGCATCTGACGACGCTGATGGATCGCGGCGTCGGGCTGGTGGCGCTCCACCAGTCCTTCACCCTGCCGAGCAAGACCAGCGCGGCCGCCAAGCCGTTCCAGGACTGGCTCGGCGCTTCGCGGGTCGCGGTGACCGATTATTCCATGGAAGCCGCGCCGCTGACCGTTACCGCCAAGACCCACCCGGTCGCCAATGGCGTGAGCGATTTCAACTATCTGGACGAATTTTATTCGGCGATCGACTTCGCGCCGAAGGTTAATCCGATCCTCAGCGCGCGCACCCATGTGCAATACACCACCGGCGGCAAGCCTGTGTTCCAGGACCCCGCCAAGGACCGCGTGATCGCGTGGACGCATGAGCGGGCCAATGGCGGCCGGGCTTTCGGCTTCGGCGGCGGGCATTATCTCGCCAGCTTCGACCAGCCGCAGGTCCGCAAAATGGTGCTGAACGCCATATTGTGGGCCGCCAAGGCGGACGTGCCGCAGGGCGGCGTGAACACCACCATCCCCTACACCCGGCAACCTGGTGAACCGCCCCAGGCGCAACCGGCTTACCGCGTCGTCCTGCGCGCCAACGAGGTGAAGCCCGAGCCGCAGTCCTGGGGCATGCTGAAGTGGTTCGCATCGCGGGCGCTGGGCAACTCGACGAAAATGACCACCGGCGAAGCCACCGTGGCCGTCGGCAAGGCCAATCCGGTGCACTGGCACCCGAACACGGATGAAGTCCTGCACGTCGTCAGCGGTCACATCATGCACCGCGTCGGCGATCAGGAATATGAAATGCGCGCCGGGGACACCGTCGTCATCCCCGAAGGGACCCGGCACAACGCGCGCAATATCGGCACGGAAGATGCCGTACTGGCGATCTCGTTTAACTCGGCGGATCGCTATACTATCGGTGAGTAGTTTTATTACGAAGGTAAGAGGTAATAATTATAATGATTCTTTCAAAGAACTGATTCATTTCAAATAATTTATTACCATAATTACTTGAGATGATTTCAATATCGGAGGTTGTTCCGGCAAACGTGTTTTGCCGGTGGGCGAAGTTTTGCCCGAGCTTTTTATGGAGGGGAATATGAACTATCGATCTCATCGTAGGGAATATCTGAGGTCCGCGGCGGCCATCGCGTTGCTGCTGGGCGCGTCCTACCCGCTTCATGCGCAGACCGCACCGGACGATCAGGCCGATCAGGCGCCGTCCGCACCGTCGACGGCGTCGGAAGTCGATAATTCCGGCCCCGATATCATCGTGACGGGTTCCAGCATCCGCGGCGCACCCGCCGTCGGCTCGAACCTGATCAGCATCGGCCGCGACGCGATCGAGGATAACGCCGTTCAGACCGTTCAACAGCTGCTGAAGACGGTTCCGGCGATCTGGGGCGCCAACGCGATCGGCCAGGGCGGTTTTGCCGCCAACGATTCCGCGGGCGCATCCGTGCCGCAGATCCACGGCCTCGGCGGCTCCAACAGCTCGTCCACGCTGGTCGTGATCGACGGTCACCGTTTCCCGCTGACCGGCATCATCCGCAACCTGCCGGACCCCAACTTCATCCCGCCCAACGCCATCGAGCGCGTTGAGGTGCTGGCCGAAGGCGCGTCCTCCATTTACGGTTCGGACGCCGTCGCCGGCGTGCTCAACTTCATCACCCGCCGCAAGTTCAGCGGCGTGGAAGCCGGCGCGCAATACGGCTTTGGCGACGACTACAAGACCTGGAGCGCCAATATCGCGTTCGGCCAGCGTTGGGACGGCGGCGGCATGTCGCTGTTCTATAACTATTCGGATCGCGGCAACCTCTATGGCGGCGACCGCCCGAAGACATGGGCAGACCAGCGCGCGCGCGGCGGCAGCAACTTCGGCAACTATAACTGCTCGCCCGCCACCACCTCTGCCGGCGCCCAGGCGGACGCGCCGTGCGAACAGAGCAAATATACCGACATCGCGCCGCAGGAACGCCGTCACTCGCTGATGGTCAAGCTCGATCAGGAAGTCGGCGATCGCCTCACCCTGAACGGCGACGTGGTCTTCTCGAGCCGCACCAACAAGCAGCGCAACTCGGTGACGATCGCGTCCAGCACGGGCGCCACCCCGGCGAACCAGCTGGTCACGGCCCGCGCTTTCGGCCCCGGCTATGCCAATGCGGCGCAGGTCAACCCGTTCTACACCGGCACGGGCACCACGCAGACGATCCGCTTCGACGCCAACGAGCTGTTCCCGGACGGCGCGCTGACGACCGGCCTGAGCGAGACCTTCTACGGCTTCGGGCAGGCGGAATATAAGCTGAGCGACGCATGGCGCCTGACCGGCTTCGTCATGGCGGGCGTCAACACCGCCAAGACGACGATCACCGGATCGCTTTGCCAGAGCTGCCTGTTGCTGGCGCTGAACGGCACCACCAACGCCAATGGCGACCTGACCCAGCCGTCCATTCCGAACACGACCATCCTGGTGACCAACGTTCCGCTGACCACGGCCAACGCCGTCGACGTGTGGAACCCGCGCGCCACCAACCGGACGTCGCCGGAAGTGCTCGCCCGTCTGCGGGACTCGCGCAACTATCAATCGGCCCGTCAGGTCATCCAGCAGTATAATCTGAAGCTGGACGGCTCGCTGTTCGAGATCCCGGCAGGCGAAGTGAAGGTCGCCCTCGGCGCGGACATGACGAAGTATAATATCGACACCGAAGTGGTCGAGCCGAACAACACCGGGCCGTCGAGCACCGGATCGAGCTACAACGCCTTCAAATATCTGCGGACGGTGAAGTCGCTCTACGGCGAAGTGCTGATCCCGCTGATCTCGCCGGAAATGGACGTGCCCTTCGCCCGCAAGCTGGATATCAACATCTCGGGCCGGTACGATCACTACAGCGATTTCGGCAACATCTCGAACCCGAAGTTCGCCGCGACCTGGGAAGTCGTGGAAGGCCTCAAGATCCGCGGCAACTACGCCACCTCGTTCGTGGCGCCGCAGTTCTCCACCTACGGTCCCGACGTGCTGAGCGGCATCGACGGCCGCAGCGTGGATACCTTCTTCGGGCCGCAGAACGGCACGCTCAACGTGCCGCTCGACAAATATCCCGAAGCGCGTGCGATCCCGGGCTGCGACACCGTGGGCCAGGTCACCTGCGTGCTCGGCACGGCCGCTATCGCCGGCATGCGTCTCGACGGCGCCAATCCGGACGTGAAGCCGTCGACGGGCATGACCTGGGCAATCGGCGCCGACATCGCGCCGGTGGCTCTGCCGGGCCTGACCGCGAGCATCACCTACTGGCACACCAGCCTGAAGGGCACGAGCGGTTCGCCGCCGCTGTCGATCGTGATCAACTCCGACGCCTTCCACGATCTGCTGACCATCTACCCGAGCGGCGCGACCGCGGCGGAGATCGAGGCTTATCGCGGCGGCCGCCGGCAGCGTTCTCCGCTCAGCTCCGGCCCGATCTACTTCGGCTTGGATTTCCGTAACTTCAACGTCTACACCGTTTATGTCGAAGGCATCGATTTCGATGTCCACTACCGGCACCGGTTCGACTGGGGTTCGATCCGCGGCGGCGTGGCCGGCACCTACAAGACCAAGTTCGACCAGACGGCCGCGGCCGGCGAGCCGGTCTTCAGCGTGCTGAACCGCAACCGCTTCAACGGCACCTTCCCGTCGATCCAGACCGAACTGCGTGCCGATATCGGCATCGATGTAGGCCCGGTCTCGGCGGCGTTGTTCGCCAACTATACCGGCGGCTACACCTTCTGGGGCAGCACCGCGCTCAACCCGGTGACGTCATCGGGCGGCATCCCGAACGGCGGCGGCGACAAGGTGAAATCCTACACCACCTTCGACGCCAACCTGACCTACAAGTTCGGCGACATGCTGCCGGGTGACCCCAGCGTTTTCGTACAGGTCAACAACCTGTTCGATGCCTACCCACCGTTCGTCAACATTGCCTCGGGTTACGACAACTTCGTCGGGTCCCCGATGGGGCGGGTCGTCAATGTCGGCCTGCGCCTGAAGTTCTGACGGTGGGGGTGAGCCGCGGCCGGGGTTTTGACCTCCCCCAGGTGCCGGTCGCGGCTCATTGAATATGAAAACAGCAGGTGAAGGATCAAAAAAGCCATGAAGAATCTGTCTGCTCTCGCGCTCACCGCGCTCATCGCTGCAGTATCAAGCGTAATCTGTGCCCGCTTGCAGATCCCGGTGTGGATCATGTTCATCGGCTGGATCGGCTTCATCGCCGGCGGAGCGCAGGCCAAGACGGCCCTTCCCACCTATGTCAGCGTCATCCTGGGCGCGATCCTGGGCGGCGGCGGCGCGCTGATCATCTCCAGCGGCGGAGAGGGGCTTGGCGACCTGTTCCTGTTGATCGGCGTTTTCGTGATCGTGCTGGTGGCGCTGCTGGCGCAGTTCATACCCTTTGCCAACGCGGTCATCGGCTATTTCGTGGGCATGACGACATTCTTCGCATCCGGCCTGCCCATCCAGATGTCGACCTGGATCATCATCGCCGCCGGCATCGGCATCGGCATCGCGTCTGGCCTGGGGGCAAGCCTGCTGTCGGCGCGACTGACCAGGGCAAATGCATAAGTTCGTTCAAGTCACGCTAAGGTAACACACGCCATAAGCTGACGCAGGGTATTAGGAGTGCGTCCATGTTGAAAAGAAGTCACCTCTGCGTCCTGGCAGCTACCGTAGCATTGGCTTTCTCAACCGGGCTGACCGCCCAAGAAACGAAGGAAGATCCCGGCAAGGCGCTGGTCGATCAGCGCTGCACCGTGTGCCATGAGATCACGACCATTAATTCCCAACATCTTAGCGAAAGCGGGTGGAAGGAAATCGTTGATCGCATGGTCCTTTATGGAGCGCAGGCGAATGACGAAGAGCAGGCCTCGATCCTCCATTATCTGACGACCACTTATGGGGCCGCTTCCGTGTCCTCCGCGTCTCCCGTCCACGCTGCGGCCAAGCCGCAGCCTTGACGGGACAGGCAGTCCGCTTGCCTTAGCGCAGCGCCACGGAAGCCCCCTGCCGGGTCGCCAGTCAGTTCAGAACAGACTTGGAAGGGACAATATTCCATGACGTTAGCTACCGAGACCATCCAGAACCAGGAGCGGGCGCCGCAGCACGTGTTCCGGCCCGGCAACCGGGCCGGCCACGCCCCGCAATATGGCAATGGCAACATCATCCATACGGACAATCCGCGGCTGAGCTATGTCCACCCGCGCACGGTGGAGAAACTGGGCGGCAAGCTGCGCGCGCAGACCGCCGAATGCGTGATGAACACGTTCGGCATCAGCGTGAACACCTGGGTGAAAATGCGCAAGGGCATGCCGATCCGCAAATCCGTGGCCGAACGGCTGTTGAAGCGTTTCGAGATGGACCTTTGAGCCGCGCGCCCCTGGCCATCGTCGCGTTGCTGGCGGCGCAGGCGTCCGCCGTCCATGCGGAGGCCGCCCTGGACGCGGCCAACGGCAAGAAATTGTTCGTCAAATGCGCGCTGTGCCACAATGCGGACAGCCCGGCGGCGAAGCTTGGCCCTTCCCTTCAGGGCATCGTCAACCGCAAGGTGGCGATCGTCGCCGGCTATGCCTATTCACCGGCGATGAAGGCCGCGAGCCTCAGTTGGACGAAGCAGAATCTCGACAAGTTCATCACCGCGCCTGGCAAGATGATCACCGGCACCAAGATGGTGTTCGCCGGCATCGGCGCAGCGAATGAACGCGCCGACATCATCGCCTATCTCGAATCCGTCTCCGCGCCGGCCCGGAAGCCGCGCTGAACCGCCTCAGCCGACGCGGTGCAGCCAGTTACGGCTGTCCGTCCGGCTTCCCCGCTGAATGCCGACAAGCGCCTCGCGCAGCTGCGCGGTGACCAGTCCCTCACCGCCATTGCCGATGGTGAAGCTGCCCCCGGCCGACCGGACCTCGCCGATCGCGGAAACCACCGCCGCCGTGCCGCAGGCGAATGTCTCGCGCAGCCGCCCGCTCGCCGCATCGGCCGCCCATTGATCGAAGGCATAGGGTGTTTCGGACACCGTCATCCCGGCCTCGCGCGCCAACTCGATGATCGAGGCGCGGGTGATGCCCGGCAAAATGGTCCCGCCCAGCGGCGGCGTGACGATCGATCCGTCATCCATCACGAAGAAGATGTTCATGCCGCCCAGTTCCTCGATCCAGCGGTGCTCGACCGCGTCGAGAAAGACCACCTGGTCGCATTCGTGGCGGATCGCCTCGGCCTGCGCCACCAGGCTGGCCGCATAGTTGCCGCCGCACTTGGCCGCGCCGGTGCCGCCCCGCGCCGCGCGGGTATATTGATCAGAAACCCAGACTGTCACCGCCTTGCGTCCGCCCTTGAAATAGGGGCCGACCGGGCAGGCGATGACGCAGAATATATATTCGGACGCCGGCCTGACCCCGAGGAAGGTCTCGCTGGCGAACATGAAGGGGCGCAGATAAAGGCTGCCATCCCCGCCCGGGATCCAGGCGCCGTCGATGGCGACCAGCGCGTCCACGGCCTGCAGGAACAGCGCCTCCGGCAAGGCGGGCATCGCCATCCGCTCAGCGGATTCGGCGAAACGCCGGGCGTTTTCCGCCGGGCGGAACAGCGCCACCGCGCCATCCTCCGTCCGATAGGCCTTCATGCCCTCGAATATCTCCTGGGCGTAATGCAGCACGGCGCAGGCGGGATCGAGCGAGAAAGGACCGCGCGGACGTACCTGAGCGTCGTGCCAGCCGAGCCCGGCGCTCCAGTTGATCGTCACCATATGGTCGGTGAACGCGCGCCCGAACCCCGGATCCGCCAAAATCCCGTCCCGTTCGGCCGTAGGAACCGGGTTGTCGTTACGGGTGATCGCGAAGGTGGCGCTGTCCATCACTGCACTTTCTCAAGGTCAAGGCGATTGCTGTTCATGCCCTATGCCGACAGCGCAGGGGATGAAAAGGGTCGCGGGAAAAATTTCTGGAAAGGCAGGGCGGCAAGGCCCTAGCGCCGGATGCCCAGCAGCCATGGTTTGGGCCGCCCCGTCGGCTTCGGCGTCCCGTCCAGCCGGCGCGCGGTGATGATGCTCACCGGGCGGCGGATCATCTGCCCCTTCATTGCGCCCGATCCGCCAGCGGTGGGCAGGGCAAGGATGCGCCGCACCGTCGCCATGCCGGATACGACACGGCCGAATGCGGCATAGCCTTCATAATCGCCGCGCGCATCCATGTTCGGGGTCGCGCCGACCGTCAGGAAGAAATTGCCGCCGGCCGAGTCCGCCTCGCTGCGCCGCGCCATGGATATCGTCGCATCGAGATGGCTGATCCCGGTGCGGGTGGTGGGTTCATGCGAAAAGGGCGGCAGGATGCGGCGCGCATCCGTGCTGATACCGCCCTGGATGAAGCCGTAGCGCGGATCGGTCTTGCGCCGCGCGGCGCGGTAGAAGCTGGTGCCGTCGAAACGCTCGTCATCGACATAGGCGAGGAAATTGGCGCTGGTCTTTGGCGCGCGCCGGGTATCGAGCGCAACGACGATCGGCCCCTCCGACGTCACGATGCGCACCCGCACGATGCCCGCGGACTGGGCAAGGGTCGGTGCCGCCGTCACCATGGCGGCCAGTGCGGCGATCAAGGCAAGGAAAAGACGCATCGGCGACACGAAACTCGACAGGAAAGCTCCGGCGCGGCGCTAAAGCCTCGGTCGCCCGCCTGCAAGTTCCTTGTCTTCAGGCTGCCAGCAGCGCGGCCTCGTCGCTGAGATGCGGCCTGAGCCCCGCCAGAAACTGGTCGGTGCAGCTTTCCCAGTCATAGAGGCGCGCGGCGGCGGCGCAGGCGG
Organism: Sphingomonas sp. SCN 67-18; assembly: GCF_001724715.1. Lineage (GTDB taxonomy): Bacteria > Pseudomonadota > Alphaproteobacteria > Sphingomonadales > Sphingomonadaceae > SCN-67-18. The sequence continues at coordinate 50,270 of NZ_MEFG01000019.1, forward strand.
ACGCGTCCGCCGTCAACGCCCTGCCGATGGCCACGGCCAGATCGTCATGCAGCGCGCCGATGGCTGCGTCGCCGATGACGTCCAGCGGCCCGCGCACCGGATAGGCCGCCACCGGCACGCCGCTGGCCAGCGCCTCGATCATCACAAGGCCGAACGTGTCGGTCAGGCTCGGGAAAACCAGCACGTCCGCCGCACGATAGGCCGCCGCAAGCATATCGCCGTGCAACGCGCCGAGGAAATGGGCTTCGGGATAGGCGCGCTGCAACCGCTCCCGCGCCGGCCCGTCGCCGACGATCACCTTTGCGCCCGTCACCCGGGCGTCGAGAAACGCCTCGATATTCTTTTCCACCGCCACCCGGCCGACATGCAGCATCACCGGGCCTTCAAGGTCCGCCAACAGGGGATAAAGCGGCCCATGCGGCGAGAATTGCGCCAGGTCCACGCCGCGCGACCAGCGGTGGGTGCGGGCGATGCCCCTGCCCCGCAGCTCGTCGATCAGCCCGTCCGTCGCGGCGAAAACGGCGGCCGCCGGGCCGTGGAAGCGGCGCACCGCCGGCCAGAACCAGTCCGCGGGCAGGCCGGTGCGCAACGCCAGATATTCGGGAAAGCGCGTGTGGAAGGAGGTGGTGAACGGCATGGCCTTCGCCAGGCACCAGCGCCGCGCGGCCCAGCCCAGCGGGCCTTCCGTCGCGATATGCACCGCGTGCGGGGCAAAGGCGTCCAGACGCCGCTCCACCGCGCGGCGGCACTGCACCGCCATGCGGATTTCCGGATAGCCCGGGCAGGCGATGGTGGTGAACTGATCGGGCGTGACCAGCTCCACCGGGTGCCGGCGGCGGCGCAGGCAGGCGATGGTCGCCTGCAGCGTGCGGACCACGCCGTTGACCTGCGGCGCCCATGCGTCGCTGACCAGCGCGATCCTCATGCCGGCACCATCGCGCGGGGCGCAGCCTTGTCGGCGTTCTTCGCCAGATTTCTGGCCCTGGCGGCCCAGTCCACTATTTCCATGCGCCCGTCGGCATGTTCGGCCAGCGCCGTGCAGCTCTCCACCCAGTCGCCGTCATTATAATAGACGATATCGCCGAAACGGCGGATCTCGGCGGTGTGGATATGGCCGCACACCACGCCGTCCACGCCCCGTTCCGCCGCCGCATGGGCCACCGCCTCCTCGAAGGAGGAAATGAAGGACACGGCGTTCTTGACGCGCTTCTTCATATGCGCCGCCAGCGACCAGTAAGGCAGGCCGAAGCGGCGGCGCACCGCGTTGAACAGCGCATTGCCCTTCAGCAGCAGCGTGTAGGCCGAGTCCCCGAGGAAGGCGAGCCAGCGGGCATAGAGCACCACCGCGTCGAAGGCGTCGCCATGGACGACCAGCAAGCGCCGCCCGTCTGCGGTGACGTGGATATCCTCGGCGCGCAACTCGATGCCGCCGAATTCCAGCCCGACATAGTCGCGGAAAACCTCGTCATGATTGCCGGGGACATAGACGACGCGGGTGCCGATATGGGCGAGCTTCAGCAGGCAACGGACCACGTCGTTATGGCGTTCGGGCCAGTACCAGCCCTTGCGGATCCGCCACCCGTCAATGATGTCGCCGGCCAGGTACAGCGTCTCGCACTCGATGGAGCGCAGGAAATCGAGCAGCAGGTCCGCCTTGCACCCCGATGTGCCCAGATGAAGGTCGGAAATCCAGACCGTGCGGAAGGAAAGCCGCGCCCGCGCGCTATCCCGCCCGCTGCCCGTGGCGATCCAGTCCGGCAATGGGCCGCGCACCAGATCGTTCCTGTTGCGGCCCGGCATTTCCCGGCGGCGGCGGGCTTCCGCCGGCCGATGTGCTGAGGATGGCATGTCCGTTATCGCCCCCCGACAATGCGGAAACCGGAGCGGTGTCCGCCTGGCCGGGGCGTTAACCCACGATCAAGACAGCGGGATAACGGTTGCGTGTCGGTTCTGTGAAATCGCCCGCATCAGAGCAGCGCGTCGAGCAGGCCGATCAGCGGTTTGTCCGCCGGGGGCATGTCCAGCCCGTGCAGTTCCACCGGGCGCACCCAGCGCAGCGCACTTGCGTCCAGCGCGCGGGGAATGCCGCGCCATTTTCGGCAGACATAGAGCAGCAGGACGAGATGCCGCGCGCCCAGCGACTCGCTGGCGAAACCTGCGGGGGCAAGGCAGGCATGGTCGGTATCGATGCCCAGTTCCTCGGCCAGTTCGCGGATCAACGCGCGCTCGGGCGTCTCGCCGCGCTCCACCTTGCCCCCCGGAAACTCCCACAATCCCGCCATTGCGCGGCCAGCGGGACGCTGCTGCACCAGCACCCGGCCGTCAGTATCGATCAACGCGACGGCAACCACGAATAAATAGTCCAGATCGGTTCGATCGGGCCCGGGCATAAGCACTTCCTTAACCAGCCTGTCGGTAATTCCTGTTCAATTGGACGACGAAGCGGATCGGAGCCAGTGGAATGTATAACATCGCCATCAGGCTGATGGCCTGTCGTCGTGCCGCGACGGCCATCGAATATGGCCTCGTGGCGTGCATGATATCGCTCGCCATCATCAGCGCGCTCACCGCCTTTGCGGATGCCGGCGTGGGCATGTGGAACGACATCTCCACAAAGGTAGCCGACGCTGGGTAAACCGCGCGTTAATGCCGATTCTTCCTCCCGTTTAAGCTTTTCGAAACCAGCATTGCCTATGCCGGCCCATGCCGACCTCTACGGAACACAAAGGGAGGTTGGCCGGGTAGCTGACGTATATTTGGATCAAGGAGACCGAACATGAAGTTGATGCGCAAGATTCTCGGCAACAAGAAGGGTGCCACCGCGATCGAATACGGCCTGATCGCCGCTCTGATCGCTGTCGCCGCCATCGGTGCGATGGGCAGCCTCGGCAACCAGCTGAAGACGACCTTCAACAATGCAACGGATGCGATGAAGTAATCGACGGCGGAAACGCCTTGATTGCTTGAGCATCGCTCATGGCAGAAGAGACCGGGCGGTGGGGGCTTCCACCGCCCGGTTTTTAATGCTCAGAGCGCGCCCATCGCCAGGAACTTGCTGCGTCGGTCCGCCCGGACGGCGTCCGGTGAAAGACCGGAGAGCGAATCCAGCGCGTCGCCGATGACCGATCCGAGCATGTCGATGGCCGCCGCCGGATCGCGGTGCGCGCCGCCCATCGGCTCCGGCACGATCCGGTCGATCACGCCCAGCCGCTCAAGATCGGCCGCGGTCACCTTCATCGCCTCGGCCGCGTCGGGCGCACGATCGGCCGTCCGCCACAGGATCGAGGCGCAGCCTTCGGGCGAAATCACTGAATAGACGGCATGTTCGAACATCAGGATGCGATTGGCGGCCGCCAGCGCCACCGCGCCGCCCGATCCGCCTTCGCCGACGATCGCCGCAACCATCGGCACGCCGAGCGCGAGACATTGCTCGGTGGAGCGCGCGATCGCCTCCGCCTGCCCCCGCTCCTCGGCCTGAACGCCCGGGAAAGCGCCTGACGTGTCCACCAGCGTCACCACCGGGATGTTGAAGCGATCCGCCAGCTGCATCAGCCGGATCGCCTTCCTGTACCCCTCCGGTTTGCCCATGCCGAAATTATGGCGCAGCCGGCTGGCGGTATCGTCGCCCTTTTCATGGCCGATCACCATGACGCGGCGCCCGCCGAGACGGCCCAGCCCGCCCAGGATCGCCTGATCGTCGGCAAAGGCGCGGTCGCCGGCCAGCGGCATGAAATCGTCGATCAGCCGCGCGACATAATGGCGGAAATGCGGGCGCTCCGGGTGGCGGGCCACCTGCGTCTTCTGCCAGGGCGTCAGCCTGGCATAGGTGTCGCGCAGCAGCTTGTCGGATTTCGCCTGGAGCCGCGCCACCTCCGCATCGATGTCGACAGGTCCGGAATCGGCGGTTTCCCGCAATTCGGTGACACGCGCCTGCAATTCGGCGATCGGTTTTTCAAAGTCGAGAAAACTGGTCATGTGCGCGCGGAATTAGGCGCAGCCGCCCCGCGCGTCAACGCGTGCCGTCCTGCGGCGCATCCGCCAGCGGGTGACGGCTGTTGACCAGTTCCACCAACCGGCGGCTGTCGACATGGGTATAGATCTGCGTCGTGGCGATGTCGGCATGGCCCAGCATCGCCTGCAGGGCGCGCAAGTCCGCCCCGCCTTCCAGCAGGTGCGTGGCAAAGGCATGGCGCAGCACATGGGGGCTGACCCGTTCCGGCGGGACGCCTGCATCCGCCGCCAGTGCCTTCACCATCTGGTAGAGCCGGATGCGGCTGAGGTGGTTGCGCCCGGACGGGAACAGCCATGGCGAGTCCGCCGCAACATGCGCCCGCCACGCCGCCACCGCGGCCCGTGCCCGGTCCGACACCGGTACCAGCCGCTCGCGCCCGCCCTTGCCCTTCAGGATCAGGAACGGCCGGTCGGCCGCCACCGCATTGCGCGGCAGGGACACAAGCTCCGTCGCGCGCAAGCCCGATCCGTAAAGCAGCTCGATCAGGGCCGAGAGGCGCAAGGCATCACCATCCGTATCGCCATCCGAAGACGCGATGCGCCGGCCGATCTCGTCGAACAGCCGGGCCATGTCGCCATGGTCGAGCACATGGGGCAGCGGGCGGACGGCGGTGGGGCGCGGGAGCGCCGGACCCGGATCGTCCTCGCGCAGCCCTTCTTCCACCAGAAAGGCGTAGAAGCGCCTCAGCGCAGCCGCCTTGCGCGCCACGGTGGATCGGGCCAGCGGCCGCCATTCATCGCCCAGCCGCGCCAGCGCCGCCGCATTTGCCTCCGCCAGCCCGCCGTTTAGAACGGCCGATGCGCCCATCAGGTCGGTGCGATAGGCGGTGACGGTATTGGCCGCCGCCCCCGCCTCCGCCGTCATCATCTCCAGAAAACGGTCGATCAGCCGGACATCCTGGCCGCCCGCGCTCACGACCGCGAAATGGCCTCCGCCGCGATCATCCGGGCCTCGGCCTCATGGCCGACACGGCGCAGCGCGGAGACGATCTGGTAGAGGAAAGCGGGCGGCACCCGCCGCCAGTCGCGCGTCTGCATCCCCGTGGCGGCGATCAGCGCCACGGTGGCGGGCTGGTTGTCGCGCGCCGCCTGCTGGATGGCGCGGGTCCAGCTGTTCTGGACGCCCAGGCCAACGCCATGGGCACGGTTCATCTCATCGGCATCGGCGGCCGATATCCGGCCGAGACCGGCCAGCGCGGCAATCACGAAGCGCACCTTCGCCTGCCCCTCATCGTCCTGCGCCTTGGCATAGCCGTCCACACGCGCCGCGCCGAGATCGACCACCCGGCGGGACGCGCCGACCGCAAGCAGCGCCCAGGCGTCATCGCCCGCCCGCGCGCCATTCGCCACCTCGGCCCAGCGTTCCGCCGTGGTGTCGAAGCCGGCGGTCAGCATGGCGGCGATCAGGTTGCGCGCATCATCCGCATAATCCGCATTGGGCACGATCCGCGCCGCCGCGCGCGCGGTCAGCACCAGCCGGGCATAGCGTTCGCGCGGATCGGTCGGCTCGCTCCACAGCGCGCGCAGCGCCGTCATCCGGTTGTTCGCATCGCCCATATAGGCCTGCCGCAGCCGGCCTGCGGTCGAACCCTGCACGTCGGCGGAATCGGTGGCGTCGAACAATGCGCCATAAAGGTCGATATAGGCCGCGCTGGAAAAGACGCCCAGGGTTGCCGCCCAGGACGCGGGGCCGACGCGCTTGTCCACGCTCAGCATCGGCGCGCGCGCCTGCCAGGCCTGCACATGCGGCCCGACGGTAGCGAACAGCGCGTCCGGAAGCGCGACATCGGTGGCGTTGGCAAGGCCGAAGCGCCAGGCGGTCATCTGGTTGACGCCATCCCACTGGATGGTCACCGCGCGCCGCCCGTTGATGCCCGCGCCCACCACCTTCTCGGCCAACAGCACGTCTATGCCGCCGCTGCCGCCGCCCCGCCGCGCGCCGTCGATCAGCGCGCTGGCCGTGCCCGGCTCGCCCGCCAGGCCGGCGCACATCGCCCGGGCCAGCATCCACGCCCGCGCATTGCCGGGCACGGAATCGGCCAGTGGGCACATCGCCGCAGGATCGGCATTGGCCAGCGCGGACTGCATGGCCACCTGGAACAGTTTCGGCGTGAAACGATCGACGTCCACGCCCTGGACGAGCAGGCGCGCCGAATCCGCCTCACCCATGCGGAGCAGCAGCCAGGCGCGTTCCGCCACCCAATCAGCGCCCGCCACGCCGCGCGGCGCCGCCGTCTGCGTCAACAGCGCCCGGCGCAGCAGGATGGAGCCCCAGCGCGACGCCACCGGCGCTTTCATCCGCCGCATCAGGATGGAGAGATACCGGCCCCGCGCATTGCCCCAGCTATCCGTGCCGAGCCCGCCATTGCCGCTGTTCAGCACGCCGACGAAGGACGGCGAGCGGCGTGCGGCCTGCGGCAGGTCATATGGCTCTAACTCGGCCGTCTGCGCTTCCTCCGCTTTTGCCTCGTCGGTCAGTTCGGTCGGCAGGTCCGCCGGCAGGCCGGAGCCGAGATCGGGCAGCAGATCGACCGGCGGGCGCGCGGGTGCCGTGGGCGCGGCCGCGGGCCGCCCGGGGGTTGCCGCGGGCGTTGGAGCCGGCGCAGGCGCCGGATCGCCGAAACCGGGCGGCAGAATGGATTCCGGACGTTCCTGACCAAGCGCGGGGATCGCGATCGCGGCGACCGCGACCAGCGAAACCGCACCAAGGATGACTCGCCTACTGCGCGAGCTTTTCATTCGGCACGACCTTCTCGACGCGGACCGGCGCCTGTTCGGTGTCCATCCCGGCGAGCACGAACAGCCCCCCGACGACGATCGCGATGATGAGCAGCACTATGACGAGCGAACGGGACATGATTTTCCTTGTCTCACCGGTTCAACGGGAACCCCGGGCCTTTTGCCCGACGCCACGCCAGTCTGTATAGCCCCCGCGGCCATGCATAACGAAGTCTCCCCCCGAACCGCCCCGGCAAAGCGCCCGATCGTCCTGGTCGGCCTGATGGGCGTCGGCAAATCCACGGTCGGCAAGCGCCTGGCAAGCCGCCTGAATCTTCCTTTCGTCGATGCCGATCAGGAGATTGAGACAGCGGCGGGCATGACCATCGCCGAGATATTCGAGCGATTCGGGGAGGCCCACTTCCGCGATGGCGAACGGCGGGTGATATCCCGGCTGGTCGACGGACGGCCGAAAGTGATCGCCACGGGCGGCGGCGCGTTCATGAACGACGAGACCCGCGCGCTCATCCTCGCGGAGGCGACGGCGGTGTGGATCAATGCGGAGCTGGACACGCTGGTCGAGCGGATCGGCCGGCGCGGGCATCGCCCACTGCTCAACAAGGGCGATCCGCGCGCCATTCTTGGTGACCTCGCGGCGGCGCGCAATCCCGTCTATGCGCTGGCGCCGATCCATGTGATGAGCCACCCGGCGCCGCATGAAGCGACCGTCGATGCGATAATGGAGGCGTTGCGCAAATGACCGTGGTCAGGGTCGATCTGGGTGAGCGCGGCTATGACATCGCGATCGAATCCGGCGCGCTGGCGCGGGCGGGCGCGCTGCTGCGCCCCTATGCGCGCGGCCGCCTGATCGTCATCACCGACTCCAATGTGGCCGAGGCCCAGCTGCCCCGGCTGGTCGCCGCGCTGGCGGCGGCGGGCATCGCCGCGGAGCCGATCGTGCTGCCGGCGGGCGAGGCGACCAAAAGCTGGGCGCAGCTTGAGCAACTGGCGGACCGGCTGCTCGATCTGGGCGTGGAGCGCGGCGACCATGTCGTCGCGCTGGGCGGCGGCGTGATCGGCGATCTGGTGGGCTTCACCGCCTCGCTAGTGAAGCGCGGCTGCGGCTTCGTGCAGGTGCCGACCACGCTGCTCGCGCAGGTGGACAGTTCCGTCGGCGGCAAGACCGCGATCAACACCCGCGCTGGCAAGAACCTGATCGGCGCATTCTACCAGCCGTCCTTCGTGCTGATCGATCCCGACGTGCTGGACACGCTGCCCGCGCGCGACGTGCGGGCCGGCTATGCCGAAGTCGTCAAATATGGCCTGATCAACGACGCCGCCTTCTTTGCCTGGTGCGAAGCCAATGCCGGACGGCTGCTGGCTGGCGATGCGGACGCCCGCGCCCATGCCATCGCGCACAGCGTTGCCGCCAAGGCAGGCATCGTCGCCGCTGACGAGCGCGAACTGGCGGATCGCCGCGCGTTGCTCAACCTCGGCCACACTTTCGGCCATGCGCTGGAAGCGGAAACCGGCTTTTCGGACGCACTGCTGCACGGCGAGGCGGTGGCCGCCGGCATGGCGCTCGCCTTCCGCTTTTCCGCCGCGCAGGGGCTTTGCACGCAGGACGACGCCGACCGCGTCGGCGCCCACCTGCGCGCCATCGGCCTGCCGGACGGGCTGGCCGCCGCGGGCGTCGCCGCCGGTGGCACGGCGCTGGTCGCCCATATGGCGCATGACAAGAAAATGGCGGGCGGCCGCCTGCCCTTCATCCTGGCACGCGGCATCGGCGATGCCTTTGTCGACAAATCCGTGTCGCTGGACGATGTCGCGGCGTTTCTCGACCGCGAACGGGCCTGAATTCAGCGCCGGAAGCCCCGCGCCGCGATCCAGATCCACCCGCCGATCATCGCCGCCCCGCCGATCGGCGTGACCGCCCCCAGCCAGCGCGGCGCGCCCAGCGCTATCGCATAGAGCGTCGCCGCGAACAGCATCGCCCCGGCCAGCAGCAACGCCGCCGGCCCCTCGCCCGTGCGCCGCCCGCCGAGCGCGATCACCGCCACGGCGTGGACCAGCTGATAGGATGCGCCGGTACGCAGCCAGTCCGCCGCCGCACCCTCCGCGCCATGCGCGCCGAATGCGCCCGCCGCCACCGCCAGCGCGGCGGAAAGCGCCGCCCAGGGCAACAGCCGATCATGCTCCGCCGTCATCGGCGGCTCGCGGGTTCATGCGGCAGATACATCATGTCCATCGCGGCCCTCAGATCGCCGGTTTCGCTCTGCGCGGCAAGCCGGTCCAGGTCGCGCTTGCGATATTCCGCCTCGGCGGCCGCGGCTTCATCCTCGTCGATCTCGAGCGCGGCCATCGCCTTGCGCGCGAGCCGGATGGCGGATTCATGCACTTCGCGCACCGCCCCGGCCACCGGCGCGCCGGCGATCCGCATCGCATGACGCCGGTCATAGAGGCGCACCAGCAGCGCCGCCTTGGGAAAGGCATCCGCAATGCCGCGCAACGCCTCGCCGCCGAAAGCGGACTCGTCGTGGCAAAAGAGCAGGAGCTGCGCCTCCTCCGCGCCGGCCAGCCGCAGCAGGTCTATGCGCGTGCCGTCGCCATAATAGACCTTCATGCCATAGGCCGCGCTGACGTCGATCTGTTCCGCGTCCGAATCAATCACCGTCACGGACAGGCCCTGCGCGGTCAGCATCTGGCTGACGGTCTGGCCGAAGCGGCCATAGCCGACCACGATGGCGCTGGCGCCGTCCGCCGCCTCCGGCCCGTCCAGGTCGGTCCGCAGCCTCGTCCTCTCGCTGCGGAAACGCCTGCCGAACGCCATAAGGAACGGCGTCGTCGCCATGGAGAGGGTGACGACCGCGCCGAACAGGCTGGCCGCCTCCGGCGCGATCAGCTGGGCGTCCTTCGCCTGCGCGAACAGCACGAAGCCAAATTCGCCGCCCTGGCTCAACAGCAGGCCAAGGCCAAGCGCCTCGCGCCAGCCCATGCCGAACAGGCGGCCCAGCCCCAATATGATCGCCGTCTTGATGACGATCAGTCCCGCCGCCATGCCGATGACGAATACCGGGCGATCGGCAATGGCGTGCAGGTCCAGCATCATGCCGACCGCGATGAAGAACAGGCCGAGAAGGATGGAGCGGAACGGCTCGACATCCGCCTCCAGCTCATGCCGATAGGGGGAATCGGCCAGCATCACCCCGGCGATGAACGCGCCCAGCGCGGTCGACAGGTGCAATGCCTCCATCAGCGCCGCGCTGGCCAGCACGGCGAACAGCCCGGCGGCGACGAACAGTTCGCGCTCGCCCAGCCCGCCGATCAGGCGGAACAGCGGATTGAGGACATAGCACCCGGCGCAAACGAGGCCGATGATCGCGCCGACGGTGTAGAGCGCCAGCATCCACCCCGGCGGCGCGCCCGGATCCGGCGGCGCGCGCGACAGGGCGGCGATGATGGTGATCATCGGCACCAGCGACAAATCCTGGAACAGCAGTACGGAAAACGCCCGCTCGCCAAAGGGCGTTCGCAGCCGCCCGGCGGATTGCAGCATCGGCAGCACCTGCGCGGTGGACGACAGGGCCAGCGGCAGGCCCAGCGCAATCGCTGCCGCCGCAGAGAATTCCGTGGCGACGAAGATCATCGCCGCCACCGCCGCGCCGCACAGCATCACCTGCGAGACGCCAAGGCCGAAAATGTCGCGCCGCAGCCGCCACAACCGGCTGGGCGTCAGTTCCAGCCCGACGAGGAACAGCAGCAGGGTGATGCCGATTTCGGCAAAATCCATCTTGCTTTCGGCCCCGCCCTCCAGCCCGAGCACCTCGGGGCCGATCAGCACGCCCGCCACCAGATAACCCAGCACCGCGCCAAGCCCGAGCCGGCGGAACAGCAGCACGAAGGTGAGCGCCGCGCCCAGCAGGATCACGCCGTCGATCAGCGCGACGCCGCCCGTTTCCATCAGCCGTCGCCCCGCGCCACGGCCTGCGCCGCCGCCTCCGCCACCGCCTCGAAGGCAAGGCGGATGGAGGCATGGCGCGCGCTGTGCGACAGGGCCGGCGCGAATACGTCCAGCCCCGGCCAGTCGCCGGGGTCCGCGCGCGTGCCGGCCAGCCAGCCGGTCAGCGCGTCGCGCGCGGCGTCCAGTTCCGCCGGCGTGCGGCCGATGGCGTGGCTCGCCATCAGATTTGCGGAGGCCTGCCCCAGCGCGCAGGCGCGCACATCCTGCCCCAGCGCGGCGACCCGCCCTTCACCGTCCATGCGGACGTCCACAGTCACCCGGCTGCCGCACACCGGCGATCGCCGCTCCGCGCTGCCTTCAGGATCGGCCAGCCGCTCGCCATGCGGAATGCTGGCCGCCAGGCGCAGGATGGTGACGTTGTACAGCGGCGCGTTCATCGATGCGCGTCCTCATGCGCGAACAGGATCAGGCTTTGCCGGGGTCAACCGGCTCCCCATCGGGCAGGTCCATCCGGCGCTGGTTCATATAATCGACCAGCGCCTTGCCGCTGGCGCTGAGCAAGGGATAGGTGCGCGATTCGCGGACCCATTCGGGCCGTTTGGTCGCGCCGCCGTTCACCGTATCCAGCACCATCGTGACCAGCAGGAACAGCAGGGTTGAAAAGATCAGCCCCTTCACCGCGCCGAAACCGAGGCCAAGCACCCGGTCCACCGGGCCAAGCACCGACTGGCGAGTGCGGGCGCCGAGCGAGCGGGCGAGGAACTTGCCCAGGAAAAAGGTGATGCCGAACACCAGCACGAAGGCCAGCACGGCCGCGCCCGCCGCGGTACCGATGGTCGGCGCCAGCGCGTCGGACACCGGGCTGTGCAGGAATTTCACCGCCACGACCGCCAGCACCCAGGCGATCAGCGACAGCGCCTCGGTGACGAAGCCCCGGAGGAAGCCAAGGATCGCGCCCCCGCCGACAAGCAGGATGACGATGATATCGAGGCCGGTGAGCGCTGCCATATGCGACCGCTAATCGCGCCCGAGCATATGGTCAACGAGGCTTGCGAGCGTGGCGTAGCGGGCAAGCGCCATGCCGCCGCCATCGTCGGTGGAGCCGCCGGGCACCAGCGCGCGGGAAAAGCCCAGTTTCGCGGCCTCTTTCAACCGCAACGCGCCGTGCGCGACCGGCCGGACCTCGCCGGACAGCGCCACTTCACCGAACGCCACCGTGTCGGACGACACCGACCGCTCGCTGAGCGCGGAGACGAGCGCCGCCGCCACGGCCAGATCCGCCGCCGGATCGGTGACGCGGTAGCCCCCCGCGATGTTCAGATAGACTTCGGCCGTTGAGAAGCTCAGCCCGCAGCGCGCCTCCAGCACCGCCAGGATCATCGCCAGCCGGCCGCTGTCCCAGCCCACCACGGCGCGCCGGGGCGTAGCCCCGCTGGCCAGCCTTACGGTCAGCGCCTGTATCTCCACCAGAACCGGCCGCGTCCCTTCCAGCGCCGGAAAGACGACCGCGCCGGTCACCGACTCGCCCCTGTTGGTCAGGAACAGCGCGGAAGGGTTGGCGATCTCGCCCAGCCCGCCTTCCGCCATCGCGAACACGCCGATCTCGTCCGTGCCGCCGAAGCGGTTCTTGATCGCGCGCAGGATGCGGTACTGGTGGCTGCGCTCGCCCTCGAAGCTCAGCACCGTGTCCACCATATGCTCCAGCACGCGCGGCCCGGCGATCGACCCATCTTTGGTGACGTGGCCGACCAGCACCAGCGCGGTGCCGCGCTCCTTGGCGAAGCGGATCAGCTCCTGCGCCGATGCGCGGACCTGGCTCACCGTGCCCGGCGCGCCTTCGATAAGGTCGCTGTGCATGGTCTGGATCGAATCGATCACCAGCAGCGCGGGCGGCGCGCCCTGCCCCAGCGTGGTCAGGATATCGCGCACCGACGTGGCGGCGGCCAGCTGCACCGGCGCCTGTCCCAATCCCAGCCGGCGCGCCCGCAGGCGCACCTGATCCGCCGCCTCCTCGCCGGAAACATAGGCCACCGCCAGCCCGCGCTGGGCGAGCTTCGCCGCCGCCTGCAGCAGCAGCGTCGATTTGCCGATGCCGGGATCGCCGCCGATCAGCGTCGCTGACCCGGAAACGAACCCGCCGCCAAGCGATCGGTCCAGCTCCGCAATCCCCGTGCCCATCCGCTCCGGCAGGGCCACGTCCGCGTCCAGCCCGACCAGCTCGACCGCGCGGCCGCCGCTTTGCAGGTCATGCTTGGCCCGAAACGGCGTCACCGCGCCGCCGGCTTCCTCGACCAGCGTGTTCCATTCCCCGCAATCCACGCATTGCCCCGCCCATTTGGACGCAACCGACCCGCAGGCCTGGCAGACATAGCGTTTCTGGAATTTGGCCATCGTCACGCCTCTATGCCTTGCCCGGGAGAGAAGCCAAGGCCATTTGCGTTATGTCCCTGGAAAGGGATGAACTGCTAAGGAAGATGGGTGATCCTCGTCGCCAGCTATAATATGCGCAAGGCCATCGGCACCGACCGGCGCAGGAAACCGGAACGGGTGCTGGACGTGCTGGCGGAGATCGATGCCGACGTCGTGGCGCTGCAGGAGGCGGACCGGCGTTTCGGCGCGCGGGCCAGCGCCCTGCCGCATCATCTGATCGACGAGCACAGCGCCTACAAGCCGGTTCCGTTCGCCATGCGCGCGGGCAGCATCGGCTGGCACGGCAATGCCATATTGGTGCGTAAGGACATCGAGATCACCCATTGCGAGGCGCTGCACATCCCGGCGCTGGAGCCGCGCGGCGCGGTGGTGGCGGATATCCGCGCCAAGGGCGTCGCCATGCGGATCGTCGGGATGCACCTGGACCTGTCCGGCCTGTGGCGGCGACGGCAATCCCACGCCATCCTCAACTATCTGGCCCAGCGTGACACGCAACTGCCCACAGTGCTCATGGGCGACCTCAACGAATGGAGCGCCGCCAGCGGCTGCCTGCGCGATTTCGCCCGCGATTTCACCTTCGCCCATTGCGGGCGCAGCTTCCATTCGCGCCGTCCCGTCGCCGCGCTGGACCGGATCATGGTCGGCGACGGGCTGTCGGTGGTGGACAGCGGCGCGCACAGCAGCCCCGCCGCCCGCCGCGCGTCCGATCATTTGCCGATCTGGGCGCAATTGCGCGCCGGATAGCCGCATTTCCCGAAACATGCTGGACATCGCCCCGCCCGGCGGCCAGTTTCCAGCGATGCGCGAGAAGGAATTGCGGCTGGCGCTGATCTGCTATGGCGGCATCAGCCTGGCCGTCTACATGCACGGCATCACCAAGGAAATCTGGCGGCTGGCGCGGGCCAGCCAGGGCTTTCATGGCGACAATCCGCCGTCGCGCGACAGCCAGAGCGTCTATCACAGCCTGCTGACGGAAATAGAGGCGAGCACCGGCACCCGGCTGAGCGTGATGACGGACATCATCGCCGGGGCCAGCGCGGGCGGCATCAACGGCGTGTTCCTGGCGCAGGCGATCACCACCGGCCAGTCGCTCGATCCGCTGACCGATCTGTGGCTGGACGAGGCGGATGTCGACAGGCTGCTCGATCCCGATGCGCGGCCGCTGTCACGCTTCTCAAAGATGTGGGCGGTGCCCATCGCCTGGCTGATGGCCAAGGGCCGCAACAATGTCGTCGAAAAGACGGTCGATCCTGAAACGCGGGGCGAGGTGCGGCGTAAGTTGTCGAACTTCGTGCGCGCCCGCTGGTTCGCGCCGCCCTTTGGCGGGGCGGGCTTCACCGGCATGCTGCTCGATGCGTTCGACGCCATGGCGTCATCCCCGCCGGGACCGGTGCTGCTGCCGCCCGGCCAGCCGCTCGACCTGTTCGTCACCGTCACCGATTTCCACGGCCACCCGGAACGGCTGCGTCTCAACAGCCCGCCCGAAGTGGTCGAGACCGAGCACAGGCTGACCATCGGCTTCACCGACAAGGGCGACCATATGCGCGGCCTTGCCGACGCGGCGGAGCTGGTCTTCGCATCGCGCGCCACCGCCAGCTTCCCCGGCGCCTTCCCGCCCTTCACCGTGGCCGAGCTGGACAAGGTGCTGGCGAAGCGCAAGCGCGGCTGGGCCGGGCGGGATGCGTTCCTGGCGCGCACCCTGCCCCGCCACGCCGCCGCCGGCATGGCCGACCGCGCCGTGCTGATCGACGGGTCGGTGCTCACCAACGCACCGTTCCGTCCCGCCATCGACGCGCTCAAGAACCGCCCCGCCCGGCGCGAGGTGGACCGGCGCTTCGTCTATATCGATCCCAAGCCCGGCATTCGCAGCGTCCGCCTGACCGGCGGCGGCGAAAGCGAGCTGCCGGGCTTTTTCCCGACCATCTTCGGCGCGCTGTCCGCTAGCCCGCGCGAGCAGCCGATCCGCGACAATCTGGAGGCTATCGAGGGGCGGTCGACCCGGATCATGCGGACCCGGCGGATCGTCGAATCGCTGCAGCCGGAGGTGGAAGACGCCATCAAGGCGCTGTTCGGGCGCACCCTGTTCCTGGACAGGCCGACGGCGTCGCGCCTTGCCGCCTGGCGGTCGCGCGCGCAGGGCGCCGCCGCCAAGCAGGCCGGCCATGCCTATGCCGCCTATGGGCACCTGAAACTGTCCGCCATCGTCGACGAGGTGGCAGGCATGTTGCAGCGCCTGCCCCGCGCCAGCGAGCGGCGCAGCCTGGACGCCGCGCGGCAGGCGGTGTGGAACGCGGTGCGCGACCGCGGGCTGGACCGGCTGGCGACCGCGGCGGGCGCGACGGAAGCGGCCATCGAGTTCTTCCGCACGCATGATCTGGGCTTTCGCATCCGCCGCCTCCGTTTCCTCGCGCGGCGGCTGGCGGAACTGGGCGAAACGGCGGGGTCGCCGGTCGAGGCCATGCACCGCGAGGTCTATGCCGTACTGTCGCTCTATCTCGACCGCGAGATGAAGGATTTTTACGGCCGCCAGACGGTGGAGGCGGCAACCGCGCTGGTCGACGATCCCGGCCGCGCGCTCGACGCGCTGGCCGCCGCGCGCGACCTGAAGCAGATCGACACGCTGGCCGACGCCCGCATCGCCGACGCGCTGGCCGACCTGCCAAAGGCGGAACGGCGCGCGATGCTGCTCGCCTATCTGGGTTTCGCCTTTTACGACGTGGCGACCCTGCCGCTGCTGCAGGGCGAGGGCTTTGGCGAATGGGACACGGTGAAGGTGGACCGCATCGCCCCGGACGACGCCACCGCCATCCGCAGCGGCGGCGCCGCCGCGACGCTGAAGGGCGTGCAGTTCAACAGCTTCGGCGCTTTCTTCAGCCGCGCCTATCGGGAAAACGACTATCTGTGGGGGCGGCTGCACGGCGCGGACCGGCTGATCGATATCGTCGTCTCCGCCCTGCCCGCCGGGCAGACGCTGGATCCCGGCACGGTAAGCCGCCTTAAACGCGATGCTTTCCTGGCGATACTCGATGCGGAAGAGCCGCGCCTGAAGGCGATTCCCGAGCTGTTCGGCCAGTTGCGCGGCGAGATCGGCTGAATGGCGGCCTTTCATAACCGCGCCGAAATCCCTAGACTTGCCGCCGCCGAACATGGAGAGCGCCTGCAATGCAGTTTCTGAGGACCCTGTTCTGGATCGTCATCGCGGTGCTCATCGCGCTGTTTTCCTATCATAACTGGACGCCGGTGACGGTCAGCCTGTGGAGCGGCCTGCGCCTCGACACCAAGCTGCCGGTGCTCATCATCGCGGCCTTCCTGCTCGGCATGGTGCCGATGCTGCTGCTGTATCAGGCGACGCGCTGGCGGCTGCGGCGGCGGCTGGAATCGGCCGAGCGGCAACTCGCCTCGCTGCGCGATCCGCTCCCCGCGGAGCCCGTGGCGAACGGCCCGCCCCCGGCCATCCCCCCCGCATCGGTGCCAACCGCGGTGCCGCCGGGTGTGGCATGACCAGCCCGATCTACATCGCCCTCGACACGCCCGACCTTGAACGCGCCAAGACGATTGCGACGCGGGTGGCGAATCATGTCGGCGGCATAAAGCTGGGGCTGGAATTCTTTTCAGCAAACGGCCGCGCCGGCGTGCGCGAAATGGCGACGCTGGGCCTGCCCATCTTCCTCGACCTGAAATTCCACGACATCCCCAACACCGTCGCCAAGGCCATTCAGGCGCTGCGCCCGCTGGAACCGGCCATCCTGACCATCCACGCCGCGGGCGGACGGGCGATGATGGAAGACGCAAAGGCCGCCGCGCCCACCGGCACCAAGGTGGTGGCCGTGACCATGCTGACCAGCCTGGACGGGCCTGACCTCGCATCCATCGGCCTGCAATCGGACCCCGCGGCGCAGGTGATCCGCCTGACCGAACTGGCGCGCGATGCCGGCATAGACGGCGTCGTCTGCTCCGGCGCTGAAGTGGCGGCCGCGCGGGCGGTGTGGCCCGGCGGCTTCTTCGTCGTGCCGGGCGTGCGCCCCGCAGATGGCGCTGCCGGGGACCAGAAGCGCGTCGTCACCCCGCGCCGGGCGCTGGACGACGGCGCGTCGATCCTCGTCATCGGCCGCCCGATCACCCAGGCGGACGACCCAGACCATGCCGCGCGGGCGATTGCCGCCACGCTCTGAAAGGCCGTCGATCGATCATGCCCACCACCGCCAAGATTTGCGGCCTGTCCACGGCTGACACGCTGGCGGCGGCCATTGCCGGCGGGGCGAGCCATGTCGGCTTCGTCTTCTTTCCCGCCAGCCCCCGCAACGTCCTGCCCGCCCAGGCGGCCGCGCTGGCCGCGCAAGTGCCGGACGGCATCGGCCGGGTCGGCGTGGTCGTGGATGCGGACAACGCCCTGCTCGACGCCGCCATCGCCGCCGGCGGGCTGACCGCCCTGCAACTCCACGGCCAGGAAACGCCGGAGCGCGCGGCCGCCCTCCGCGCCCGCCATGGCGTGGAGGTGTGGAAGGCAATCGCGGTAAAGCGGAGCGCCGACCTGGACGAGGCGCGGCGCTATCATGGCGCGGTCGACCGCATCCTGTTCGATGCCAGGACGCCGCCCGGCGCGCTTCCCGGCGGCATGGGCGCGCGGTTCGACTGGACGATGCTGCGCGGCTATCGCCACCTGACGCCATGGGCGCTTTCCGGCGGGCTGGACGCCGCCTCCCTCGCCGATGCGGTGGCGACGACCGGCGCGACGCTGGTCGACGTCTCGTCCGGCGTGGAAAGCGCGCCGGGCATCAAGGATGTGGACAAGATCGCCGCCTTCCTCCAAGCGGTCCATCGCATATGACCCTGACAAATTCACTTCGCAGCCAGCCTGACGATCGCGGGCATTTCGGGCAGTTCGGTGGCCGCTATGTCGCGGAAACGCTGATGCCGCTGATCCTCGATCTGGACCGCGCCTATCGCGCCGCCAAGGCCGATCCCGCCTTCGCCGTCCAGTTCGACGCGCTGATGAAGCATTATGTCGGCCGGCCCAGCCCGCTTTATTATGCCGAGCGGCTGACCGGGCATCTCCGCAGCGAAGCGCCCGCCGGCAAAGGCCCGAAAATCTACCTGAAGCGCGAGGAGCTGAACCACACCGGCGCGCACAAGATCAACAATTGCATCGGCCAGATCCTGCTCGCCCTGCGCATGGGCAAGACGCGGATCATCGCGGAAACCGGCGCCGGCCAGCACGGCGTGGCCACCGCCACCGTCGCCGCGCGCTTCGGCCTGCCCTGCACCATCTTCATGGGCGCGCGCGACATCGAGCGCCAGCAGCCCAATGTGTTCCGCATGCGGCTGTTGGGGGCCGAGGTGCAGGCCGTCACATCCGGCGCGCAAACGCTGAAGGACGCGATGAACGAGGCGCTGCGTCACTGGGTCGCGAACGTCCACGACACCTTCTACATCATCGGCACCGCCGCCGGGCCGCATCCCTATCCTGAGCTGGTCCGCGATTTCCAGTCGGTGATCGGCAACGAAACCCGCGAACAGATCATGGAAGCGGAGGGGCGGCTGCCTGACCTGCTGGTCGCGGCCGTAGGTGGCGGATCGAACGCGATCGGCCTGTTCCACCCCTTTTTGGACGATGCCAAGGTCGCGATGCTGGGGGTCGAGGCGGCCGGGCTGGGCCTTGATACCGACAAGCACGCCGCCAGCCTCAACGGCGGCGAGCCGGGCGTCCTCCACGGCAACCGCACCTATTTGCTGCAGGATGCGGACGGCCAGATCGACGAGGCGCATTCCATCTCCGCCGGGCTGGATTATCCGGGCATCGGCCCTGAACATAGCTGGCTGCACGAAATCGGCCGCGTCGCCTATGAAGGGGTGACCGACCAGGAGGCGCTGGACGCGTTCCAGCTCTGCTGCCGGACGGAAGGGATCATCCCCGCGCTCGAATCCTCCCACGCCCTTGCCGCCATCATCCGCAAGGCGCGCGATATCGACGCGGACCAGATCGTCGTCGTCAACCTCTCTGGCCGGGGGGACAAGGATATCTTCACCGTCGCCGACGCGCAGGGGGTGAAATTGTGAGCGACCGTCTTTCCGCCGCCTTCTCCCGCTGCCGCGCGGAAGGCCGCGCCGCGCTCGTCACCTTCGTCACCGGGGGCGATCCGACCCCCGCCGCCACGCCCGCCGTGCTCGACGCGCTGGTCGCGGGCGGCGCGGACGTGATCGAACTGGGCATGCCCTTTACCGATCCGATGGCCGACGGCCCCGCAATCCAGCTCGCCAACCTGCGCGCGCTGGGGGCGGGCACCACCACCGCCGCGCTGCTGGACATCGCCCGCGATTTCCGCGCCCGCCACCCCTTGGTGCCGCTGGTGCTGATGGGTTACGCCAACCCCATGGTGCGGCGCGGGCCGGACTGGTTCGCCGCCGCTGCCCAGGGCGCGGGGATAGACGGGGTGATCTGCGTGGACATCCCGCCGGAGGAGGACGACGCCCTCGGCCCGGCGCTGCGCCAGGCGGGACTGCACCCCATCCGCCTCGCCACGCCCACTACCGACGCGGCCCGGCTGCCGCAGGTGCTGGAAGGGGCATCGGGCTTTCTCTATTATGTCTCGGTGGCCGGCATCACCGGCCTGCAACAGGCCGCGCAGGACAGCATCGACGCGGCCGTCGCCCGGCTGAAGGCGGCGACCGACATTCCCGTCGCCGTCGGCTTCGGCATCCGCACCCCGGCGCAGGCCGCCGCGATCGCCCGTCTCGCAGACGGCGTGGTGGTGGGATCTGCCATCGTCGATCTGATCGCCCGGCATGGCGACCAGGCGGCGGAACCGGTAAAAGACTATGTCGCATCGCTCAGCCGGGCGATCGCCGACGCAAGACAGGAGCAACCGGCATGAGCTGGATCGATCGCGTCCGCCAAAGCATCCCCTTCATCGCGAAGCGGGAGACGCCGGACAATCTTTGGCACAAATGCCGCGAATGCGGGCAGATGATCTTCGTCAAGGAATATGAGGAGAATCTCAACGTCTGTCCGAAATGCGACCATCATGGCCGCATCGGCCCCAAGGCGCGGTTCGAACAGCTTTTCGACGGCGGCCGCTACCAGCAGCTGCCCACCCCGGCGGTACGCGAAGACCCCCTGAAATTCCGGGATTCGAAACGATATACGGACCGCATCAAGGCCGCCCGCGCCGATACGGCGGAGCCTGACGCGCTGCTCAACGCGCGCGGCACCATTGCCGGCAAGCCGGCCATCGTCGGCGTGCAGGATTTCAAGTTCATGGGCGGATCGATGGGCCTGGCGGTGGGCGCTGCCTTCGTGGCCGGCGCGCGCGCGGCGATCAGCGACAATTGCCCCTATATCATCTTCACCGCGGCCGGCGGCGCGCGGATGCAGGAAGGCATATTGTCGCTGATGCAGATGCCCAAGACGACCGTCGCCATCGCGCAGCTGCGCGAGGCCGGGCTGCCCTATATCGTCGTGATGACGGACCCGACCACAGGCGGCGTCACCGCCAGCTACGCCATGCTCGGCGACGTGCAGATTGCGGAGCCGGGGGCGCTGATCGGCTTCGCGGGCCAGCGGGTCATCGAAAGCACGATCCGCGAGAAACTGCCGGAAGGGTTCCAGCGGGCGGAATATCTGCTGGATCACGGGATGCTCGACATGGTCGTCCATCGGCGCGACCTGCCGGAAACGCTGGGCCGGCTGGTCAATTATCTGGAGCCTGCGCGGACCGCCTGATCCGCCGCCGCACATTGGTTCCCACGGGTCGGGAGGCCCAATTGGCCGACCACGCCCGTTCATCCGACCCCGCCGTCCAGCAGCAGCTCGACCGCCTGACCATGCTCTCGCCCGGCCGCGACGTGCTGGGGCTGGAGCGGATCGGCGCGCTGCTTGCCCGGGTCGGCAACCCGCAACATCGCCTGCCGCCCGTGTTCCACGTCGCGGGCACCAACGGCAAGGGATCGACCTGCGCCTTCCTGCGCGCCGGGCTGGAGGCGGCGGGTCTGCGCGTCCATGCCTACACCTCGCCCCACCTCGTCCGCTTCAACGAGCGCATCCGGGTCGCGGGCACGCTGATCGACGATGCCGCGCTCGCCCCGCTGCTGGCCGAGGTGCTCGACCAGTCGGCCGACATCGCGCCCAGCTTTTTCGAAGCGACCACCGCCGCCGCCTTCCTCGCCTTCACCCGCACGGCGGCGGATGCCTGCATCATCGAAGTGGGTCTGGGCGGGCGGCTGGACGCCACCAACGTCATCCACCGCCCGGCTGTGTGCGGCATCGCCCAGCTGGGGCTGGATCATCAGGCGTTTCTGGGCGACCGGATAGAGGATATCGCGGCTGAAAAGGCGGGTATCGCCCGCCCCGGCGTGCCGCTGGTGACGATGGATTATCCGCCGGGCCTTGCCGACCGCGTGGCGGAAGTCGCCCGCAGGGCCGGTGCCCCATGGCTGCCGCGCGGCGCGGCATGGGATGCGTCGGCGGAGGGCGACATGCTCGCTTATCGCGACGCGCATGGGCCTCTCCGCCTGCCCCTGCCGGCCCTCGCGGGCGCGCATCAGGCGATGAACGCCGCGCTGGCGACCGCGATGCTGCGCCACCAGACGGCATTTGCCATTCCCGATGCCGCGCTGATCGCGATGCCAGGCGGCGCGCACTGGCCTGCGCGCCTGCAACGGCTGGACCGCGGCAGGCTGGCGGCGGACCTCCCCCAGGATGTCGAGCTATGGCTGGACGGCGGGCACAACCCCGCCGCCGCCGCCCACATCGCCGCCTTCTTCGCGGACGACACCCGCCCACTTCACATGGTCTTCGGGTTGCTCGACAATAAGGACCTTGCCGGCGTCCTTGCTCCCTTTGCCGGGATTGCCGCCTCGCTCTCCGCCGTGCCGGTGCCGGATCATGCCAGCCACGGCGCGGACGCGATCATCGCCCGCGCCCAGGCGCTCGGCATCCCCGCCACCAGCGCGCCCGATGTTCCGTCCGCGCTGGCGCAGATCGTCGCCCGGCTGGACGGCCCCGGCCGCATCCTGATCGCCGGATCGCTCTACCTCGCCGGGCAGGTTCTCGCGCTGAACGGCACCCCGCCGCAATGATCCTTCTTATTGCGATTGACTTGCAATAGCGAACATGGTCCAAATCGTCTCCCAGCGAACGGAGCCGCCCATGACCATCGACACAGACAGCCTGTCAGCCATCCTCCCGCACCCGATTCCGCAGCAGCAACCCGCGCAATTGGCGCTTTTCACCATTCGCCGCATGGCGATCGGCGGGCTGACGGACGCCCATGCCGCCAACGCGCTGCTCGGCCGATTCGGCAAAAGCTATCGCCGCCCGCTGGTGTTGCTGCGCGCGCTGATGGCGGAACTGGCGCGCGGCGCGAAGCGCCCGATCGTCGTCGCTCCCTGCTGCTGCGCGCGGATGACGCAGGCGGAAACCATGCTGCTCTCAGCCATCACCGCGGCCAATGCCGACGCGGGCTACGCGCATGAGCAGCTGTCGATCCTGTCGGGCACCGGCGACTGCATCGGCGCGCTCACCAGCGCCCAGGCCGTATCGCAAGCCTTTGCGGACCTGGGGCAGCCGCTCAACCCGCTGGACTAACCCGCCTCCGCACGCCCGCCGTCGCTGCCCTGCGTGCCGGCGGTGCCGATGGACGCGTCGATCAAACCGGCGCGCATCATCAGCCAGAACAGCACGATGCCCGGCAGGGCCGCCGCCGTGGTCAGCAGGTAGAAGTTCACATAGCCAAGGGACTCGACTAGCGCGCCCGCCGACGTCCCGGTGATGAAACGCCCGACGATGCTCGCGGCGGCGGAAATCAACGCATATTGCGCGGCGGTGAAACGCAGGTCGCACAGCGCCGAGAAATAGGCGACCACGGTGACGCCGCCGATGCCGCTGGCGAAATTCTCGAACCCGATTGCGCCTGCCATGCCGATATTGCTGTGCCCGGCGGCGGCCAGCGCCGCGAAGCTGAAATTGGATACCGCCATCAACACCAGGCTGATCAGCACGGACCGCTTCATGCCGAGCCGCGCATAGAGGATGCCGCCGACGAATATCCCCGCCAGATAAGCCCAGAAACCGAAGCCGACATCGTAAATGGCGATCTCGTCATTGGTGTAGCCGAGATCGTCGAACAGCAGCCGGAACGTCAGGTTGGCGAGCGTATCCCCCACCTTGTGCAGCAGGATGAACAGCATCACGAGGAACGCGCCACGCCGCCGGAAAAACTCGACCAGCGGCCCGGATATGGCGGCCCATGCCTCACCCATGCCCCGCCGGGCGACGGGATCCCGATGGCGCTCCGGCTCGCCCACCAGCAACGCCACCGCCATGGCCGGCAGCGCGAAGACGGCGCAGGCCAGATAGGCGATTTCCCACCCCACTCGCGCGGCCAGCACCAGCGCCAGTGCGCCCGCCGCCACCGATCCGATCCGCCAGCCATATTGCGACATGCCCGATCCGATGCCCAGCTGACGAGGCTTCAGCAGCTCGATGCGATAGGCGTCGATGACGATATCGAAGGTCGCGCCGGCAAGGCCGACGAGGATCGCCGCATAGGCGGTCTGCACCAGGCTGGCGCTCGGGTCGACAAAGGCCAGGTTGGCGACGGCGGCCATCACCAGCACGCCCGCGACGATCATCCACGATACGCGCTGGCCCAGCCGCCCGATCACCGGCAGGCGCACACCGTCCACCACCCACGCCCACAGGAATTTCAGATTGTAGACGAGGAAGGCGAGCGTGAACGCGGTCACCGCCTTCTTGTCGATCCCGTCCTGGGCAAGCCGGGTGGTCAGCGTGGCGCCGATCAAAGCATAGGGAAAGCCGGACGAGATCCCCAGGAAGAACGCCGCCAGCGGCGCCCTTTCCAGATAGGGTTTGACCGCATCCAGCCAGCTGGTTTCACGGGCGGGCGGCGGGGCGGCGGCGGGCGTTTCCATGGCCGCAACCATAAGGCCGCATTTCCCGGCGCAAAGGAATTTCGTCGCGCCTTGCCGTTAACGTAAAGCTGGCGCATCATGGTCGCTATGAACGCGCTCACGCCAACGCCCGGCCAGCTCGCCCTGGCTGACGCCATCGCCCATGGCGCGCCCGCGACGGCGCAGCACATCTCCCATGTCGATGCGGCGGCCTATACCGATCCCGCGCGCTACGCCGCGGAACGCGCCGCGCTGTTCGACCGGCTGCCCCAGGTCATCGCCCCCTCCGCCTTGCTGCCGGCGCCCAACATGGCCGTGCCGCATGACGGGTTCGGCCGGCCGCTGCTCATCACCCGCGACAAGGCGGGCGCGGCGCATGTCTTCCTGAACGTCTGCCGCCATCGCGGCACCCGGCTGGTCGAGGGCGAAGAAACGGTGTGCGCCGCCCGGCTGGTCTGCCCCTATCATGCATGGAGCTATGCGCTGGACGGCAAGCTGGTCGGCCTGCCCCGCCCGGACAGCTTCCCCGGTTTCGACAAGGCGGAAAGCCCGCTGGTGGAACTGCCTTCCATGGAAGCGGGCGGGCTGATCTGGTTCGCGCCGGGCGACACCGCCGATTTTTCCGAAGCCGTCGAACTGGGGCAGGATTTCGCGGCGTTCGGGCTGGCCGGGCTGCACCTGTTCCGGCGGCGGGTGCACAGCGTCGCCGCCAACTGGAAGCTGATCATGGACGCTTTTCTGGAAAGCTACCATGTCCAGCGGCTGCACGCCTCCACCATCGGCCCCTTCTTCAAGGACGGCGTCACCGTGGCCGACGCCATCGGCCCGCATCAGCGTTCCGCCGTTGGCCGCGAGACGGCCGTCGCCGGGCTGGACCTGAACGACTGGGCCGCGCTGCGCGCCAGCGTCACCTTCGCCTATCAGCTGTTCCCGGCGACGGTGCTGATCGTCAGCCCGGATTATGTGAACCTGATGGTGCTGATGCCGCAGGCGCACGATCATGTGCTGGTCGAGGATTTCATGCTGATCCCGGAGCCGCCGCAAAGCGACGCGGCGCGCGATCACTGGCAGCGCAGCTGGGACCTGCTCGATGGCGGCGTCTTCGCTGGCGAGGATTTCCGTGCCGCCACGCTTGGCCAGCAGGGCCTTGCATCGGGCGCCATCTCGCAACTGACGCTGGGCACGCTGGAAAGCGGCATCCGCGCCTTTCACGATCAGGTGGAGGCGCGCCTCACACCGCCTCGTCCGCGAACAGGGTGAAGCCCGGCGGCAACCTGCGCGGCGTGCCGCCCCGCAACGAAAGGTCGATCGCCTCTATGGCGGCGCGCAGGGTGCGCTGCAAATAGGGCTTGGCCAGGCAGCCGACGGCCAGCTTCTTCGCTTCCCCGGGGCAATTGCCGCTGACGAACAGCACCGCAATGCCCCGCGCATGGGCGGCGCGCGCCACGTCGATGCCGTTGCCGCCGTCGGACAGGTTGACGTCCGCCAGCACCAGATCGATCGTCACCCGGCCGATGGCGGCGATCGCCTCGTCCGCATGGTCGACCGTGCCGGCGATCATATAGCCCGATTCCCGCAGGAAATGCTCATTGTCGAACGCCACCAGCGGTTCGTCCTCGACGATGAGGATATGGTTGATCGCGCGCTTTTTCCTGCCGAAGAGCATTGCCGCATTGTCCCGTTTACGCCATGCACATCGCAACGCGCATGGCGCGCCGCAGGTGGAACGATAACGCATTGCGGCGCACTTTGCTTCCCGGCTTTGTCGCCGTGCTGAAATATTCTTTAACCCCAGGAGCCAGCCGCTGCCCGCCCCCCGCAAACCCCGCGTTGAGCCCGATCGCCGGCTGAAGGCCCCTGCCCGCCCAGAACAGCGGATCGCCAAGCTGCTCGCCCGCGCCGGCATCGCGTCCCGGCGCGAGATCGAGCGGATGATCGGCGAAGGCCGCGTCGCCCTGAACGGCACCGTGCTGGAAACCCCGGCGACGCTGCTCACCTCGCTTCACGGCGTCACCGTCGACGGCCAGCCGGTCAAGGCGGCGGCCCCTGCCAAGCTGTTCCGCTTCCACAAGCCCGCCGGGCTGCTGACCACTGAGCGCGACCCCAAGGGGCGGCCGACCATCTACGACCGCCTGCCGAAGGATCTGCCGCGCGTCATGCCGGTCGGCCGACTCGACCTGAATACGGAGGGACTGCTGCTGCTCACCACCGACGGGGGGTTGAAGCGCCAGCTGGAATTGCCCGCCACCGGCGTCGAGCGCACCTACCGCGCCCGCGCCTACGGCCAGGTCAGCCAGGCGCAGCTCGAATCGCTGATCGAGGGCATCGAGATAGAGGGCGTGCGCTACGGCGCGATCGACGCCAATCTGGAGCGGCGCACCGGCGCCAATGTGTGGATCGAAATGAAGCTGCGGGAAGGCAAGAACCGCGAGGTCCGCCGCGTCCTCGAATATCTGGGTCTTCAGGTGTCGCGGCTGATCCGCACCGCCTATGGCCCCTTCGCGCTCGGCGATCTGCCGGCCGGCGCGGTGGAGGAGATTCGCCAGCACGATCTCATCGCCTTCCGCAAGACTTTGAAGGGCTGACGCGGTGCGGATCATCTCCGGCACCTGGCGCGGCCGCATGTTGAGCGCCCCCGCCGGCAAGGCGACGCGGCCGACCAGCGACCGGACGCGCGAGGCGCTTTTCTCGATGCTGACCAGCCGGCTCGGCACGTTCGAAGGGCTCGGCGTGGCGGACCTGTTTGCCGGCACCGGGGCGCTGGGCTTCGAGGCGCTGTCGCGCGGCGCGGCGCAATGCACCTTCGTCGAGCAGGACCGCGCCGCCATCGACGCGATCCGCGCCAATGCCGACCGGCTGGGCGCCCGCGCCGACATCCGCGCCCAATCCGCCACCGGCTTTTCCGGCGGCCCCTATGATCTGGTCTTCGTCGACGCGCCCTACGGCAGCGGACTCGGCCAGCAGGCGCTGGCGCGCATCGCCATGGCGCCCGGCGGCTGGGCCAGCATCGAAACCGCCCGCGACGAACAGGTGGAGATCGCAGGCTTCACCCGCGACGCCGAACGCATCCACGGCAAGGCGAAGCTCACTTTGCTGCGCGCTGACTGAACGCCGGCCGTTCAGGCCTGCGCGAACAGCTTCGTGCCCACCACGCCGACCACGATCATCGCCATGAAGGCGATTTGCGGGCCGTTCAGCCGGTCGCCGAACAGCATCACGCCGCCGATGATGACGCCCACCGCGCCAAGCCCGGTCCACACCGCATAGGCGGTGCCGGCGGGAATGCCGCGCATGGCGAGCGAGAGCAGCCACATGTTGACAAAGGACAGCAGCACCGGCACCGCGGCGGCGAGCAGGGTCTGCTGCATCTGCGCCCATTTCAGGCTCAACGCCCAGATGACTTCGGTGACGACGGCGATTGCCAGGATGATCCATGCCATGAAACGGCCCCTTATGGTCGCGGGCTCGTCCGGCAAGGCGCGGCCGGAAACCCGGAAAGAGGCCGACGCTGGAAAGGAAGCGGCTGCTAGGCGGCGGCCATGCCCTTGTCAACGCCGCGGGCCATTGCGCCGCGCGCGCTTCTGAACGATGGCGTGCCGCGATGGCAAATTCCCCGCAACCGATCAGTGCGCGCATGGGCGCGGCCGAATGGGCGATCCTCACCCTGCTCGCGGTGCTGTGGGGCGGCGCATTCTTCTTCATAGAAGTCGCGCTGGCGGGGGTGCCGCCGATCACGCTGGTGCTGGTCCGCATGACGCTGGCGGCGCTGCTGCTCTATGTGGCGATGCGCCTGATGGGCCAGCGACTGCCGGGCGGATGGCGGGTCTGGCGCGCGCTGTTTCTGCTCGGCCTGCTCAACAACGCACTGCCTTTCATGCTCTATGCCTGGGGGCAGATGGCGATCACCGGCGGCCTGGCCTCCATCCTCAACGCCACGACGCCGCTCTGGGCCGTGGTCGTCGCCCACCTGCTGACCGACGATGAAAAGGCCACGCCGGGCAAGGTGGCGGGGGTGCTGCTCGGCATCGTCGGGGTTGTGGTGATGGTGGGCGGCGATGCGCTAGCCGGGCTTGGCGATGCACTGGTCGCGCAGATCGCCTGCCTTGTCGGGGCGCTCAGCTATGCGCTCGCCAGCGTGCAGGCGCGCGGTTTCAGGGCGATGGGCGTGCGGCCGATGGCGCTCGCCACCGGCCAGTCGATCACCGCCGCCGCCCTGCTGCTGCCGGTCGCGCTGATCGTCGAGACGCCATGGCGTCTGCCGATGCCCGGCGTCAGCGTGGTCGCCGCGCTGCTCGGCCTCGCCATTTTCTCCACCACCTTCGCCTATGTGCTTTATTTCCGGCTGCTGGAGACGGCGGGCGCCACCAACTCGCTGCTCGTCACCTTCCTTATTCCCATCACCGCCATCCTGCTGGGCACGCTGGTGCTGGGCGAGCGGGTCGAACCGGGGCAGCTGATCGGCATGGCGCTGATCGCGCTTGGCCTCGCCGCGATAGACGGGCGGCCCTGGGCCTGGCTGACGCGGCGGCGGCAGCCCCTTGCGCCACCGCCGCCCCGGCCCTAGCCAGCGCCGGTGAACCACCCCGACACCCCTTCCCCTCGCCGCCGGATGACGATGCTGTTCAGCCGGCAGGAAGCGGCGCTGATCGCCATCACCATGGTGTGGGGCGGCACCTTTCTGGCGGTAAAGACCGCGCTGACCGCCAGCGGCCCGCTCTTCTTCGTCGGCGCGCGCTTCGCGGCGGCGGCGCTGTTCGCGGCGCTGATCTCCGCCCGCGCGCTCAAGGGGCTGACCCGGCACGAACTGATCGCCGGATCGCTGATCGGCGTGTCGATCGTGCTCGGCTACGCGCTGCAAACCTACGGGCTGCAGACGATTTCCAGCAGCAAATCGGCCTTCATCACCGCGCTCTACGTACCGATGGTGCCGCTGCTGCAATGGCTCGCGCTGAAACGGCGGCCGCACCTGATGAGCTGGCTGGGCATCGCCTTCGCCTTTGCCGGGCTGATGCTGCTGGCCGGGCCGGAAGCGGGGCAGATCGGCCTCGGCCGGGGCGAGATGCTGACGCTGGCCAGCGCGGTCGCCATCGCGGCGGAGATCATCCTCATCAGCCGCTTTGCCGGCACGGTGCATATCGGGCGCGTCACCGTGGTCCAGCTGGCCGTCACCGCGCTGCTCGCCTTCGCCGCCATGCCGGTGGCGGGGGAATCGGTTCCCGGCTTTTCATGGCTGCTGCTGGCGCTCGCCGGCGGCATGGGGCTGGCCAGCGCGATCATCCAGATGGTGATGAACTGGGCCCAGAAATCGGTTTCGCCTACCCGCGCCACCGTCATCTATTCGGGCGAGCCGGTGTGGGCGGGCGTGGTCGGCCGCATCGCGGGGGAAAGGCTGCCGGGGCTGGCCATCCTCGGCGGATTGCTGGTCGTCGTCGGGGTGGTCGTCAGCGAGCTTCGCCCGGCGCGCCGGGCAGAGGGTGAGCGCTGACTTACACGGTTGCGCCATGCGGCTGCGTTCCCTAACTGTTCGCGGGTGACCGTCCCAGCCCCCACCCTGCCAGCCCCGTCCCCGAACGACCCCCCCTATCTGCGCGGCCTCAACGACCCGCAGCGTCAGGCGGTGCTGACCACCGAAGGACCGGTACTGGTGCTGGCGGGCGCAGGCACCGGCAAGACGGCGGCGCTGACCGCGCGGCTGGCCCACCTCATCGCCACCCGGCGCGCCTGGCCGTCCGAAATCCTGGCCGTCACCTTCACCAACAAGGCCGCGCGCGAGATGCGCGAGCGCGTCGGCCGGATCGTCGGCGAAGCGGTGGAGGGCATGCCCTGGCTCGGCACCTTCCACGCCATCGCCGCCAAGATGCTGCGCCGCCATGCCGAGCTGGTCGGCCTGCAGAGCAATTTCACCATCCTCGACACCGACGATCAGCTGCGGCTGATGAAGCAGCTTATCCAGGCCGCCGACCTCGACGAGAAACGCTGGCCGGCGCGCCAGCTGGGCGGGCTGATCGACAAATGGAAGAATCGCGGGCTGCTGCCGGCGGATGTCGACGCGGGCGAAAGCGAACTTTACGCCAACGGCCGGGGGCAACAGCTTTACGCCGCCTATCAGGCCCGGCTGCAGGCGCTCAACGCGTGCGATTTCGGCGATCTGCTGCTCCACATGCTGACCATATTGAAGCGCGATCGCGACGTGCTGGCCCATTATCAGCAGCGCTTCAAATATATACTGGTCGACGAATATCAGGACACCAACAGCAGCCAGTATCTCTGGCTCCGCCTGCTCGCGCAGGAGCGCAAGAACATCTGCTGCGTCGGCGATGACGACCAGTCCATCTACAGTTGGCGCGGGGCGGAGGTGGCCAATATCCTGCGCTTCGAAAAGGATTTCCCCGGCGCCACCATCATCCGGCTCGAACAGAATTACCGGTCGACCCCGCATATCCTGGCGGCCGCCTCCGGCGTGATCGCGCATAATGGCGGGCGGCTGGGCAAGACGCTGTGGACGGACGAGGCGCAGGGCGACAAGGTTTCCGTGCTGGGCGTGTGGGACGGGCCGGAGGAAGCGCGCCGGGTGGGCGAGCTGATCGAGGACCATCAGCGTGCGGGCGGATCGCCGAACGACAACGCCATCCTGGTCCGCGCCCAGCACCAGACCCGCGAGTTCGAGGACCGCTTCATCTCCATCGGCCTGCCCTATCGCATCATAGGCGGCTTCCGCTTCTACGAGCGCGCGGAAATCCGCGATGCGCTGGGCTATCTGCGGATCGTCAACCAGCCGGCGGACGACCTCGCCTTCGAACGGATCGTCAACGTGCCGAAACGCGGGCTTGGCGACAAGGCGGTGGGCAAGGTCCACCAGCTCGCCCGGGCTGAGGGCATTCCCCTCTCGCTCGCCGCAGCCCGCATCCTCGACAGCGACGAGCTGACGTCGCAGGCGCGCCGCGCGCTCGGCAATCTCGTCGGCGATATCGCGCGCTGGCGCGACATGGCGGCCACCCTGCCCCATGCCGAACTGGCCCGGCAGATACTGGACGAATCCGGCTACACCGCGATGCTGCAGGCCGAACGCACGGCCGAGGCGGCGGGCCGGCTGGAAAATCTCAACGAACTGGTCCGCGCCATGGAGGAATATGAAACCCTCGGCGCGTTTCTCGAGCATGTCAGCCTGGTCATGGACAATGATGCGCGGGCCGACGAGCCGAAGGTGACGATCATGACCATCCACGCCGCCAAGGGGCTGGAATATGACCGCGTCTTCCTGGTCGGCTGGGAAGAAGGCATCTTCCCCTCCCAGCGCGCGCTGGACGAAGGCGGCAATGCCAGCCTGGAGGAGGAACGCCGCCTCGCCTATGTCGCGATCACGCGGGCACGGCGCAAGGCCACCATCCTCCACGCCGCCAACCGCCGCATCTACGGGCAATGGACCAGCTCCATCCCGTCCCGCTTCGTCGCGGAACTGCCAAAGGCGCATATCGACGAACAGAGCAGCCTGTCCGGCGGGGAAAGCCTGTGGCGGGCCAACTGGTCCGACCGGGCCGACCCCTTCGCCAACGTCACGCGCGGCACCGGGCGCGGCCCGGGCTGGCAGCGCGCGGCGACCACCGGGGCCTATTCCCCCACGCCCTCGCGCGTCATGGAATCGCGGGCAAGCGCGATCAGCCTGGGCAATAAGGGGCGCAGCGACGTCAGCGTCGGCCTGCGCGTGTTCCACCAGAAATTCGGTTACGGCACCATCGCGGAGATCGAAGGCAACAAGCTGGAGATCGATTTCGAGCAGGCCGGACGCAAGCGGGTGATGGACAGCTTCGTCACCATCGCCTGATACGCGCCGCGAGTTTGAATTTATCGCTGTAAAGCAAGCTGGCGATTGCGCCCTCCGCGCTTCCCCGCCTAGACAGCGGCGTGGACAAGCCGGCTCATCCCTTCGCCTTTCGCGATTTCCGTTTTTACTGGACCGCACGCCTCTGCGCGACGCTGGGTCAGATGGCGATGGTCATCGTCATCGGCTGGCAGGTTTACGATATCGCGCGCGGCAAGCTGGGCATGACGCCCAAGGAGGCGGCGCTGCAGCTCGGCCTGGTCGGCGTCGCGCAATTCCTGCCGCTGCTGCTGCTGACGCTGGTCGTCGGTTGGGTGGCGGACCGGGTGGACAGGCGCTGGATCGCCCGGTCGGCCGTCGCGCTGGAATGCTTCTGCGCGGTGACGCTCGGCTGGCTGAGCGCCACCGATACCATGACCCTGCCGGCGCTGTTCGCGGTCGCCGCGCTGCTCGGCGTCGCGCGCGCCTTCGCCAGCCCGGCGCTGCAGGCTCTGGCCCCCAATCTGGTGCCCGCCGCGGTGCTGCCCGCCGCCATCGCGATGAGCTCGATCGCATGGCAGGGCGGCGCCGTGCTCGGCCCGGCGATGGGCGGCTATCTCTACGCCTGGCACCACGCCATGCCTTATCTGGTCAGCGCCGGGCTGTTCGGCCTCGCCTTCCTCTCGCTGATGATGATCCGCCCGATCCACCAATCGGCGCTGGGCGCAGCGCGGCCGTGGCAGCAGATGATTGACGGGCTGCGCTATGTCCGCCGCAACCGGCTGGTGCTGGGTGCGATCTCGCTCGATCTTTTCGCCGTGCTGTTGGGCGGCGCGACGGCGATGCTGCCCATCTACGCCCGCGACATTTTGAAGGTCGGCGCGGAAGGGCTGGGCCACCTGCGCGCGGCCCCGGCGCTCGGCGCGATGCTGATGGCAGGCTGGTTCGCCTGGCGTCCGCTCAGGAACAATGTCGGCGTGAAGCTGCTGTTCGGCGTGGGCGTATTCGGCCTTGCCACCATCGCCTTCGGCCTTTCCACCAATATGAACCTGTCGCTGGCGATGCTCACCCTGCTGGGCGCGGCGGACATGCTGTCCGTCTATGTCCGCCAGTCGCTGATCCAGATCTACACGCCGGATGCCATGCGCGGCCGCGTCGGCGCGGTCTCCACCCTGTTCATTTCCGGGTCGAACGAGCTTGGCGAGGCCGAATCCGGCTTCCTCGCCGCGCTGATCGGCCCGGTCGGGGCGGTTGTCGCGGGCGGCGTCGGCGCGATAATGGTGGCCGCATTGTGGGCGCGCTGGTTCCCGGAACTCAAGAACGCGCGGAGCTTCGCCCCGCCCGAAACGTTGGAAGACATCCCCGTCAAGGAGGCACGGACATGAAGGCTGCATCGATATTGGAAACGATCGGCAACACCCCGCACATCCGGGTCAGCCGGCTGTTCCCGGACGCGGAAGTGTGGATCAAGTCGGAACGCACCAACCCCGGCGGGTCGATCAAGGACCGGATCGCGCTGGCGATGATCGAGGATGCCGAAAAATCCGGCGCGCTGAAGCCGGGCGGCACCATTGTCGAGCCGACCAGCGGCAACACCGGCATCGGCCTTGCCATGGTCGCCGCGGTGAAGGGCTACAAGCTGGTTCTCGTCATGCCGGAATCGATGTCGGTCGAGCGGCGGCGGCTGATGCTCTCCTACGGCGCGACCTTCGACCTCACCCCCAAGGAAAAGGGAATGAAGGGCGCCATCGAGCGCGCGCTGCAAATCGTCGCCTCCACCGACAATGCGTGGATGCCCCAGCAGTTCGAAAATCCTGCGAACATCACCGTCCATGCCCGTACGACCGCACAGGAAATATTGAACGATTTCACCGATTCGCCGATCGACGTCATCATCACCGGCGTCGGCACGGGCGGGCACATCACCGGCGTCGCCGAAATGCTGAAGAAGCATTGGCCCGCGTTGAAGGTGTTCGCGGTGGAACCCACCCTTTCCCCGGTCATTTCCGGCGGCCAGCCGGGCCCGCACCCCATTCAGGGCATCGGCGCCGGCTTCATCCCCGCCAACCTGCACACCCAGTCGCTCGACGGGACGATCCAGGTCGAGGCGGCGGACGCCAAGACCATGGCCCGCAGCGCCGCCAGCCGGGAGGGGATGCTGGTCGGCATCTCGTCCGGCGCGACGCTCGCCGCCATCGCGCAGAAACTGCCGGACCTTCCCGCCGGCAGCCGCGTGCTCGGCTTCAACTATGATACCGGCGAGCGTTACCTGTCCGTGCCGGATTTCCTGCCGGAAGCCTGACGGAAACGCGCCCGCCAGCGCCGGAACAGTCCGCGCTGGCTGAGCGGCTCGAAAAAGCCGTCGGCATGTTCGGGGTCGAGCAGTTCATTGTCCGCAATGAACGTCTCGACCTCGCCCGGCGCGGAGAGATCCAGCGGGTTGAGCGTCTTGCCATCGCCGCGCAACGCTTCGATCGCCGCGATCATCGATCCCTTCGCCTCGATCTCCCCGGCCAGCGCCTCGACCGGAACGTCGAGATGCTCGGCAAGCAGCCTCAGCCGCAGCGCGGCGATGGTAGCCCGCGTTTCCGCGTCATCCGACTCGATGGTCGCGTCGCACTCGCTGTCCAGCCCGAGCGAGCGGTTGTTCATGTTGGACGAGCCGATACGCAGCACCCGATCATCGACGATCATCAGCTTGGCATGGACGTAGATCGGCTGGCCGCCCGCGGTGGCGGGTGTGTAGATGCGGAAGCGCCTGCCAGCGTCGCTCTTGCCGATCGCCTGCGCCAGCCGCACCCGCGCCGCGTCCATCGCCACCTGCTCCAGCCATCCGTCCGCCTGCAATGGGCCGATCAGGACGATTTCGGGCGGGTCCGGCTCGGCCATGCGTTTGGCGATGGCCTCGCCGATCTTGCGCGAGGTGAAATACTGGTTCTCGGCATAGATGAAGCGTTTCGCGGACGCGATGAGGTCGAGATACAGCGCCTCGATCTCGCGGATTTCCGGGCAATCCTCGTAAAGCGCGCGGGTGCGGGACAAGGCGACGTCCACGTCCGTGAAGGTCGGCTCCAGCCCATCGGGCCAGGGGTCTGCCCGGTCCGAAATCGGCTTCAGATCCCGGCCCGTCGCCAGCGCCCAGCGGTCATGGCCCAGTTTCGACACCGCCTCCGCCGCCTCGCCGTCCATCATCATCGTCACGTCGTGCCAGGGGCCATAATGCTTGCCGTTCGGCCGCCGCCGCCTCGGCTCCTCGTCACGGTGCTCCGGCGTGTCCCAGCGGTCGCCCGTCATGTCTATGCCGCCGCACACCGCCAGCGCGCCGTCGATGATGACGATCTTCTGGTGGTGGCTGCATCCCGGCGGGTGGGCGCTGTCCAGCTTGAAGGTGATCTGCCGCCGCATCGCCCAGCGGATCAGGGTGACGAGGGCCGCGCCGCGAAACAGCATCTTCACCGCCCCGACATCCCATTTCAATATGTCGATGGCCAGGCGCGGCTTGCGCCGGGACAGGGCGAGCAGGAACGATCCAAGCGTTTCGCCATGTTCCCAGCCGGGGCGCGTCCGTTCCAGCGGAATGCGCGTATCGAAATCCCAGCCGATCAACAGGATGCGGTGCTCCGCGTTCAGCATGGCCTGGCGGACATGATGAAAATAATCCGCCGCGTCGACGATTACGGAGACCCGCCCGGCATGGGCGATGTCCAGGCAGTTGCTGCCGGGTTGAAGCACCGATTTCGCATCACCGCCGCCGCCCGCCATGCCGATACTCCTGCCCGCTGCGCCACGGCGGACTATCGCGCCGAAACGGGCAAGCGTTCAAGCGGCATGATTTTTATGCGATGGCCGGCCGCAGCGGGAGTGAACTCCGCGCGCCAAGTGCCGTTATAGGCACATGCGGAAACCGGGAAGGACGCGC
Organism: Sphingomonas sp. SCN 67-18; assembly: GCF_001724715.1. GTDB lineage: Bacteria > Pseudomonadota > Alphaproteobacteria > Sphingomonadales > Sphingomonadaceae > SCN-67-18. Next base: position 86,015 of record NZ_MEFG01000019.1, read on the forward strand.
AAATATCCGTGACTGACGGGACAAAGAACAGCAGGCCGGGATGGAACCGCTTGCGCCCCCGGCAGCTGTGGCTGGGCGGGCTGGCGGTGCTGCTGCTCTGCGCGGTGGCGGGCGTCGTCCTGTTGCGCGGAGCCGAAGAAACTGAGGCCGCGGGGGGCGCCGCCAGGGGCAAGGCCGCCCCGGTCCTCCCCACCACGCCCGTTCCCGCCGTCGAGCCGGTGGAACTGGTTGCGCTCACGCCCGAGGATGCGGTGAAGATCAACGCCGCCGTGCCTTTCTCCCGCGCGCCCAACCCGGCGGCGCGGCCGCTGCACCTGAAACAGACGGACATCGACCGCAGCCGCTCCGTCGATTGCCTTGCCGCCGCCGCCTATTATGAAGCGGCAACCGAGGGCGATGACGGCCAGCGCGCCGTTGTCCAGGTGGTGCTGAACCGGCTGCGCCACCCGGCCTTCCCCAAATCCATCTGCGGCGTCGTGTTCCAGGGGGCGGAGCGCAGCACCGGCTGCCAGTTCACGTTCACCTGCGACGGCTCGCTCGCCCGCACGCCGTCCGCCGCCGGGTGGAAACGCGCCCGCGAAATCGCCGATTCCGCGCTGAAAGGCCGGGTGTACAAGCCGGTCGGCTATTCCACCCATTATCACACCAACTGGGTCGTCCCCTATTGGAGCGAGACGCTGGACAAGGTGGTGGCGGTCGGCACCCACCTGTTCTTCCGCTGGTCGGGCGGCTGGGGACGCCCGCCTGCGTTTCGGGAAGGCTATGCCGGGGCGGAACCCGCCATCGCGCTGATCGCCCGGCTGTCTCCCGCCCATGCAGGCGACGTCCAGCTGGCGGCGGACGGCAGCGTCATCCCGGCCAATGCCTCTGCCGCCGCGAAATCCACCATCTCGGTTTCCGCGAGCGACGACAGCTTCATCCTGCTGCTCGACGCCAAGGCGTCACCCGCCAGTTTCCCGGCGCTGGCGCTGACGACCTGCGGCACGAGGGATTTCTGCAAGCTGCTCGGCTGGACCGATCCGCACCACGCGCCCAAGGCGCTGCCGGTCACGCCTGACCAGCACAAGGCGATGTCCTTCAGCTATTTGCGCAACCGCTCAAACGGGTTCGAAAAGCTGCTGTGGAACTGCAAGCAATTCCCCCGCCCCGACCCCAATCAATGCATGAAGGGTTGAGCCGAAACCCTTAAAAAGCCTCGACCGGCAGCGCCATCAGCGCCTCCGCGCCGCCTTCCAGCTTGCGGCGCAGCGATCCGGCATCCGGCATGATCCGTTCCGCGAAGAAGCGGGCGGTGATCAGCTTCGCCTCGTTGAAGGCGGCATCGCCCTGCCCGGCATCGACCAGCGCCTGCGCCGCCGTCGCCAGCTTCAGCCACATCAGGCCGACCGCAACGATACCCATGATGTGCAGATAAGGTACCGCCGCCGCGCCGGCATTATTGGGGTTGGTGAGGCCGTTCTGCATCAGCCACATCGTCGCGGCCTGCAATTCGCCATTCGCCTTTTCCAGCCGCGCCGCAATGTCGGCCAGCTTCGGATTGGCCTTGCCTTCGGCCACCGCCTCGCCGACCAGCTTGAAGAAAGCCTGGATCGCGCGGCCGCCGTCCTTGCCCAGCTTGCGGCCGACAAGGTCCATCGCCTGCACGCCGTTGGTGCCCTCATAGATCTGGGCGATGCGCGCATCGCGGACATATTGCTCCATCCCCCATTCGCGGATGTAGCCGTGGCCGCCATAGACCTGCTGGGATGCCGTCGCGATCTGATAGCCCATGTCGGTGCCATAGCCCTTGATCACCGGGGTCAGCAGGCTGATGAGGTCATCCGCCGCCTGGCGCTCCTCCTCGGTCTGCGCCTTGTGGGACAGATCGACCTGCAGCGCCCCCCACAGGCAGAGCGCGCGAAGCCCCTCGTTCAGCGCGCGGCCTTCCATCAGCATCCGGCGCACGTCCGGGTGGACCATCAGCGTATCCGCCTTGGCGTCCGGGTCCGCCGGGCCGGTCAGCGCCCGCCCCTGCCGCCGGTCCTTGGCGTAGGCGACCGCGTTCTGATAAGCGACCTCGCCGATGCCGAGGCCCTGCAGGCCAACGCCCAGCCGCGCAGCGTTCATCATGATGAACATCGCCGCCAGGCCCTTATTCTCCTCGCCCACCAGATAGCCGGTGGCCTCGTCATAGTTCATCACGCAGGTGGAATTGGCGTGGATGCCCATCTTGTGCTCGATCGACCCGCACGACACGCCGTTGCGCGCGCCCAGCGACCCGTCTTCGTTCACCATGAACTTAGGCACGATGAACAGCGAGATGCCCTTCACATTATCGGGCGCGCCGGTCACCTTGGCCAGCACCAGATGGATGATGTTCTCGGTCAGGTCATGCTCGCCCGCCGAAATGAAGATCTTGGTGCCACTGATCTTGTAGCTGCCGTCGCCCTGCGGCTCGGCCTTGGTGCGGATCAGCCCCAGATCGGTGCCGCATTGCGGCTCCGTCAGGTTCATCGTCCCGCTCCACGTGCCGGCGATCATGTTGGGGACGTATTTCGCCTTCTGCTCGTCCGATCCCTTCACCAGGATCGCCGCCGTCGCCCCCATGGTCAGGCCGTTATACATGCCGAACGCCATGTTGGACGAAATCAGATATTCCTCGAACGCGGTCGAGATGACGTGCGGCAGGCCCTGCCCGCCATATTCCGTCGGCCCGGAAAGCGTCGTCCAGCCGCCCGCGACGAACTGGCCGTAAGCATCCTTGAAACCTTTGGGCGTCGTCACCGACCCGTCGTCATGCCGGGTGCAGCCTTCCTCGTCGCCTGACTGGTTGAGCGGAAACAGCACCTCCGCCGCAAAGCGCCCGCCCTCGCTCAACACCGCGTCGACGATATCCGGCCCGGCATTCTCGAAACCGGGCAGGTTGGCGTAACGCTCCAGCCCAAGAACATTGTCGAGGATGAACCGTGTGTCGCGGATCGGCGGTGAATAGCTGGGCATCGAATACTCCGGGAAACGGGAATGTGGGGGCGCAAACGGGCTATCTGGACCCGGCTTCGGCTTCGGCCTTCTCGACCATGGCGACAAAACGCGTCAGTTCGTCGATCGCCGCATCGATATCGACGCGCTGGCTCTGCAGCAGGGCGATTCGCGCGCGGCATTTCTCGATCGTCACGCGCCGCTGCACGTGGCGGCCGTCGCCGATGTCGTACAGGTCGATCATCTCGCGGATTTCGCTGAGGCTGAATCCGGTGCGCTTGGCGCGCAAAATCCACGCCAGCCGGGCGCGATCCCGCTTGGTGTAGATGCGCGTCGTGCCGCGCCGGGTGGGGGAAATCAGCCCTTCGTCCTCGTAGAAGCGAAGCGCCCGGGCGGTCACGCCGAACTCCTCCGACAGGTCGGAGATGCTGTACATATGGCGGTTGCGCGCGTCCGGCGTGTCGACGGTGGCGTCGTGAACGGTGGTAGACATGGACGCAGGATATTTGACGTTCACGTCAACGTCAAGAGCGGCTGAGCGCCCCGTTTTCGATCCGCCGATAGAAGCAGCTGCGTTCCCCGGTGTGGCAGGCCGGGCCGGCCGGCTCCGCGCGCAGCCAGACGGCATCCTGATCGCAATCCACCCGCGCTTCAACCACCTTCAGCACATGACCGGATGTTTCGCCCTTTTTCCAGAGCGATGCGCGGCTGCGCGACCAGAAATGCGCCTCGCCGGACGACAGGGTGAGCGCCAGCGCCTCGGCGTTCATATGCGCGACCATCAGCACCGTGCCGTCGGCATGGTCGGTGACCACCGCCGTGACCAGCCCGTTCGCGTCATATCTTGGGGCCAGCACGCTGCCCGTTTCCCTGTCCTTGTCCATGACGCCGCTTAGCCCGTCCGGCCTTTTCATGACAATGGGGCGACAAACCGAACCGGGGGGCGACAAAAGCAACCGGCCGCCCTATATGCCGGCCGACGCGATAGGCGATGGGCGCGATAATGCTGACAACCAACCCGTTTGACGATGACAAGCTGCATGAAGAATGCGGCATTTTTGGCATATGGGGTGCAGACACCGCCGCCGCGATGGTGGCGCTCGGCCTCCACGCCCTGCAGCATCGGGGGCAGGAAGCGGCCGGCATCACCAGCTGGGATGGCGATCATTTCCACACCCACCGCGCCATGGGCCATGTCGCCGGCAATTTCGACAGCGACGAGGTCATTCGCGGCCTGCCCGGCCGGGTGGCCTGCGGGCATGTCCGCTATTCGACCACGGGCGAAAAGGCGCTGCGCAACGTCCAGCCGCTCTATGCCGACCTCGCCTCGGGCGGCTTCGCCATCGCCCATAACGGCAATATCTCCAATGCGATGAAGCTGAAGCGGGAGCTGGTCCGTCGCGGCTCGATCTTCCAGTCGACCAGCGATACCGAGACGATCATCCATCTCGTCGCCACCTCCACCTACCGGACATTGCTCGACAAGTTCATCGACGCGCTGAAGCAGGTGGAAGGCGCCTATTCGCTGACCTGCGTGACGCCGGAAGGGATGCTCGCCTGCCGCGATCCGCTGGGCATCCGCCCGCTGGTGATGGGCAAGCTGGGCGATGCCACCATCTTCGCATCCGAAACCGTCGCGCTCGACGTCGTCGGCGCTGATTATATCCGCACCGTGGAGCCGGGCGAGATCATCATCGTCACCGAAGGCGGCAGCCGGTCCATCCACCCCTTCGCCCCGGTGAATGCCCGCCCCTGCATTTTCGAGCATGTCTATTTCTCGCGCCCCGACTCGATCGTCGACGGCTCGTCCATCTACTCCGTCCGCAAGGCGATCGGCGCGCAGCTGGCCATCGAAAGCCCGGTGGATGCGGATCTCGTCATTCCCGTGCCCGATTCCGGCGTGCCCGCGGCAATCGGCTATGCCCAGCAATCCGGCATCCCGTTCGAACTGGGGATCATCCGGTCGCATTATGTCGGCCGCACCTTCATCCAGCCCGGCGATCAGGTTCGTCATCTGGGCGTCAAGCTGAAGCATAATGCCAACCGCGCGCTGATTTCCGGCCAGCGCATCGTGCTGATCGACGATTCGATCGTGCGGGGCACCACCAGCCTGAAGATCGTCCAGATGATGCGCGACGCGGGCGCCAGCGAAGTCCATCTGCGCATCGCCAGCCCGCCGACGCGGCACAGCTGCTTCTACGGCGTCGACACGCCGGAACGCGCCAAGCTGCTCGCCGCCAAGCTCGATGTGCCGGGCATGGCGGATTATATCCACGCCGACAGCCTGTCGTTCGTGTCCATCGAGGGGCTTTACAAGGCGCTGGGCGAGAGCAAGCGCGCCGACGTGCGGCCGCAATATTGCGACGCCTGCTTCACCGGCGATTACCCCACCACCCTGACCGATCAGGACGATCTTGCGCCGACCGACCAGCTTTCGCTGCTCGCCGAGCGGGTTGCCTGACCCTCGTTTTCACCTGGAAGAATGATGACCGATTACGCCACCCCGCTCGACGGCCGGATCGCCCTTGTCACCGGGGCAAGCCGGGGCATCGGCGCCGCCACCGCCTTCGCCCTGGGCCGCGCCGGCGCGCATGTGGTGCTCACCGCCCGCACCGCCGGCGGGCTTGAGGAGGTCGAGGAACGGATCCACGCCGCCGGTGGCTCCGCCACCATCGCGCCGCTGGACCTGATCGACGGGGACAGCATCGGCCGCCTCGCCGCCGCCGTCGGCGAACGCTGGGGCCGGCTGGACATCATGGTGCTGAACGCGGCGATGCTGGGCAGCCTCACCCCCGTCCCCGCGATCGACGCCAAGGAATTCTCGCGGGTGATGACGCTGAACGTCACCGCCCAGCAGGCGTTGATCGCCGCCTTCGATTCGCTGCTCCGCAAGAGCGGCAACGGCCAGCTCATCGGCCTCACATCCAGCGTCGCCGGCGCGCCGCGCCCGTTCTGGGGCGCCTATGAGGCATCCAAGGCGGCGTTCGAGGCTCTGCTCGCCGCTTATGGCGAGGAACAGCGCAACCTCGGCAAGCTGCGCGTCGCCCTGATCGACCCCGGCGCCACCCGCACCAAGATGCGTGAACACGCCTTCCCGGGCGAAGACCCGGCCACCGTCAAGGCGCCGGATGTGGTTGCGGAGCGTATCGTCGCGCTGGCGCAGGCCGGTTTCGAGCCCGGCCACCGCGAACGGATCGGCTAGCGCCTATTTCGCCTCGGCATCCACCGCGGCGATGATCTGGCGGACAAAGGCGGCGCGCGGGGCGCTCATGTCCTGCCCCGTCGCCTTCGGCCACGCGCTGGACATCACCACCACCAGCTTGCGGGCCGGATCGACGAAGATCAGCTGACCGAAAATGCCCTGCGCCTGAAAGCTGCCATCGGCATTGGTCCACCATTGATAGCCATAGCCGCGGTCCGGCGCGCCGATATCGGCCTGCTTGCGCGTCGCGGCGGCAAACCAGCCCTCCGGCACCACGCGGCGGCCGCCGATAACCCCGTCGTTCAGCACCAGCTGGCCGATGCGCGCGTAATCCCTGAGCGACACGGAAATGCAGCAGCCGCCGATATCCTGCCCGCCGGCATCGACCATCCAGAATGCGTCCTGCTCCATGCCGAACGGCGTCCAGATTTTTTCGGTCAGATATTGGGCCAGCGATTTGCCCGTCGCCTTGCTCACCAGCACGCCGATCAAATTGGTCTCGCCGGTCTTGTACACCCACTTGCTGCCCGGCGCCGCCTCGCGCGGCAGGGTCCGCAAATAAGCGACGGTCTGGTCCACGCCGGGCGGCGGCGCGTCGCGATACATGCTGGCGACGTCTGAATTGGGATCGGTATAATCCTCGTTCCACTTCACGCCGGACGTCATCGTCAGCACCTGGCGCACGCTCACCCCGTCATAGGCGCTACCTGCCAGGTCGGGGATGTAGCGGGTGACGGGATCGTCCACCGACTTGATATAACCGTCCTGCACCGCGGCGCCCACCAGCGTGGAGGTAAGCGATTTGGCGACCGAGAAGCTGGTATAGCGCCCGCTCGCCGCATAGTCGCGCGCATAACGCTCCAGCCGCACCTTGCCGTCCTGGACCACGATCAGCCCGGCAGTGTTGTTCGCCGCCATATAGCGCCCGGCGGAGTCGTCAGCGCCCAGCGCCAACGGCGCTCCGGCGGGCAGCGGATAGACCTTGCCCCCCGCCCTGGCGATATTGCCGGGAAACAGCCGCTCCATGTGCGGGAAATTGGCGTCGCGCTGCTCCTGCGACCAGAACAGCACCTCAGCGCCGGCCTGCCGCAGCCGGGCCGACTCTTCGGCGTTCACCGGCGTCGGCTGGGCCGCGACGGGCGGCGGCACGGACTGGCTCGCACAGCCGGCCAGCAGCATTGCGGGCAGCAGGCCCGCCCACAGGCGCGATCGCATCGTCATTCCGCCAACTCCCCTTTCACCAGCGTCACCTGCGCCACGTCGATCCCGCCGCCGCGAAAGCCGCCTTCGCAATACATCAGATAATAGCGCCACAAATCAATGAAATGCTTGTCAAATCCGGGCGGCAGCCGCCCCGCCTCCACCGCGCGCTCGAAACGCTCGCGCCAGCGCCGCAGCGTCTCCGCATAATGCGCGCCAAAACCGTGGCGGTCCCGCCATTCCAGCCCCCGCGCCTCCGCCAGCGCGCGGAACCGCTGCTCGGAAAGCAGCATCCCGCCGGGAAAGATATAGGTCTGGATGAAGTCCGCGCTGGCGGCGTAACGATCGAAAATGGCGTCGTCGATCTGGATATACTGGATCGCCGCCCGCCCGCCGGGTTTCAGCAGCCGCGCAATCGCGTCCAGATAGGCCGGCCAATAATCCTGCCCCACCGCCTCGACCATCTCGACGCTGGCGATGGCGTCATATTGGCCGGTCACGTCGCGATAATCGATCAGGTCGATCCGCACCCGCCCGGCGCTGACATTGCACCCGTTGGCGGCAACGGCATAGGCACGCTGCTGCTCGGACAGGGTGATGCCGGTCACCGTGGCGCCGTATTCGTCCGCCGCCACCTCAGCCAACGTGCCCCAGCCGCAACCGATCTCCAGCAATTCCTGATCCGGCGTCAGCGCCAGCCGGTCCAGCAGCGCGCGCACCTTGTTCAGCTGGGCATAGGCCAGCTCTTCATCTCCGCTGATCGGTTCCTGAAACAAGGCACTGGAATAGCTCATCGTTTCGTCGAGCCAGGGCGCGTAGAAATCATTGCCCAGATCGTAATGATATTGGATGTTGCGCCGCGCCCCGTCGCGGTCGTTGTGGCGCAGCATGTGGAGCGCCCGGTTCATCAGCCGCGTCAGCCCCCGTGCCCGGCCGATCTCGCCCAGGCCGGCGGCGTTGCGCATGAACAGGTCGAACAGCGGAACCGGGTCCGGGCTTTCCCATTCCCCCTTTTCCCACGCCTTGTACCAGCCGACCGAGCCGGAACGCGCCAGGCGGACCAGCGCGCGCCAGCTCTGCATGGTCACTTCAGCCACTGGCCCCGGCTTGCGCCCGCCCAATATGCGGTGAGACCCGTCAGGCAGCCACGCCTCGATTGCGCCCGCCTCCAGCCCCGCATCGATCCGGTCGAGCACGCGGTGAAAGGGCGCCGCGAACAGCGCCGTCCACAGCCCGCCGCCAGCCGAAAAGCCGCGCCCTCCCGATTTGAACTGGCGCGCCCGATCGGGCGGCTGGGCATTCATCATCCGTCCCCGGCAACATCCATCGACGGCATTTTGACGCCCGTGCTTCGAAAAGGAAGGGGGTTCGCGCGTTATTCTGCGCGCGGCTCCTTTTCCACCTGCCAGGTCTGCCCCTGCGCGACGAGCTTCTGCAGGTCCGGCACCTTGCCCTGCGCGGCGGTGCGGTTCTGTTCGACGACCGCGCTCTCAAAGGTCGGCCGCGGGTCGCAATAGAGCACGCCCAGCGCCATCGGGAACGGACCGAACGGCATTTCCACCAGCATATGGGCAACGGCGCGGTTGCTTTCCTCGTGCACGATCACCCCGGCGGCCTGCCAGTCGCCGTCGACCACATCGACCACCTTCAGCGTCAGCCGCTCATGGTCCAGCGCGATGCCCTTCGCGCCGCCGGCGAACAGCATCGGCTTGCCCTGCTCAACCCACAGCTGGTTGTCCGCCGCGTTCTTCTTTTCAGTGAAGGGCGAGAAAACCTCGTCATTATAGACGATGCAGTTCTGGAAGATTTCGACGAAGCCGGTGCCCTTGTGGTTATAGGCCGCCTTCAGCACCGCCGGCAGGTTCTTGTGCACGTCGATGGCACGGGCGACGAACCGGCCGCCGGACCCGAGCGCGAAGGCGCAGGGGCTGGCCGGCCGGTCGAGCGATCCGAACGGCGTCGAGGGCGAGCGCGTGCCGATCCGCGAGGTCGGCGAATATTGGCCCTTGGTCAGCCCGTAAATCTCGTTGTTGAACAGCAGCACCTGGCAATCCAGGTTGCGGCGGATGAGGTGCATGGTGTGGTTGCCGCCGATCGACAGGGAATCGCCGTCGCCGGTGATGATCCACACGTCCAGTTCCGGGTTGGCCAGCTTCGCGCCCGTCGCCACCGCCGGCGCGCGGCCGTGGATGGTGTGGAAACCATAGCTTTCCACATAATAGGGAAAGCGGGAGGAACAGCCGATGCCGCTGATGAACACGGTGTTTTCCGGCCGCGCGCCCACTTCCGGCAGGGTGCGCTGCACCGCCTTCAGGATCGCATAGTCGCCGCACCCCGGGCACCAGCGCACTTCCTGGTCGGTTTCCCAGTCCTTGCTGGTGGTGATCGCCGTCATCTCGTTCATGCCATGGGTCCGTCGGAAAAAGTCTTGGAACGCGCGCTCATGCGAACACCTGCTCGATCGCCGCAGCAATCTCGGCGATCCGGAAAGGCTGGCCGGACACCTTGTTGAGCGGCTTGGCGTCGATCAGATACTGGTCGCGCAGCAGCGTCTTAAGCTGGCCGGTGTTCATTTCCGGCACCAGCACATGCTCGTAACTGCGCAGCAACGCGCCCAGATTGCGGGGCAGCGGCCAGATGTGGCGGATGTGGACGTGGCTCACGTCCAGCCCGGCCCGCCGCGCGCGGCGCACCGCCTGGTGGATCGGCCCGAAGGTCGATCCCCAGCCGACAATCGCCAGCTTGCCGGACGTTTCGCCCAGCGCGACATCCTGTTCGGGCACATGGTCCGCAATGCCGAGCACCTTGTCGCGGCGGATGTCGGTCATCGCCTGGTGGTTGGCCGGACTATATTCGATATGGCCGGTATCCACCGCCTTCTCGATGCCGCCGATGCGGTGGAGCAGGCCGGGCGTGCCGGGCTTCACCCAGGGCCGCTTCAGCTTCTCGTCGCGCCCATAGGGCTTGAACCCGCCCTCCGGCACTTCGGTCAGGTAGCTGACCGGGAACGGCGCATAGCCGCTCATGTCCGGCACCTTCCACGGCTCGGCCGCGTTGGCGATATATCCGTCGGTCAGCAACATCACCGGCGTCATGAACTGGGTAGCGATCCGCACCGCCTCGATCGCGCAATCAAAGGCGTCGGCGGGCGATCGCGCGGCGATCACCGGCATCGGCGCATCGCCGTTGCGGCCATAGACGGCCTGATAGAGGTCGGACTGCTCGGTCTTGGTCGGCAGGCCGGTCGACGGGCCGCCGCGCTGGGAATTGACGATGACCAGCGGCAGCTCGGTCATGATCGCAAGGCCCATCGCCTCCGTCTTCAGCGCAATGCCCGGCCCGGAGGACGAGGTGACGCCCAGCTGCCCGGCATAGGAGGCGCCGATGGCGGACGCGATGGCCGCAATCTCGTCTTCCGCCTGGAAAGTGGTGACGCCATATTCCTTCAGCCGCGACAGGTGATGCAGGATGGCGGATGCCGGGGTGATCGGATAGCCGCCGAAGAACATCGGCACGTCGGCCAGTTGCGCCCCCGCGACCAGCCCCAGCGAGATCGACTCGGCGCCGGTGACGGTGCGGTACAGCCCCGGCTCGGCCGGCGCGGGGCCGATGCGATGCTGCTTCATCGGGCCGGACAGCTCGGCCGTCTCGCCATAGGCGTGGCCCGCGTTCAGCGCGGCGATATTCGCCTCCGCCAGTTCCGGGGCCTTGGCGAACTTACCCTTCAGCCAATCGACGATCGGCTGGCGGTCGCGGTCGAACATCCACAGCGCAAGCCCCAGCGTCCACATGTTCTTGCAGCGCAGCGCCTCCTTGTTGCCAAGGCCGAAGGGCTTCACCGCCTCCATGGTCAGCTGCGATATGTTGAATGCCAGCACCTGCCAGCGCGCCAGCGATCCGTCGCCGAGCGGGCTGACCTCATAGCCCGCCTTGGCCAGGTTGCGCGCGCCGAACTCGCCCTCGTCCGCGATGATCAGCCCGCCCGCCTTCAGCGCCGCGACGTTCATCTTCAGGGCCGCCGGGTTCATCGCCACCAGCACGTCCGGCTCGTCGCCCGCCGTGTCGATGGCGCGCGACCCGAAATTGATCTGGAAGGCCGAAACGCCGAAGGTCGTGCCCTGCGGGGCGCGGATTTCGGCCGGAAAGTCAGGAAAAGTGGCAAGATCGTTACCGGCCAGCGCGGTGGACAGGGTAAACTGCCCGCCGGTCAGCTGCATCCCGTCCCCCGAGTCTCCGGCGAAACGAACCACCACGGCTTCCGGTTCGGTGCTGCCGGCGGCCTCCTGCGGAGTTACCTCATGCACGGCTGATGCCATTCTATCCCGTCCTGTGTCACGATTGTTGCCTTGCCCTACGCCCGACATCGCCCTGTCTCAAAGTAGAAAAACTGCCACCGGCCCCAATTCAACCTTGCCCCGCTCCCGTCGGACCGCGATCGATGGACGCAGCACGCCATCGCCATTATCCAGGGTTTCAGACCGCAAGGATATCAACAGGAGCGCCGCTTGACCAATCCCTATGTCCGCCCAGACGTGCAGGCGTTCCTCACCTATCTGGCCAGCGCCCCCGGCCCGAAGATGCATGAAATGACGCCCGCCGACGCGCGCATGGCCTTCCGCATGCTCTGTCAGGTCGGCGATCCGCCGGTGGGCGATCTCGCGGTGGTGCGCGACATGACCATCCCCGGCCCCGCCGGCCCCATCCCCGCACGGCTTTATGACCCGCGCGAGCGGCGCGAGCCCGGCCCGCTGCTGGTCTTCTTCCATGGCGGCGGCTTCGTCGTCGGCGATCTCGACAGCCACGGCCCCTTCTGCGCGGAGGCGGCGCGCACGCTGGACATGCCCGTAGTCGCCATCGACTACCGGCTGGCGCCGGAGCATCCCTTCCCCGCCGCCACTGACGATTGCGAGGCGGCGGCCCGCTGGATCGCGGGCAACCCGGACGCGCTGGGCGTCAAGGCGAGCAGCCTCGTGCTTGCGGGGGACAGCGCCGGGGGCAATTTGACCGTCGTGGTCGCGCAGGCGCTGCGCGACGCTCCGGCCGCCGTCCCGGTCATCGTCCAATGGCCCATCTATCCGGCCGTCGATTCCGACGCGCGCTATGAATCCTTCCGCACCTTTGCCGACGGCTATCTGCTCACGGCGGATTCGATGCGCTGGTTCACCCAGGCCTATGCCGCGCCGGGTGAGGACGTCCGCAACGCGCCGATCCGCGCCGACCATGCCGGAATGCCAGCCACGCTGATCGTCACCGCCGGGCTGGACCCGTTGCGCGACCAGGGCCGCGCCTATGCCGCCGCGCTCATCCAGGCCGGCGTGCCGACCGTCTATCGCGAGGCGACCGGCAATATCCACGGTTTCATCAATTTGCGCCGCGCCATCCCGTCCGGCCAGGGCGACGTGGCCGCCTGCCTGCGCGTGCTCAAGGACATGATCGTCGAGGCGGAGGCCACCCGCGTCATGGCGCAGGCCGCCGCGTGATCGATATCGAAAGCCTGCCCTACCGCCCATGCGCCGGGGTGATGCTGCTCAACATCCGGCGTCAGGTGTTCGTCGGCCAACGGCTCGATTCGACGCTGGAGGCGTGGCAGATGCCCCAGGGCGGCATCGACGATGGCGAGGATGCCCGCGCCGCCGCCATCCGCGAGATCGGCGAGGAAACCGGCATCGCGCCGGACCATGTCGAAATCGTCGCCCGCGCGCCGCATGAGCTTCGCTACGACCTGCCGGAAGAACTGGTCGGCAAATTGTGGAAAGGGCGCTGGCGCGGACAGCGCCAGACATGGTTCCTCGCCCGCTTCACCGGGGCCGATGCGGATATCGACATCCGCACCGAACACCCGGAATTCCGCGCCTGGAAATGGGCCGACCCGGCAGATCTTCCCGCGATGATCGTGCCGTTCAAGAAAAAGCTCTATGAGGATGTGCTAAAGGCATTTGACGGTTTGTATTGAGTAAGACGGAGCCTGTTCGTGTTTGCGATGATCCTCGCCGCTGCGGCGTTCGCACCGCCCCCCGCCCCCGCCGAGCAAGCCGCACCGCAGGCCGCGGCATCGGAGGAATCCGAAAAGGCCGAAGCCGCCGCCCCGGAAATGCCGGCGGCGGTCCGCGCCATGGTGGATGCCGCGCTCGCCAGCGGCAATGAGGGGGAGATCGCCACCGTCGCCAAATATGCGCGCCGCGCCGCGCCGGAACACGCGCCGGAGATCGACCGGATGGTCGGCGAATATCGCGCCGCCAAGGCCCGGGCGGCGCGCGAGGCGGTGCTGAACGCCGGCCTGTTCGACAGGTGGAGCGGACGCGGCGACATTGGCGGTTTCCGCAGCACGGGCAGCAGCGACACATTGGGGATCAGCGCCGGGCTGGCCCTGCAGCGCGAAGGGATCCGCTGGAACCACAAGATCCGGCTGAGGGGCGATTATCAGGAAAGCAACGGCATCAAGACGCGCGAGGCGCTGCTCGCGTCCTACGAACCCAGCTACAAGGTCAGCGACCGGATGTCGGTCTATGGCCTCGGCCAATATGAGCGCGACCCTTTTCTCGGCTTTTACAGCCGCTATTCGCTGTCGAGCGGAATCGGCTATCGCGCGATCAACGAAGGGCCGTTCCTGGTCGATCTGAACGTCGGCCCCGCCTTCCGCACCACCCGTTTCGTGACCGGCGACAACGACAATACGCTGGCCGGGCGCGGATCGGTGGCGGTCAAATGGACGCTCTCCCCCCGGCTGCGCTTCTCGCACGAAACCAATGCCTATCTGGAATCGTCGAACAGCACCGTCGCCGCCACCAGCGCGCTCGACGCCAAGATCGTCGGCGCGCTGTCGGCCCGGCTGTCCTACAACGTCCAGTTCGAAAGCCACCCGCCGGCCGGGCGCGACAATCTCGACACCCTCAGCCGCGCCTCGCTGGTCTATGATTTCTAGGCTGCCGCCTTCACCTTCTGCCTGAAGGCGTGGAGCAGCGGCTCGGTATAGCCATTGGGCTGCTCCACCCCCTCGAACACCAGCGCGCGAGCGGCCTGAAAGGCCAGGCTGGCCGCCGGATCGGGCGCCATCGGCCGGTAGAGCGGGTCGCCGGCATTCTGAGCGTCCACCTTGGCCGCCATGCGGAGGAGCGCGGCATCCACCTGTTCGGGCGTGCACACGCCGTGGAGCAGCCAGTTGGCGATATGCTGCGACGAGATGCGCAGCGTGGCGCGGTCTTCCATCAGCCCGACATCATGGATGTCCGGCACCTTGGAACAGCCCACACCCTGGTCGATCCAGCGCACGACATAGCCGAGTATGCCCTGGGCATTATTGTCCAGCTCGGCCGTAATATCGGCTTCGGACCAGTTGACCCCGTCCGCCAGCGGAATGGTCAGCAACCCGTCCAGCCCCGGCACCGTCGCATCGGCCAGTGCGTGCTGGCGGGCGAACACGTCCACCGCGTGATAATGGGTGGCGTGCAGCGTCGCCGCCGTCGGGCTGGGCACCCAGGCGGTGTTCGCGCCGGATTGGGGATGGCCGATCTTGGCGATCATCATGTCCGCCATCATGTCGGGCGCGGCCCACATCCCCTTGCCGATCTGCGCCTTGCCGGAAAGGCCGCAGGCCAGCCCTATGCCCACATTGCGGGCCTCATAGGCGGCGATCCACGCGGCATTCTTCATCGCCGCCTTGCGGACCATCGGCCCGGCCTGCATCGAGCTGTGGATCTCGTCGCCGGTGCGGTCGAGAAAACCGGTATTGATGAACACGATCCGCCGCCGCACCGCCGCAATGCATGCCGCGAGATTGGCCGATGTGCGCCGTTCCTCGTCCATCACGCCCACCTTCATCGCATAGCGCGGCAGGCCCAGCAGATCCTCGACCGCGTCGAACAGCGTGTTGGTGAAGGCGGCTTCGTCCGGGCCGTGCATCTTGGGTTTGACGATGTAGATGGAGCCGGCGCGGCTGTTGCGGAAACGGCCAAGTCCCTTCAGGTCGTGCATCCCGATCAGGCCGGTGAAGACCGCATCCAATATGCCTTCCGGCGCTTCCGATCCATCAGCCAGCAGCACCGCCGGGTTGGTCATGAGATGGCCGACATTGCGCACGAACAGCAGGCTGCGCCCCGGCAATTCCAGCGGGTAGCCGCCCGGCGCGGTCCATATGCGGTCAGACGCCAGCGCGCGCGTTTCCTGCCGACCGCCCTTTTCAAACGTCGCGGCCAGATCGCCCCGCATCAGCCCCAGCCAGTTGGTATAGGCCGCCACCTTGTCCGCCGCATCGACGGCGGCGACCGAATCCTCCAGATCGACGATGGTGGTCAGCGCCGCCTCCAGCACCACGTCGGCCAGACCGGCGGGGTCGCCGCTGCCGATCCTGTGCTGCCGGTCGATGACCAGTTCGATATGCAGGCCGTTGTGGCGGAACAATATGCCGCTGGGCGACGCCGGGTCGCCGCGATAGCCGGCAAACAGATCCGGGTCGGCAAGGGCGGGCACGAGCGCGCCATGGTCCACCTGCCATCCGGTGACGTCGGCATGGCTGCCCGATGCCAGCGGCACCGTCTCGTCCAAAAACCGCTTGGCCCAGGCGATCACCCGCGCCCCGCGCGCCGGATCGTAGCCGCGCGCCGCCTCGCCCGGCTGGCGCGGCAGCGCGTCGGTGCCGTAGAGCGCGTCGAACAGGCTGCCCCAGCGGGCATTGGCGGCGTTCAGCACGAAACGCTCGTTGAGCGATGGCACCACCAGCTGCGGGCCGGCCATGCGCGCAATCTCGTCATCGACATTGGTGGTGTCGATCAGGAAGGGCGTTGGCGCCGGCACCAGATACCCGATGGATTCGAGGAAAGCCCGATACTCGCCGCCGTCGATGGGCTTGCCGGCCCGCGCCCGGTGCCACCCGTCGATCCGCGCCTGAAGCCGGTCGCGTTCCGCCAGCAATTCCCGGTTGCGCGGGGCGAGCCGGGCCAGCAGCGCGGCAAGGCCGGGCCAGAACCTGTCCGCCGTAACGCCGGTTCCGGCCAGCGCGCTGTTCTCGGTGAAATCGGCCAGCGCGGCTGAAACCTTCAATCCGGCGCGATCGACATAATCAGTCATGTTCTGCCCTCATCGGTTCGGCCGCCATGGGCAGCCAACAAACGGTGTTCTTTCCCGGGGAGCGAAAAAACGCAGGCAACTGCGCCTATGGCGAACGCCGCTGCGCCTGTAAACCACTGGAGTTGCTCTTGGCCCCCAACATTCCGTAGAAGGCGCCATGAAATCTCTCTCCACCATCGAACGCGCGGCCTGCGAAGCGGCGGGCGCCGAACCCATGCTCGCTCAAGTCCAGTCATGGTCAGCGGTCAACAGCGGCAGCCGCAACCTTGCCGGGCTCAAGACCATGGCGGGGCTGCTGGCGGATGCCTTCGCGCCCCTGCCCGGCCCGATCGCGCTGGACAGCCCGACGCCGGTAAAGGCGGTGGACCCGGACGGCTCTGTCCGCGTCGTCGATCATGGCGCCCACCTCCACCTTGCCGTCCGCCCGGACGCGCCGGTGCAGATGCTGCTGACCGGCCATATGGACACGGTTTTTCCGGTCGATCATCCTTTCCAGTCGCAACGCTGGCTGGCCGACGGATCGTTGAACGGCCCCGGCGTCGCGGATATGAAAAGCGGCATCGCGGTCATGCTCGCAGCCCTCAAGGCAGTGGAATCCTCGCCGCTGCGGGACCGGATCGGCTATGAGGTCATCGTCAACAGTGACGAAGAGGTCGGCTCCGCATCCTCGGCCGGGCTCATCGCCCGCGCGGCGCAGGGCAAGGCGGCGGCGCTCACCTACGAACCCGCCCTGCCGGACGGCACGCTGGCCGGCGCGCGCGGCGGCAGCGGCAATTTCTCCATCGTCATCACCGGCAAGAGCGCCCATGCCGGCCGCAACCCGGATGACGGCCGCAACGCCATCGTCGCCGCGTCCGATCTCGTGCTGCGGCTGGCCCGGCTGCGCACGCCGACGCTGGCGGTCAACCCGGCGCGGATCGACGGCGGCGGCCCCAACAATGTCGTGCCCGACCATGCGGTGCTGCGGGTCAACTTCCGCCCCGCCGGGCTGGAAGACGAAGCGCGCGCCCGTGCCGAGCTGGACCGCGCGGTTGCCGCCGTCGCGGCCGGGCATGACGTGTCCATCCATGTCCACGGCAGCTTCGGCCGCCCGCCAAAACCGATAGATCCGGCGGCCGAGCGGCTGTTCGGCCTGGTGCGCGATTGCGGCACGGACCTGGGCCTGACCATCGGCTGGCGCAAGACCGGCGGGGTCTGCGACGGCAACAACATCGCCGCCTGCGGCATCCCGGTGGTCGACACCATGGGCGCGCGCGGCGGAGCGATCCACTCGCCGGACGAATTTCTCATCCCCGAATCCCTGCCGGAACGCGCCATGCTCTCCACCCTCGCCATCCTCCGCATCGCGGAAAGAGGCCGGCCATGAGCTTTCGGATGCGGACAGCGACCGAGGCCGATCTTAGCGCGCTCTACGAAATGGCGAAGCTGACCGGCGGCGGCTTCACCAACCTTCCGCCCGACCGCGATTCGCTTGCTGCCAAGCTGGCGCGGTCCGCCGACGCGCTGGCGCGAACGGAAGAAACGCTGGGCACGGACATGATCGTGCTGGTGCTGGAGAATATGGCGACCGGCCAGGTGCGCGGCACGTGCCAGCTGTTCACCAGGGTTGGGCAGCACTGGCCCTTCTACAGCTACCGCATTGGCACGCTCACCCAGACGTCGAAGGAACTGGGCCGCACCTTCCGCGCCGACATGCTCACCCTCTCCACCGACCTGGAGGGGGCGAGCGAGGTTGGCGGGCTGTTTCTCCACCCGCGTGAGCGCGCGGGCGGGCTCGGCATGTTGCTCGCCCGCAGCCGTTACCTGTTCATCCGCCAGCACCGGGCGCGTTTCGCCGACCGGGTGATCGCGGAATTGCGCGGGGTGATCGACGAAGCCGGCGGATCGCCATTCTGGGATGGGCTGGCGGGCCGCTTCTTCGGCATGAGCTTTCAGGAGGCGGACGAATTCAACGCCATCAACGGCAACCAGTTCATCGCCGATCTGATGCCCAAGCACCCGATCTACACCGCCATGCTGCCTGAAAGCGCCCGCGCCGTCATCTCCATGCCGCACCCCACCGGCCGCGCGGCGATGCGGATGCTGGAGAATGAAGGCTTCACCCACGACAATTATATCGACATCTTCGACGGCGGACCCACCATGTCGGCGTCAACCGACCAGATCCGCAGCTTGGCCGAGGCGGTGACGTCACGGGTGGCGAAGATCGGCACGGATGGCGGCGAAATCCGGCTGGCATCCGCCGGGCGGCTGACCGCGTTCAAGGCCGCCTATGCCCATGTCGAGGATCTCGGAAAGGGTGACGTCGCCATCGATGAAGAGGGCGCGGCGCTGCTGGACATCAAGCCGGGCGACAGCATCGTCCACGCGCATCGCTGATGGCGCTGGTCGAAATCAATTTCGACGGCATCGTCGGCCCCAGCCATAATTATGCCGGGCTGAGCCTGGGCAACCTCGCCTCCGCTAGAAACAAGGGGGAAACCGCTCATCCCCGCGCCGCCGCGCTGCAGGGACTGGCGAAGATGCGCGCCAATATCGCGCTGGGGCTGACCCAGGGCATATTGCTGCCCCACGCCCGCCCCGATCATGACTGGCTGGCCCGCATGGGCAGCGACCATGGCGGGGCGGACCCGCTGCTGCGCGCATGGGCGATGTCCGCCGCCGCCATGTGGACCGCCAACGCCGCGACTGTCTCGCCCGCTCCCGATACTGCCGACGGGCGCTGCCACCTGACCTGCGCCAATCTGGTCAGCATGCCGCATCGCAGCCACGAATGGCCCGGCACGCTCGCCCAGCTTCGCCTCGCTTTCGCCGACCCTGCCCATTTCACGGTGCACAATCCGGTTCCGGCCCCCTTCGGGGATGAAGGCGCCGCCAACCATATGCGCCTGTGCGCCTCCCATGACGCGCCGAGCGTGGAGATATTCGTCTATGGGCAGTCGGGCGGCCCCTTCCCGGCCCGCCAGCACGTCGCCGCCAGCCGCGCGGTCGCCGCCAGTCACGGGCTGGACCCGGCGCGCACGCTGTTCGTCCAGCAATCCGTGGAAGCCATCGCGGCGGGGGCGTTCCACAACGATGTCGTTGCGGTCACCAACGGCACGGTGCTCTTCACGCACGAACAGGCATTTGCCGCCAATAACAGCTTCTATGCCGATCTCGCCCGGCTGATGCCGTCCGTGCAGATCGTCGAGGTTCCGGCGGCGCGCGTCAGCCTGGCCGACGCAATTCGCAGCTATATGTTCAACGCCCAGCTGGTCACCCTGCCCGACGGGGTGAGCGCGCTGATCCTACCCGACGAAGCCCGGGAGGTGCCTGCGGTGTGGGACTGGCTGCAGGACATGATCGCCGGCAACGGTCCGATCCGCCGGCTGGAGCTGGTGAACGTGCGCCAGTCCATGTCCAACGGCGGTGGCCCGGCTTGCCTGCGGCTGCGCGTGGTCGCCGATCCGCTGACGGTCGATCCGCGCTTCCTGGTGGATGCGGAGCGGATAGCGCGGATCGAGGCCGTGGTTTCGGCCTTCTGGCCGGAATCGATCGCGCCGGAGCAGCTGGGCGACGCCGCTCTGGTGGCGCAGGTGGAGGCCGCGCGCGCCGCCCTGCTCGACGCGCTCGATCTTGCCGGAACGGGCCTGTGACGCACTGTCGGATTCATTGACAGTTAACTATATCTGTCATTCAAAAAATGGCGGTTTGGCGCGGCTGGCGCATGATTTGCGTATCGTTGACCATGATAAAAAAAGTCGCGCGGCTCTTTACGATAAAGACCAAATTCGAAGCCTTCATCATCATCTACGCGCTCGCTCTGGGCGCGGTTGAGCGGGGGCATGTCTATATGCAGCAATATCCCGGATTCGGTGGCAAGCTGATGTTCGTCGCCTGCACCTTCGCGGTGTTCATGGCCGGCGCGCGGATACTCGACGGTGTCGCATACGCCGCGATGCACCGCTAGGCTGGATCGCCATTCGGCTCTGATGGGCTGCAAATGGCAACCTTCCGCGCGTACGGTGCTCAAATGCCATCCGTATGCTGCGCCCCGGGTCGCAAGAAATCGCTATTTTCGTTCCACGACAACTGAATTCGGGCCGCCTCCCCCCCAATTATTTGGACCGTGTTACAACCCACATCTGTTGCCGCACCAACCTGTGCTGCGCTAAGTCTTCACCATGAGCACAGCTAATATCCGAGTTGGGATTGGGGGGTGGGTTTTTGGGGCTTGGCGCGGTTCATTCTATCCTTCGGGGCTGCCGCAGGCGCGTGAGCTGGAGTATGCGGCGCGGCGGGTGACAGCGATCGAGATCAACGGCACTTATTACCGCTCGCAAAGCGCCAAGAGCTTTGCCGCCTGGGCGAAGGCGGTACCGGACGATTTCGTCTTCACGGTCAAGGCGTCGCGTTTCTGCACCAATCGGCGTGTGCTGGGCGAAGCGGGCGAATCGATCGAACGCTTTCTGGGGCAGGGTTTGAGCGAGCTCGGCGGCAAGCTTGGCCCGATCTTGTGGCAGTTCATGCCCACCAAGCAATTCGACCCGGACGACTTCGCCGCCTTCCTGGCGATGCTGCCCGCCCGGCGGGACGGCATATCGCTGCGCCACGCGCTGGACGTGCGGCATGAAAGCTTCCGCGACCCGGCCTTCATCGCCATGGCGCGCAAGGCCGGCGCGGCGATCGTCCTGACCGACAGCGACACCCACCCGACCATCGCCGACCCCACCGCCGGTTTCAGCTACGCCCGGCTGCTCCGCGCCCGCGAGGAGCTGCCCACCGGCTATAGCGAGGCGCAGCTGGACCATTGGGCGGACGTGGCGAAGCACTGGGCGCGGGGCGGCCGCCCGGAGGGTTTCGACTATATCGAGGGCGAACCGCCGCAATCGGCGGGGCGCGACGTGTTCGTCTTCATGATCAACGGCGCCAAGCTGCGCGCGCCGGCGGCGGCCATGGCATTGATCGAACGGCTGAAAGGCTGAGATCACCCTTGCACGGGCGGCGGCCCGGCTGGCACTAACGGCATCGCGGACCGGCGTATTCCCGCCGGCCGGAATCCTTCAGGACCACCCGATGACAGAGCAACGCCCGCCCCTTCCCCCTTTCACGCGCGAATCCGCCATCCGCAAGGTCCGCATGGCCGAGGACGCGTGGAACAGCCGCGACCCGGAGCGGGTGTCGCTCGGCTACACCCCGGACAGCGCGTGGCGGAACCGGGACCGTTTCATCATCGGCCGCCCCGCGATCATCGCTTTCCTGCGGGAGAAATGGGCGAAAGAGGTCGATTATCACCTGATCAAGCAGATGTGGGCGTTCGACGACAACCACATCGCGGTGCGCTTTCAATATGAATGGCGCGCGGACGACCAATGGTATCGCGCCCATGGCAATGAATTGTGGGAATTTGACGAGAACGGCCTGATGCGGCGGCGCGATGCGTCGATCAATGACGTGCCGATCAACGCCGGGGACCGCAAATTCCTGTGGGACGCCCCCGGCCCGCGCCCGGCCGACCACCCCGGGCTGGAAGAACTGCGCCTTTAGGGCGTCTTCCGCCCCGCAAACAGCGGGCCTGCCCACACGCCGATCTAAGTGCTTGGAGAAGCATGCTTCATTTTGGGCGCGGGGTCGAACGATAAGCCCAACGTAAGCGAGGAAGCAGAAATTACGCCTTATTCTTGACTTTGCAGCTTACCAGCCCATCTTCTTCCCGACCGCTGGGGGCAGCGGCATACGGGGATGCATCATGACAGCGAAGGTTCGTATCAAGGCCGGCCCAGTTGAATTTGAATATGAAGGTGAGACCGAGCTTGGTGTTGCCGACATCAAAGATTTATTTACTCACATCGAGACGCTGTTCAAAGTTCCTGTTCTCGCGGAAGGTGGAGAGCCTCATGGACAGGATGGGGCTGCTTCCCATTCTGATGCTGATAATGG
>NZ_MEFG01000020.1 GCF_001724715.1 Sphingomonas sp. SCN 67-18
CGCGATGTAGTCGCCGGCGCGTTCGCCGACCCGTTTCCACGCGCCGCCGACCTCGGGACCGTCCTCGTCGTCGAGGTGGACGCGGTAGTCGGGCGCGTTTTCGGCGTCGCCCGGATCGAGCGTTACGAGCACGATCTGCTCGTCAATGCCGAAATACCGGGCACGGCCCGCGTAACCGTTGGCGGTGGGTTCAAAGATATTCGTCGGCATGGCCGATCTCCTTGGCTTCGGGGGTTGAAGGGATTTGCGACGGCGCGCGCAGCCAAACCGGCGTGGCGCGGCCGATGACGGCAGAGGCCGGAAGCGGGCCGAAATAGCGGCCGTCCAGACTGTCGGGGACGGACGGATTGAGCAGGAATATCTCGCCGGGCTTGAGCGTGCGGCATCCCTGCCAAACCGGCAGCGGGCGGCCCTGGCCGTCACGCGCGCGAGCGATGGCGACGGGCCGGGCATCGACGCTCACCACGGCGCCCACGCGACACACGCGCTGTCCGGCCTTGGCCGCGACATGCTTCAGCAACGGCACGCTTTCGGGCAGATAGCCGCGCACCGACAGCCAACGCGCGAGGTGGTCGGGCGGCGCGACGGCGACCAACGCGCCGATGGCCGGATCGCGGTTGGCGTGGATGCGGTAGAGTCCGATGGGCGCGCTGGCGCTGGCGTTCCAGATGATGCGCGGGCGCGGATCGGCGATGGCGACGGCGACGAACGACGCCGCCGAGACGGATGCGGCGATGATCGTCGCGATGGCGTAGCGGCGGCGCATCATCCCTCGATCTCCCGGCGCTTGAGCCAGGCGCGATGACGCTCCATCGTGTAAGGGCGCGGCTGGTGGCCTGCGGCGATCCGGTTGTGGACGTGCCGCCAGTGATCGGCCGCCGCGTCGCACGGATCGACCCCGGCCGCCTCCGCCGCGTCGATCGCGGCGAGCACCTGGCTGACCTTCGGCCAACTCTCGACGTGCAGGAGGATGTCGCCGCCCGGCCGCACGAAGGACAGCGTCGTGTAAGGTTCGCCCGGCGCGACCGCGCGCACCACGTCGATGCGCGAGGCGATCGTGCCATAGTCGTTCGCCGTCCAGCGGACGAAGGCAAAGATCGCGCCGGGCCGGAAGCTCACCACGCGCGTTCGCCGCGTGAGGATGCGGTCCTGGGCGATGCGGCCGAAGCGTATCCAGTGCTCCAGCTTCTTCTCGATCCAGGTCAGTTCGACTTCGGTCAGGTGCGAGGCGGAAGCCCGCGCCGTTGGCACTGTCGGCGTGCGGGCGGCCTGCGCCCGCTCCGCCGCCTGCCGGCGCAACGCTTCGGAAAAGGCGCTGAAGTCTATGCGCTGCGGGCGCGCGGGATCGCTCATCGTTCGTCTCCGGTCATGTCGAGGGATGCGCGCCCGAGCGCGAGGTCGAGGGCGGCTTCGGTGCGCAGGATAGCGCGGCCGATGGCTTCGGGGATTTGCGGGAGAACGGCGTCGCCGAACGCCTCGACGATCAGGCTGGCCGCAGCCGTCCCCTTGCGACCGCCGAGCGCAATGCGCGTGCCAGCCACCCAGGGGGATAGCCCATCATCCAGCCGTAAGTGACGGGCAAGGCCGCCGTTCCAGTCAGCCCATGGCTCCGCAGCATCGTCGCCAAGGCCCGCGCTCCCGCCCATTTGTCCGGCGCGCGATCCGTCATCGCGCCATCCATCACCGCGTCCATCGTCGGCGATTTCCTCCGGTCGTAGGCCGGACTCCAGCCGTCCATCCGGGCGTCGCGCTTCGTGGGGGTCGGCAGGAGTTCCGCCGCATGGCGCAGCAGATTCGGCGTGTCGATCTGCGCCTTCGCGCCGTTCGCCCGCCGTCCCGTCTCGATCTCCCGCCGGTTCAATCTCCGGCCGCCATTCGGTTTGACCGGCGTCGGCATCATGCCCGCGTGGCGGCTGGCATGGCCCTGCAACTGGCTCAATACATCGCCCCGGCCACCGCGTTCCGCATCCGACTTGCGCGGCGTCGCCAGGATCATGCGGAGCGGCCAGGTCGACCCCGCGCCGCTGCCCGCGCCGTCCGTCATCCCGTCCGTCGCCATCGGGGTCGGCAGCTTCTTCTCGCGGAACAGGTCGAACAGACCCGATGCCTTCATCGCCTTGCGCGCGCCCGATCCACCCTCCAGACGGATGCCTTCCTGCTGGGATTGCGAGACTGGTGTCGGCAAGCTGGCGGGGGTCGTAGCCGATAAGCCATGACCGCTTGCGGACATGGTTGGCGCCGACATTGTCAGCACCCACCACGCACGGTTCGCAGGCGTAGCCGAGCGCCTCCAACTCGCCGAGCACCCGGTCAGCGCCGCGAGTTCGGAGATTAGCGCTGTTGTCAAAAGCACACCAGCGAGGGCGGCAATCCCGCACGAGCCGGACGGCTTCGAGGTAGAGGCCCGAGCGTTCCCCGTCGATCCCGCGCCCCTTCGTGTTGGCGCTGGAGATGTCCTGGCATGGCGGCGATCCGACGATGATGTCGGGGAGCACCCCAAGGTCGGAAAGAAGTCGAGCTGCCGTGAGGGCGCGGACGTCCTCGTAGAGTCGGACATGGGGGTTGTTCTCCGCGTAGAGGATGCGCCGCCATTCGATGATCTCGCAGGCGGCGATAGTGACGAAGCCGGCACGGTGGAGGCCGAGCGACCAGCCGCCCGCCGCGGCGCTGAACAGGTCGAGCGCGCGCATCACTCGCACAGCCCATATTCGCTGTCGCAGCGCAGGCCGTGCTCGTCGGCCTCGCGCTGCTCCCGCGCGATGAACAGGTCGTAGTTCCGGCCGCCCCGGCTGGTGCGGGACCATGCGATCGCTTTGTCGATGGTCGCCCGGCCGTGATCGGCGGGATCGCCGGGAACGGTCGGCGCGGGCAGTAGCGATGCCGGCGCTCCCGACACGGCGGAACGGCGCGACACGAGGCTGACCAGCCGCTCCCATTCCCGCACCCGGTCCACCTCGGCGGGGAAGCGCATGGTCCAGGCGCGCAGTTCACGCTTGCGCACCATGATGTAGGTCGAGCAACCGACGCGGCTCATTCCCATCGTGTAGAGCGGGTTATGCTTGAGACCGTGGCGCTCGGAAATGGCGAAGGCGTCGGCCGCCGACCAGCGGAAGATGGGCCGGTAGAGCACCTGTCGGGCGCCGGAGGGATGCCGCTTCGACTGGATGGGCGGCTTCTTCGCCCGCGCGTGGCTCTCGTCGGCCCGCTCGCCGATCCAGTCGATGATCGGCAGCCCCGCGTCGAGCAGCGGGCGCTTGCGGTGCATCATCGGGATCAGTTTGGTTTCGTCGGTGCAGAAGCGCGTCTTGGTGCCGGGAAACCGGCCGTGCAGCATCGCCATGTCGAGGAACGGGATGCCGGTGGGATGGAGCAGCGCGATCGCGCGCTCGATCAGGGGATCGGGAACCGGGGGCGAGACCAGGACGGGACAATCGCACCCGGCCATCCACTCGGCTCTGGTGATCGTGCCTGCCTGCCACGCGGCGCGGCGCTGGTTGCACGCGCCCTTATGGCGCGTCCGGCGCTTCTCCTTCGACCATTCCTCGCGCAGTATCGCGCGCTTGCGGGCGAAGGCTGCCGCGTCGGTGAGGCCCGGCACGTCGTTCGCCGACACGATCTCGATGCGCAGGCCGGTGCGCTGCCGGAGCCAGTCGTCGAGATAGGCGATGTGGTCGAGCGTGATCGGGTTCTCGTGGCCGTTGTCGGCGGCGAGGAAGCGGGGCGCGAGATTGCCGAACGCGGTGAGCCCCTTGCGCTCGATCCGCTCGACCATCTTGCAGAGGACGGCCTGGCTGTCCTTGCCGCCCGAGATGCTGCCGAAGTGTTGGACGGCGATCATGGCCGGCGCCCCGCGATCCAGCCTTCGATGTCCGGCTGGCGCCGGGCGAGATCGAGCCGTGGCAGGGCGGACGCGAAGCGCGAGACCCCCGAGCCGTCGAAGCTGTCGGCTCCCGCCGCGGCGCAAAGCCGGATGCGCCGTGCGGTATTGACGCGGCCGACATGGCAGAGGGCGCCACGCTCATGCGCGAGCCGCGCCCATGCCGCCATCGTCGACACTTTCCACGGCGTATCGCCGCCGACGAAGATACCGATCTCCGGGCCGACAAGGGCGGCGATATGCCCCGGCTCCATGCCGTTCTGGACGGCGAGCATGTAGCGCGCACCGCGAAGGCCGGGCCGACCCCGCAGCGTGTCCAGCCAGCCGAGCGAGAAGCGCAGCGATACGAGGCCGCCCGCCACGATGTCGGGCAGCACGATCCAGTCGGCGCCCGGCCCGAGCAGCGCCACCGCCTTGTCGAACGCGGGGACGTCGAAAGCCTCGCCGTGCTGGAAAGTCGACCATGCGCCGTTGTCGAGGGCGTAGCGGAAACGCTCGGGGCGCAGTGGCCCCCTGGCCGAAACCATCAAACGCCAGTCCGCTCGGCGCAGGGCGTCCAGATTGCGGCGCGTGCCGGTGCGGGACGCGTAGCCGATCACCGGCCGCCATCCACAACGCGAATCCGCGTTAGCAAGAATACGAAGTATTCTTTTATATTAGCATAGTTAGAGGGGCGGCGTTTTCGCGAGGATTTCTGCGGCTTTGCGAGGCGCGAGCGTTCCCGATAGTCCGACTCTGGCGTTCCTGATCGTCCGAGTCCGACCGTTCCTGATAGTCCGTGTCTCACAGCCAGTTCTCCACAGGCTTGAGACCGACGCGGCGCATGGCGGCATCGAGAGGATCGACAGGAAGGGGGGCGAAGTTCAGCCGGTCGCGGCCAAGCGCATGTTCGAGCGTGAGGACGTAGCCGGGAAGCGGTTGGCGGGCGACAATGGCGCGCAGCTCGAACGCGAAGCGGCGGAGCGGCGAAAGCACGCCCGATTTCATGTAGAGGTGCGGGATGTCGAAGCTCCAGCCGCCTTCCTGCCGTCCGCCATGCTTGCGGACGATGCGGTAGAGCCAGCGTTCCAGGCCGCCGGTCAGGTCGAAGTAGGTGCGGTCGATCGTCAGCACGAGCGCGCGGTCGAGCACGCCGGCATAGAACCAGTCGGGCAGGATCAACTCGATGCCGAGCGCGCGGCCATTGCCGTCCGCCAGCTCGCGCCATTCGTTGATCCATGAGAAACGATGGCGCCGCCGCTGGTGCTGTTGACGGATCGAGGTCGCGACGGTGGTGGATTGCAGGCGGTCGAGCGCGGCTTTCAGCCGCTCGTAGCTTGCCTTGCCGGTGCCGCGCCGGGTGAACGCCAGTATCTCGTGCGGCGTCGTCACCATGAGGCGCGAGGTCGGCCGCCCGGCGTCGCGCGCTTCAATGAGCTGGCTCGCCGCCCAAATCAGCACATCGGCGTCCCAAATAGTCGCCATGCCATGCTCAGGCACCGCTTCCACGGAAATCCATGTCGCGCCCATGCGGAAGTCGATCGGCGTCACGCGCCTGGTTTTGGCGAGGCTGAAGAACGGCCAGGCCATCAAGTCCTGAGCATCGCGCGGCGCGAGGTCGCCGGGGACCGAGCGGAACAGCTCAAGCTGCGCGCGTTCCAGGCCCGGCCGGCCACTACGGGGGAGAGTTGCGGCCATGAGCAGTCAGCGCCGGACGCAATCGGCGGGCAGACGCTTGGCGGGATAGACGATGCCGTTACCCGGATCGGAGGTCGAGCGGCGGGTGCCGAGCGCCGCCCAGGCGTCGAGGTCGTCGATCGCATAAACGATGCGGCCACCGAGTCTGCGGAACACCGGCCCGGTGCCAAAGCAGCGATGTTTCTCCAGGGTGCGTGCCGATAGTCCGAGATGGATCGCCGCGTCGGGCGTCTTGAGATAGCGTGGCGTTGCGGCGGCAACAGGCTCGGTCATGATGATCCTCCTGGTGACGGTCGGCCCCGAAAAGCGGGGTCGGCGGACAGGAGGCGATGGTGGCGAATTGGCCCCTATGCGGAGAAGGGACACCGCCGGGGGCGGCGGAAATGTCCCCCTCAGCCGCCGTGCAACAGGCGGATATAGCCGCCGTCGCGCAGTTCGACGGCTTCCTTGATCCAGCGGCTGATGCGTTTGCGTTCGCGGCTTTCGACCCATTCGGCGGCATTGAAGTCGCGGACTTCGCCGTCGATCAGCGTCGCGGCCAGCTCCCTGCGGCTGGCGCCCGCATGATGGCCGTCGAGCACTTGCAGGAGGGTAAGCAGGTGCTTGCGTCTGAATGGAGATGGCCGCATTCCCGGGGGGCCGGTCGCAACGCCATTCAGTCGGCGGCACAGGCGCACGGCCGAAGCGAGGCGAGCGAAGGAATCGGAACCGATAGGCAACATCATGGCCATCGGTTGATTGGGTGAGCCCCAGATCCAGAGATATTCATCGCCGCTGTTGTCGGCGAGGATAAGATGGAGAAAGCCGTCGATCTTCATGCGTCCGCGAACCGCGCCGAGAGTCCGCAGATCAAAAGCAGGTCCGGCCCCCATGCCGGGCAGGGCGGGCGCCAGAACGACGCTCGCTGGCGAAAGGTCGGGCCGTGCCACGGCGAGCTTCCGATCGTAGGCAGCAGAAGGCGCGGCATGGAAACTGATCCCCCAGCGCCGCACCAGCCTCGCCGTGGCGTCATCGGCGCTGATCGCGCCCTGCTTCACCTTGCGGAGCGTTCGGGCGTAGTCGGAGCGATAGCGGGTGTTACGGCTCAAATAGCCGATAGCGATGTCGGCATATTGCAGCGCGTCGTCCCCGGCTTCGTCCGGGGGCGCGCGCCAGTCCCTCTCAGGCGGCATTGCAACCCTCCCAAGTATGGCTCTCTGCGGAGCGCGAAGGGAGATGTTCCCGCCCGACCGATTTCGGAGAAGTCCTGCAGGAAGGGCGACCGTATAGGGGATTTAAGCCAGCGTTTCGGGAGGGGTTTCAGGATTTCGGCCGCGCTCCCGGCCCGATTCGATGGCTATGATGAACGCAAATAATGCCGATAACCCATCTCGGTCATCCACCGCGCGCGGGCGAGGTGCGAGTCATAGGTCAGGCGCGCGCGTTCAGGCTCGGCGATCGGATCGATCCCGAAAGTGATGCGAACGGCCTCCTGCCAATCAGCGTTTTCCGCTGACGCGTCGAGTAAGCGCCAATAGGTGCGGTGATGGCGTTCGTCATACTCGGTTACGTCTGGTGTATTGGGAGCCCGATCGTTGAATGTGGTCGCTGCCATCGCCTTGCTCCGGCTTCAGCCGTTCCCCCCGGAACTCGCCGGCCACACGCTATACACCATAATGGACCGACGTAATCGCGCCATCTTGGCTATGGCGTGATGATGGAATGGGGATAACAGAAAGAACGTCGGCGCTCTTTACTTGCGTGATTTCTCCGCCGCGCCGCGCATGAGCATGATGCCTTCGCCTCGCTCCGAATCGAAAAAGACGATTCCCGCAGCCTCCAATGCCTTGACCACTTGATGACGGGTATCCTCGCGCACGGGCAGATCATTGGCGGATTCAAGGCGTTTGAGCGCGGTCAACGCGACAAGGGCCTCGTCGGCAAGCATCTCCTGAGTCCAGCCGAGAAGCGCACGAGCGGCCCGCACTTGGCGGGAAGTAATCATGCACGATCACGTTCACGAGGTCGGAGCTATACGCCATGAAAACGACTATTATAGTCGCTTTGGTATAGGGTCGAACATGATCGCGAGCCGGGCGTAAGCCCGGCGAGCGCGCACAATCCGGCCGCGCGGACCTACAGGACGCGCGGCCGCCGCCGATCCAGCCAAGGTCGCGCCCGCTGCGTGGGCGGGCGCCGGATGATGCCGATGGACGGGCGGCCTATGCGGCCGCCCCTCCCTGTCGCTACGCGGCAAGCCGCTTGCTGGCGGTGTGGTAGTGGCCGTTATCCAGCTCTATGCCGGTCCAGTCGCGCCCGAGGCGCTGGGCTGCCGCCAGAGTCGAACCGCTGCCGCTAAACGGGTCCAGCACGAGGTCGCCCGGCTGCGTGAAAGCCTCGATCAACGGGGTGAGCGCCTCGATCGGCTTTTGCGTGGGGTGCAGGCGGTTGCCCGAATACGGAAAATCGAGCACATCGGGGATGGGACGCGCGGGGCGTGCCGGATTGCCCTTTGCGAGCAAATAAGCCTGTTCGTGCTGATAACGGAGAAAGCGGGACGACGACGCATAACGCTTGCGGAACACAAGATGCCCGACGACGCGGAAACCCGCCGCTTTCCATGCGTCCATGAAAAGGTCGATCTTGTTCCAGCCATAGAAGGAAACCGCGAAACCGTCATCTTTCAGGACGCGGTGCATCTCGCGGAACGCCGGATACAGCCACCGGCCGTTATCGTCGTTCGCCACCTTGCGGCCCTGGCGGTCCTGATAGCGGGTCACATAGGGCGGATCGGTCAGAATGAAGTCCACCGTGCCGGTATCGAAAGCCTGCATCACGTCGATGCAATCCCCGTTGAAGATCACATTGCGGGGAGCCTGTGCATTGCTGGTCATGTTTCAAATCCTTTGGGTCTGAAGTTCAGCGAAGCGGAACGCCGCGCCTGAACTTCTGCCCGTCGGCGAGACTGGGGTAGCAAGGCGCCAGACAAGTCTTGGGCACCGTGGAATAAATGGAGGGGACCCGCTTGCGGGGAGCGGGCCGTTTATGCCGCGAAAGGCCCGAGAGTTTTCTTGTGCCGCGCGAGGGCTTGTCCTTAGCAACGATCGCGCCGCCCAGCGGCGCGCGCAAACGATGTCCGCATCGCGGCATTATCGGCGGGCTCAGCCCGCTATTCTACCGCGCGAGCGCGTCACGGCCGACCGGGACGCAGCTCTCATTCTCGGGGCGTTGCGGGGTGTCCCCGCAGAAGGGGTAGCGGGGGACCGCAAGGGCGCCCGGTCAGGGGAAGGCTTTCCCCTCCGTCCTTCTCGGCTCTTGGTCCTGAAGCAAACGAGGTTGAGCGAAATCCTTTGCGAAAAACAGGAAACGTCCCGCCATCGCTGGCGGAACGCTCTCACGGTCAGTCGACTTTCATCTCGACCTTGCCGATTATTCCTCAATCTCGATTCTGAGGACTCTGTCCCATGGAAGGCCAAGCGCCACATGCTCTTGCTTGACCGCAAGGACAATTCCCAGCCGGTCGACGGCGACAAGGACGGCCTCCTCATATGTTTCGTCCAGCGTTGTGACGTTGACGGCGGCGATACCAGATTCGGCCAGCACCAGGCGGAGATATTCGAGCATCATGTTCATCCTTTCCTGCCTCGGGGCCGCGCCCATCGCAGCCTCATGGCGGTTCGGGGATCGGGGACGTTCGGCGGCGCACCGCTGCTCGGGGTTCCCGTCGCGCGATGGGGTGGCCGATGCGGTTTCGCCCGTCGCAGATCCTTTGTCGGAAATTGAAAGCGCCCCGCCATTGCTGGCAGGGCGCTCTTGCGGTCAGTCGACCTTCAGTTCGAACTTGTCGGTTGTCTCGGTCGAGACAAGCCGAAGATGAACATCTGGCGCCAGGACCGGATTGAGTTTGAGTGAAGCGTAAGGCTTTCCGTCCTTGGCGGACTTGAGCCAGCCGACGCCGAATTCGATACTCTCGTTATCGGCGGCAACGATGCGATAGTCGGGCGACTTGTCGCTTGCCTTCTCGTCGATCCGAAGGATTTCCACCTTCTCGCTGGCGCCGAAGAACCGGATTTCGCCGTGGAAGCCGCGATCGGTTGCCTTGAAGTTTCCGCAGATCATGTCGTCATTCCTTTCTTGCCTCGGGACCGCGCCCCTCGCGGCCTCGATGGCTGTCGCCCGGACGAAGGACGACCGGCCCGCACCCGAAGGGCGGAACGAAGTGGCAGGCGGCGACGAGCGGCTTTTTTGTTTCGCGATGCAAAGCCGGCTCGTCCGGCGGCGGAAAAAAGTTGCTCGACGCTGTTGCGGGAAGGCGGGCGGGCTTCGACCAGACAAGCCATTGGAGAGGCCGTGAGGGGTGCGATCCCGTGCAAGAATGATGAGAGTGGCAGAAGAGCCTGTGGCAGCTTTGCCGCCGCTGGGTGGGGCTTTGCTATTGAGGCTCCGCTGTCTGAGGTCGAGCATGACAGGTCGCGGCTAGAGGAGCCCCGGCAAGCCTAAGTCAGCTGAAGGGCATCGGCCGCGTGCAACGAAAATGTTGGTTGGACGTGCGCTGGTCATCAACCGATCGAGCGTTCACGACGGCAACTCGGTGGACACCAGGTGGACACCAATGCATTTCGAGTCCAGCCCGCCTTTGGCGGCCGCCATCTAACCTACTGATTTTCTTGAAGTTTTTGGAGCGGGCGAAGGGATTCGAACCCTCGACCCCAACCTTGGCAAGGTTGTGCTCTACCCCTGAGCTACGCCCGCTCTGGCGCTGGCCCGGATCAATGTCTCGGGCAGGTGAGGGGCGGCAGCTAGCATCGTTCGGGCAGGGGGGCAAGCCCTGCGCACTCCTTTTCCGCCGGGGCTTGGCAGCACGGCTGCTCACCCCACATAAGGGCGTCATCGGACAAGGAGCAGACGATTGGCCAGCCTCGGATTGAGCAGCGCGGAACGCGAAGCGCTGGAGACCTTCAAGCGCGATGTGATCGAGCCTTCGATGACATCGCTGGTGATCGTGGATTTCTGGGCGGAATGGTGCGGCCCGTGCAAGGCGCTTGGCCCGGTGCTGGAAAAGGTCGCCGCCGACTATGCCGATCGCGGCGTCATCCTGTACAAGATCGACGTGGACAAGGAGAAGGTGATCGCCGCGCAGTTCCGCGTGCAATCCATCCCCACCGTCTATGCCGTGTTCCAGGGCCAGATCGTTGCAGACCTCACCCCCGCGCGCACCGAGTCGCAGGTATCGCAGATGCTTGACCAGCTGTTGAAGCAGTTGCCGGTGTCCGGCGCGGCGCAGCAGCTGGAGGCGGATATCGCGCCGCTGCTGGCGATGGGCGAGGAGGTGCTGGCCACGGGCGATTCGGAACGGGCGTTCGGCATATTCTCGCAGATCGTGGAGATCGCGCCGGAAGATCCGGCCGCGGTGTCGGGCCTTGCCCGCGCCCTCACCGGCCTTGGCCGGACCGAGGAGGCGACGGCGCTGCTCGACGCCCTGCCCGAGGATGCGGCGAAGAATGCGGCGGTGGCGCGGGCGCGCAGCGCGATCACGCTGGCGGGGGAAGCCCGGCCGGTGGACGATCTTGCCGGGCTGGCCGCGCGCGTCGCCGCGTCGCCGGATGATCTGGATGCGCGTTTCGAGCTGGCCGGCGGCCTGATGGCGGCGGGCGACCGCGACGGCGCGGCGGACGCGCTGCTCGACATCATCGCCCGCGACCGCGACTGGAACGAGGGCGCCGCGCGCAGCCGCCTGCTCACGCTGATGGAGGTCGTCGGGCTGGAAGACCCGTGGGTGTCGGCCACGCGCCGCCGGCTGTCCGCCATCCTGTTCACCTGATGGCGGCGGCGCACACCCGGCTATCCATCTTCCCGCTGGGCGGAGCGCTGCTCTTTCCCCGGATGCAGTTGCCGCTGCATATCTTCGAGCCGCGCTACCGCGCGCTGGTGAGCGACGCGATGGCGCGCGACCGGCGGATCGGCATGATCCAGCCGCGCGGCCCGGGCGAAGCCGCGCCGCTGTTCGATATCGGCTGCGTCGGGCGGATCGCCCATGTCGAGGCGCTGGACGACGGGCGCTACAATATCGTGCTGGAAGGCGTCGCGCGGTTCCGCCTGCTGCGCGAGATCGACGTCACGACCCCGTTTCGCCAGATCGAGGCTGAACTGCAGCCGGATGGCGAGGCCGCGCCGCTCGCGCTCGCCCGCCGCGCCTCGCTGGAAACCGAATCGCGCCGCTTCGCGCAGGCGCAGGGCTATGCGGTGGATTGGGAATCGGTGGCGCGGCTGGACGACGAGGCGCTGGTCAACGGCATCGCGCAGATCGCCCCGTTCGACAATGCGGCCAAGCAGGCGCTGCTGGAAGCAGACGGGCTGGACGACCGCGCCGAGCTGATCATCCAGCTGATGCAGTTTTTCGGCCGGCGTCAGGGCGACGGCGACGATCCGGTGACGCTGCAATGAGCCTGCCGCCCGATCCCGCGCTGCTGGCGCTGCTGGTCTGCCCGGTCACGCGCGCGCCGCTGCGCTATGTTGCCGCGGCGAACGAGCTGATCTCAGACGCCGCCGGGCTGGCCTATCCGGTGCGCGGTGGCATCCCCGTCCTGCTGGTCGAGGAAGCGCGGCCGCTGGCGCGGAATCGCCAGGACTGACCGGCGATCCGGCCTTTAGACCCGCAGACCCTGCAGCAATTGCGGCAGATCGCCGCTTTCGCCCCGCGCCTCGGCCATGAAGCGGTGCTTGAGCGGCGCGATGCGCTGGACCGCGCCCAG
Source organism: Sphingomonas sp. SCN 67-18 (assembly GCF_001724715.1). GTDB lineage: Bacteria > Pseudomonadota > Alphaproteobacteria > Sphingomonadales > Sphingomonadaceae > SCN-67-18. The sequence continues at coordinate 12,286 of NZ_MEFG01000020.1, forward strand.
CCCGAAGCGGCGCACCGCCGCCGCCGTCCTGCCCGGCAGGCCGAACAGGCGGGTCAGCCCGTCGGTGGACGCCGCCACCATCAGCGTGTCGAGCGCGCGCCAGCGTTCATAGCGGGCCAGCAATTGCGGGTTGCCGGTGTCCAGGCCGATCCGCACGCCCTCCACCAGCACCTCGGTGAGCGCGGCGACGTCGCGGAAGCCGAGGTTCAGGCCCTGTCCGGCAATGGGATGGATGCCATGGGCGGCATCGCCGACCAGCGCCAGCCGGTCGCCGGTGATCTTCGCGGCATGGTGGAAACCCAGCGGATAGCTGGAGCGCGGGGCAAGCAGCCTCAGCCCGCCCAGCATGTCGCCCATCCGCTTCTCCGCCTCGGCCAGGAAAGCGCGTTCGGACAGGGCGAGCATGGCGGGCGCGTCCGCCGCCTTCACCGTCCAGACGATGGCGGATCGGGTGCCGGGCAGCATCGGCAGGATGGCGAACGGGCCGGCGGGGTAGAAAATCTCATAGGCGACATTGCCGTGCGGGCGTTCATGCTCGATCGCCGCGATGATCGCGACATGATCGTAACGCCAGCGCGCCACCGTGATGCCGGCGGCGGCGCGGGTGGGCGAATTGCGCCCCTCCGCCCCCACCAGCAGCGGCGCGCGCCGTTCCCGCCCGTCGTCCAGCAGGATGCGGACGCCGCTTTCGTCGCGCACCGTCTCCACCGCGCGCGCCGGCATCAGCAGCTCGATATCCGGGCAATCGCGTGCGGCGGCGTGCAGCGCGGCGCGCAGCTGGCGGTTCTCGAACATGTAGCCGAGCGGCCCTTCCGCGTCGGTCGGCTCGAAATCCAGCCCGCCGGGGGCCAGCCCGTCGCTGACCCGGATCGTCTGGATGGGGCAGCCGAGCCCGTCCAGCCGCGCGCCGACGCCGATCGCGTCCAGCATCCGCCAGCTTGCGCTGGCCACCGCCGATGCGCGGCCGTCGAAACCGGGGGCCAGCACGGCGGCGGGATCGGCCGGGTCGACCACCACGCTTTTCAGCCCGTGGGTGGCGAGGGCGAGGGCCAGCGTCAGGCCCACCAGCCCGCCGCCGAGGATGATCGCGTCATTCTGCTCCATGCCCGCCGTCCTATCGCAATCGCGGCCGGGAACCTAGAGGGCGCGCCCGGCCGATGCCGCCAGACTCTTGACGCGGACTCCGCGACCCGCGATTGTGGCGCGGTGGAACATTTCGCGCACAAATGCGCCGTGTTCCGGGGAAACGACCCGCGATGGGGAGCCGCGTGATGGCATCACAAACGCCCGCATGGCGGGATTCGGTCAAGCGGGGCGCGCTGCGCAGCGGCGCGCTGGCGGGCGCGGTGACGCTGTTGATCGGCACCGTGCTGCTGGCCCTCGCCCTGCTCAGCTACCGGCCCAGCGATCCGTCGATGAACACCGCCGCCGCCGGCCCCGCCCGCAATCTGGTGGGCGCGCCCGGCGCATGGAGCGCGGATTTCCTGCTCTGGGTGTTCGGCCCGGCCATCGGCCTGCTCATCCCCCTGCTGCTGTTCATGAGCCTGCGGCTTTGGCATGACCGGCCGGCCGGGCGCTGGCGGCGGACCATTCCGCAGGCGCTGGGTGGAATCGCGCTGATCGGCATCGCGCTGGCGCTGGCCATAGGCGGCGCGGTCAGCGGCCTGCCGGGCGGCCTTGGCGGGGCGATCGGCATCGTCGGCGCTGGCATTGCCGATTGGGCGCTGGCGCCGATCCCCGATCCGCGGATTCATTTCTGGTCGCGCATCGCGCTGCTCGCCGTCGTCGCCATCGCCGGGCTGGTGGTGTGGGCGAAAAGCCTGGAACTGGACGAGATCGAGCGCGGCTGGTTCGTCCGCCGCCGGGCGGACGATGCGGACGATCTGTTCGCCGATGCCGAACCGCCGGCCGCGGTGGAGGTGCGCGCGCCCGTGCCGCGCCCCGCCGCCCCCGCCGAGCCGAAGCAGCGCCCGGTGATCGCGGACCGGGCCGCCGCCCCGGCCAACGCATCGCGCCAGAAGCGGGAACGGCAGGCATCGCTCGACCTGCGCGACAATTATACCCTGCCCAAGCTCGACCTGCTGGTCCCGGCGCCGCCGTCCAGCGGCGTGACGATCGACAAGGCGGGGCTGGAGCGCAACGCCCGGCTGCTGGAATCGGTGCTGGACGATTTCCACGTCAAGGGATCGATCGTCGAGGTCCGCCCCGGCCCGGTCGTCACCATGTACGAGCTGGAACCCGCCGCCGGCATCAAGGCCAGCCGCGTCATCCAGCTGGCCGACGATATCGCCCGCAACATGTCCGCGCTGTCGGCCCGCGTCGCCACCATTCCGGGGCGGACGGTGATCGGCATCGAGCTGCCCAATGCGCGGCGCGAGGCGGTGGTGCTGCACGAGCTGATCGAATCGCAGGCGTTCGAGGACCAGAACGCCCACCTGCCGCTGATCCTGGGCAAGAACATCGCCGGCGATCCGGTGATCGCCGATCTGGCGCCGATGCCGCACCTGCTGGTGGCGGGCACCACCGGCTCCGGCAAGTCGGTGGGGCTGAACTGCATGATCCTCTCGCTGCTCTACCGGCTGACGCCCGAGCAGTGCCGGATGATCATGATCGACCCCAAGATGCTGGAACTGTCCAGCTACGAAGATATTCCCCACCTGCTCGCCCCGGTCGTCACCGATCCGCCCAAGGCGGTGCGCGCGCTCAAATGGGCGGTCGAGCAGATGGAGGAACGCTATCGCATGATGGCGTCCATCGGCGTGCGCGGCCTTGCCAGCTTCAACGACAAGGTGCGCGCGGCCAAGGCCAAGGGCCAGCCGCTCGGCCGCCGCGTGCAGACCGGCTATGACGCGGAGACCGGCCAGCCGGTCTATGAGGAAGAGCAGCTGAGCTACGAGCCGCTGCCCCAGATCGTCATCATCGTCGACGAGCTGGCGGACCTGATGATGACCGCCGGCAAGGAAGTGGAATTCCTCATCCAGCGGCTGGCGCAGAAGGCGCGGGCGGCGGGCATCCACCTCATCATGGCGACGCAGCGCCCCTCGGTCGACGTCATCACCGGCGTCATCAAGGCCAACCTGCCCACCCGGATCAGCTTCCAGGTCACCTCCAAGATCGATTCGCGCACCATATTGGGCGAACAGGGGGCCGAGCAGCTGCTGGGCAAGGGCGACATGCTCTACATGCCCGGCGGCAAGCAGATCGCTCGCGTCCACGGCCCCTTCGTGTCGGATGAGGAGGTCCGCGCCGTGGCGGACCATTGGCGCGCGCAGGGCAAGCCCGATTATGTCATGGCCGTCACCGAGGAACCGGCGGACGGCGGCTATACGCTGGAAGGCGCGCCGACCGGTGACGACAGCCCGGAGGACCAGCTCTACCGCCGCGCCCTGCAGATCGTGGCGGAAAGCCAGAAGGCGTCGACCAGCTATGTCCAGCGCCAGCTGCGCGTCGGCTATAACAGCGCGGCGCGGCTGATCGAGCGGATGGAGCAGGAAGGCATGGTCGGCCGGCCGGACCATGTCGGCCGCCGCGAGGTGCTGATCGATACCGACGGCCACGCCATCTGAGGGCATGGCGGCTGAACGGGCGGGAACGGCAGGGTTCACGCATCATTCAAGCGCAATGCGCCAGCAGGCGGGCGAACAAGCGGAGTGAAGGAATGTTTCGTCTCATTGCCCTGGCCCTTGCGGCCGCGCCGGTTGCCGCCCTTTCGCTCGCGGCGGCCCCGGCGGCGGCGCAATCGTCCGATCTCGCCCGGGTTTCGGACCATCTGCGCGCGGTGGAGACGATGACCGCCACGTTCACCCAGACCGACCGGGCCGGCAAGGTGCTGACCGGCGAGCTGAGCCTGAAACGGCCGGGCAAGGTGCGCTTCCAATATGAAAAGGGCGTGCCGCTGCTGATCGTCGGCGACGGCAAGGCGCTGACCATGATCGACTATCAGGTGAAGCAGGTCTCCCGCTGGCCGATCGGCAATTCGCCGCTGGGCGTGCTGCTCGACCCGTCAAAGGACCTGTCGCGCATCGCCCGGGTGGTGCCGACCGACGACGACCGCATCCTGAGCATCGAGGCGCGCGACCCCAAGCATCCGGAATATGGCCGGATCACGCTCATCTTCGCGCGCGTGGCCAGCGCCCCGGCGGGGCTGATGCTGCAAGGCTGGGTGGCGCTGGACGCGCAGAACAACCGCACCACCATCCGGCTCGGCAATCAGCGGTTCAACGTGCCGGTGTCCGATGGAACGTTCCGCTGGAACGATCCACGGCCGCGGGCGGGCGCACGTTAACGGTCTCGTTCATATTGGCGACAGGTAGGACGCGCTAGGAACGGCTTTGCGGACGTGAGGTGCCGGGCGGGATTTCCCCCCTGTTACTCGCCGGGAACCACCAGCGCCCGCCAGCGTGACGAACGCTAGTTTGGCCCCCGTTCCATGCCCCCGGAGCGGGGGCCTTTACGTTCCCGGCTGAGCCTCCCGGCCCCGCGTCGTCTCCGCCCCGGCCGCGCCTGCCCCCTTGGTTCCGCACCCAACCCCGGCTAATGCCGCTCCATGCCCCAGTCCCTCAAGATCGCATCCTGGAACATCAATTCGGTCCGCGCGCGGATCGACATCGTCGAACGCTTCCTGCGCGAGCAATCGCCGGACATATTGTGCCTGCAGGAAACCAAGGTGGTGAACGACATCTTCCCCGCGCAGATGTTCCGCCAGCTCGGCTACACCCACCAGATCCTGCACGGCCAGCCCATGCACCACGGCGTCGCGATCATCAGCCGCGTGCCGGTGCACGAGGACGACCGGCTGGACTGGCAGGCCAATGGCGAGGCGCGCCATGTCGGCGTGCGGCTGGACAACGGGCTGAGGCTGGAAAATGTCTATGTGCCCGCCGGCGGGGATATTCCGGACCGCGCGCTCAACCCGAAATTCGGCCAGAAACTCGATTTCCTGGAACGGATGATCCAGTGGTCGGGCGCGCTGGCGGCGCCGACGCTGCTGGTTGGCGATTTCAACATCGCGCCGCTGGAAAGCGACGTGTGGAGCCACAAGCAGCTGATCAACGTGGTCAGCCATACGCCCGTCGAGGTGGAGACGCTGGCCCGGCTGCAGGCGGCACACGGCTGGGTCGATCTCGGCCGCCGCTTCGTGCCCGCGCCGGAACGGCTCTATACCTGGTGGAGCTACCGCGCCCGCGACTGGGCCGAATCGGATCGCGGCCGCCGGCTCGACCATATGTGGGCCAGCCCGGCGATCGCGGACAAGGCGGTGGCGCACCATGTCTGCGAACCCTGCCGCGGCTGGCTGAAACCGTCCGACCATGTGCCGCTGATCACCGAATTTGCCTTTTGAGCGATCCCCGCGCCATCACTGGCCGGCGGCGCGATCGCATCGGCCGTGGAATCTGACGCTGCCGGCCCTTGTGTTGCCAAATAGCCACACCATATCGGCGGCAACGAACTTCAGGGACGTGGCATGAACCTCGAAAAATTCACTGATCGCGCCAAGGGCTTTCTCCAGTCGGCGCAGACCGTCGCCATCCGCATGAACCATCAGCGGATCGGCCCCGAACATCTGCTGAAGGCGCTGCTGGAAGACAATGAGGGCATGGCATCCGGCCTGATCCGCGCCGCGGGCGGCCAGCCGGATGGCGCGCTGCGCGCCACCGACGCCGCGCTCGCCCGGCTGCCTGCCGTGTCGGGCAGCGGCGCGCAGCAGACGCCGGGGCTGGACAATGACGCCGTCCGCGTCCTCGATTCCGCCGAGCAGATCGCGCAAAAGGCCGGCGACAGCTATGTCACGGTGGAGCGGCTGCTGCTCGCGCTGGCGCTGGCCGGGTCCACCGCCGCCGGCAAGGCGCTGGCGGAAGCGGGCGTCACCGCGCCCGGGCTCAACACGGCCATCAACCAGCTGCGCGGCGGCCGCACCGCCGACACCCAGTCCGCCGAGGACCGTTATGACGCGCTGAAGAAATTCGCCCGCGACCTCACCGATGCGGCGCGCGACGGCAAGCTGGACCCGGTGATCGGCCGGGACGAGGAGATCCGCCGCACCATCCAGATCCTGGCGCGGCGGACCAAGAACAATCCGGTGCTGATCGGCGAGCCGGGGGTGGGCAAGACCGCCATTGCCGAGGGGCTGGCGCTGCGCATCGTCAACGGCGACGTGCCGGACAATCTGAAGGACCGGCGGCTGATGGCGCTCGACATGGGCAGCCTGATCGCCGGCGCCAAATATCGCGGCGAGTTCGAGGAACGGCTGAAAGGCGTGCTCGACGAGGTCCGTCAGGCGGCGGGCGAGGTCATCCTGTTCATCGACGAAATGCACACGTTGATCGGCGCGGGCAAGACCGACGGGGCGATGGACGCGTCCAACCTGTTGAAGCCCGCGCTGGCGCGGGGCGAGCTGCATTGCATCGGCGCGACCACGCTCGATGAATATCGCAAATATGTGGAAAAGGACGCCGCGCTTCAGCGCCGCTTCCAGCCGGTCTTCGTCGGCGAGCCGACGGTTGAGGACAGCATCTCCATCCTGCGCGGGCTGAAGGAGAAATATGAGCTGCACCACGGCGTGCGGATCACCGACGGCGCCATCGTGGCGGCGGCGACGCTCGGCAACCGCTATATCTCGGACCGCTTCCTGCCGGACAAGGCGATCGACCTGATGGACGAGGCCGCGTCGCGGCTGCGCATGGAGGTGGAAAGCAAACCCGAGGAGATCGAGGCGCTGGACCGGCGCATCATCCAGCTGAAGATCGAGCGGGAGGCGCTGAAGAAGGAAAGCGACGCCGCCTCGCGCGACCGGCTGGCCAATCTGGATGCGGAGCTTGCGACGCTGGAGGAGCAGTCCGCCGGGCTCACCACCCGCTGGCAGGGCGAAAAGGACAAGATCCAGGCCGAAGCAAAATTGAAGGAGCAGCTCGACGCCGCCCGGCTCGAGCTGGAGCAGGCGCAGCGCGGCGGCGATCTCGCCCGCGCCGGCGAGCTGAGCTACGGCACCATCCCGCAACTGCAGAAGCAGCTGGACGAAGCGCAGGGCGCCGCCGCCGGGGCGATGCTGCGCGAGGAAGTGACCGGGGACGACATCGCTTCCGTCGTCTCGCGCTGGACCGGCATTCCGGTGGACCGGATGATGGAGGGCGAGCGCGAGAAGCTGCTCGCCATGGAAAGCGCGATCGGCAAGCGCGTGATCGGCCAGGCCGATGCCGTCGCCGCCGTCAGCCGCGCCGTCCGCCGCGCCCGCGCGGGCTTGCAGGACCCCAACCGGCCGCTGGGCAGCTTCCTGTTCCTCGGCCCGACCGGGGTCGGCAAGACCGAGCTGACCAAGGCGCTGGCCGGCTTCCTGTTCGACGACGACGCGGCGATGGTGCGCATAGACATGAGCGAGTTCATGGAAAAGCACAGCGTCGCCCGGCTGATCGGCGCGCCGCCCGGCTATGTCGGCTATGAGGAAGGCGGCGTGCTGACCGAGGCTGTCCGCCGCCGCCCCTATCAGGTCGTGCTGTTCGACGAGGTGGAGAAGGCGCATGGCGATGTGTTCAACATACTCCTCCAGGTGCTCGACGACGGCCGGCTGACCGACGGGCAGGGCCGCACCGTCGATTTCTCGAACACGCTCATCATCCTGACCAGCAATCTGGGCAGCCAGTATCTCAGCCAGATGACCGACGACCAGTCGGTCGCCGACGTCGAACCGCAGGTGATGGAGATCGTCCGCGCCCATTTCCGCCCGGAATTCCTGAACCGGCTGGACGAGATCATCCTGTTCCACCGGCTGGCCCAGCAGCATATGGGGCCGATCGTCGATATCCAGGTGGACCGGGTGCAGCGCCTGCTCAAGGACCGCAAGGTGACGCTGGCCCTCACCGACGCCGCCCGCGCCTGGCTGGGCCGGGTCGGCTACGACCCCGTCTACGGCGCCCGCCCGCTCAAACGCGCCGTGCAGAAATATCTGCAGGACCCGCTGGCCGACATGATCCTGCGCGGCGACGTCAAGGACGGCGCAACCGTGAACGTCGACGAAGGGGACGGCGCGCTGGTGCTGGGCGCGGCGTGATTCCGCGCCGGGGGCGGGACCGCGTTCCGCCCCGCCGACAACCGGAACCGCTAATAGGGCCGGGCGACATCGAAGGCGACGGTGAGGCGGTGGCCGCGCGCGAACGGGCGTGTGCCATGCCACATCCAGGATGGGAAAAGCACCAGCCGACCCGGGCGAGGCTCGATGATCCGCGTCGCCGGCAGGTCGAGGCCGAGCGCCGCCTGCGGTTCGTTGAGGGTCAACCAGCCCGCATCCGCCGGTTCGTCCGCCGCGCGATCCGGCAAGGCCAGATAGAGCGCCGAACTGATCCAGCCTTGCGGGTGGACATGATTGGCATGATGGCCGCTGCCGGAAAGACGGACGGACCAGCTGCCGGAAAAACGGATGCGGCGGTCCCGGCTCGCGGACAGCAGGGGATGGACGGGATCAGGCGCCGGTAAAGCCCGGACATGCGCCCCCACCGCCTGGACGACAGCGCTCCGCAGCGCCCGGATCGTCGGGTCGATGCGACTGAGCAGGGGGCCGTCCGTCTGGGTACCGCCACGCACGGACTGGTCCAGATAGGTGCCGGCAGTGCGATGCAGCCGGTCGAGCGTCGCCGCGACCTCAGCGAGCGGGGGAAGCAAGGGCGCGATATCGACCACGCTCACCATGGCGGGATCGCCCACCAGCCACGACAGACGGGGATCGCCCGTCATCCGCCAGGCAAGCGCGGCATAGGGCCAGGCGGCCGTGGCGCGGTGACCGCCCGCACCGATCTCCCGGTCAATCAGCACCTCTGCTGCGGCGGGCCGGCCGGTCCGCAAAAGATGGCGCACCTCCCATATCGCCAGCTGGTGGCGACTGTCGGGCGGCAAGGCATCCAGCAGCGCGTCGGCGCGCATGCCCTCCCCCGTCTCGATGGCGGCGATCGCCCGATAGTCGGCGAGGTCTGCCGCCATTATTCCCGCCTTGCCGGCGCGGTCGATGCTGACGACCAACGCCGGATAATCCTCACGCCGGACATGCAGGTCGAACAGCGCCCGCCACAAGGCCGGCTTCCCGGCCTGTTGCCCGATGGCCCGCTCCAAAGAGGCGGCCACATCCTTCTTCCCCATCAGCGCCCGCAACTGGGCGAGCTGGCTATGCCCCTGTTGCCAAAGGGGGACCTGTTCGAGGATTCGGTCCAGTTCCGCCTCGGCTTCATCGCCCTTCCCGGCCGCCCAGCGGGCCCCGGCAAGGCCGATCAGCACATCTCCGTTGGGAGGGCCGAGCCGGCTTGCCGCCTCGAACAGGGAAACCGCATCCAGCCCCGCCTCGAACGCCACCCGCGCCCGGCCATGGGCGATACCCGCATTCTCCGGCGCCAGCCGGGCGGCCTGCGCAAAGGCGTCAAGCGCCGCGCCATGCTCGTCAAGCGCGCGCCACAGCAGCGCCGCCCACTGCCAGAGGATGGGCGCCACCGTCTGCCGTGCTGCCGCCATGAGATGGGGCAGGGCCGCATCCTCCTCGCCCTCCTTCAGGGCGAGTTCGGCAAGATCGCACAGTCCGTCGATATCGCTTCCCAGCCGTCTGACATCCTCCAGCCGGGCCGCGAACGTCATGGCGCGGCCGGCGCGTTCGCCGCATCGCTGCCGATCAATGCGGCCACCGCTTCACGCTCGATCTCGCTCAGGTCCGGGTGCCAGAGATCGAAGATCAGGACGACGCGAAGCCGATCGCTGGGGTTCATCGCCTCATGTTCGATGGTGTCGTCGAATACGAATGCCTCACCCCGCCGCCAATGCCGCGTTTCCGCGCCGACGCGAAACCAGCAGCCCTCGGGAACGATCAGCGGCAGGTGGCAGACCAGGCGGGCATTGTTGACGCCGACATGCGGGGGAATGGCGGTTCCCGGCGCGAGCAGCGAGAACATCGCATTGGGAGAAGCGCCGTTGATCCCCGGCTGCGGCACCAGATCGAGCAGGGCCAGCGTTCGCGGGCAATGCCGGACATTGGCCTCGACCGGGCGGCCATTGCGCAGCAGGTGGATGGCCGTCCAGTCCGGGTTGCGGTTCAGCGCCTGCCACTGCCGCAACGGCTGGTGCGCGGCATATTGGATATAAGGGACCAGTTCCGCACGCTCGGCGGCCATCACCGCATCCAGTTCCGCCGCGATCGTCCCGGTTTCCGCCTCGATCGCCGCCAGCCAGGGGAACGGGCTGCGCGGGTGGAATTCGCGCTCCCGCAGGCCGGGAAAGCTGAAATGGGTGGGCTCGCTATGATAGGGCCGCGTGCGGCGCAGGGCGTTGCTGCGAAACCGGGCGATGCGCGCGCGCTCGTCCGCGCTGGCGCGCTGCTCCGCATCCGCCATGCCAGCCGCCCACCGGGCCTCCCGTGCGTCCAGCCAGGCGGCGTGACGGCGCTCGCCCTCGGCCAGCACCTGAAGAATCTGGGGCGGCAGCGGATCTTCAGGCCGCTGGGCGATGGCATGGCCCCACGCCTCGCCCGCGCTCGGTTCGCCAAGCCGGTCGAGCAGGCTGGCACGCAGCAACAGCGCGGTGAAATCGAGCGGTGCGATCGCAAGGGCGCGGTGCACCGCCTCCAGCGCCGCACGGGGCTGGCCGGCGGCGCGGCAGATGCCGGCGAGCTTCATCAGGATGGCCGCGTCGTCCGGACCGGCGCGCGCCGCCTCGTCCAGCAGTTTCGCCGCCTGACCGAAATCATGAGACGCCGCGGCCCGGTCCGCTTCCGCGAGCAATGCGGGCCGCGACGCCGTCACAGGCTGTAGCCGAATTTCTCAACCCATGGCTGCAGGGTTGGCAGGATCGGTTCGAGATGACGGCGATAGCGTTCCCACCGGCCCGCCGCGCGCTTGTAGATCGGCTCGACGACCTGAGCATAGCTGGCCGTGGTGATCAGCCCCCGCGCCTTTGCGGTGGCGCGATGATCGAGCGCCGCATCGTGCCAGTCCAGCCCCAGGAAATCGAACAGCGGCCGCACCTCCGCCTCCACATCCTCGATCAGCCGCTCATAGACGATGGTGTGGACGTTGAGCGGGAAAAGCGCGCGCGCCCGCTCCCAATGCTGGAAGGTCAGGTCGTAAAAGGCCGCCGCGTCCTCCAGCCGGAGAAAATTCGACATCGCATCGTTAAGCCGAAAATTGCTCATGAAGCAGCTGAGCAGCACGTCGCACGGATGGCGGAGCGCGAGGATGAACCGCGCATTCGGAAAGAGCCGCTGGATCAGCACCGCCTTGCTCAGGAACAGCGGCGATTTGTCGACCAGCATCTTCGTCTCGTCGAAGGGCGCGGGGGCAACCCTGGCGATCTCCTCGAAATAATGGGCGCGCGCGTCCGCCACGCCGGCGGCATCAAGCGCCGGCAAGGCAGCCGTACCGCCGATCCGCTTGTCGACATGGTTGAGCGGCGGCTGCTCCTCCAGCACGAGCGTGCCGGGATGGCCCATCAGGATGGTGTCGAGCAGGGTGGTGCCGGATCGGGGAAAGCCGATCAGGAATACCGGATCGGCGCGATCTTCCGCGGCTGGAACGGCAGGCCAGCTGGCCGCCCAGTCCCGCGTCATCAGCGACAGGTCGGCGCTGAGCCGGTCGCGAAGCGTGGCGGCCCGTTCCAGCGGCCGGGTCGGCGACGCGGCATGGAGCTGATTGGTAGCAGTGAACGCCGCGAACGCCTCGTCGGGGTGCCCCAGCCGGTCGAGCACCAGCCCGCGCAGATGCAGGGTCCGTTCCGGTTCCACCGCCTCCGGCACCCGCGCGAGGCAGGCCAGCGCTTCCTCATAGCGCTTGGCGCGCCGGTGTTCGAACGCGCGAATGAAGGCCAGCGGGCCCTCGTCAATGCCATTGGCCTCGGCCAGGGCGATCAGCGGCGCAAATTCATCTTCGCGATTGGCATGTTCATATTGGACGGCGAGGCCGAGATAGGCATCGGTCATCGCCGGATCGCCCGCGATCGCCCGGCGGAAAGCCTGCTCGGCGTCAGCGACGCGATTGACCAGCCCGCATTCGATGCCGAATTTGAGCTGGAGATTGGCGTTGTCCGGGTCCCGCAGGATCGCCTGCTCAAGCGCCGGCATCGCCTCGTCGTGTCGCCCCTCCTTCTTGTACTGGACGTACAGTTCATGGAGCGCGCGGGCGTCCTCGGGGAACGTCTCCGCCGTCTCGCGCAGCACCGCCTCCGCCTCATCCGCCCTGCCGACGGATCGCATCGCCACCGCCAGGTTGAGGCGTGTCGGCGGTGCGAGAGGATTCAGCGCCGCCGCCTTTTCCAACGCCTCGACACTGCCCTGCAAATCACCCGTGGCGGACCGGGCATTGCCCAGATTGTTCAAGCTCTCGAAATCGTCCGGCGCGCGGCTGACGACATGCTCATAAGCCTGGACGGCATCGTCGAACCGTTCCAGCGACTGGGCGAGGAAACCGCGATAGCGCGCGATGCGAAGCGAAGGATCCGCAAGGGCGCGGTCCAGCCCGGCGACATCGAGCGCAGCGGCAAGATCGCCCTTGTCGATCAGCACCGCGATCAGATTGCAGGCGATGGTCGCGTCGTCCGGCCGCCGCTCATGGGCCGCCGCGAGATGCCGGGCCGCACCGTCAAAGTCATTCTGGCGGGCCAGCACCATGCCCAGAAATGCATTGAGCGCCACCGCATCGCCGCCGGCGGCCAGAGCCGCCTGAGCCACTGTCCGCGCGCGGGCGATATCACCGACCTGTACGGCGGCGACGGCCTGCTTCAACGCATCGGCGGTTCGGGTATCGAGCATGGACGCTGCCGCCATCACCAGAGTTCAACCTCGCCTTTTGAGCCGATCGGTTCCGCCGATGCAATCCGCCAGACAAAAAAGGGGCGGCTGGTCGTGAAACCAGCCGCCCCGCGAAAGATCCGCTGAAGATCTTAGAAGTCCAGCGTGACAGACGCGTAGATGTACCGACCCAGCGCGTCATAGGTCGCCGGATAGGTGTTGCCGTTGCACGGACCGGTCGGGCACAGGTTAGAGCCGTCACGGATCGCGCTGCCGGAAGTAACCAGCGGCGGCTGCTTGTCGAGGATGTTATTCGCGCCCAGGCGGAAGGTGTAGTGATCACCGATCGACACCGTGGTCGCCAGGTCGAAATAGCTCTGCGCCTTGATGTGCAGGCCCGGGTTGAAGTTGAAATCACCGTGCAGCGACTGGCTGTCGTCCAGCGTTTCCGCCGAAACCTTGCCGATATAGCGCCACTGCAGCGAGAGCCCGATACCGTTCGACATCTGGAACGACGTGCGCATCTTGTGCCGCCACTTCGGCAGCATCGCGCCGCCCGCCGTGGTGCCGCCCGCGCTGCAGACCGGGCCATAATAACCGGCGCAGTCATACACTTCGGTGATGCCGTTGTTGACCTGATACTTGTCCAGATAAGTACCGATGAAGCTGAGCGACAGCGTGCCGGCATCGCCGATCGGCCGGCTGTACGCGCTGTTCACTTCGATACCCTTGGTGCGGACCTGGCCCTGGTTGGTCGGGATATTGTCGACATAACCGCCCGGGGTCAGCCAGAGCGAGCCGGCGGCATCGCGATGGATGAGGCCGCACGACACCGGCGTGACGGTCGCCGTGGCATTGAGCACGCAGTCCTTCAGGATCGCATCCTGGGCCGGCGGCTGAATGGCGTCCTTCAGCTTGATATCGAAATAATCGACCGTCAGCGAGAAGCGCGGCAGGAAGCTCGGCTGAAGCACGATGCCCACCGTCTTCGTCGTCGCCTTTTCCGGCGTCAGGTCCGGGTTGCCGCCGATCAGGCCGTTATACTGACCAGCCGGGTTGGCCGTCGTGCCCTGGCCGACCGTGAAGCCCTGGGCAAGGCAGCCATAGTTGGTCGCGGTGATCGGCGCGCCGGCGCACGGATCGCTGGCCCCGTTGAGGCCGACCGTCGGCGTTGCGAACAGCTCCTGGATGTTCGGGGCGCGAACCGCCCGGTTGTACGAACCGCGCAGGCGGATGTCGCGGATCGGCGCGAATTCCAGAGCCAGCTTATAGGTATCGGTATCATATTTCCGATCCGCGCTGGTCTTGTAGGAAGACCGACGATAGCCGCCGCTGAAGGTCAGGTCATAGAAGAAGCTGTCCTGAACCAGCGGAACCCGGGTTTCACCGAAGAACTCGTAAACCCGGAAGTTGCCGGACAGCGGCAACGTCGCACCGCCCTGGCCGGTCAGGTCACCCGTCTGGAAGGCGTTGTCGGTCTTGAGTTCCAGCGATTCCTTGCGCCATTCGAAGCCGAAGTTGACGGCGACTCCGTCCTCCGCCCAGGGCGTCTTGAAACCATATTCGCCAAGCCTGCCGGTGAACGAAGCGTTGGCCACCTGTTCGGATGTGTGCCCCTTCTGGAAGCCCGTCGCCGAGAGATAGGCGATCTGCTCCGGAGTCACGGCGCCCGCGCCGCCAAAGACGTTGAACGGCACGCAGCTCGGATCGCTGCCGTCGATGACCGAGCGGCAGACGACCTGACCGAAGGTGGCGCTGCCGGGCCGGTCATCGGTGAACGCGTTCAGCGCACGGGTCAGACGGGCGACCGAGAACTCGTTCGAATAGACCTGCGAATAGTTCGACCGGCCGTACTGATAATAGGCGTCATAGGTCCAGGCATTGCCCAGATTGCCCTTGCTGCCGAACACCGAACGGAAGTTGGTGTGCTGCAGATCGGAAAGGCGCGGGCCGCCCTCCACGTTGCGACGCAGCAGCTGCATGAAGCCCTGCTGGTACACATTGCCCTGCGAATCGACGAAATCGATCGGCGGAGCAGCAGGATTCGGATTATATCCGGCGGCAACCGCGGTCGGGAACGTGCCGATATAGCCGTTGATCAGGTTCGGCGCCGCGCAGATGACATCATGCTGCGCACCCGACATCAGCGGGTTGTCGCAGTTGATCGTCAGCGTGTTGCCGAAGTCGCCGGACGGCGCGATCTGGGCGACCGTGCGGTCGTCCATGAACATGAACTCGAGATACGGCTTGATCGAATCGTTGATCTCGTAATTCGCGAACAGACCGGCGGTATAGCGCTCGTCCGGGCGCTGATAATGGTTGGTCGGCGCGAAATTGTACCGCGTCGTGGTGTTCTCGAAACCGCCACCGGGCAGGAAGGTGTAAACCGTCGAAGACGCGGTGTTGAGCGTGGGATCGAAAACGATGGCCGTACCCGACGAGTTGGTGAGCGAACCGCCGCAATTCGGCGCGCCGCCGCCGGTGTTCTGCACCACGCAGGCGCTGTAGTCGCGCTTGGACTGGAGCACCGCATTGGCCTTGCGATAGCCGGCATAGGCGACGATGTGGCCGCGGCCATCGTCGAACGCCGCGCCGAACGCCGCAGTCACGTCAACCGTGCCGCCGTCCGTCACATTGCCGTCCGGATAGCCGAATCCGCGCGCATCGAGCAGCGCCGGCGTCAGCTTGTTGCGGTTGTTGTGCTGGAAGAAGCTGTACTGGCCATCCACGCGGAAGCCCGTGAAGTCCGTATCGAGCTTGAAGTTGACAACGCCGGACACGGCGTCGGCGCCGTATGTCGACGAGGCGCCGCCGGTCAGCACTTCGACCGACTTCAGCAGGGCGGCCGGGATCATGTTGATGTCGGCGGCCGAACCGCCGGTGGGGCTGGGATCGCCCGGCAGCAGACGGCGGCCGTTGACCAGCGCCAGCGTGCGCGTGGTGCCGAGGCCGCGAAGGTCGACCGATGCCGTGCCGTCCGCGCCGTTGGCGAGGGTCGAGGCCTGGCTGGCATAGACCGACGGCAGCGAGTTGAGCATGTCCTCAACCTTGGTCGTGCCCTGCAGCTTGATGTCCTGGCTCGAGATCACCGTGACGGGAGCCGCGGACTCCAGATTGGCCTGCGGAATGCGCGAGCCGGTGACGACGATTTCCTCGGGTTGAGCCTCTGTAGCACCCGCAGCGGCCGCGTCCTGGGCCATGGCCGGCGCCGCCACGAGCAGCGCACAGGTGAATACGGTGGATGCGAGCAACTGATCGCGTAAACTCTTGTTTATCATAAAAAGTCCCCTTCTGGGCAAGCGCCTCATCGCTGTTTTCAATGCGACATTTTCGCTCAATCGAACGTCCCATCGCGTTCGCTATGGCCGCGATCTATGGTATCTGGCGCGCGATTGGCAATCATGCGTGACAGGTTGGATGCGATATACCAAGTCTCTGTCTCCCAATTGTCACACCCCCTTTGCCGTCGGAATTCCGGCGCGGATCGAACGGGCGAAAGAGATTAGGAGTTGAAATGAGATCGAAATATCACGCTTCGCTGATCGCTCTCGGCAGCCTTGTCCTCCTGCCGGCGGCGGCGCACGGGCAAGACCGCGCATCAACCCACATCGATGCACTTGGCCAATGCCGGGCCCTGTCGGACAGTGTTGCCCGGGCCGCCTGCTACGATCGAGCCTATGATGCGTTAATCGCGGCGCGCGACAGGAAAGAAGTGATGATCGTCGACCGCGAAGCCGTTCGCGAAGCCCGGCGGGGGCTGTTTGGCCTGAACCTGCCTTCGCTCAAGCTGTTCGGCGGAAAGGACGGCGGTGACGAAGAAGAAGTCAGCGAAATCGAATCAACGATAAGAAGCGCGACGTCCGGCTCCGGCGGAGAATGGATCATCACGCTGGTGGACGGCGCCCGCTGGCGACAGATCGACGACAAATTCCTGATGCCGCCGAAGCAGGGACAAAGCATCAACATTCGCAAGGGCACGTTCGGCGCCTACATCGCCAGGGTCAACGGCAAGAACGGAATCAAGGTCGTCCGGCTGAACTGATCTCCTTCCCTGCGTCAAGATTACAGACGGTAATTGGCTCGAGCCGATATGAAAAAGGGGTGGAGCATGCGCTCCACCCCTTCATTCAACTTTCGGTCAACTCCGATATCAGAAGCGCACCTGCGCTCCGACATAGAGGCGACGACCGAACGGATCATACACGTCCGCCGCGGTTTCCGTCCCGGTCGGAGATCCAGTGAACGGCGTTCCCGGAAGGAAGGGAGGCCGGCTCTGGAACAGGTTGTCCACACCAATATAGAGGGCGAAACGACGATCTTCACCGATGTCGTAACGCAGCTGGATGTCATGATACCAGCGGTCGCCCACACTGTTCAGCGGGGCGGCATCCGGATCGTCGATCAGATCCAGATCGCCGATAACCTTGCTGAGGTAGGTGACCTGCCAGCTCGCCGTGAACCCATCCAGTATATAGGCCGCGCGAGCGGTGCCCTTATGCTCGGAAAGTCCCACGGTGCCGGCAAAATCACGAACCGGGGCCGACGGGTTGGCCTGGTTCTTGAAGTTGATCAGATAGGTATAGTTGCCCGTCAAATCCAGCCGATCATTGCCGAACAGGCCGAGACCGCGTGAATAACGCATCCCGAAATCGATACCCTTGGTACGCAAGGTCGAAATGTTGATCAGCTGATCGTTAACCGTCGTCACGAAACCCGTGTTGGCATTACGGATGACGTTATCGCAGAAATCATCCAGCCCGGTCAAAAGGCACTGTTCGATCGAAAGATTACGACCAACGGTGCCGATTGCCTTGTCAACCTTGATATCGAAATAGTCGATGGTCAGGCTGAATCCGGGCAGTTGCTGCGGCGTGATGACCGCACCCAGGGTGATCGTCTTCGCGGTTTCTTCGCTCAGATTGGGATTGCCGCCAACGAAGCCGTTAATACCCTGAATATCGGCCAGGGTATATTCGAACTCGCCATTGTTGGTGATCGCGTTCGCGATCCCGGGAATGGCGCGACATGCCGTATCGATGGCTGCATCACGTCCGGTTTGAGGGCCCGCAGTGACGCCGTCGCACGGATCATTGACCCCCGCGAAGGTTTCCGACGGAGCGGACGCGAATTCCGAGATGTTCGGAGCACGGTTCGCCTCGGCATAGACGCCACGCAGACGCAGCCCGCTGACGGGCTCCCATTCCGCACCCGCGTTCCAGCTGAACACGCCGCCGACGGTGCCCTGGCTGTAGTCGGAATAGCGCGCGGCGCCGGTCAGCCCGAAATAATTGAAGAAGGGCTTGTCCCGCAGCAACGGCACATTCACTTCGCCAAAAGCTTCCCAGACATGGAACTGACCCACGGTATCGGGAATCTGGTTGCCGGAGTTGCCGCCCGTGTTGGTCAGAATGTCGAGATCGTCGACGCTCTTTTCCTTGCGGTATTCACCGCCGATGGCGACGCCCAGGTCGCCGGCCGGCAGAGTGATCAGGCTACCTTGAAGGCTGGCCGAAACCACGTGCTGTTCGTTGGTGATGCTCTCCGATTTCGGCACCACGGCGCGGACATAGGCCGAAGCTTCCGGGCTGGCCGTGCCGAAGCCGAAGAGGTTGATCGGCTGGCAGCCCTCGGCAACCGCCGCTTCGCTGCGGCAAACGATCGTGCCATCGGGCAGTTCGATCGAGTCGAGCGCATTGCGGTAGCGGGCGTTGTCGATATCTTCGCTCGAAGTCCGGTCCTTGAAGTGACCGTAGACGTAGCTGACTTCGTAGCTCCACTTGTTGGTCACATCGCCGCGCAGACCCGTCGCAACCCGCCACGTGTCACGCGCATTGTTGTTGGACCTGTCGAACACCTCGTTCTGACGACGCCGGAAACCGAGCGACGTAATCGGATTCGCGATGCCGGCCGGCGTCAGATTATAGGCGTCGACCTGATCGCGAACCGCCTGAGGCAGGAACGCGTTGGTGATCGGGATACCGATATTTCCCGGGCTCTGATCATAAATGTCGGTATTCGCCAGAGCCAGCGGCTCGATCTGCGAGCTTGAGCGAACCCGGGCATAGGTCACTTCGGCAAAGGCGCGAATGTGATCGTTGACCTCGTAATTGAAGATGCCGCTGGCGAGATAACGCTCGATCGGAGTGGAAATCCTGCGCACCGCATTTCTGTTGAAGCCGGCGCCACCACCCGCAATCACGTTATTGTTCGTGTCGAACGAGAACAGGCTACCGCCGTTGAATCCATTGACGGCGGCGCCATCGGCGTCGAACAGCTGGAACCGACCCTGGGGAGAGAAGGAGCTGTAGGCCGCCGGACCGCAAAGGTCATAAAAGCAGTCCTGGCTCGAAATCGCCCGCTTCCGCGAAAGCAAGCCGGTATCCTTGTCGTAAGAGAAGTTACCGATGAAGGACCCTCTATCGTCGGAGCCGAAGGTGGTCCCAGCCGTCAAGCTTGCGAAATAGCGCGGGTTATCTCCGTTGTCGGTGATGTTGTACTGCGCCCGGGCCTGAATGCCGTCAAATTTATCCTTGAGGATGAAATTGACCACGCCCGCGATCGCGTCGGAACCGTAAACGGCGGACGCGCCGCCCGTCACGACTTCAACGCGGTCGATGAAATCGGTCGGAATGTTGTTGAGGTCGACCGACGACGATCCGGCCAGACCGGCGATGAACCTACGGCCGTTGACGAGAACCAGCGTTCGATCGGATGCGAGGTTGCGCAGGTTGACGGTCGCCACGCCGTTCCCCGACGTGAGAAAGTTCGTGTTCGTGCGGCTGCTGCCAATGCCGACCTGCGGAAGTTCCTGAAGAACATCCTGCACGTTGACGGCCGCATCCCGCTGAAGTTCTACCGAACCGACGACAGCAATCGGGGTAATCGACTCCAAATCGGGGCGCGCAATACGCGATCCGGTAACAACAATCGTCTCATCTTCATCCTGAGGAGCCGGCGCAGCATTCTGTGCAAGCGCGGGCATTGCGAGTACGGCCGAACTTATTATCAGCGTTGTTGCCAATAGTCGCTGGCGTAGCAAATTTTTCATGGAATCACCCTTGTTTGATTAAGTGACGATCCAAATCAAGTTGGCATCTGTCACTTATTGATCACTCCTTCCACGCGGTGGAGCTATCGACGGGTGATGAAGCGCTAGAAAAATAGTGTAAAGCTTGTCGCTGGCGAGGCGAGTGATTTACAAATCGATGTAACTTATATGCAACACGGAAATTCGGCGAGTTCGCAGCGTGATGCGTCATCGGTGGATGGCCCGCAGCGCGCCAGGCTCAGCCGCAATCCGTGATCTTGCCGAGTCCCCGGCGACAGGGCTCTCCTCGCGAGCCTGATCGGCGCGGAGTCGGATAAGATTCCCGAAAAATCGTGCTGACGCAAATCCTTGGTGGTCAGGCAATCCTGCCCATGCCGTCTAGTTGCCGCCAGCCCGCTCCATCGCCCCCGCCAGCAGTTGCGGGTCGATGCGGGCGTCACGCCATTTGAGCGCCCAGTGAAGGTGGGGGCCGGTCGAGCGGCCGGTGGCGCCGATCGCGCCGATGGTCTGGCCGCGGCGCACCTGCTGGCCTTCGCGCACGTCGATTCTCGACAGGTGGAGGAAGGCGCTGTTCAGGCCCATGCCATGGTCGACGATCAGCAGATTGCCTTCCAGTGTGAAGGGTTTTTCCGTGGCAAGCACGACGACGCCGTCCGCCGGGGCCACGATGGGCGTGCCCGTCGCGCCGGCGATGTCGACGCCGGAATGATAGGCGCCGGGCTGGCCGCGATAGATGCGCTGCGAGCCGAAGACGCCGCTGATCCGCCCTGTGGCCGGCCAGAGGAAGCGTTGCCGCCAGCCCTCGCTATGCGCCATCACCGCGCGGGCGGCGGTGATGCGGGCCACCTCGGGCGCGCGGATCCGCTCGAACTCGGCGCTGGGCGTGCCGGCGCGCAACGCCACGTCGACCCGCTCGACCTGCCAGGCGCGCGCGGCCACCACCAGCCGCTCGCTCACCGTCCGCCCGTTGGCGAGCGTCGCCACCAGCTGCGCCTCCGCCTTGCCGTCGCGGTCGAAGGCGATGACGAAGCGGTCGTCGGCGTCGAGGGCGATCGGCCGGCCGTCCAGCGCCAGCGCGCGGGTGTGGCTGGGCGCGGTGCCGATCACCATGCCGCCCTGGGTGATCGCACCTTCAAAGGAGAAGCCGGGGCGCACCGGCGGCTCGGGCGCGCGCTCGGCCGGCGCGGCCTCCGGCTCGGGCGGGGCGTGGGGAACCGCGGCGCAGCCCGCGACCAGCAGCAGGGCAAGCCCCGCGCCCGCACGCCGCGCCATCGCCGTCATCCGTTCAGGGCCGCGCGGGTCGCGATTTCCGGCGTGGCATAGGCTTCCTGCCGCTCGACGCTCCAATAGCGCAGCAGGTCGAGCGGAATCCGCTCGCCCGATACCGCGCAGACGACATGATCGCCATGCGACAGCACCCGGAAGCCGTTGGCCATATAATGCAGCCGGGCCGCTTTTCCGTTGGGGGACATCAACATGGGCGCATATTCCTGCGGTGGAGATTGACGGGCGATTTACAGAAGGCTCGGCTGGGCCGGTCCGTCCCCGTCATAGGTCCGCCCGCCGCCGCGCTCAACCCGCACGTCGACGGTGCCATCGGCGAATTGCAGGGTCAGCGCCCCCGCCGCGCGCGCGGCGTCGGCATTGCCCGCCATCCGGCCGGACGGCCGCTTCGTCACCCAGGCATAGCCGCGCGACAGCGGCCGGCGCGGGTCGAGCGACTGGACCAGCCGGGCCAGCCGGTCCAGCCTGTCGCCCGCCTCGGCCAGCGGCCGGGTGAGCAGCTGCGGGCGCAGCCGGGCGGCGGTCAGCCGGTCCTGCGCGCGGGCGAGGCGCTGGTTGAGCAGCGCGGGGCGCAGCGCCGCACCGGCATGGGCCAGGTCGCCGCGCGCGTCGGCCACCCGCTTGCCCAGCCCGCGCCGCAGCCGCTCGCCCAGATCGTCAGTGCGCTGGCGTTGTGGGTCGAGCAGCGATGCGGGCGTCGGCAGCAGCCGGGCGAGCGCCGCCAGCCGCTCCGCCCCGCGCTCCCGGTAACGGCGGGCGCTGCGCTCCATCCGCGCGCCATGGTCGCGCAGCGCGGCGACCAGATCGGCCCGCACCGGCACCGCAATCTCGGCGGCGGCGGTGGGGGTGGGCGCGCGCACGTCCGCCGCATGGTCGGACAGGGTGGTGTCGGTTTCATGGCCGACGGCGGAGATGATGGGGATCGAGCAGGCGGCGATGGCGCGCACCACCGCTTCCTCATTGAAGGTCCACAGATCCTCGATCGATCCGCCACCCCGCGCCACGATCACCAGGTCCGGGCGGGGCACCGGGCCGCCGGGCGCCAGCGCGTCGAAGCCGTTGATGGCGGCGGCCACCTGGTCGGCAGCGCCCTGCCCCTGGACCAGCACCGGCCACACGACCACGCGGGTCGGGCAGCGATCCTCCAGCCGGTGCAGGATATCGCGGATCACCGCCCCGGTGGGCGACGTGACGACGCCGATGGTGCGCGGCAGGAAAGGCAGCGCCTGCTTGCGCGCTCCGTCGAAAAGCCCCTCGGCGGCCAGCTTCGCCCTCAGCTTTTCGAACAGCAGCATCAGCGCGCCTTCGCCGGCCAGCTCCAGCCGGTCGATGACGATCTGATATTTGGAACGGCCGGGATAGGTGGTCAGCTTGCCGGTGGCGATCACCTCTATCCCGTCCTCGGGGCGGAAGGCGAGGCTCGCCGCCGTGCCCTTCCACATCACCGCGTCGATGACGGCGCGATCGTCCTTCAGCGCCAGATAGACATGGCCGGACGCGGCCCGCTTGAACCCCGAAATCTCGCCGCGCAGCCGGACATGGCCGAAGCGTTCCTCCACCGTCCGCTTCAACGCTGCGGACAGTTCCGACACCGTCTGCGCGGGCGCGTTGTCGCCGGGGGCTTCGTCGGCTAACAGCCGGCCCGCGGCGTCGAATGCCGGTGAATCGATCGGAGGAACGGCCATGAATGTCCTGCTGCTTGGGTCCGGGGGGCGCGAACATGCGCTGGCGTGGAAACTGGCGCAATCGGACGGGCTGGACAAGCTGTTCGCCGCGCCGGGCAATCCGGGCATCGCCGATCATGCCGAATGCGTCGCCCTCGACCCGCTGGACCCGCGCGCCGTGGTGGCGTTCTGCACCGCCAACGCCGTCGGCCTGGTGGTGATCGGACCGGAAGGCCCGCTGGTCGCCGGGGTGGCGGACAGCCTGCGCGCGGCGGGCGTCGCCGTGTTCGGCCCCGGCCGGGCGGCGGCGCAACTGGAAGGGTCAAAGGGCTTCACCAAGGATCTGTGCACCCGCGCCGCCATCCCCACCGCCGGCTATGCGCGGGCGACGTCGCGGGAAGACGCCCTCGCCGCGCTCGGCGGTTTCGGGCTGCCGGTGGTCATCAAGGCGGACGGGCTGGCGGCCGGCAAGGGCGTCGTCATCGCGGAAAGCCGGGCGGAGGCAGAGGCCGCCATCGCCGACATGTTCGCCGGGTCGTTCGGCGATGCCGGCGCCGAGGTGGTGATCGAGGAATTTTTGACCGGCGAGGAAGCGAGCTTCTTCGCGATCACCGACGGGGTGACGGTGGTCCCGTTCGGATCGGCGCAGGATCATAAGCGGGTGGGCGACGGCGATGTCGGCCCCAATACCGGCGGCATGGGCGCCTACAGCCCCGCCCCGGTGCTCACCCCCGCGCTTGAGGCGCGGGCGATGGCGGAGATCATCGCGCCCACCGTGGCGGCGATGGCGGCGGCGGGCACCCCTTATTCCGGCGTGCTCTATGCCGGGCTGATGCTCACCGCCGAGGGGCCGAAGCTGATCGAATATAATGCCCGCTTCGGCGACCCGGAATGCCAGGTGCTGATGATGCGGATGGAAGGGGACCTGCTGGCCCTGCTCCTCGCCTGCGCGGAGGGGCGGCTGGCCGGGGTGGCGGCGCCCCGCTTCGCCGGCACCAGCGCGCTGACCGTAGTGATGGCGGCGCACGGCTATCCCGGCAAACCCGAAACGGGCGGCGCGATCCAGGGCATAAAGGCGGCCGAGGCCGGCGGCGCGAAAGTCTTCCAGGCGGGCA
Organism: Sphingomonas sp. SCN 67-18; assembly: GCF_001724715.1. GTDB lineage: Bacteria > Pseudomonadota > Alphaproteobacteria > Sphingomonadales > Sphingomonadaceae > SCN-67-18. The sequence continues at coordinate 36,142 of NZ_MEFG01000020.1, forward strand.
CGGCGCTGGCCGGGGCGGGGCTGGCCGGGGCGGGGCTGGTCGCCAGCGGCGGCCGGGTGCTCAACGTCACCGCGACCGGCGGCACCGTCACCGAGGCGCAGGCGCGCGCCTATCGCGCGGTGGACGCCGTCGATTTCCCGAGCGGCTTCTGCCGCCGCGACATCGGCTGGCGCGAGGTGGCGCGCGAGGCCGGGGCATAACCGCCCGCGCCGCCCGCCGCTGCACCCACCGGCCGGCGGACACAGGCTCTGGACACTCCGCCTCGATCGATTAGGGTCTGCCCCTCAGGAAAATGGAGGGCGCGATGGCGGAGAACTGGTGGCTGATCGTTGTGGTTGTGCTGGTGATCGGGATCGGCCTGTGGTGGCTGGTCGGCCGATCCGGCACCCAGGCCGCGCCGCCGGCCGAACGCAAGGCGGAAGATCGCCCGGCCCCGCCCCCCGCCGCGCTGGCCCGCGAGCCAGACCCCGTCATCGTGCCGCCCAAGGCGGTGGAAACGCCCCGGGCGCCGGTCGCGGCGCCCGCCGCCCCGGCCGCCCCGGCCGCCAGGGCAGCGCCGAAGAAGGCCGCCGCTCCCAAGGCCGCGCCGAAAACCGCACCCGTGACAAAGGCTCCAGCGGCAAAGGCTCCGGCGGCAAAGGCCGCTCCCAAAACCGCCGCCAAGGCGAAGGCCGCGCCCGCCGCCAAACCGGCTGCGGCGCCCAAGGCAGCGCCGAAACCCGCGGCCAGGGCGGCCGCCAAGCCCAAGGCCGCGCCGAAACCCAGGGTGGAAGCGCCGGACGATCTGCTGCTGCTCAAGGGCGTCGGCCCCAAGGTCGCGGCGCTGCTGGCGGCGGAAGGCGTCACCCGCTTCGCCCAGATCGCGGCGTGGAGCGATGCGGATCTGACCGCCATCGACGACAAGCTGGGCACCTTCAAGGGGCGTCCCGCGCGCGACAAATGGGTCGAGCAGGCCGGTTATCTGGCAAAGGGCGACCGGGCCGGGTTCGAGGCGAAGTTCGGCAAGCTGGAGGGCTGACGGCCCGCCGCGCCCCGCGCCGTTCAGCGCCTCAAGCGCCCGGCGCGGGCGCGACCAGCAGCTTGTCGATCTTGCGCCCGTCCATGTCGACGATCTCGAAACGCCAGCCCTGTTCGGTGAAATGCTCGCCGACCACGGGCAGGTGGCGCAGCACCGACAGCGCATAGCCCGCCGTCGTCGCATAATCGCGGTCCTCGGGCAGGCGGATGTCGAGCCGCTCGGCCAGCGCGTCGGCGGACATGGATCCGGAGACGAGCAGGCTGCCGTCCTCGCGCTCGACCAGCGCCGGATCGCTGCCGACATCCTGGTCGGACGCGAATTCCCCGGCGATGGCGATCAGCAGGTCCGCCGGGGTGACGATGCCTTCCAGATGGCCATATTCGTCGTTGACCAGCACCATCGGCACCTCGGCGCGGCGCAGCGCGTCCAGCGCGTCCATGGCGTCCAGCTGGTCCGGGATCACGGTGACGCTGCGCATCAGCGCGCGCAGGTCTATCGCCCGTCCCTCGAACAGCGCGGCGGCAATGTCGCGCGCCTGGACCACGCCGACAATCTGGTCGACCGAGCTTTCCGCCACCGGCAGGCGGGTGTGGGCGGTGGCCAGCAGCCGCTCGCGGATGGTGGCGGCCGGCGCGTCCGCGTCCAGCCAGTCGATCGCGGTGCGCGGCGTCATCACCTCGCGCACCGGCCGGTCGGCCAGGCGGACGACGCCGGAGATGATGGCGCGCTCGCTCTCCTCGATCACGCCGGACTTGCTGGCCTCGGCGACGATCAGGTGCAGTTCCTCGGCCGTCACCTGGCTGTCCGATTCGCGCTTCATGCCGAGCAGGCGGAAGATCAGCGCGCTGGACCGGTCGAGCAGCCACACGAAGGGCGCGGTCAGCCGCGCCAGCCACAGCATCGGCACCGCCACGATGGCGGCGATCGGCTCCGGCTTGCGCAGCGCGAACTGCTTGGGCACCAGCTCGCCCACGATCAGCGACGCATAGGTGGTCAGCACGATCACCACGACAAAGCCGACAGTGTCCGCCTTGTCCGCCGGAACGCCCAGAATTTCCAGCCGCGCGCCCACCGGCCCGCCCAGGCTGGCGCCCGAATAGGCGCCCGCCAGAATGCCGATCAGGGTGATGCCGATCTGCACGGTGGAAAGGAACTTGCCCGGGTCGGCCGCCAGCTCGATCGCGGAACGCGCGCCGCTGCGGCCCAGCTTGGCCATCGCCTGCAACCGCTGCTTGCGGGCGGAAACGATCGCCAGTTCCGACATGGCGAACACGCCGTTCAACGCGATCAGCGCCAGGATGATGGCGACGTCGGACCAGGGGAAGGGGGGAATGGGCTGCATGGCGGCTACCGCCCCTTTGGCCCGAATCTGTCCGCTTCACAACAGTGCGATCATGCTGCGTTCACTTCGGATGCGGAACAAGCGGCGGCGAGAATGGTTTTCGTGGGGTGTCGGCCGTGGGCCGAACAGTGAAAAGGGACACCGAGATGATGATGAGCACCAGGATTTCCGGTTTCGCCGCCATCGCCATGCTGATGGCGACCACCGCCTGCACCACTGACCCGGATACCGGCAACCAGCGCGTGTCGCGCGCCGCCATCGGTGGCGTCGCCGGCGCGGTGGGCGGCTATCTGCTGGGCGATCTGGTGGGCGGCCGGCACGACCGCACGGAGAAGATCGTCGGCGCGGGCATCGGCGCGCTCGCCGGCACCGGCGTCGGCCTCTACATGGACAAGCAGGAGCGCGAGCTGCGCCAGCGCACCGCCGGCACCGACATCGACGTGACGCGCGACGGCGACAATCTGGTGCTCAACATGCCCTCCGGCATCACCTTCGCCACCGACCAGTCGTCCATCCAGCCGCAGTTCCGCGAGACGCTGGACAAGGTCGCCTCGACGCTGGCCGAATATAACCAGACCTATATCGACGTGTACGGCCACACCGATTCGGACGGCAGCGACAGCTATAATCAGGGCCTGTCGGAACGCCGCGCCGGCTCGGTCGCCGATTATCTCACCATGCGCGGCGTCCAGTCGGCGCGGATCGCGACCCGCGGCTTCGGCGAAAGCCAGCCCGTCGCCAGCAACGCCACGGCGGAAGGCAAGGCGGCCAACCGCCGCGTCGAGATCCGCATCGTCCCGGTCACGGAAAACGACCTGCGCAGATAAACGACCCGCGCGGATCATTGCCGGCGGCCCCGGCCCGCCCGCCTGTCCTGCCCCCGGCAGGCCGGGCGGGACAGCAGGCCGGTGCTGCCCCCTCACCTGCGCGCGTTGAAGAAATCCTTCAGCAGCGCGGCGGATTCGGCCTCGCCCAGCCCGGCATAAAGCTCCGGGCGGTGGTGGCAGGTCGGCTGGGTGAAGATCCTGCCGCCATGCTCCACCGCGCCACCCTTGGGGTCGGGCGCTGCATAATAGAGGCTGGCGATGCGGGCATGGGCGATCGCCCCGGCGCACATCGCGCACGGCTCCAGCGTCACCCACAGGGTGCAGCCGGTCAGCCGTTCCGCGCCCAGCCGCCGCGCCGCCTCGCGGATCGCCAGCATCTCGGCATGGGCGGTGGGGTCGTTCAGCGCGCGGGTGGCGTTGGCCGCCGTGGCGACGATCATATCGCCCTTCATCACCACCGCGCCCACCGGCACCTCGCCCGCCGCCGCCGCGTCGCGGGCCAGCGAAAGGGCAAGGCGCATCGGCTCTGGCAGCGGAAAGCTCATCCCCGCGCGATGATCGCCGGCCGCCGCCGCGTCAATGGGCGACGAGCAGGGCGAACAGCGCGTAGAGCAGCCCCGGCACGAAGCCGAGGCAGGTGAGCGCGACGGCAATCCAGAAATCGCGCCCGATGCCGCGATCCAGATAGACGCCGAGCGGCGGCAGCGGCAGCGCGGCCGCCACGGCCCACGGGCTGACGGGGCGGCGCGGGGCGACGGTCATTCGCCGCCCTTCTTCACCTCCACCGTCGGCACGGTGACGGTTTCGTTGCTGGTGACGATTTTGGGCACCTCCACCGTCTTGTCGGTGGTGCCCACCTCCACCTTGGCGACATCGGCTTCGAACGCGGGCAGCTGCCCGCCCTCGATTCGCGGCAATTTCGCCTCGCGCGTCTGGTTGAAATCGACATAGCCGAGCGCGATCGCGGCGATCAGCGCCAGAATGACGATCGCCAGCAGGGTGAGTATGAACCTCTTCATCGGCCTTCTCCCTTTGGCCTGACACGGCCCTTGCGGAAGAACGAACCGGGTTGCAGGGAGTTTCATCGGCGCAACGATCCATCCCCTTGGTTGACGAACCGCCCGCTTCGCGTTATCCGCCGCCACTTTCCGGGCAACCCGAATTCAGGACGATCAATCATGTCGCGTATTTGCGAACTGACCGGCAAGGGCCGTCAGGTGGGCCACAATGTTTCCCACGCCAACAACAAGACCAAGCGCACTTTCCTGCCCAACCTGCAGAATGTGACGCTGATGTCCGACGGGCTGGAACGCAGCGTCAAGCTGCGCGTGTCGACGCACGGCCTGCGCTCGGTCGAACATGTCGGCGGCCTGGACAACTGGCTGGCCAAGACCAGCGAAGACAAGCTGAGCCTCAAGGCCCGCCGCCTGAAGCGCGAGCTGGCCAAGAAGACGGCCGCAGCCGCCTGATCTTTCCCCGAAAGCGCCGCACCGCGCGCTTTCAGGACATGCATCGGCCCGCGCTTCCGCACCGGGGAGCGCGGGCCGATGGCGTTTGCCGGCCCTGCTTGCGGGCCTTAATCCAGCGCGAACTGCATCAGCAGGCTGCGCTGGATGCCGTTGAGATTGTCGTCGGAGGCGATCCACAGCAGCGTCCGCCCCGATTCGCGCGTCACCGCGATCGCCTCGAAATTGTCGACGTTCAGCGGCCGCGCCAGCGTCGCGATCTCGCCTTCCGTCAGCACCGCGCCATGCCGGATCGCGCGGGGGTCGAGAATCGCCAGCTTGGCGGAAAAACCGTCGGGAAAGCCGAAGCGCCGGTAGAGCGCGACCAGCCGGCCGTCCGGCAGTTCGGCCGCGTCGGTGATCCGGTATCCCGCCGGGCGCTGATATCCGAACAGCACCGGCGGCCGCCTGTCCACGGTGGGATCGCCGGGAAAGAGCAGCGCCGCCGTCGACCCGCGCGGCCCCCTGCCGCCTTCCGAAAAGACCAGGAACGCGCCGGAGCGCAGCCGCACCATCGCCTCCGCCCCGCTATTGTCCGGCCAGTCGAGCATCGCGCCGGGGCGGGCGCTCGCCTCGCCCGCCAGCAGGTCCGGCCCATAGCGCCAGATCTCGTTCCACCGCTCGAACGCCACCCAGGATTTTCCTGAAACGGGATCGAAGACGAAGGCTTCCGAATCGCGGTCGCGCTTTTCATAGCCGCGCCCGGGGCCGTCCTTCAGGTCGCCGAAGCGGACCTGGCTGACCGCGCCGCCCGCCCCCAGCCGGAAATCGACCACCCCGCCCGCATCGCTGATGAAGCGAAACCGGTCGCCGTTCACCGCCATGGCGGAAAAGCCGCCGAACGCACGATCCCGCCCGCGCAGCCGCCAGCCCTGGACATAGCGGAGCGCGCCGACCCGCACCTGCGCCGGATCGTCCGGGTTGAGCGGGATCGCGGTCGCGGTGACGCGGGTGTCGCGGCCCAGCATCGGCCGCGCCCCCGGCCCGGCATAATCGCCGACGCAGACCAGCAGCAACAGCAGGGAAAAAGGCCAGCGACGCATCGCCCGCCCTTCTAGCGGGCTTTTCCCGTTAAGGAAGCAGGCCCCGAAGATGAACGGCGGCTAACATCCGCGTTCAGCCACGCCTCAAGCGAATCGCTGCATAACCCCTTCATCGACCAAACACAGGGCGATGAAGGAGACGACCATGATCAAGCAGCTCACCACGTTCGGCGCCGCCATTGCGATGGGCGCCATGGCAATCATCCCGACCGCCTCGGCATCGGCCCAGAGCGGCTATTATAACGGCGGTTACTACCAGTCGGCGCGCGGCGACTATTATCGCGGCGACCGCTACGACCGCTACCAGCGGGGCGACCGCTACCAGCGCGGGGACCGCTATTATCGCGGCGACCGCTATCGCGGGGATCGCGGCTATTACCGGGGCGAGCGCTGCGACAGCGGCACCGGCGGGACCATCATCGGCGCGATCGCCGGCGGCCTTCTGGGCCATGAAGTGGCCGGCCGCCGGGGTGACCAGACCGCGGGCGCGATCATCGGCGCGGGCGTCGGCGCCCTCGCCGGCCGGGCCATCGACCGGTCCGACAGCCGCCGCTGCTAAGCGGACAGACAGGCTTTCCCTTGCGTAGCGTATCGAGGGCGGCGGGAGCCGGGATCGCAGGATCCCGGCTCTTTGTCGTTGTGGCTTGCGGTGCCGGTGTAGCGGGACAAAACGTTTCGGAGTCTTGGACAAGACAATTTGGAGCACTCCGAAGCGGCGAACCCGCCTTCATGGGCTGCTGATAATCAGTTCGCGCGCCGGCGTCACCTTACCGCTCAGTCGGTAGTTGAGCGCCACCTCTTCGATCGTGAAGCCGGCGAACAATGAGCGGATCATTGGAACGTCGTTGATGGACAGGATAAAGCGGCCCTTCAGGCCCGCTAAGAGGGTTCTAAGCTGCTCGAAATCGGCCACTGAGAAGACGCCTGGGCCGTAATCCTCCTCCCCGCCGACATAGGGCGGATCGAGATAGAAGAGCGCGCCTGGGCGATCATAGCGCCGTATCAGCTGGGCGTAGGGCAGGCATTCGATGTGGACGCCGCAAAGCCGATCGTGGGCGGCTTCCAGCATCGGGACCAGCTTGGTCAGGTCGAACCGCGCTGGGCCGGTGCGCGTGACGCCGAAGTTCCGGCCGGAGACCTTGCCCCCGAACGCCTGGCGCTGGAGGTAGAGGAAACGCGCTGCGCGTTCGACGTCGAGCAGGGTGGACGGATCGACGCGCATCAGCCGATCAAATTCGGCACGGGTGGACAGCTGCCATTTCAGGACGTCGAGGAACGGCTGGTAGAGGCGTTGCAGGATGCGAAAGAGCGTCGTCACGTCGCCGGATATGTCGTTGATGACCTCGACCTTCGGCCGGCGATCGCGGCGGAAGAATATGCCGCCCATGCCGACAAAGGGTTCGGCATAGAGATCATGCGGGATCCGGCCGATCATCTCGACCAGCTGGCCGGACAGGCTGCGCTTTCCGCCGCGATAGCCAGCAAGGGTGCGAACCGGATCGACCGGTTCGAGGTGGTAACTCTCCATTGTCAATTTCACCGTAGACAGCCCCTGCCGGTACCGGCCGGGGGAACTGATCACAGCCGCGCGGCCGTGAGAGGTGCGGGTGCCTGCCCGCGATTTGGGGCGTTGGCGCGCCCCAGTCTCCCTCGCTCCGGCCGAACGTCAGCCCGGGGCGGTCGGCCAGGGTGTCGCAGCCGCCCGTTCATCGCCATCCGCCAGCGCCTTTTCGATGATGCCGGGCAGATCGCGCAGCGCCTGGCGATGCGCCGCCCAGAGCTTGCGTTTCGCCGCCGCCATTGCGTCCGGCAGCTGGGTCCAGTCCGTCGCGGCCAGTTCGCGATCGCGACGCCGGCGCAGCGCTTCAAGCTGTTCCTCGATCGACAGCGTCGGGTCGGCGGACTGGGGACTGCCGGAAGCATCGGCAACGATCACCTGGCCGTCGCTGACCGCTTCCATCAATTCCGCATGGCGCTCGGCCGAGATCGCCACGGCGTCGATGGGGATGAGGCAGGCGGGGTTGGCGATAGTCACATCCGTCATGGGCACATCGTCGCCCAGGACCGCGTCGTCCACGGTGCCGGCAATGCCGAGCATCCGATCCACCTTCTGGTCATCGGTCAATGCAGGCTGCTGGACGATGATCATCCGTTCGCCGTGAATGGCCTCATCATAGAAACCCATGGTCGATGGGCTGAAGAATATTCTCATGGGTGCCTCCCTTAATAGCCGAGCGCGAACCAGTTGACGGCTGAAGAGCTATCGAGCGCGCTGTAGATCGAGATGCTGCCGAGCCCGCGCGTGAAGGCGGCGTTGAAGCCGACGCCGGCCGTGCGGAGATTTTGAGCATTGATATCCAAGTGAGTCTCTCCTGGGCTTAACGGATGCCGATGCGGACCCAGACGCCCTGGGCGTCCACATCCACGATCTTGCCGGCGATCGAGCGGGTGCTGCCGCCCGACGTCTTGGCGACGGTCGCGTCGTCCACGACGTAGCAATCATTGCCGACGTCGGCGGCGGTGATCAGATCGCCGGACGCGCTATTGGCGTAGCGATAGACGCCGGGCCGGACGTCGACGAAGAGCGCGCCATCGGCGCCCGGATTGACCACGGTGGACTGCGCGCGTCCGTCTGCCTTGAGCGTGGTCGAAACGGACCCGGGCACTGCAAAGCCGGTTGCGGTGAGGCAAACCAGGCCCCCGGCGTAGATGGTGGTCGCGCCTTTCACCGGGCGGCGGAAGGTATCGGAGGCGCTGGAGAGCAGCTTATATCCTGCCGGCAGCATGCCTTTCAGGGTGGCGAGAGCGCCCTTTTTCTCGGCCAGCCCCATCCGTCCGAAGGTGCCGACGAACGCGCTGAGCCGCTTGTCCTCGGGCCGAGGCTTGGGCTTCTGCAAGAGCGTCGAGACGGCCTCGCCGACGCTCTTGGCGTGGCCCTGAATTAACAGGTCGACAATATCGCGCTGCTCGCGCGCATCGCGTTTCGCCAGCGCTCGCAGCTGCGTTGCGTTCGAAGCCACTGGATGGCCGCGAAGCTTCTCAATGAGGGCGGGCGATATCCGGCGATAGATCAGCAAATCGTTGCGGATCGTGCGTTCTGAAAGGCCGATGCTCTCGCCCAGCTGGGCATCAAGCCCGTATGCGTCGGCAATCGTTGCCGACGCATCCACCGCAGCCGCATCCAGATCCTTTTTCCACCGCGCATTGGCGGCGATCGACTGCGCGGAAGCATGAGGTTCCAGGCCGGCGCGCGTGCGCAACAACTGGTGAGCCTCGGCCACAAATGCCGCCCGATCCATCGGGTCAAGGTTCTTACGCCACAGATTTTCGGAGATTTCACGCATGCGGCGATGCGCAAGGCTGGCAGATACCACCCGTGCTTCGATATAAGCTATCTCGGCCAACTGCGCGCCACGGACGCGGTGGGCGCCCGCGACCAGGCGCCAGCCGCTTTTACCAGGCAGCACACAAACTTCGATCGGCGTCTGCTGGCCCTCGCGAACCATGACTTGACCAAGTGCAGCCGCCCAATTTTCGTCGATCGGCCGCAGGCGCTCACCGATTTCAATGTCATAGACCGGGATGATCAGGATTTCGCCGGCCACGTCAGGCTCGACCGCGATCGGTTGAGACGCCATGTCTAGCGCGCCTCCGCATTTAGACGATGCAACCCGACCGTTTGTGGCTTATTGCCAACAACTGTTGTTAGCCGATGATAGTGCGAGGACACACGTTGCAGCGGAATGTCGAGTTCACTGGCAATCGCCTCGGCTGCCGCGCGCGATGGGCGGCCAATGAGAACCTGCGACACCGAACGTTCACCCAGCCCGCGCGCCTGCTCGAAAGCCGCGAGAGAGCCGAATTTCATTCGCAGCTGTGCCTTAATCTCTTCGGGGTGAAGAGGGGCGATTGCGTCCAACATGTCCTAAACCCTTCCCAACATTTGTTGGGATTAAGACAACAAATGTTGGTCGTCAAGTGACTGATGCTGTCTCCAAATTTGGGGATCGATTGCGCGATTCCTCGAAAGACGCGGGTTTTCCCACTGTGGCGGCGCTGGCGCGCCGACTGAATATTGTCGAGCAGACACTATCTAACTATTGGAAAGGTAAGAGGTTCGCGCCGGCGGACCTACTGTTTGAAATCGCAGACGTGTTAAGCGTCAACCCGAGATGGCTTGTGACCGGATTCGGTGAGCGGCAGCTTCCGCCCGAGCTAACATCGAATTACGAAGATGATGTTGCCGCGTTGATCCATGATTTTAGGAGCATGGAGAGTTGGCAAAGGGCCGCTTTACTCAGCATGGCAGGAACGATCCGAGGCAGAAACGTGATCGATATAGAGGACGTTCGGCGTGGAGCTTTCAAGAATGAGCCTAATTAAGTCGTCAGTCGTCCTCGCAAGCATGGTGATGATTGCTGGTTGCGGCCAGGTCGCTGATCCGTCGAGCGCGGAGATAGTTCAAATCGATAAAAACGGTGCCATGGAGCTGCTCACCACCGCACAGGTCGAGGCCGCCAAAGCCGCCGTGCTGAAAGAGCCGTGGGCGACCGACGTCCATTTCCGCGAAAATCAGTTCGTGCGCGAATGGCAGGTCACGCGCGTCGGCGCCGACCAATCCGAATTCGGACGAGCGGAATTTGTCTGCATGACGCTGGCCGATGCCGGCGTGCGCGACGATCGCACAGAGGTCTGGATCCTGGACGATCAGGCGGCGCGCAACGCCGGCGGCGTCGATGTGATCCAAAAGGCCGGACGCGGTGGCGTTCGCTGCGCGACCGGCGCGCACATGACGGGTTAAAAAGACGTTGACGACTACATGATATCCATGTAGTTAATGTGCATCGGTCCGAGAGGCCGATCAGGCGCCCCCGGCCACCATCAGGGGAGGAGACGACAAATGGCCAAATACACCATCAAGCATGTTTGCGGGCATGAGCAGGTCCACAATATAGACGGCCGCGAAGCCGATCGTCACGCCAAGCGCAACTGGCTCGATACAACTGACTGCTCCGACTGCTACCGCGCCGCGCGCGATGCCGACCTGATCCGCGCCAACGAAGGCCTGCCAACCCTGACGGGCAGCGAAAAGCAGGTGTCCTGGGCGATGGCGATCCGGGTCAAGCTGCTCCCCCGCCTGGACGCGGAAAAGGCGGCGCTGATCGAAGCCGCCAAGAGCGATGACGTCCGCGCCATCGTACACGCCAAGGCCGCCAGGATGCGGGCGATGCCCAGCGCGCAATATTGGATCGACCGCGAAACCCTGCGCGACTTTGATGGCCGCCTGCGTCGCCTCGTCGTTGCGCAGTTGACCAAGCAGCAGGAGGCCAAATGAGCCGCGCCAGCAAAGCCGCCCTTGCGCCCCAGCCGGCCGAGCGGCTGCTGGGGTCGCAATATTGGTGCGGCGACTCATCACGCCACGATGATTTCGCGGCGCGCGTCGCCCGCGCGATCAATACCCCAGATCGGGTGGCGCGCGGGGCAGGCTCCACAGGCAGGATGCACGCGGCATTCGGGCAGCGCTATTATGACGGCGGCGGTGGAGTCCGCTACTATCGCCCGTGGTGGGGTGGTCTGCGGCTCAATAGCGTCCGCAGACCAACGGGGCATGAGGAGCTGCTCATGCCGCAATGGCTGGACGATGGCCGCATCCGCCTGGGCCTCTCGATCCCGGTTTACCACGGGGAGATCGAGGGCAAGGCAACGCGGGTCGATCGGGTCGAGGCGGACGTAACCGCCGGGGCGCAACTGGTGCGTTGGGCCAACGGGATATGGTGGCTGCATCTTGTCGGCGGGGCCGGTGCGCGCTGCTATGTCGGCCGGGCGATCCAGGGCGGCGTTGCCTGGCAAGACGCCGCCCACATCTTCGCGCTACTGGACCCCATTCATGTCGGGGCGGGTGTTTCGATCCACGCCATCGGCGGCGACGAATGAGTGATACGCGCATGACCGCCGGACGCAACCCCTATCTTTGGCTCCAGACGATCGGCGGCGGCACAGGCGACCAGATCGATCCAGTCAACATCCCGGCCGATCGCATCGCCATGGCGCGCGGCGCGATCGATATGGCGCTCAAGGCCGGCGAGGATGGCGCGCTGATCCCGCAACGGCTGGGCGTCCGCCTGCGCGCCACGGCAGAGCGCCGCCGGCTGCTGCTCACCCTGCTTGGCCGCGACGGCGCACCGCTGGTGACGATCGCGGTCGCCCCGCGCGATCGTGACGGCGCGAAACTGTGGCCGATGATGGCCAAAGCGGCGGCAGACCAGGGGCAATCCATGTCGTTCGCCCGGCCGCGTGAGCCGTGGGCGGTGGTGCTGGCCTACACGTCCGTCATGCAGTTTGCCGGCACGGGCGATGTGGCGTGGCTGCCGATGATCGAGGCAGAGCTTGCCTGCGCCTGGCTGGAGATGATCCGCGATGACTGATGCTCCCGACCGATCAAAAAGCGATCTCCCGCCCCTAGCCGTGGCTCTTAAGGCATACCGCGCCCGCCATGGACTCACCCAGCGCGAATTTGCCGCTCTCGTTCATGTCCCAGCCGCGCGGATCCGTGATTTCGAACAGGCCGGACTTTCGCCCGACACGCATTTAGCCAAGGTTGCCGCTTGGGCGCTGGATGCGGCGGGCGAATAGTAAAAAATTGGTCCCAGTTTGGGGTCCCAGTTCAAGCCGGCGCGTCGTAGTTTATCGTTATTTTTCAATGACAGCCCAGTTCCGGCGTCGGTTTTTACGCAACGGCCCACTTTCCAAGGCTTGCCGGCGGGGATTTCGACCATACGCCCGCCTAAGAACCCTCTGAACCGCCGGTTTTGCGCCGCTAAGGGGCGTATAAGAGCTTAGGGCGCTTGACGCCCCCGACTCCGGCCGCTCTTGTCCAAGCCATGTCTAAATGCGCCGAGACTCTAGACAGAGGTCCGAAGCGCCGATTTTTGGGGAATGGCCCATGCGATGGCGCAAAACCGACGAAAATCCCGTTTTATCCCGCCTTGTGCCGGTCAATCCCGGGCACTCCAGATATCAGTGTCCTCTAACAGCCGGCCCTCTCCCCCGCCCGGCCTCCCGATCCAGTATCACGCTGTCGGGAGGCTGGGTGGGGGAGAGGGCCGGTGCGGCGAACCAAGCAATAACCAACCCCCGCTAGGCTTCCTCGAACAGCCCGGCCAGCTGCTCCACCATCGTGCCGCCCAGCTGCTCCGCATCCATGATCGTCACCGCGCGCGCATAATAGCGGGTCACGTCATGGCCGATGCCGATGGCGCACAGCTCCACCGGCGACTTGTTCTCGATCCAGTGGATCACCTGGCGCAGATGCTTTTCCAGATAGGTGCCGGAATTCACCGACAGCGTCGAATCGTCCACCGGCGCGCCGTCGGATATGACCATCAGGATGCGCCGCTCCTCGGGCCGGGCGATCAGCCGGTTGTGCGCCCACAACAGCGCCTCGCCGTCGATATTCTCCTTCAGCAGCCCTTCGCGCATCATCAGGCCCAGCGATTTGCGGGCGCGGCGCCACGGCTCGTCGGCGCGCTTGTAGATGATGTGGCGCAGGTCGTTCAGCCGCCCGGGGCCGGGCGGGCGACCGGCGGCAAGCCAGTGCTCGCGCGACTGGCCGCCCTTCCACGCGCGGGTGGTGAATCCCAGTATCTCCGCCTTCACCCCGCACCGCTCCAGCGTGCGGGCAAGGATGTCGGCGGAAATCGCCGCGATCGAGATCGGCCGGCCGCGCATCGATCCGCTATTGTCGATCAGCAGCGTCACCACCGTGTCGCGGAAATCGGTGTCGCGCTCATTCTTGTAGCTCAGCGAATGGGCCGGGTTGATGACGACGCGCGCCAGCCGGGCGGCGTCCAGCAGCCCCTCCTCCTGGTCGAAATCCCAGCTGCGGTTCTGCTGCGCCATCAGGCGGCGCTGCAGGCGGTTGGCAAGCTTGGTGACGGCGCCCTGCAGGTGGACGAGCTGCTGGTCCAGATAGGCGCGCAGCCGGGTCAGCTCGTCATCGTCGCACAGCTCGCCCGCGGTCACCACCTCGTCGAAGCGGGTCGTCCAGCTGCGATAGTCGAATTGCGGGCCGACCTCGGCCGGCGGCCGGTTGGGGCGCACCGGCATCATGCCGTCCTCGCCATCGTCGCCGACATCGCTGGAGCCGTCGGACATGCGGTCGTCCTGGCCCTGTTCGCCGTCGCCCTCGCCGTCGCTGTTGTCGGCCTCGGCGCGGGCGTCCACCTCGCCCTCCATGCCGGAGGCGGCGTCATTGCCCTCGCCGTCCTCGTCGCCCTCGCTCTGGTCCTCGCCCTCGTCCTCCTCGCCCTGCTCGCGGGCGTCGTCGGGCGCAACCTCGCCGTCGACCAGCTCCAGGTCCTCCAGCAGGCGCTTGGCCAGCCGGGCAAAGCCGTCCTGATCGTCGATCGCCAGCGCCAGCCCGTCCAGCTCGGCCCCGGCCTTTTCCTCGATCCAGCCGCGGATCATGGCCAGCCCCTCGCGGGCGGCGGCGGGCGGGGCAAGCCCGGTCAGCCTTTCGCGCACCAGCAGGCCGACGGCGGTGGAAATCGGCACTTCCTCCCGGTTGCGGGCGCGGGTGATGGGGTCGGCGCGCACCCGCACGTCCAGCGCGCGGGCCAGATTGTCGCGCACCCCGTCCATGCCCTTGCTGCCCAGCGCCTCCACCCGCGCCTGCTCCGCCGCGTCGAACACCGCCCGGGCGACGGCGTCTGCGGGGGCGGCCTTGTTGTGCAGCACCGCGTCATGGTGGCGCAGGCGCAGCGCGAAGGCGTCGGCAAAGCCGCGCGCCTCCGCCACCTGATTGGCGGGCAGCCCGCGCGCGGGCATCGGCACCTTGATGTGCTTGCCGGACGCCGCCGGGGTATCGGCGGTGTAGGCAAGCTCCACCTCCGGCTCGTGCGCGATGGCGCGGGCCGCGCCGCCCAGCACCTGGCGAAACGCCTCCAGGGGTGTCTGTTCGGCCACGCCCGCCTTAAGCCGCCTTGCCGACCACGCTCTCGGGCAGGTCCGTGCCGAACACGCGCTGATAATATTCGGCCACCAGCGTGCGCTCCGCCTCGTCGCACTTGTTGAGGAAGGAGAGGCGGAAAGCGAAGCCGACATCGCCGAAGATCAGCGCATTCTGCGCCCAGGTGATCACCGTGCGCGGGCTCATCACGGTCGATATGTCGCCGGCAATGAAGCCCTGGCGGGTCAGGTCGGCCACCTTGACCATATTCTCCACCACCTTCTTGCCTTCCGGCTTGTCATATTCGCCGGATTTGGCGAGCACGATCTGGGCCTCCACGGCGGCGGGCAGATAGTTGAGCGTGACGACGATGTTCCACCGGTCCATCTGGCCCTGGTTGATCTGCTGGGTGCCGTGGTACAGGCCGGACGTGTCGCCAAGGCCCACCGTGTTGGCGGTAGCGAACAGGCGGAACCACGGGTTGGGGCGGATCACCCGGTTCTGGTCCAGCAGGGTCAGCTTGCCCTCCGTCTCCAGCACGCGCTGGATGACGAACATCACGTCCGGCCGGCCGGCGTCATATTCGTCGAACACCAGCGCCGTCGGCGTCTGCAACGCCCAGGGCAGCAACCCTTCGCGGAATTCGGTGATCTGCTGGCCGTCCTTCAGCACGATGGCGTCGCGGCCGACCAGGTCGATGCGGCTGATGTGCGCGTCCAGGTTGATGCGGATGCACGGCCAGTTCAGCCGCGCCGCCACCTGCTCGATATGGGTGGATTTGCCGGTGCCGTGATAGCCCTGCACCATCACCCGGCGGTTGTGGGCGAAACCGGCCAGGATCGCCAGCGTGGTGTCGGGGTCGAAGACATAGGCGGGGTCCAGGTCCGGCACCCGCTCGTCCGCCTCGCTGAACGCGGGCACCTGCATGTCGCTGTCGATGCCGAACAGGGCGCGCGCGCTGACCATCTTGTCCGGCGCGTCCATCACCGTGTCGGCACGGCTGTCGGGCTGGGTGTTGGGAATATCGGCCATCGTCACTCTCTTCCTGTCCGTGCGGGCGTGCCCGCCAAAGCCCTTTCATCCCTTGCGCGCCAAAAGAAAAGGGGGCGATTGCCCGCCATGGCTGAAAGAACGACCCCAAAGCCGCGGGCTCAGGCGAAGGCGGGGGCCGATTTCAGCTGCGCATAGGCGGCGATCACCTCCTGCAGCGCCTTTTCATGGCTGCGATCGCCGCCGTTGCGGTCGGGGTGATAGCGGTGGAGCAGGTCGGCATAGCGGCGGCGCAGGGCGCGGCGGTCCGCATCCGCGCCCAGCCCCAGCGTGGCCAGCGCCTTGCGGTCCGCGCCGGAAAGCGGCCGCCCGTCCGCCCGCTGCGGCTCCGCCTTGCGGCCGAAGCGCGCGCCGATGGCGTCCAGCGGGTCGATGAAGTCCGCCCAGCGCGGGCCGGGCGATCCGTTGGCGGCAAAGGCCCGCGTCTCGCGCGCCCAGCCGGCAAAGGGGCGCTGCTCCGCCTCGATCTCCGCACTGCTCATCCCGCTGAAATAATTATAGCCGGCGTTGAATTCGCGGACATGGTCCAGGCACAGCCAGCGCCAGGGGCGCGGCCCTTCCCCCCCGTCCTCGGCCCGTTCCGCCGGCGCGCGGAATTCCCCGGCTTCGGCGCAGCCGGGCACGGCGCAAGGCTCTTCGCGCGGGACGCGACCATGGAAACGGGGGGATCGGGGGCTTGTCATGCTCGTCTTTCGCCAGCAGACATGGGGCCATGACGAACAAAGGTCCAGTGCAGCGCGCCATGGAAGAGCTGCTTTCCGCCGCCTTTCCCGACGCGCAGTTCACCCTCAGCAACGACAGCGCGAAGCATCACGGCCATGCGGGAGACGACGGCAGCGGCGAATCGCATTTCAGCCTGTCCATCCTGTGGGCGGGCTTTGCGGGCCAGAGCCGCGTCGCGCGCCAGCGGGCGGTGAACAAGGCGCTGGGCGACATGCCCGGCAACCGCGTCCATGCGCTGGCCATCCAGGCGCGGGCACCGGGAGAATAAAGATGACGGACATGCAGGTCATAACCCCCTCGTCGCACGATCTCGGCGCCTTTGAGGTGCGGCGCACGCTGCCGGACAAGGCGCGCACCATGGTCGGCCCCTTCATCTTCGTCGACCAGTTCGGCCCCGCCCATTTCGACATCGGCCGGGGCATGGACGTGCGCCCGCACCCGCACATCAACCTGGCAACCGTCACTTACCTGTTCGAAGGCGCGATCGACCATCGCGACAGCCTGGGCACGCATGCGACGATCAGGCCGGGGGCGTGCAACCTGATGACCGCCGGGCGCGGCATCGTCCATTCGGAGCGCACCCCGCCGGCCGAGCGCGCCGCCGGATCGCCGATTTCGGGGATGCAGACCTGGCTGGCGCTGCCCGACGGGATGGAGGAGATCGCCCCCGCCTTCGAACATGTCGCGCGCGACGATCTGCCGCTGATCGAGGATGGCGGGGTGTCCGCCCGCGTCATCATGGGCAGCCTGTGGGGCGCGACGTCGCCGATCACCCAGCATGCCGCCACCATCTATGCCGACATCATGATGAACGCGGGCGCGGCCATGCCGATCGCGGCGGAGGCGGACGAGCGCGCGGTGCTGGTGGCGCTGGGCGACGCCAGCCTGGATGGCGAGCCGCTGGCCCGCTACAGCCTCTACATCCTGCAGCCCGGCCGGGCGATGACGCTGCGCGCGACCAGCGACGCGCGGGTGATGCTGCTGGGCGGCGAGGCGTTCCGCACGCCGCGCCACGTGTGGTGGAATTTCGTCAGCGCCTCGCGCGAACGCATCAACCAGGCCAAGCATGACTGGAAGGACGGTCGTTTCCCCCTTGTGCCGGGCGACGACAAGGAGTTCATCCATTGCCGGAAATCCCCTTGACCGTGAGCCATCCATGACCCTTCGCCAGCAGCGTTTCACCTTGCCCACCGGCGTCGAACTGGACGTCACTCTGGGCGGGCCGGACGATGCGGAAGCGATCATCTTCCTCCACGGCTTCCCGGAATCGGCGCGGACCTGGCGACACCAGCTGGCCGCGCTTTCCGGCCGCTATCGCGTCGTCGCGCCGGACCAGCGCGGCTTCGCCCGCTCGTCCAAGCCCGAAGGGGTGGACGCCTATGCCACCGACCGGCCGGTGGCTGACCTGATCGCGCTGGCCGACGCGCTGGACATCGGCCGCTTCACCCTCGTCGGTCACGACTGGGGCGGGGCGGTGGCCTGGCTGGCGGCGCTCTCCCACCCCGAACGGGTGGCGCGGCTGGCGATCGTCAACGCGCCGCACCCGCAGATCTTCCAGCGCACGCTGATCGACGACCCGGCCCAGCGCGCCGCCTCCCAATATATGAACGCGTTCCGCAACCCCGCGATCGAGGACCATATATTGGGGATGACCCTGCCGGTCTTCTTCGACACCACTTTCGCCAACCATGTCGACGCCGCCGCCATCGACCCGGCGGAACGGGCGATCTATCTCGACCAGTGGGGCCAGCCCGGCGCGCTGACCGCGATGCTCAACTGGTACCGCGCCTCGCGCATCGTCGTCCCCGCCATGGGCGAGGCGGCGGCCCGCCCCGCCTTTATCGACGCGCCCTTCCCGCGCCTCGCCATGCCGGTGCTGGTGGTGTGGGGCATGAACGACAAGGCCCTGCTCCCCTGCCAGCTCGACGGCCTCGACGCGCTGATCGACGATCTCACGCTGGTGCAGGTGGACGCCGGCCATTTCGTGCCCTGGGAAAACCCCGACGCGGTGACCGGCGCGCTCCGCGCCTTCATCGCCAGCCGCCCCATCGCCGCCTGATGGCATCCGCCCGCGCCCGCCTGTTCCGCAAACGCGGCGAGGGCGGCCACCAGCCGGTCACTTTCATCGAATTGTTCTTCGACCTGGTGTTCGTCTTCGCGATCACCCAGCTGTCGCACGGCCTGCTCGATCATCTGACGCCGCTCGGCCTCGCCCAGACGCTGCTGCTCGCCTTCGCGGTCTGGTGGGCATGGATCTACACCAGCTGGGTCACCAACTGGCTTGATCCGGATCATCCGCTGGTTCGGCTAGTGCTGCTGGCGCTGATGCTGATCGGCCTCGGCATGTCGACCTCGCTGCCCCGCGCCTTCGGCGATGGCGGCATGGCATTCGCGCTCAGCTACGTCGCGCTGCAGCTGGGCCGCTCGCTGTTCATGCTCTGGGCGCTCAGGTCGGTGAACCCCGCCAACCACCGCAATTTCATCCGCATCACGCTGTGGCTGTCGCTGTCCGGCCTGCTCTGGATCGGCGGCGCGGCGATGGACGGCGGCGCGCGGATGGCATTATGGATCGCCGCCGCCGCGCTTGAGTTCATCGGACCGGCCATGGCGTTCCGCGTGCCGGGGCTGGGCCGCTCCTCCACGGCCGACTGGAACGTGGCGGGCGGCCACATGGCCGAACGCTGCGCGCTGTTCATCATCATCGCGCTGGGCGAGGCGATCGTCGTCACCGGCGCGACCTTCTCGACGCTGGCGAAGGACGCCGCCACCACCGCCGCCTTTCTCGCCAGCTTCTCCGGCAGCGCGGTGATGTGGTGGATCTATTTCGACAGCGGCGTCCACCGGGGCAGCGACCGCATCGCCCATTCCGACGATCCCGGCCGGATCGCGCGAATCGCCTACACCTATTTCCACCTCCCGATCGTGCTGGGCATATTGATCGTCGCGGTGGCGGACGAGCTGGTCCTCTCCCACCCGCTCGGCCATGTCTCGCCCAGCCTGGCGTGGACGGCCATCGGCGGACCGGCGGTGTTCCTGTGCGGCACCATGTTGTTCAAACAGGTCATCGCCAACCGGTGGCTGCCGCTGCCGCCACTGTCCCACCTGGTCGGGCTGGCGCTGCTCAGCGGAATCGCGCTGGTGCACGGCAGCTTCAGCCCCGTCGCGCTCAGCATCGCCACCACCGGCGCGCTGGTCGTCGTCGCGCTGTGGGAATATCGGGCGCTGCGCACGCCCGCCTGATCGCGGCGGCTATCCTTGCTCCATGGCGCAATGGTGCGTAAGGCCCGTGCGCCATGGCCGAACCCGTCATCATCGCCGTTCCCAAGGGACGAATCCTCGAAGAGGCTCTGCCGCTGCTCGCCCGCGCCGGCATCACGCCGGAACCGGCGTTCGGCGATCCGGACAGCCGGGCGCTGCGTTTCGCCACCAATCATGCCGATATTTCGCTGATCCGCGTCCGCGCGTTCGATGTCGCCACCTTCGTCGCGCACGGCGCGGCACAGATCGGCATCGTCGGGTCGGACGTGCTGATGGAGTTCGACTATTCGGAGCTTTACGCGCCGGTGGATCTCGGCATCGGCCGCTGCCGCATCTCCATCGCGGAACCCGCCGCGCTCGCCGCGTCGGATGATCCGCGCCGCTGGAGCCACGTCCGCGTCGCCACCAAATATCCCGCCCTCACCCGCCGCCATTTCGAAGCGCGCGGCATCCAGGCGGAATGCGTCAAGCTGAACGGCGCGATGGAGCTTGCCCCGCTGCTGGGCCTGTCCGGCCGGATCGTCGATCTGGTCTCCTCCGGCCGCACGCTGAAGGAGAACGGGCTGGTCGAGGTGGAGGTGATCGCCGAGGTGTCTGCCCGGCTGATCGTCAACCGCGCCGCCTTCAAGACGCGCGCCCGGCGCATCGGCCCGCTGGTCGATGCGTTCCGCGCCGCCGTGCGGCCGGACGGCGCCTGACATGGCGCTGCGCCTCAACGCCGGAGACGCGGGCTTCCCCACCGCCTTCGCCGCGCTGGTCGATGCCCGGCGCGAAAGCGATCCGGACGTCTCGCGCGATGTCGCGGCCATCCTCGCCGCGGTGCGTTCTGGCGGCGACGCGGCGCTGGCCGATTACACCCGCCGCTTCGACCGGCATGATCCGGACGCCACCGGATGGACGGTGAGCGCCGCCGAGCGCCGCGCCGCGCTGGACGGGCTCGCCCCGGAGCTGCGCCGCGCGCTCGATCTCGCGGCCGAACGCATCACCGTCTATCATGAGGCGCAACGGCCCGCGGACAGCGACCGTATCGACGCCAGCGGCGTCCGGCTGGGCGCGCGCTGGCGGGCGGTGGACGCGGCCGGCCTCTATGTGCCGGGCGGGCGCGCCGCCTATCCCAGTTCGCTGCTGATGAACGCCATTCCCGCGCGGGTGGCCGGGGTGCGGCGGCTGGCCATGGTCACGCCCACGCCGGGCGGCGCCATCAACCCGCTGGTGCTGGCGGCGGCGGAAATCGCCGGCATGGACGAGATCTGGCGGGTCGGCGGCGCGCAGGCGGTGGCGGCACTGGCCTATGGCACCGGGCGCATCGCGCCGGTGGACGTCATCGTCGGCCCCGGCAATGCCTGGGTGGCGGAGGCGAAGCGCCAGCTGTTCGGCGTGGTCGGCATCGACATGGTGGCCGGACCGTCGGAGATCGTCGTCGTCGCCGACGGCGCGAACGATCCGGACTGGATCGCCGCCGATCTGCTCAGCCAGGCCGAGCATGATCCCACCAGCCAGTCCATCCTGTTCACCGACGACGCCGGTTTCGCCGACGCCGTGGTGATGGCGGTGGAGCGCCAGCTGGGCGCGCTCGCCACCGAGGCGACGGCGCGGGCAAGCTGGGACGCCAACGGCGCGGTCATCCTGCTGGGCGCGCTGATCGACGCCGCGCCGCTGATCGACCGGCTGGCCCCGGAACATCTGGAACTGGCGGTGGCCGATCCCGATCCGCTGTTCAACGCCGTGCGCCATGCCGGGTCGATCTTCATCGGCCGCCACACCCCGGAAGCGGTGGGCGATTATGTCGGCGGGCCCAACCATGTGCTGCCCACCGGGCGGCGGGCGCGCTTCTCGTCCGGCCTGTCGGTGCTCGATTTCATGAAGCGGACCAGCTTCCTCGCCTGCGACGCCGCCTCCATCGCGCGGATCGGCCCGGCCGCCGTCGCCCTGGCGGAGGCGGAGGGCCTCCCCGCGCACGCCCGATCCGTGGCAGAAAGACTAGCATGACCAGCCGTTCGAAATCCCGTTCCGCCGCGCGGCTCGCCGCCGTGCAGGCGCTTTACCAGATGGAGATGGAGGGCACGGCGCTGGCCGTGCTGCTCCACGAATTCCACAATCACCGGCTGGGCGCGACGATCGAGGATGTCGAATATGCCGATGCGGAAATCGATTTCTTCGACGATCTGGTCGGCGGGGTCGACGCCCGCCGGGCGGAGATCGACACGCTGATCACGGGCAGGCTGGCGGAGGGGTGGAGCCTCGCCCGGCTCGACCGGCCGATGCGCCAGATCCTGCGCGCCGGGGCCTATGAACTGCTCGCCCGGCCGGACGTGCCCACCGCCAGCGTGATCAGCGAATATGTCGATGTCGCCCACGCCTTTTACGACAAGCGGGAAACCGGCTTCGTCAACGGCCTGCTCGACGGCATCGCGAAAGCGGTCAGGGCCGGGGCGGCCAGGGGATGAACCCGGCGCGCGCCGGAGCGGCCGGGTGAGCCGCGAAAGCGCCTTCATCGACTCGCTGCGCGCCATCGCCACCCATCCGGCCGCGCGCGGCCTCGCCGACGACGCGGCTGTGCTGGGCGATCTGGTGCTCACCCACGACATGATCGTGGAGGGCGTCCACTTCCTCCCCGCCGATCCGCCCGCCGACATCGCCTGGAAACTGGCGGCGGTGAACCTGTCCGATCTCGCGGCCAAGGGCGCGACGCCGCTGGGCGCGCTGATCGGCTATGGGCTGACCGGCGACGCGGCGTGGGATGCGGCCTTCGCCGCCGGGCTGGCGGCGGCGCTGGACCAATTCGGCCTGCCGCTGCTGGGCGGCGATACCGTCAGCCTGCCGGCGGGGGCGCCCCGCACGCTGGGGATGACCGCGATCGGCCGTGCGCCGCCGGGCGGCGCGCCGGCGCGGTCGGGCGCGCGGGCGGGCGACGGGCTGTTCGTCACCGGGACGGTCGGCGACGCCGGGCTGGGCCTCGCCATGGCGCAGGGCAGGCTGGAAGGGCCGGCGGCGCTCGGCGACGCCTATCGCCGGCCGGTGCCGCTGATCGCCGCCGGGCAGGCGCTCGCCGCGCAGGTCAGCGCGATGATGGACGTGTCGGACGGGCTGCTGATCGACGCCGCGCGCATGGCGGACGCCAGCGGCCTCGCGCTGCGGGTGGATCTGGACCGGGTGCCGCTGTCCCCCGCGCTTGTCGCCGTCAGCGGCGGCGGCCGGGCGGCGCGGATCGCCGCCGCCACGGCGGGCGACGATTATCAGCTGCTGTTCGCCGCCGCCGCCCCGCCCGCGGGCCTGCCCTGCCCGGTGACGCGGATCGGCGCCTTCTCCGCCGGGCGCGGGCTCAGCCTGTGCGATGCGGGCACGCCGGTCAGCCTGCCGGACCGGCTGGGTTATCTGCACGATTGACCGAAAGAACAAGCCGGGCGGCAAGTGCTTGCCAGAGGTCGTGTCAACCGTATAGCCTCCCGCCCGAACTGGCGTGATCGCTCTATCCGCCGGTGCAACAGGGGAGGGAAAAGCCCGATGATCGTCGTCCAAATCGCCATTGTGTGCGGCCTGGTGGCCGTGCTCTATGGCATCATTACCAGTCGTCAGGTGCTCGCCGCATCGGCGGGCAACGAAAAGATGCAGGATATCGCCGCCGCCATTCAGGAAGGCGCGCAGGCTTATCTCGGCCGCCAATACCGCACCATCGCCATCGTCGGCGTCGTCGTGGCGGTGCTGGTCGGCTATTTTCTCGGCCTGACTTCGGCCGTCGGCTTCATCATCGGCGCCGTGCTGTCGGGCGTGACCGGCTATATCGGCATGAACGTGTCGGTCCGCGCCAATGTCCGCACCGCGGAGGCCGCCCGCAACTCGCTTCAGTCCGGCCTCACCGTCGCCTTCCGCGCCGGTGCCATCACCGGCATGCTGGTGGCCGGGCTGGCGCTGCTCGCGATCGCGGTGTTCTTCTGGTATCTGACCGGCCCGTCCGGGCTGCAGCCGGACAACCGGGTGGTCGTCGACTCCCTTGTCGCGCTGGCCTTCGGCGCGTCGCTCATCTCCATCTTCGCCCGTCTGGGCGGCGGCATCTTCACCAAGGCGGCCGACGTCGGCGCCGATCTGGTCGGCAAGGTCGAAGCCGGCATTCCCGAGGATGACCCCCGCAACCCCGCCACCATCGCGGACAATGTCGGCGACAATGTCGGCGACTGCGCCGGCATGGCGGCGGACCTGTTCGAAACCTATGTCGTCACCATCGGCGCCACCATGGTGCTCACCGCGCTGCTCGTCACCGGCGTGGCCAGCGAGACGCTGTTCGCGCTGATGTCGCTGCCGCTCGCCATTGGCGGCGTGTGCATCCTGACGTCGATCATCGGCACCTATTTCGTCCGTCTGGGCAGCAGCCAGTCGATCATGGGGGCGCTGTACAAGGGCTTCCTCGTCACCGCCGTGCTGTCCATCCCGGCGCTCTATTATGTCACCGGCCGCACGCTGGGCGATCTCGACACCGTCATCGGCGCCGATCTGGCGGGCGAAGGCGGCTTCACCGGCATGGCGCTGTTCTGGTCGATGATGGTCGGCCTGGCCGTCACCGGGCTGCTGGTGTGGATCACCGAATATTATACCGGCACCGGCTATCGCCCGGTCCGCTCCATCTCCAAGGCGTCGGAGACCGGGCACGGCACCAACGTCATCCAGGGCCTCGCCGTCTCGCTGGAAGCGACCGCGCTGCCCACGCTGGTGATCGTCGTCGGCATCATCGTCGCCTATCAGCTCGCCGGGCTGATCGGCATCGCCTTCGCCGCCACCGCCATGCTGGCGCTGGCCGGCATGGTCGTCGCGCTCGACGCCTATGGCCCCGTCACCGACAATGCCGGCGGCATCGCCGAAATGTCGGGGCTGGAAGACGAGGTCCGCACCCGCACCGACGCACTCGATGCGGTCGGCAACACCACCAAGGCGGTCACCAAGGGCTATGCCATCGGCTCCGCCGGGCTGGCCGCGCTGGTGCTGTTCTCCGCCTACACGACGGACCTCAGGCTGTTCTTCCCTGATCTCCAGGTCAGCTTCAGCCTTGAAAATCCCTATGTCATCGTCGGGCTGCTGCTCGGCGCGCTGCTGCCCTATCTGTTCGGGGCGATGGGGATGACCGCGGTCGGCCGCGCCGCCGGTTCGGTGGTGGAGGAAGTCCGCGCCCAGTTCCGCGACAATCCGGGCATCATGGCCGGCACCAGCCGCCCCAACTATGCCCGCACCGTGGATCTGGTCACCAAGGCGGCGATCCGCGAGATGATCCTGCCCTCGCTGCTGCCGGTGCTGGCGCCGATCGTCGTCTATTTCGTGATCAGCGGCGTCGCCGGCCAGGCGGAAGGCTTCGCGGCGCTGGGCGCGCTGCTGCTCGGCGTGATCGTCTCCGGCCTGTTCGTCGCCATCTCGATGACCTCGGGCGGCGGCGCATGGGACAACGCCAAAAAATATATTGAAGACGGTCATCACGGCGGCAAAGGCAGCGAAGCCCACAAAGCGGCCGTGACCGGCGATACGGTGGGTGATCCCTACAAGGACACCGCCGGCCCCGCCGTGAACCCGATGATCAAGATCACCAACATCGTCGCGCTGCTGTTGCTCGCGGCGCTGGCGCACGCGGCGCTCTGACCGACGCCGCATAAGCCGGGATCAGGCCCCGTCCGGAACCGTCCGGGCGGGGCCTTTTCCATGGCCCGCTTTTCTTTTTCCCGGCGCGGCGCTATTGCGGCGCGAATTTTCCGCTCATTGGATCGAGGCTGTGCTTGGCTAAGGAAGAACTTCTGGAAATGCGCGGACAGGTGGTTGAGCTGTTGCCCAACGCCATGTTCCGCGTGAAACTTGAAAACGATCACGAGATATTGGGGCATACCGCCGGCAAGATGCGCAAGAACCGCATCCGCGTGCTGGTTGGCGACGAAGTGCTCGTCGAACTCACGCCTTATGATCTGACCAAGGGTCGGATTACCTATCGTTTCAAATAGACCGGGTTGGGCATGCGCCTGATCCTCGCTTCCGCCAGCCCCCGCCGCCTCGACCTGCTGGCGCGGATCGGGGTGACGCCGGACGCGATCGACCCCGCCGATATCGACGAGACGCCCCTCGCCGCCGAACTGCCGGCGGCGCACGCGCGGCGCATGGCGGCGGAAAAGGCGGCGGCGGTCGCCCCGCGCCATGGCGGCGCGCTGGTGCTGGCCGCCGACACGGTCGTCGGGGTCGGCAGGCGCATCCTGCCCAAGGCGGAGGACGAAACGACGGCGCGGCGCTGCGTAGAGCTGCTTTCCGGCCGCCGCCACCGCGTGCACAGCGCGGTCACGCTCGTCGACGCGGACGGCCGGGCACGGCATCGGCTGTCGACCAGCATCGTCACCTTCAAGCGGCTGGGCGCGGCGGAGATCGACGCCTATCTGGCCAGCGGCGAATGGCGGGGCAAGGCGGGCGGCTACGCCATTCAGGGCCGCGTCGAGGCGCTGGTCCGCGCGCTCGCCGGCAGCCATTCCGGCGTGGTCGGCCTGCCGCTGTTCGAAACCCGCGCGCTGCTCGCCGCGGCGGGCTATCCGCTTGGCTGAATGGCTTTACGAAGCCGGCATCGGTGAATGCCGCGCCGCGCTGGTCAGCGACGGCAGGATCGTCGAGGCGCAGATCGAGCGGGATGAATCCGGCGCGCGCGCCGGCGCGGTGTGCGACGCGCGGCTGACCCGGCTGCTCATCCCCGGCCGGCGCGGGATCATGACGCTGGAAGGCGGCGAGGAGGCGCTGATCGAACCGATCCCCGCGGGCCTCAGCGAAGGCGCGGCGGCGCGCATCGTCGTCGTCCGCGAACGGATTCCCGAACCCGGCCGGGCCAAGCTCGCCACCGTCCGCCCGGCCCCGCCCGGTGCGACGCCCGCCCCCGGCCACGATCTGCTCGCCCGCATCACCATCAGCGGCCATCCCGTCGCCCGCCTCCAGCCTTTCGGCCCCGACCGGCTGGAGCAGGCCGGATGGAGCGAGCTGATCGAGGAGGCGGCCAGCGGCGACAGCGGCTTCGACGGCGGGTCGCTGCGTATTTTCGTCACGCCCGCGATGACGCTGATCGATGTCGACGGCGCGGGCGACGCCTCGGCGCTGGCGGTCGCCGGGGCCGCCGCCGCCGCGCGCGCCATCGTCCGGCTGGGCATCGGCGGATCGATCGGCATCGACCTGCCGACCGTGCCGGATCGCGCCCGCCGACAGGCTGCCGATGCGGCGATCGACGCGGTGCTGCCACAGCCGTTCGAGCGGACGGCGGTGAACGGTTTCGGCTTTGTGCAGATCGTGCGCCGCCGGACGCGGGCCTCGCTGATCGAAACGGTGCAGGGCGATCCGGTGCTGACTGCCGCGCTCGCCCTGCTGCGCCGCGCGGAGCGGACGGACGGGCCGGGGGAGCGCGTGCTGGTCGCCGCCCCCGCAATCGTCGCCCGCATCGAGGCGCAGCCGCACTGGATCGAAACCCTCTCCCGGCGGGCGGGCGCGCCGGTCGCCTTGCGGGCGGAGCCGGGGCGGCCCATATCGGCGGCCTATGTCGAAACGCGCCCTCTCCGCTGACTGCCCGCTTTGCGGCGCGCCCGCATCTGCCGTCCACCGCCCCTTTTGCGGTCAGGGATGCCGGGACCGGGACCTGCTCAACTGGCTGGGCGAAGCCTATCGCGTGCCGGGGCCGCAAAGCGATGGCAGCGATGCCGATCATGCTGAAAACGGGCTGGACAGCGAATAGCCAGCCCCCCTATAGGCGCTCACTCGCCATGCCGCGCATGGCCGTGCCCAGGTAGCTCAGTTGGTAGAGCATGCGACTGAAAATCGCAGTGTCGGCGGTTCGATCCCGTCCCTGGGCACCACTCTCCTTCCATCCGCGATATCGCTGATCCGCACGCGCCTGCCATGGGCGAAGGCCCTGCAAGATGTGCCGTTCTGACCCGGTTGGCGGACTGGCCCGCCTGGCTGGCGCACGGCGAGTTCCAAAGGGCCGCACGCCATGCTACCCGACGCGATCGGCGTGAAGGCGGGGAGCCCGGACGGCATGGATGCGCTATTCGCCCGGGAATCGGGCGAGATCGAGAATGCCTTCCTGGCGGCGCCCTTTGCCGAGGGCGGGTGGGACGCGGCGCTGCGCCTGTTTGCAAGCCGGACCCGCTCGGCGCGCGCCCAGCTTATCGGGCTGGGCCGGAACGCCGCGCTGTTCAATTTCCTGCCCGATATCGAACCGGACTATCACCGGGAGTTCATGGAAATCGAGGCGTGGCGCCCGGAGGTGAACTGGCGGGTGGCGACGACGGCGCGCCCGATGGAGGTGGTCAGCGAGACGCATTATGACGCCGTGCGCGAGCGCGCGCCCAGCGACGATTATGAAGCCCATATCCGCCGCTGGGACGGCGTCTATGGGTGCCAGACCGTGCTGATGCAGGATGAAGACCGGCTGATCGGCCTCGCCGCGCTGCGCTGCGAGCGGGACGGCCGGACCTCGCGGCGGGACCGGGCGATGTTCGCGAAAGGCGCGACCTTTGCGCTGGCGGCGGTGCGCATGCAGCAGGCGATGGCGCAGCGCGGCGCGGCGATGACCGCCGGCGCCTTCGATGCGATCGACGTCGCGGCCTTCCTGATCGACCGGCACGGTCTGGTCGCGGCGCTGTCCGCAGCGGCCGAGGCGATGGTCGGCGGCAAGCAAGGTGGCGCGCTGTGCCTGCGCCGCGGGCGGCTGGGCGGCACCCGGCGCGACATGGATGCCCTGCTGCAACCGGCGCTGGAGCGCGCCCTGCAGGGCGAGGCCGCACAGCAATATTGGATCGCAAGCCCGCACGAGCGCGCACCGCCCGTGCTGTGCGAAATCTTCTGCCTGCCCCGGCGCGATTGGGATTTCGGCTTCGAACCGCGCCTGCTGGTGGTCGCGCGATCCGCCGGCGACATACCGGCCACCCGCGCCGCGCCGCTGCGCGCCGCGCTGGAACTGACCGCCGCGGAAGCCGACATCGCCATCGCGCTGGCCAATGGCTGCGTCCGCGAGGAAATCGCGGCAGCGCGCGGCACCAGCCCGCAAACGCTCAGCACCCAGATCAAATCCATCATGCGCAAAAGCGATGTCGGGCGCGAGGCGGAACTGGTCGCGCTGGTCAATCGACTGTTGCGCTGACCGCGACCACGCTGCCGATCCGAAGGCGCCGGGCAAGAAATTCCGTCGCTTCATTTCGCCGCGACCCCAGACGATAACGCGAAAATCCTGATAATTTCCACGCATACCCCGTTGGGGGGATGCGATGCCGCGCGCGCAGGGCGCATCATGACTGGCCATCGACAGGGTGAATCCGGCGACGGACAGTATCAAACGGAATGATCATGCCGCGATGAAACCTGATTTTCCGATTATAGGACAAAATCTACGGACACTGATTCCCGTTTCATTGGAAATTCATGAAAAAATTCCGAATGATAAGATAAAATCAATACTGAAATATTGTAATATCCAAGATACACTAATGTAACCGGCGAACAATATTGCAAAAGCAATTTTCCGCATTTAGACAACTGCAAGGCATGGCGTGAATTTGTCCGTCGGGGGGCGGAGGCGCGGGCCGTATCGGAGAGCGAATCAAGCACATGCAGTATCTTTAGGCGCTTTTTGGCGCCTCGGTCCTTGCCCTGCTTGTGGACGCGACGCCGATAGCTGCGCAGTCCTTCCTCAATATCGCGGAATCGGTCGTCGAGGAGCATCCCCGCGTCCAGTCAGCCGAAAGTCTCGCCCAGGCGGGCCGATCCGACGCCAGCGCCGCGCGGGCGGCATTGCGGCCGCAACTTGGCCTCAGCGCCGATGTCGGCTGGGATGGGCGCGGGTCGACCGCGCGGGCCGGGCGCTATTTCCTGCCCGAAATCACCGCCAGCCAGCTGATGTTCGACGGCGGCAGAACCGCCGCCAACACCCGCCGCCGTTCCCTGCGCGCGCAATCGCTGGACAGGCAGCAGGATCGCGTCGTCGACGAACTGCTCGCCACGCTGGCGCAAGCCTGGGGCGAATGGAGCCGCCAGCGGGAACTGATCGCGGTGGGCGAGGCGCAGGTGGCCGCGCTGGAGCAGATATACACGCTGGTCGGCGAGATCGCGAATTTCGACCGCGGCCGCGGGTCCGACGTGGTTCTGGTCAGCAGCCGGCTGGAACAGGCGCGCTCGGCGGTCGATGCGCGCCGCATCGCGCGCGACGAATCCCGGGCGACGATCCGCGAGATCGCGGCGCTGCCCATAGAGCCTGCCGGCGACCTGCCGCCGTTCGGCCGCCTGCTGCCGGCGACGCTGGTGCAGGCCAATGCCCTGATCGCGGAAACCCCCACCAGCGCGCTCGCGGAGCTGCAGATCGCCGAGAGCAATGCGGCGGTCGACGGCGCGCGCAACTGGTGGCAGCCGCAGGTCAATCTGGAGGTGGCGCGCACATCCGAGCGGACGGCGCTGGGCGACACCCATTTGTTCAACGGGTTCGGCGTGCGGTTGAGAGCGGTGGCGATCCCGCTGGGCAGCGGCGGGCAGGCGACGCTGGCGGCGGCGCGGTCCACGGCATCGGCATCGCGCACGGACGCCGCCCAGGCGCGGCAGGCGCTTGCCGACCGGGTGGCCCGGCTGTGGATGCTGACCGACGAGCGGCGCGGCCGGCTGGACCGGCTGTCCAAGGTCGTCGAAGAGGCGGACCGCGCGCGCGATACCGTCTATGAGCAGTTCCGCATCGGCCGGCGCTCGATCCTCGACCTGCTGTCCTATGAAAGCGAACGCTTCAACGCCCGCGCCACGCTGGCAAGCGAGAAGCATGATCTGATCGCCGCCCAATATCAGCTGATGGCGGCGCTCGGCCGCATCGACACCTTGCTGGACGGGCCGGTCGCAAGCCAGGAAGCCGCCCGGTGAGCGCCGCACCGCCGACCGATCACCGCGCCGACGATTTGGTTCCGGCGCGCGCCGGCGGATGGTTCTGGCCGGTGCTGTGGGACCATCGCCGCTATTTCGGCGAGGCGGCGGCGCTGTCGGCGGTGATCAACCTGCTCTCGCTCGCCGGCATCATCTTCATGATGACGGTCTATGACCGCATCCTGCCCAACCAGGCATTCGTCACCCTGTGGTCGCTGTTCGCCGGGGTGGCCATCGCCATGCTGTTCGAATTCATCGCCCGCACGGTGCGCGGCCATGCGCTCGATTCCGCGGGCAAGCGGATCGACGTGCTGCTGGGCGACGCCGTGTTCCGCCGCGTGCTCGCGACGCGGCTGGAAGCGCGTTCGCAATCCTCCGGCGCCTTCGCCAACGTGCTCAAGGAATTCGAGGCGGTGCGCGCCTTCGTCACTTCCGCGACGCTGGCCGGGCTGGCGGACCTGCCCTTCGCGCTGCTGTTCCTTGCGGTCACCGCGCTGATCGGCGGGCCGCTGGTCGCGGTGCCCGTCATCGCCTTCCTGCTGGTGATGATCGGATCGCTGATCGTGCAGATCCCGATGGCGCGCATCGCCAACGAGAATCTGCGCGAGAGCGCGGTGCGCCACGGCACGGTCATCGAAAGCCTGGAAGGGCTGGAGACGCTGAAGGCCCTGCGCGCCGAGGAACGGATGCGCGCGCGGCACGAACAGTCCAGCCTAGTCATCGCCCAGCGGACGATGCGGAGCCAGGCGCTGTCCACGCTGGTGCTCAACCTCACCATGCTGGTCCAGCAGATGGCGGGCGCGCTGCTGCTGCTGTGGGGCGTTTACCTTGCCAGCACGGGCGAGGTTTCCGCCGGGGCGCTCGTCGCCTGCGTCCAGCTGAACTCGCGCGCGCTGGCGCCGCTGGTCAGCCTGTCGTCGCTGGCCGTCCGCTTCCAGCAGGCCCGCTCCGCGCTGCAAAGCCTGGACCGGGTCATGCAACTCCCCACCGACCGGGAGGAGGGGCGCGAACTGCTGTCCGGCACGCACTGGCGGGGCGAACTCAGGCTTTCCGGCGTCGGCTTCGCCTATGAATCCGGCGGCCAGCCGGTGCTTTCCGACATATCGATCGCCATCGCCCCGGGCGAGCGCGTCGGCATCATCGGCCGCGTCGGCAGCGGCAAGTCCACGCTGCTGCGGATCATCGCCAGCCTCTATCGCCCGACCGAGGGGCAGGCCTTTCTCGACGGCGTGGAGATGAGCGCCGTCGAGCCCGCCGACATGCGCCGCACCGTCGCCCTGGCGGGGCAGGATGCGCGGCTGTTCCATGGATCGCTGAAGGAAAATGTCGCGCTCGCGGCGCCCGAAGCGGATGACGAGACATTGCTTCGCGTCGCCGAGGAATCGGGCGTGATCGCCATCGCCGCGTCGCACCCGCACGGGTTCGACCGGCTGATCGGCGAACGCGGCGACACCGTCTCGGGCGGCCAGCGGCAGGCGGTCGCGCTGGCCCGCGCGCTGCTGGCGCAGCCGAAGCTGCTGCTGCTCGACGAGCCGACCTCGGCGATGGACCAGGCTTCCGAAGCGGAAACGCTGGCGGCGATCCGCCGGGCGGCGGAGCGGGGCATGGGTGTCGTCATCGCCACCCACCGGCAGGCGGCGCTGGCCATCGTCGACCGGCTGATCGTGATCGACGGCGGCCGGGTGGTGGCGGACGGCCCGCGCGACAAGGTGATCGAGGCGATCGCCGAGGGACGGGTGAGGGCAGCGGCATGACGGCCTCCTCCCTCTCCGAGGCGCCCGCGCTGGAGCCGATGCGCAACAAGGGCTGGCTGCTCTTCGCGCTGTTCATGGCGGTGCTGCTCACCGTGCTGATCATCTGGTCGCGCGTCGCGGAGGTGGAGGAAGTGACCATCGGCCAGGCGCAGGTCATCCCGTCGGGCCGCGTCCAGGTGCTGCAATCGCTGGAAGGCGGCATCGTCTCCGCCCTGCAGGTGCGCGAGGGGCAGATGGTGCGCCCCGGCCAGCCGCTGGTGATCATCGACCCGACCCGCGCCGCGACGAGCTACAACGAAGTCGAACATCGCCGCCGGGCGCTGATCGCGCAGGCGACGCGGCTGCGCGCCGAGGCAAGCGGCCTGCCGCTGCATTTCCCGCCCGAACTTGCGGGGGACACCGAACTGGTCCGCAACGAGCGCGCCACCTATGCCGTGCGGCGGCAGGCCGTGGACGATGCGACGGCGGGCCTGTCGCAGAGCCTGGCGCTGCTGCGCCGCGAACTGGCGATCACCGCGCCGATGAGCGAGCGCGGGCTGGTGCCGGAAATCGACGTGCTGCGGCTCGGCCGGCAGATCAGCGACACGCAGACGCAGATCGCGGATCGCGTCAACCGCTACCGCGCCGATGCCGGCACAGAACTGACCCGCGTCGAATCCGAACTCGCCCAGGTGCAGGAGGTGACCGCGGGACGCCGCGACGCGATGGAGCGCACGGTGCTGCGCGCGCCGGTGCGCGGCACGGTGAAGAACATACAGGTGTCGACGGTGGGCGGCGTGATCCAGCCCGGCGCCGACGTTCTCGATATCGTGCCGTCTGAGGACGAATTGCTGGTGGAAGCGCGCATCCGCCCGTCGGACGTCGCCTTCCTGCGCCCCGGCCTGAAGGCGACGGTGAAGCTCGGCGCCTATAATTATCTCGTCTATGGCGCGCTCACCGGCCGCGTCGAATCGATCAGCCCCGATACGATGCGCGAACGCGGCCAGCCCGAGCAGGAACCCTATTACCGCGTGCTGGTGCGCACCGACCGCGCGGCGTTGACCCATGACGGGCGGTCGCTGCCGATCATCCCGGGCATGACCGCGACGGTTGAGATCCTCACCGGCACGCGGACCCTGTTCGATTATTTCCTGCGTCCGATGCTCAAGCTCGACGAGGCCTTCCGTGAACGCTGAGGCCGCCCGCGATTTCAACGAACAAAAAAGGCCGGGAAAACTGGCCGGATTCAACCCTGTGCGCGTGGTCGCCGCGCGAACCAACCTTATAGCTCCTGACTGGGGGATGACATGAAGATCTTCGCAAAAATCGCACATGCGGGACAAGGCCGCGCCCGTCTGGTCCGCCTCGGCAAGGGGGCGAACCGCATCATCCTCCAGCCCGGCGAAACCATCGATATCATCGATGAGGCGACCGGCCTGCCGGTGCACGACGCGCAATGGGCGCAGGCGGACGGCCATGTCACCATCGCGCTCGCCTCCGCCGGCATATCCGTCGCGGTCGAGGGGGCCGGCGTCGAAGCGAACGACCTTCAGGACGGCGCGGCCGCCGCATCGTCGGGCCAGCCGCCCGCTGACGCATCCCCGTCCGCGGACGGCGAAGGCGGCGGCGGCAACGGC
>NZ_MEFG01000021.1 GCF_001724715.1 Sphingomonas sp. SCN 67-18
AACAGTGTTGCGAAGGCGCTCGACGCGAAGACAGGTCCTGACCTAGCGATTGCAGCGGCTGCGACGTTGCAGATCATTGAAGGAAAAGACGTCTTCTCTCGCAATGAACTTCTGGACACGATGAGGAAGGCGACGAAGTATTACAACAAGAATATGTCTGGCAATCTGACCAAGATTCTGAATGGCCTGATTGGAGAAGAGCTTAACCAAATTGCAGAAGGCAGCTATTCATTAAGCGCTGCCAAGATCAAGGCTCTGGAAGCGACCCTTGCTTGAACCATCTGCGCTGAAGGATTGGCTGCATCGCGATCTGCCAGTCCGAGATAAGCTCCTACTCATACTCGCGACGTTCGACCAGCCTGTGCAACTTGCTGACATGCGGACGCGCGCAGAGGCGGCTGGCTTCAGAATCCCGAAGAAATGGAACATGTCCGATGTGCTGGGCCGTAGCGGGGGCTTGGGCATTCGCGTCCCAGCGGGCTGGGAACTGACGGACACGGGCAAGAACCACCTCCGCAACTTAGGGGTCGAATCTATAAGCCCAGCCGCGATGCAGGTGGCAGCGGACCTGCGGAAGCACCTCGACAACGTGCAGAATGTAACCACACGCGCGTTCGTCGAGGAGGCGATCAAATGCCATGAGGCAAAGCTGTATCGCTCTGCCATCGTCATGTCATGGGTAGCAGCGGTCGACGTTCTCTATCGTGAGGTGGTCGCCAATCATCTCGCCGCCTTCAACACGGAGGCCCACAAGGCTAACGCCAAGTGGAAGGCCGCCGTGAACGAGGACGGGCTTACGAAGATGCAGGAGAACGATTTTCTCGATCGCCTTGTTCCCATCGGCGTCATCGGGAAGAACGTGAAGGAGGAATTGGCGAAGGCGTTGAAGCTGCGGAACGGGTGTGGTCACCCGAACAGCCTCAAAATTGGACCCAACATGGTCGCCAGCCACATTGAAACGCTCATCCTTAACGTGTTCGAGCAGTTCCAAGCCTAAATCACCCCGATCCGCGGATTCAGCAAAATCGCGCTCGCGTTAAGATGCCGGCGATGTGGCCCGAGACCCCGACGATTTGCCCCCTACCCCACCCAAAGCGGAATCAGAAAGAGCACCCCATTGCTGAGGTGCCCTTCCCTTCAGAGCAACCGCCCGATGCTTGCGAACCACGAAGCCAGCAGGAGCGCGTTGCACCCGATGGCCAGACGGTAACACGCACCGTTCGGCTTGCTGGCTTCGATAGTGAGGAACACCATAGTGTTCTCCTCTATCTCGCACCCGGACCCATGTCGTAGCCGACGGGGTGCGTTAGGCCAGCGTAGTGAGGTTTTTTCCAATATCAGCCATCAGGAGTGACCCCAAACACGCTTCGGCTATTCCGTTTCCGTAACATGGTGCCGGCAGCGCCGCTTTCAATAGCAGGGGCCACAGATTCTTCGCTGTCGCTTACGGTGTGCCTATGGGTGAAGCGCAAACAGAAACGGGCAGCTTGCGCTGCCCGTTCAACCCCTTGATTTTCCTTGAGAAGGAAAATGGCGCGCTCGGAGCGATTCGAACGCCCGACCCTCAGATTCGTAGTCTGATGCTCTATCCAGCTGAGCTACGAGCGCCTGGGAGACGGCGACATAGGCGGGTCCGGCGGATGGCGCAACCCCGTTGCGGCGATTATCTCAACTGCCTAGGAGTCGCGCGATGAGATCGATGCCCTTCGTCGCCGTCCCGCTGCTGTTGCTGTGCGGATGCGCCGGCCAGACCCAGGACTTTCCCTCGCTGGCCCCGCGCGCGGTGGAAAGCCGCCCGGAAACCCCGGCGGCGGCCGAGCCTGCCCCAACGCCAGCCGCCGACCCGGCGCTCGCCAGCCGGATCGCGGCCCTTGTCGACCGCGCGAAGGCCGGCGACGCCGCCTTTGCAGCCGCCCTGCCCGCCGCATCGGCCGCCGCCGATGGTGCGCGCGGAACCGCGCCGGGGGATGAGCGGTGGATTGCCGCCCAGCAGCAGCTTTCCGCGCTGGAAGCGGCGCGCGGCGCGGCCATGACCCTGTTGGCGGAACTGGATACGCTCTATCTTGCCCGGCTGGATGCCGTCGGCCGGGGCGAATCGCCGGCCGGGCTTGGCGAGATTCGCGACGCCCGCGACGCCGCCGAACGGAGCGCCGCCGGCCAGCAGGCGCAGATCGATTCGATCAGGGCGCGCCTGCCGCGCTGATCGCCGCCCGGTGGGCGCGGCCGTTTTCGACATAATGGGCGACGCCCGCCTGCTGCATCGCCAGCTGCTCGTCCGTCAGCTCGCGCATCGGCCGGGCGGGCCGCCCCGCCCAGAGCTGGCGCGGGCCGATGGTCTTGCCCGGCGTCAGCATGGCGCCGGCCGCGAGCATCCCGTCCGATTCGATGGCGCTGCCGTCCATGGCGATCGCGCCCAGCCCCACAAAGGCGCGGTCCGCCAGAACGCAGCCATGGATAAGCGCCATATGGCCGATCAGCACATCGTCGCCGATCAGCGTGGGCCGTCCGGGGTCGCCCGCGCCCATGGGCGAATCGACGTGGATGACGCTGCCGTCCTGCACGTTGGTGCGCGCGCCGATGCGGATATGGTTCACGTCCCCCCGCAGCACGCAATTATACCAGATGCTCGAATCCGGGCCGATCTCGATATCGCCGATCAGCCGGCAGCCGGGGGCGATGAAGGCGGTCGGGTGGATCCGCGGCGTATGGCCGTGCAGCGTGATGATGGTGACGCCGGGATAGGCGATGTTCACTGGTGGTTCTCCGGCGCCGGGTTCCAGGCGATGATGAGCGGCAATATGGTCGAGAAATCGTCCGTCCATGGCGTGAAGTCCCGGCGCGGCATCAGCGGACGCCAATCGCCCACCGCGCCCGGCGCGTTGATGACCCGCCCGACGACCGCCGGATCGCGCGACAGCACCACCCAGACCGAATTGTTGAGCACGGTGACGATCTTGTCGTCCGTCTCGACATCGTCGAGCAGCGCGGCGGTCCATCCGCCCTCGGCCGCCGCGGCGGCCATTACCGGCTCCAGATCGAGGAAGCGGTTGGATATGTGCACCACCAGCACGCCCTTTGGCGCAAGCACCCGCGCATAGGTGGCAAAAGCCTCACGCGTCAGCAGGTGCATCGGCACGACGTCCGACGAGAAGGCGTCGAGCGCCAGCAGGTCAAGGCTGGCGGCGGGATCGCGCGCCAGATTGAGCCGCGCGTCGCCGAGCACGATCGGCACATTGGGCAGGCAGCTGGAGAGGAAGGTGAACTTGCCGGAATCGCGCGCGATATCGACGACCGCGCTGTCGATTTCATAGAAGCGCCAGTGCTGGCCGGGCCGCGCGTAGCAGGCCAGCGTGCCCGCGCCCAGCCCGACAATGCCCACCCGCGCGCCCGGCCCGGCGATGGCCGGCAACTGGATCAACGCCTGGCCGACGCCGGAATTGCGGCCATAATAGCTGGTCGGCTCCCGCTCCTCGCCCGGCACCAGCATCTGCAGGCCGTGAAAGGTCGTGCCATGGGCCAGGGTGCGGATATTGGGATCGCTATAGTCGCGGATCGTATAGACGCCGAAATAGCTGCGCGTGCGCGCGTCGCCCTTCATCGAAAGCTGGATCGAATCCCAGCCGCCCGAAACCAGCAGCACCCCGGCCAGCGCGACCAGGAAGGGAATGCGCCGGCCGATGCTGAGCGCCGCCAGCGCGCCGATGGCCAGCGCCGCATAGGTCGTCCCGTCATGCCACAGCCATTGCCATGGCCGCGCGATGCCCAGATAGGCGATGCCCGCCACCGCCAGGATGACGGCAACGGACAGAAATTGCGCCCGGCGCCGGTCCGCCCACAGCCGTTGCAGGAAGCCGGCGAGGAACAGTTGCGGCACCAGCGCGCCCGCCACGAGGATGAGCAGCGGATGCTCATAGGTCCAGTCGAAGATGAGCGGGGCGATCAGCGCGGCGAACACGCCGCCCAGCGCGCCGCCGATCGACATGCACAGATAGAATCCGGTCAGCCGCTGCGCCGCCGGGCGGGTGCGGTACATTTCCCCGTGCAGCGCCACGGCGACCACGAACAGCAATATCAGCGCGACCGCGGCGGCGAAGAGCGGGCGTTCCGCCCCGTTGCGGATGGTGAGCGCCATCGCGACGATCGCCAGCGGCGCGATGAACGTGATCGTCCGCGCGAAGCCGCGCCATGTCGAGAAGGCGACGGTGAAGCTGAGCAGGTACAGCCCGAGCGGCAGCACCCAGAGCAGCGGCATGGCGACAATATCCGTCGTCAGATAGGTGGTCGTCGACAGCATCAGCCCCGACGGCACGAACGCCAGCACGATCCAGTAAAGCTGCCGCCTTGTGCCGGGCGCTTCGGACACCGCCTCCGCCGCGGCCGCGCCTGTGGGCTGGTGGCGGGGCAGCATGAGCGCGCAGCCGATGACCAGCAGGCCGAGCAGCACATAGCCGACCGTCCACACCATGCTTTGCCCGGCCAGCGCGAAGCCCGGCTCCACCACCAGTGGATAGGCGATCAGCCCGCCGAAGCTGCCCAGATTGGACGCGGCATAGAGCGCATAGGGATCGCGCCCGCCGCTGGCCGCATTATACCAGCGCTGGATGAGCGGCGCCTGCGCCGACACCGCGAAGAAGAGCGGGCCGATAGACACCAGCAGCAGCCACGGCACCCAGATTTCCGGCGCGGCGTCCGGCGGGGGCATGGCCGCGCCAAGCCCGATCGGCAGCCACAGCGCGGCCAGCGCCAGCACCGTGACATGGATGATCGCCTGCCGCCGCACGGAAAAGCGCCCGATGGCGTGGGCATAGGCATAGCCGCCCAGCAGCAGCGCCTGATAGACCAGCATCGCGCTGTTCCACACCGCCGGCGCGCCGCCCAGGCGGGGCAGCGCCATGCGCGCGATCATCGGCTGGACGAGGAACAGCAGGAACGAGCCGAGCAGGATCGTCAGGACGAACAGCGGCCCCCGGAAAAAACGATCTTCCTGCGCCATCGACTGGTCGTCGAACAGGCCGTTCGCGGCGCTCGCCACGCTCATCCCGCCATCAGCCGCGCCGCATGGGCGGCATGGTAAGTCAGCACGCCGGAGCAGCCCGCCCGCTTGAACGCCATCAACGTCTCCATCACCAACGCATCGCGATCACCGGCGCCAGCGGCAGCGGCGGCCTCGATCATCGCATATTCGCCGGACACCTGATAGGCGAATACCGGCACTTCGAACCGATCCTTCACGCGGCGCACGATATCCAGATAGGGCAGGCCCGGCTTCACCATGACGCTGTCCGCCCCCTCGGCCAGGTCGAGCGCCACTTCGCGCAGCGCCTCTTCGCCGTTGGCGGGGTCCATCTGGTAATTTTTCTTGTCGCCCTTCAGCAGCCCGCGCGACCCCACCGCATCGCGGAACGGGCCGTAAAAGGCGCTCGCATATTTGGCGGCATAGGCCATGATCTGCACGTTGACATGGCCCTCGCGTTCCAGCGCGGACCGGATAGCGCCGACGCGGCCGTCCATCATGTCAGACGGGGCGATGACGTCCGACCCGGCCGCCGCCTGCACCAGCGCCTGATCCACCAGCAGCGCGGAGGTGATATCGTTCAGCACATAGCCGCTTTCATCGACGATGCCGTCATGGCCGTGGGCGGTATAGGGATCGAGCGCCACATCGGTCAGCACGCCGATATCGGGCGCGGCATCCTTGATCGCCCTGATTGCCCGGCACATGAGATTGTCCGGGTTCAGCGCCTCGCGCCCGTCCTGGCTGCGCTTGTCGTGCGGCGTGTTGGGGAACAGCGCGATGCACGGGATGCCAAGGTCGCGCGCCTCGCGGGCGCGGTCCGCTATGCGGTCCACCGACCAGCGCGACACGCCGGGCAGCGCTGCCACCGGCTCCTCGACAGCGCGCCCCTCCGTAATGAACAGAGGCCAGATCAGATCGGCCGGCGACACGCGGTTTTCGGCAACGAGCGCGCGGCTCCACGCGGTGGAGCGGGTACGGCGGAGGCGGAGGGCGGGAAAGGCAGCGTTTGTCATGCGCCCCGTCCTAGTCCGCGCGCGCCGCCCGCGAAAGCCCCCTGCCCCGGCGCGCTCGCCATTCCCCTTGCCAATCCGGCGCGATTCGGGCGTTCTGTGGCCGATGGACCATCCAAAGCCCCTTCCGCGCCGCGCGGTGCTGGTCGTCAACGCCCAGTCGCGCAAGGGGCAGGCGCAGTATCGCAAGGCGCGGGATTTGCTGGAGCGGGCGGGCGTATCGCTGATCGCCGCGCACGCCATCGACGATCCGGGCGCGCTGCGGCCCACCATCCGCAGGGCGCTGGCGGACGGGGCGCCGATGATTATCGTGGGCGGGGGTGATGGCTCGCTCTCGTCATCGGTGGACGATTTCGTCGGCTATGACGCGGTGTTCGCGCTGCTGCCGCTGGGCACCGCCAACAGCTTCGCGCGCTCGCTGGGCATTCCGCTCGACCTGGAGGGCGCCGTCGGCGTGATTGCCGGGGGGCAGCGCAGGCGGATCGATCTTGGCATGATCGACCATGATTATTTCGCCAATTGCGCCGCCATCGGCCTGTCTCCGTTGATCGCCCAGACCGTGCCGAACGGATTGAAGCGGGTGCTGGGGCGGGTCGGTTATCTTGCCTGGGCGGCGTATCAGCTTACCCGATTCCGGCCGTTCCGGCTGACGGTGGGGGAAGGCGATGCGGCCGTGACCATCGACGCCGTTGAGGTGCGGATCGCCAACGGTCCCTATCAGGGCGGGACGGAGCTGGTGGAAAAGGCGGATGTGGAAAGCGGCGAGATCGTGGTTCAGGCCGTGGTGGGCGATAGCCGCCACCGGCTGCTGTGGAGCTGGATCGCCAGCGCGCTGAAGCTGCGTTCACGCCGCCGCACCACGCGCGATTTCCGCGCCCGCGTGCTGAGGGTCGCCACGGAGCCGCCGCTGCCCATCTCCATCGACGGAGAGGTGCTTGCCCGCACGCCGGTGACGGCCAGCATCGCGCGGGGCGTGATCGACGTCGCCGCGCCGCGCTGACCCGTCAGCCCAGCCGCGCCAGCGCCGCCGCCAGCCGGTCCGCCTCCGCCGCCTTCTGGGCGTGGTCGTCCCGCGCCTTGGCGACCGCCTCCGGCTTTGCCTTGTCGACAAAGGCGGGGTTGTTGAGCCGCCCCGCCAGCGAATCCCGCTCCTTGGCCGCAGCATCGCGCGCCTTGGCCAGCCGCCCGCGCTCCGCATCCAGATCGATCACGCCTTCGAGCGGCAGGATGAAGGTCGCCTCGTCCACCACCAGCTGCGCCGCGCCCCCTTCCGGCGCCGCATCGCCGCTGACGACGGAGAGGCGCGCCAGCCGGCCGATCGCCGCCGCCTGCCGGTCCAGCCGGGCCAGCGTATCGGCATCGGCATCGCGCACATGGGCGGCCAGTTTTGCGCCCGGCGGCACGTTCAGTTCCGAACGCGCGGCCCGCACTTCCCCGACCAGCCGGATCAGCCAGTCGATCTCCGCGCTTGCCGCCGCGTCCACCGCCGCCGCCGGTTCCGGCCATTTGGCGAGGATGAGATCGTAGGGCCGTTTGCCCTGCGCGTGCCACAGTTCCTCGGTGATGAACGGCATGAACGGGTGGAGCATGACCAGTATCTGGTCGATCACCCAGCCCGCGACCGCCTTTGTCTCCGCGTCGATCTGGCCCTTGATGAGTTCCAGATACCAGTCGCAGAAGCGATCCCAGACGAAATGGTAGATGGCGTTGGCCGCGGCGTCGAAGCGCAGGTCCGCCATCGCCTTGTCCAGTTCGGCCAGCGTCGCCGCGACTTCGCCGACGATCCATTTGTTGACCGCATGGGCGGCGGCGGGCGCGGCGATGCCGTCGCTGGCGCCGATGCCGTTGGCCTGCGCGAAACGCACCGCATTCCACAGCTTGGTCGCGAAGTTGCGATACCCCTCGACCCGCTTTTCATCCATCTTCACGTCGCGGCCCTGGCTTTCCATCGCCGCCATGAAGAAGCGCAGCGCATCCGCGCCATAGCTGTCGATCAGGCCGAGCGGATCGACGACATTGCCCTTGGACTTGGACATTTTCTGCCCGTCCGCCGCGCGCACCAGCCCGTGCAGGTAAAGCCGCTTCCACGGTACATCCTGCATGAAATGCATGCCCTGCATTGCCATGCGCGCATCCCAGAAGAACAGGATGTCGAAGCCGGAGATCAGCAGATCATTGGGATAATGTTTGGCGAGCAGCGGCGCGGTGGCAGGGTCGTCCGGCCAGCCCAGCGTCGCGAACGGCCAGAGCGCGGAGGAGAACCATGTGTCGAGCACATCCTCGTCGCGCCGCAGCTTGCGGTTCCCGGCCAGCGACTGGGCCTCCTGCTCGCTTTCGGCGACGAAGACGTTGCCGTCTTCATCATACCAAGCCGGGATCCTGTGGCCCCACCAGAGCTGGCGGGAGACGCACCAGGGCTGGATGTTCTCCATCCAGTTGAAATAGGTCTTTTCCCACGTTTTCGGCACGATCTCGATCGCGCCGGAGCGCACCGCCTCCATCGCGGGCTGCGCCAGCGTGGCGGCGTCGACATACCATTGGTCGGTCAGCCACGGTTCGATGACCACGCCGGAGCGGTCGCCATAAGGCGTCTGGATGGTGCGCGGCTCCGCATCATGTTCGACCGGATTGCCGTCCTTGTCCTTGCCGACATGGGGGATCAGGAAACCCTGTTCCTTCATCCGCTGGACGACGAGCCTGCGCGCCTCGAAACGGTCGAGGCCCAGAAATTCGGCCGGGACCAGCCCGTCCGCCGTCTGGACGACCCTTGCATCGACATCGAGCATGTTGAGCATGTCGCCGGCGCGGATGCCGGCGCGCCTGCCCACCTCGAAATCGTTGAAATCATGCCCCGGCGTGATCTTGACCGCGCCCGAACCCAGTGCGGGATCGGCATGGTCGTCCGCCACCACCCTGAACCGGCGCCCGGTGATCGGCTGCAATATCTCCCTGCCGATCACGCCGGCATAGCGCGCGTCGTCCGGGTTCACCGCCACCGCCATGTCGGCCAGCATGGTTTCCGGCCGGGTGGTGGCGACGACGATATGGTCGCGCCCGTCGTCCAGCGTCACGCCGTCCGCCAGCGGATAGCGGAAATGCCAGAAGCCGCCCTGCATTTCGCGCGTCTCGACCTCAAGGTCGCTGATCGCGGTGCGCAGGCCGGGATCCCAGTTGACCAGCCGCTTGTCGCGATAAAGCAGCTTCTGGTTGTAGAGATCGACGAACAC
The DNA here is from genome assembly GCF_001724715.1 of Sphingomonas sp. SCN 67-18. Lineage (GTDB taxonomy): Bacteria > Pseudomonadota > Alphaproteobacteria > Sphingomonadales > Sphingomonadaceae > SCN-67-18. The sequence continues at coordinate 9,255 of NZ_MEFG01000021.1, forward strand.
CTTGACGACCGCGCGGGTGAAATGCGGGTCCATGGTGAATTGTTCGCGGCTCCAGTCCATCGAGCAGCCCAGCCGGCGAAGCTGGCCGGTGATGGTGCCGCCGCTCTCCGCCTTCCAGTCCCACACCTTGTCGATGAACTGATCGCGGGTGAAATCGGTGCGCTTCTCGCCGCGCGCGTTCATCTGCCGCTCGACCACCATCTGGGTGGCGATGCCCGCATGGTCGGTGCCGACCACCCACAGCGCATCCTTGCCGCGCAGCCGCTCATAGCGGATCACGATGTCCTGCAGCGTATTATCCAGCGCATGGCCGATATGCAGCGATCCCGTCACATTGGGCGGCGGGTTGACGATGGTGAACGGTTCCGCGCCGGGGCGGGACGGGCGAAACGCGCCGCTCTGTTCCCAATGGGCATACCAGCGCGCCTCGATGGCGGCGGGATCGAATGTCTTGGCAAGCTCGGTCATAGGCGCCGAGCCTTAGACGAGGGAAGCGCCGCGGGCCAACCCCCGTGGCGGATTCTTGCGATGCGCCCTAGAGCGACTGGCCCGAAATGCGCGCGATTTCCTTGGCGACCATGGCTTCCACCATTTCCGGCAGCCGGGCGTCCAGCCATTCCTTCAGCATCGGGCGGAGCATTTCGCGCACCAGCCCTTCCAGCGTGTTTTCCGCCGCCGCATCCTCGGGCTTCACCATCATGCGCGACAGCGAGGCCAGCGCATCGCGGCTGGCATTGGCGGCGGTGGCGGAAACCAGTTCCTCGCTCGCCTTCGGCACAGCGCGAATCTGGGCGGGCGATTTCGCCGGAACGGGCGCTTCCATGGCAGGCTCCTCAACGGGGGTCTCGGCGGGCGCGGGCTCCACGGCATCCGTCAGTTCAAGAATTTCGTTCTCGTCCTCATCGTCGCCGACAGTCATGTCGTGCGAATCGGCAAGATCTTCGACCGGCTGGACAGGCACGGGGCGCGGGCCGGACCGGCGGGAACGCAGCGTCGGCGTGTCGACGTCCTCGGCGATTATCCTTTTAATGGAGGATAATATCTCCTCCATAGAGGGCTCGTGACTGATCTGCGCCATCTCAGCATTAACCCTGTTCTACTTGGACGTTTGCGTTGTTTCCGGATTTTGTGCGGGTGTGTCAACGGTGCGCGTGGCGACGGGCAGCGGCGCGGGATCCTTGTCGAAGTCCCAGATGCGCCCTTTCACGCGGTTGTAATTGATGGTGGGATCGTAAAGCGTGCCGCCGTCCAGCCCCAGATCGGCGGCCTCTGCCTTGCCCATCGCGGCCAGCAGCGAGAAGCCCGCGACGTAGGCGTTGCGCTGCGCGGACACGAGCTGGACCTGCGCGATCAGCAATTCCTGCTCCGCATTCAATATGTCCAGGATCGTGCGGTTGCCGACGCTGTTTTCCGCCCGCACCCCTTCCAGCGACAGCGTGTTGGCGCTGACCGCGGCATTGGAGGATTCGATCACCTGCAGCGACGACTTCCAGCTTGCGTAGGACGCGCGCGTCTGGGCGACCACCTCACGCTCCACCGCGATGCTCTGTTCGATCGTCTGGCTCGACCGCGCCTGCGCCTGGCGGACCTGCGCGCCGGGGCGTCCGCCCTGGAACAGCGGGATGGTGCCCTGCAGGCCCACGATCGCCTGCGTGCTCACCTGATCCGTCTGCGAGGTGCCGAGCGAGCCGAGGAAATTGGTGTAGCCGCCCTGCGCCACGGCGGAGAGGCGCGGCAGGCGGGAAGCCTCCGCCACGCGAATGTCGTAGCGCGCGGCCTCGCGCTGCTTTTCAGCGGCCTTGAGATCCGGATTGTTGGCGACGGCGATGCCCACCGCCTCGTCCGGGCTGGCCGGCAGGTTGGGCAGCGCCGGCGGCGGCTCAAGATTCACCGGCGGTTCGCCGACCAGATGGATATAGCGTTCCCGGCTGGAGATCAGATTGGCCTCGGCGGTCTGCAGGTCGCTCTGCGCCAGCGCAAGCCGCGCCTGCGACTGGGCGATATCCGTGCGGGTCAGATCACCCACCTCGAAGCGATCGTTGGTCGCCTGGAGGTTGACGCCCAGCACATTGGCGTTCTCGCGGTTGAGCTTGACGATGGCTTCGTCCCGGATGACGTCCATATAGGCCGCCACCACCGCGCTGAACACGCTCGCCTCCGTCGCCCGCAGCGTCTCCACCCCCGCCGCCACCCGGGTATCGGCGGCGCGGATGCCGTTGGCCACCGCCCCGCCCTGATAAATGGGCACCCGCAAGGTCAGGTCCGCGCTGGCGGAGCGGAAGGGCGAGGTGAAGCTGGTGGAGGACCGCTTCACATTCTCGGTATAATCGGCGCTTGCCCCCAGATTGGGCAGCGCATCGGCGCGGGCCAGCGGCACATTCTCGTCATTGGCGCGCTGGGCGGCGCGCGCGCCGGTCAATGTCGGGTTGTGGGCGTAAGCCTTGCCGAGCGCGTCGCGCAGCGTTTCCGCCGACGCGGGCGTGGCCAGCGCCAGCACCGCCAGCGATGCGCCGATGCCGAGGATGTGCGTGAGTCTCATGCCGGGCTCTTTCAAAAACGGAAGGGTTTCGGTTGTTCAAATCCGGGCAGCGCGATGATATCCGCGTCCGCGAACGCCGAAAGGCCGAAACCGGCCCCACCCTTTCGGCCAATGGCGAGACGCAGCACCGACCCGGCGGCAATGCCGCAGGCGATGCGGCCGCCATCGACCAGCTGGTCGATCAGCGCCTGCGGAACCGCCTCGACCGCGCCGTCCACCACGATCAGGTCGAACGGAGCCGCGGACGGCCAGCCGGCGGCCAGCGGCCCTTCGACCACCTCGACATTGGCGGCATCGGCCAGGTTGGCGCGCGCCTGCGCGGCCAATGCGGAGTCGCTTTCCAGCGCCACCACCGATTTCGCCAGCCGGGCCAGCAGCGCGGCCGCATAGCCGGTTGCCGCGCCGATCAGCAGCACGCGGTCATCCTGCCTCACCGACGCTTCGGTGAGCAGCCGCCCGGTCGCCATCGGCAGGTTCAGCGCCCGCCCCTCGCCCAGCGGCAGAGCGGCGTCGAGATAGGCCAGCGCGGCGCGATCAGCCGGCACGAAACGCTCGCGTTCCACCGCCGTCATCGCGGCCACCACGCGCTGGTCGTTCACCGCCGTGGTCCGCAGCTGATTGGCCACCATGGCCCGCCGCATCGTTTCAAAATTCTGCTCGGTCACAATGAAGCCCTCGTTGCACAACTGTCTTATTATCGCAACACACTTGTCGCTGGTCCGGCTGGCTTCTACCGATACTGCGATTGAACGCCAAGCGCGGTTCGTCGAAAGCGTCGCCATCTTCATGGAAATGCCCGGCCGCGACGCTTCGCGGTTGACAGGACGGCCCCGCTTGCCCAGATGCCACGCCTCCGGCCCGATGGCGGAGTGGTTACGCAGAGGACTGCAAATCCTTGCACGCCGGTTCGATTCCGGCTCGGGCCTCCAGAATTCCGCCTGAAACCGTCGCTGGCGGTGGCGGCGTTCACCGGATTTCGCATTTCGGAGGCCGGGGGAAGCGCCATGCGGATGATCGGGCTGATCGGCGGGATGAGCTGGGAAAGCTCGGCCGAATATTATCGCATCATCAATCAGGGCGTTCGCGACCAGCTTGGCCCGACGGCGTCGGCGCGTTGCCTGCTCTGGTCGTTCGATTTTTCCGAGATCGAGGCGTTGCAGCACCGGGGCGACTGGGACGGGCTGACCGCGCGCATGGTGGACGCCGCCCGGCGGCTGGAGGCGGCGGGGGCGGACGGGCTGCTGATCTGCACCAACACCATGCACCGCATGGCGCCCGCCGTGCAGGCGGCTGTCGGCATTCCCCTGATCCATATCGCGGATCCCACCGCGGAGCGGATCAAGGCGGGCGGCATCGGCACGGTGGGGTTGCTCGGCACCGCCTTCACCATGGAGCATGATTTCTACAAGGGGCGGCTGGCGGAGCGGCATGGCCTTGACGTGCTGGTGCCGAACGAGGCGGACCGCGCCACGGTGCACCAGATCATCTATGACGAGCTGGTTGCCGGGAAGGTGCTGCCCGCGTCGCGGGATGCCTATCGGGAGGTGATCGGCCGGCTGGTCGACGCGGGCGCCGAGGGGGTGATCCTGGGGTGCACGGAGATCATGCTGCTGGTGCGGCGGGAGGACAGCCCCGTGCCGCTGTTCGACACCACCGCGCTGCACGCGGAGGCGGCGATCGCATGGTCCATGGCGGGGTGATCGGCGGCGGGCGGCGGCGGCCGTTCAATTTCCGTGCGACGGAACGACGTTAACATCTGCCCGGCGGGTTCGACTTTGCCCGGCTCTGCTGTATTCTCCCCGCGATTCGAGGCAATCGAACGGTCGCAGCAAGCAGTTTTCCGGGATGGCCGAGCGCAGGGGCGCGCCGCCGGACCGGAGTGGAGGGATTCGTGCGCGCTGGCTTTTTCGTACAAGGTTTACTGGCCGCGTCCGCCATGGTGGCGGCGCCGGCGCTGGCGCAGAACGCGCCGCCCAGCCTGCTCGACAGCTTCCGCCTCGGTTCCGGCGGCGGCGTGCTGTGCCAGGTGCAGAGCCAGGGCCATGACGCCGCCCTGACCGGCATGTTCGACCGCAGCTGGGCCATCGTCTGCCGCGACGCCGCCCGCCCGATCGGCAAGCTCTATGCGCTGCGCAACGGCAGCGGCGCCAACCCGGCCCAGCGGCTGGCCGAGGCGCGCAGCCGCGAGGCGCGCTGCGAGGCGGAGGGCCGCACCACGGTGGAGGGGCTGGACCAGGTCGGCATCAGCCGCTGCACGCTGGCGGAGGCCAATGTCGGATATAGCGTCTACCGGCATGATGACGGGCGCACCACCTGGGTGGCGGAGGGGCTGTCCGGATATGACAGCGCGCTGCTGCTCGGCCTGCGCACCATCGTCGCGGATCGCTTTGTCGACGGTCAGGTATCGGTCGCCACCACATCCATTTCCGATCCGGCCGCCTTTGCCCGCGTCCAGGCAGGCGCGCTTGACCCGGACAAGGCGCTGGCCGAGGGCTATCGGCGCAACAACAGCGGCGATTATGCCGAGGCGGCCGAGTTTTTCGGCACGCTGCGCGACCGCGACGCCGACATGTCGACCGACCGGGCCGGCGAATATCTGATCAACCAAGCGCTCCAGAAATCCAATCTGGGAGAATTCGCGGAGGCCGACGCGCTGTTCGGCGAGGCCGAGAAGATCCCGACGGTGGACAGGGTGCAGGTGCGCCTGCGCCGCAACTTCGCCGCCATCCACCTGCTCAACCAGGGCCGGAACGACGCGGCGCTGGCGGTGCTCGACCGCCCCGTCGTCGCCCTTGCCGAAAGCCAGGCGGTGATCGGCGGCGCCATCGAGATCGACCGGCAGATCGCCGCCGAGATCAACAGCGGCCTGCCCAACGCCCAGCGGCTGGGCGGCACCGAACAGGGATCGCTCAGCCCGGAAGAACGCGCCGTCATCCTCGACGCGCAGGCGCTTCAGCTGCGCGGCACCGCGCTGCGCCTGAAAGGGCAGCCGGGCGAGGCACGGGCGGCGCTGGAAAAGGCGCTGAAGGACGCGGTGTCCATCCGCGACGGCCGGGTGATCTCGATCATCCGCCTGCGCGCGCAGATCCTGTCGGAAATCGCCGCCGCGCAGGAGGCGGAAGGCGATTTCGGCGGGGCGCAGGCCCGGCTGGCGGAATCGGTCGCGCTGCTCGAAACGCGCTACCCGGAAACCACCGTGCTCAATTCCGCCAAGGCCCGCCTTGCCGGCTTCCTCGCCCGGCGCGGGCGGACGGACCAGGCGATGGGCATGTTCCGCGAGGTGGTGGAAAACCTGACCCGCAACCGCGCGTCCACCGCCGGGCTGAGCAACCTGCTCGCCCCCTATTTCGCCATGCTGGCGGCGGAAATACCGTCCCGCCCCGCGCTGATCGACGATTTCTTCCTTGCCAGCCAGACGCTGATCCGCCCCGGCGTGGCCGATACCCAGACCCAGCTGGCGCGCGAGCTGAGCGAAGGCACCGGCGAGGCGGCCACGCTGTTCCGCCAGGCGACCGCGCTGACCCGCGATATCGAGCGCGCGCGGATCGATATCGCCAATCTGCGCGCCGCCGAGGATGACGGCAGCATCGCCGTGCAGCGGATCGCCGCGCGCCAGGCCGATCTGGATTCGCTGGAGCGCGAACAGGCGATCACCCAGGCCAGGCTGTCCGAATTCGCGCAGTTCCGCGCGCTGTCGACGGACGGGATCGCGCTCAGCGAATTGCGCGCCGCGCTGCGCGCCGACGAAGCCTATCTGAAGCTCGCCGTGGTCGGCGACGCCGTCTATGCGCTCTACGCATCGCCCGCCGAGGCGACCGCCTATCGCCTGCCCGTCACCGCCAAGGCGCTCGACGGGATGATAGACGATCTGCGGGCGACCATCTCCACCGTCGATAACGGCCAATATGTCACCTACCCGTTCGACCTCGCTTTGGCGCGGTCGCTCTACGTGGCGCTGACCGGACCCGTCGCCGACCGCGTGTCGCGCGCCAGGCATCTGGTGTTCGAGCCGGACGGCGCGCTGCTGCGCCTGCCGATCAACCTGCTGGTCGCCGACCAGGCGGGCGTCGACCGCTATGCCGAGCGGATGGCCGCGCCGAAGGCCGACGCATTCGACTTTACCGGGGTGAAATGGCTGGGCCGCGAAACCACGGTCAGCACCGCCGTATCCGCCCGCGCATTCCGTGACGCCCGCGCCGCGCCGCGTTCCGCCGCCACCCGGCAATATTTGGGTTTCGGGCAGAATGCGCCGGTGTTCGATCAGGTTTCCGTCGCCACCACCCGCTCCGTCAGCGGCGCGGGCGCGGGGTGCGACTGGCCGCTGGGCGAATGGAACAAGCCGATTTCCGCATCGGAGCTGCGCCGCGCGCAGATCCTGACCGGCGGCAGCGCGTCGGACGTGGTCACCGGCCGGGCCTTCACCGATCAGGCGATCATCGAACGCACCGACCTGACCGATTACCGCATCCTCCATTTCGCCACCCACGGGCTGGTCACCGCGCCCCGGCCCGAATGCCCGGCGCGCCCGGCCCTGCTCACCTCATTCGGCGGCGAAGCATCGGACGGGCTGTTGAGTTTCGCGGAGATTTACGACCTGAAGATCGATGCCGATCTGGTCATCCTCTCCGCCTGCGACACCGCCGGCAAGGCCACTGTCGCCGCGACGCGCGAAGCGGGCGTCACCAGCGGCGGCGGCACCGCGCTGGACGGGCTGGTCCGCGCCTTCATCGGCGCGGGGGGCCGCGCCGTGCTGGCCAGCCACTGGCCCGCGCCGGACGATTTCTCGGCCACGGAGCGGCTGATCACCGGCCTGTTCGAGGCCCCGGCGGGAACATCGGTCGGAGAAGCGTTGCGCGCGGCCGAAGTGCGCCTGATGGACGATCCGGCCACATCGCACCCATTTTACTGGTCCGGCTTCGCCATCATCGGCGACGGCGCCCAGCCGCTGGTCGCCGCGCGTTGACCACGGGCGGATGAGCGAGACGCCATCGGAAGACCGCCCGCGGGAACCTTCGCTGGGAAAACGGATCGCGCGGATCGCCGTCCAGGCGGGGATCGTCCGGCTGGTGCTGGCCGGGATTTTCGTGCTGCTGGCGTTGTTCATCGCGCGGTTCAGCTGGCACCTGCCGCTGGTTCAGGACGCTGAGCGGGCGCTGTACGACATCCGGCTGATGCTGACGACGCCGCATGTCGACCAGGACGACCGCATCGTGATGGTCGTCTATACCGACGAGACGCTGGAAAAGACCAAGAAGCGGTCGCCGCTGGATCGCACCATCCTTGCCCAGGCGCTGACCAATATCGACCGGATGGGCGCCAAGGCGATCGGCATCGACGTGATCATCGACCAGCCGCAGCCCGAGGACCAGGCGCTGATCGACGCGTTTCGCGCCATGAAGACGCCGACTTACCTCGCATATGCATCCAGCGACACCAACGCCCGCTTCATCAAGCTGTGGCAGCAGGAATTCCTGGCCGATTTCCAGCGGCAGATAGAGACCAGCGTGGTCAAGCCGACCAGCATCCTGCTGGAAACCGATTCCGACCGGGTGGTGCGCAGCTGGCCGCCGCAGCCAAAGACCCTGCCGCCGTTCATGGCGCGCGCGCTGACCGGGGAGAAGGACGGCTTTGCGGATTATCGCAACGGCATCCGCTTTCGCCTGCCGCTGGCGGAGGACCGGCCGGTCTTCGCCTCGCTGCCCATCGACCTGCTTGCCGACCCGGCGACGGCGGAGATCATGCGATCGCAGATCGAGGGGCGCTATGTGCTGATCGGCGGCGACCTGCTGGACATCGACCAGTTCGAGACGCCGATGAAGCGGGTGACCGGCGAGACCACCATCGGGCTGGAAGTGCACGCCCACATGCTGGCCCAGCTGCTCGACAAGGCGAAATACCGCGCGATCCCGCCCTGGGAGACATGGGGCCTGGCGGTGCTGGTGGTGCTGGCGGGCGCGCTTTCCAGCCTGGGCGAACCGCGCCCGTGGAAGATGGCGCTGCTGATGCTGGGCCAGCTGGTGCTGTTCGGCGCGCTGCCATTTTACCTGCAATGGCACGGCGTGGACACGCAGAACCTGCCCGCCTTCGGCTGGGGGATTGCGTGGATCGTCTCCTTTTCAGCGGCGGGCGCGACGGCGCGCGCCATCGGATCGGAACAACGGCGCTTCGCCCAGTCCGCGCTCGGCAAATATCTGCCCCGCGACATTGCCAGCGAGATCATGCGCGACCCGGACCGGCTGGCCCTGCACGGCGAGAAGCGCGAGATTTTCGTCGTCTTCACCGACCTGGAAGGGTTCACCAAGCTGAGCCACGCGATCCAGCCGGAAATGGTGGCGCTGCTGCTCAACCGCTATCTCGACATGTTGAGCGCGGTGGTGCTGAGCCATGGCGGGACGATCGACAAGTTCGTCGGCGATGCGGTCGTCGCCTTCTGGGGCGCGCCGATATCCCGCCCCGACGACGGCGAGCGCGCCGCCCGCGCCGCCCTTGCCATGCATCAGGCGGGCGAGGCGTTCCGCGCTTCCGTGCCGGAGGGCGTGCCGCCGATCGGCCGGACGCGGGTGGGCTTTCACTTCGGCGAGGCGATCGTCGGCAATTTCGGCGGCGAGGGCCGCATCCAATATACCGCGCTCGGCGACAGCATGAACACCGCCGCGCGGCTGGAATCGGCCAACAAGGAGCTGAAGACCAGCGTGATCGCCAGCCGCGAGGCGGTGGAGCGCAGCGGGCTGGACTGGTTCCGCCCGATGGGCCGGGTGGTGCTGCGCGGCCGCGCCCGCCCGGTCGAGATATTCGAGCCGCGCCCGGACTTGCCGCCGGAGGAGCGCGCGCGCACCGCGGCCCTGCTGGAACGCTTCAACGCGGGCGACAGGAACGCGGTTTCGGCCTGGCGTGATTCAGCGCACAGCAAGGTCGAGGATGCAGGTGTAGAGAATCTGCTGTATCGTTTGAGCAATATTGAACCGGGAGGTAGCTTTGTCTTGGGATAACCATCGTCTGCTGAAAAGCGGACTCGCCCTCGCCCTCTTCGCGGGTTTCGCCGGCACCGCACTGGCCGGCAGCATCGTCGTCCGTTCCAGCGGGCCTTCCGCAAAAAGCTATCCGCCCGGCAAAGCGCTGGCCGACAATGCGCGCATCACGCTGAGGGCGGGCGACCAGATCGTCATCCTCGACGGGCGCGGCACCCGCACCGTGAAGGGGCCGGGCACGTTCGACACCGCCTCCGCCAGCGTCGCCAGCGGTGCGACGGCGACGGCAAGGCGCATCCTTTCAACCCAGAGCACGGCGGAACGGCGCGGCGGGGCGGTGCGGGGCACGGCCCCCGCCACGGTTTCCACCCGCAACCCCAATTTGTGGTTCGTCGACCTGAGCCAGAGCGCCACGGTGTGCGTGGCGGACCCCGCCAATGTCCGCCTGTGGCGCGCCGACGCCTCCGCCGACGCCACCGCCACGTTGACCGCCGCCAACGGCCGCTCCGCGCCGGTGCGGCTGGAGCGCAATGTCAACGTCGTGTCCTGGCCCGCCGCATTGCTGCCGGTGACGGACGGGGCGGAGTACAGCATCTCCGGCCTTTCGCTCTCGCCGGTGAAGATCAAGGTCGCGCTGCTCGGCCCCAACCCGCAGGGCATTGAGGGCACGGCGACCGCGCTGATCCAGCGTGGCTGCAACACCCAGCTCGACCTGCTGATCGAAACGGTGGCGGTGCCGGACAGCGGCACGGACGGCTGAGCCGATTTGGGGTTAAAAACCCTTTGAATGGTTGAAATTCCGCCGGTCGGCTGATAGCCCGTTGCAGGACGGGTCAGCCACGGGGCGATCCGGCGCCCGCAGGTCGCCGCGGCGCGCGGTCGAGAGCCAATGGCCCGACTGCCGGTTCACAGCCGCCATCCGGCGGCGGATTGCGTACAGGGCCGGCCCATCCTTTTTTCATGAAGGGGGCCGCACCGTCCGGCTGCTGGGCACTTGGGCGGATCGGGCAGACGGGGCACGGCCAAGGGGGGAATGAATGACCGTTGGGCGTATCCGCAGACTGACTCTTTCTCCCCTGCTGGTGGCCGTCGCCTGGCCGACACTGGCCGCGGCGCAGACCGTGCCGCCCGCCGGCGCGACGCCGCCGACCCGCGAGGAGCTGGAGCGCGCCGCCCCCGCCCCTTCGGAACGCGACCGCGCCCCGGCGCTGACGGTGAGCGGCGAGCTTGAGCGCGCGCCCTGCCCGCTTGCCGACCCGCAATTCGCCGGGATCAGCTTCACGCTCAACCAGGTGCAGTTCAACGGCCTGCAGGGCCTTTCGCCCGACCTGTTGCGCGAAGCCTATGCCGGGCAGATCGGCCAGACCCTTTCCATCGCCAGCGTGTGCGAGATACGCGACCGCGCCGCCACCATCCTGCGCGGCCAGGGCTATCTGGCCGCGGTGCAGGTACCGCCCCAGCGCATCGAGGGCGGGGTCGTCACCTTCGACGTGCTGATGGCCCGGCTGGTCGCCATCCAGGTGCGCGGCAATGCCGGGCGGTCCGAACGGGTGGTCGCCGGCTATCTCGACAAGATCCGCAACCAGAGCGTGTTCAACATCCGCGATGCCGAGCGTTACCTGCTGCTCGCCCGCGACCTGCCGGGCCTTGACGTCCGCCTGACGCTGCGCCCCGCCGGCGGCGCGCCGGGCGAGGTGATCGGCGAGGTCAGCGTCGTCCACACGCCGGTGGAGATGGACATCAACCTGCAGAATTTCGGATCCCGCGAGACCGGCCGTTTCGGCGGGCTGGCGCGCGTCCAGTTCAACGGCCTGACCGGCATGGGCGACCGCACCACGCTGGGCGTGTTCACCACCGCCGATTTCCGGGAACAGCAGGTGGTGCAGGCTGGCCACGCCTTTCGCGTCGGCAAGGAAGGGCTGACCATCGGCGGCGATTTCACCTATGCCGGGACCAAGCCGGACATCGCCGCATTCAACCTGCGTTCCGAGACGCTGGTGGCGACGCTGGACGCCAGCTACCCGCTGCTGCGCAGCCAGGCGAAGAACCTGTTCGGATCGGTCGGGTTCGACATGGTCAACCAGGAGGTGCGCTTTGCCGGCACGCCGCTGACCCGCGACCGGCTGCGCGTGATCTATGCCCGGCTGGCCTATGATTCGATCGACGCGCGCAGCATCGCCAGCACGCGCGGCTATTCCATCGTCGAGCCGCGCTGGCGGGCGGGCGGCATGGTGGAACTGCGCCAGGGCCTCGACATTTTCGGCGCGCGCGATTGCGGCGCCGCCTTTGCCAACTGCGCCCCGCCCAGCCCATCGCTGAGCCGCGCCGAGGGGGATGCGACCGCCTTCGTCGCCCGCGCCAGCGCTGCGGTGGAATATCGCCCGATGCCGACGCTGGCCTTCATACTGTCCCCCCGCGCCCAATATGCGCCGAACCCGCTGCTCAGCTATGAGGAGTTTTCCGCCGGAAACTACACCACCGGCCGGGGTTTCGACCCCGGCGCGCTGACCGGCGACAGCGGCCTTGGTTTCCAGAGCGAGATCCGCGTCGGATCGATCGTGCCCAAATCGCGCGAGGGCTTTGCCATCCAGCCGTTCGGCTTTTTCGACCTGGGGCTGGCGTGGAACGAGGACAGCGCCTTTGCCGGGCGCGGCGCGGAGCATCTCTATTCGGCGGGCGGCGGCATCCACGCCGCCTATGGCGACCGCGCCCGGCTGGACGTGACGCTGGCCGCGCCGCTCAACCGCACCGCGTTGCAGGCGAAGCGGGGCGACATGCGCCTGCTCGTCTCGCTCACCGCCAAATTGCTGCCGTGGAACCGCTGATGACCGCGTATCGTGTGAAGGAAACAGACATGTCCGCCGGAACGCCGAACCGCCGCGCCGCGCTGTTGACCGGCGGGGCCATGGCCATCGCGCTGGTCGCGCTGGGCCAGGCCGCGCCCGCCGCCGCGCAGATCGACCCCACCCGGTCCTTCCAGGGCACCGGCACGTCGCTCAACGCCTCCATCGAGCAGACGGGCAGCCAGGACCTGATCACCGTGTTCGCGCCGGAAGCGGTGATCGACTGGACCCCCATCGACACCGGACCGGGGCCGATCACCTTCCTGCCCGAAGGCAGCACGGGCACCTTCGTCAACGGATCGGGCGTGTCCGATTTCGTCGTGCTCAACCGCATCGTGCCGACCGACACCACCCGCGCCATCCGCTTCGACGGCACGGTGGAAAGCCGGGTGGACGGATCACGCGGCGGCAGCGTGTGGTTCTATAGCCCCGGCGGCATCATCGCCGGATCGTCGGCGCTGTTCGATGTCGGCAGCCTGGTGCTCACCACCAGCCCGATCGACACCAGCGGCGGCCTGTTCGGGCCGGGCGGGGAAATCCGCTTCGGCCAGGCGCTGAACAGCGACGCGGCGGTGAACCTGAATTTCGGCGCGCGCATCACCGCGACCAGCCCGGGCAGCTATGTGGCCCTCGTCGCGCCGCGCATCGTCCAGTCGGGCACGGTGAATGTCGACGGGTCGATCGCCTATGTCGGCGCGGAGGCGGCCACCATCCGCATCAACGGTGGCCTGTTCGACATCGCCATTTCCACCGGCACCACCGGCACCGCCATCGACCATAGCGGCGTCACCACCGGCCCGGCCGGCACATCCGGCATCTACATGACGACCATCGCGAAGAACGACGCGGTGTCGATCCTGGTTTCCGGCGCGGTCGGCTACACGCCCGCGTCCAACGCATTTTTCGACAACGGCACCATCGTGCTCGCCGCCGGTTATAATGTGACCGGCGGTTTCATCGACACCGATCCCGCCGCCGCCAATAACGGCGCGGCGAACATCACCCTTACGGCGCGCAACGCATCCAGCAGCGGGTTCCGCAGCGACGTGGTGGCGCGCGCCGCCAATGCGATGGCCGTGACCATAGAGGACGGGCTGGACCTGCGGTTCACCAGCGACGCGGCGCTCCACGGCGATGTCAGCACCACCGTGACCGTGCCCGGTTTCGCGCAGCGGCTGATTGTCGACAACGACCTGAACCTCACCGCCGGGCGCGGCGGCCAGGGCGGAATCGTGACGCTGCAGACCAGCTATGAAGGCGGCTATGGCGCGCAGCCGGCGGACATCAACATCGGCGGCAACCTGACCGTCGACGCCAGCGGCTTCGGCGCGATCAACTTCACGCCGGGCGGCACGGGCGGCAACGGCACCGGCGGCACGGCGGTGGTCAACATCGACCAGGGCACCTTGCGGGTTGCGGGCAGCACGCGGATCACCGCCCCCGGCATCGGCGGCTTCGGCCTTGGGCGCAGCGGCGACGGCACCGGCGGCACGGCGCGGCTGACGATAGGCCCGAACTCCACCGTCCAGCTCAACGACCTGACGCTGGACGCATCCGGCAGCACGATCAGCGACAACGGCAATTTCGGCCCCACGCTGGTGGGCGGAAACGCGCGCGGCACGCTGGCCGAGATCGTCATGACCGGCGGCGACCTGACCGCTTCCTTCGTCAGCATCGGCACGCAGGGTTCGGCCGGATCGGGCAGCGACCCGGACGACAACCAGGCCGGTGCGTCCGGCGGCGACGGCCAGGGCGGCACCGCGCGCATCGTGATGTCCGGCGGATCGATGGACCTGAACGAATTGTCGATCGACGCCAGCGGTGTCGGCGGATTTGGCGACGCCGCCGGGACGGGCGGCACCGGGACGGGCGGAAACGCGACCGTCACGCTCGACAACGCCACGTTGAACGTGCTGTCCACGACCACGCTCTGGTCCTTCGCCGACAGCGGCTTCGGCCGGATATCGGGCGACGCGAATGCGGGCAATGTCTCCATCACCGTCAACCAGGGCGGGGTTTACGAGAGCGACAACGCCAATCTCTACGCCAGCGCCTCTGCGTTCACCGGCGCCGAGCGGGGCGGAGACGCGGTCGGCGGCACGGCGACGCTGCTGGCCAATGGCGGCGAGGCCTATCTGGGCGGCCTGACCTTAGAGGCGGATGCCCGGGGCGGCGGCGGCAACGCGCTGGGCGGCACGGCGACCGGCGGCACGCTGCTGCTCGCCGCGCGCGGCGGGGGTCTCGTCGATGCCTTCTCATCCTTCATCACCATGTCCGCGGATGCGACGGGCGGCTCCGCCGACACCGGCGGCAACGGCACGGGCGGGGCGATCACCCTCGACGCGGCGGGCGGCAGCCTGTCCTTTTCCACGCAGGGATCGCTGTTTCTTTCCGCCGCCGGCTCCGGTGGCCGGTCTTTCGTTTCCAACCCGACCACGGGCCAGGGCGGCACCATAACGGTCAGCGGCCGCGCCGGGAACAGCGGCACCACCGCCCTCACCTTCGGCAATTTTTCCGCCGACACCAGCGGCGCCATCGGCGGCAATGAAGGGTTCCGCGGCGGCCAGCCCGGCACCGGCGGGCTGGGCCTGGGCGGCACCGTGACCACCAACCTTTCCACCGGCACGCTGGATGCGATCACCTATACCCTGTCCGCCACCGGAACCGGCGGGCAATCCACCCCCGGCGGCGTGGCTGGCGACGGCGAAGGCGGCTATGTCACCTTCAACCAGACCGGCGGGACGGCGACGTTCGGATCGCTGGACGTCAGCGCCGTCGGCATCGGCGGCGAAGGCGCGTTCGGCGACAGCGATTTCGCGGCGACGGCGGGCGGCACCGGCTTTGGCGGCGACGCCACCGTGCGGGTCAGCTCGACCAGCGAGGCCGCGACGCTGAACGCCGGTTTCGTCACGGTCGACGCGCGCGGCGTCGGCGGCAATGGCGGCTTCGCATTCGAGGGCAATAGCGGCGCGGGCGGCAATGGCGAAGGCGGCATCGCGCTGTTCACGTCGGAACCCGGCGCGATCGTCAGCGGCAGCCAGTTGACCGTTTCCGCGCTGGGCCAGGGCGGCGAAGGCTCGTCCATCTTCTACAGTTTCGACACCGAAGTGCACGATATCGGCGGCGATGGCGGCGACGGACTGGGCGGCGACGCGCAGATCCGCATCGCCGGCACCGATACCCAGTTCAACATCGTCGAGGTGAGCGCGATCGGCGCGGGCGGCAAGGGCGCGGACCTTGAAACCGGCTATGGATCGTTCGACCCCGCATCGACGGGGCGCGCCGGATCCGGCGGTTCGGGCACCGGCGGCAGCGCGCAGTTGCTGTTCACCGGCAACGCCACGGTTGCGACGGGACTTTCCGCCATAGCGGACGGCAATGGCGGCACGGCGGGCACCGGCCCGACCGGCGGCAATGGCGGCGACGGCAGCGGCGGCGCGGCGACGCTCACCGTGCAGAATGCGGTCGTCAACCTGACCGGCGCACGCGCCTCTGCGCAAGGCAACGGCGCGGCGGGCGGCGACAGCGCCACCGGCGTCGGCGGCAATGGCGGCGCGGCCACGGGCGGCACGGCCCGCATCGAGGCCGCGGGCGCCGCGACCGCGCTGACGCTTGCGAACTACCAGATCAACGCCAACGGCACGGGCGGCATTGGCGGCGCGGGCGGCTTTGCGCCCAGCGGCGGCGCGGGCGGCAATGGCGGCGCGGGCGCGGGCGGCACGGCGGAGCTGCGCGCCAACCTGGGCACGATGACGCTGATCAGCGGCGAAGGCGGGCTGAACAGCCTGTTTGCGCTGGGCTTTGGCGGCGGCGGCGGCACGGGCGGCAGCGCCTATAGCGGCGGCACGGGAACCGGCGGCGCGGGCGGCGCGGGCGCGGACGGCACCGGCGGCACGGCGCGCGTCGCATCCGTGGGCGGCGTGATCAGCGCCGGCAATTTCGAGGCGATCGCCAACGGCCAGCTCGGGCAAGGCGGCGATGGCGGGCTGGACAGCGGCGGCGCGCCGGCGGCGGCGGGCGCGGACGGGATCGGCGCGGGCGGCGTCGCCGCGCTGCAGGCGCAGGACGGCCCGTCCGGCCAGCTGGGCGGCATTCGCCTGGGCAATACGTTGCTGCAGGCGGAGGGCGTCGACAATAACGGCGCGGCGACCGGCATATCCGGGCGCATTGCCATTGACGACAGCGGCGCGGACCCGGCCGGGTCGATCCGCCTCAACGCGCTGACGGCGCGGGCGCGGGGGACGAGCACGGATACCGGCAGCGGCTTCCACTTCGCGTCAAGCGCAGGGCCGGTCATCGTCACCCAGTTCGTCGACGTCAGCACCAACGGCCCCATCGTTATCGCGGCGCAGGGCAGCGGCGGGCTGCAGGCCGGCGGGCCGGTGAGCCTTGCCGGCGACCAGGCGATCACCATCACCCATGGCGACCAGCCCACGAGCGGCACGCCGTTCGACACGCTGCGCGCGGCGAACCTGACCGCGCTTACGAACGGTGCGTTCCTGGCCGGGCCGGGCAGCGTCGTCAGGACCACGGGGTCGATGTCCATCGCCGCCGGCGGCAATGTGACCGGCACCGGCGCGCAATTCATCGCGGGCGGGGCGATCGACGCCACGGCGGGTGGCGACATCAACTTCAGCCGGATCAGCGCGGGCGACACGGTGGTGCTGACCGCCAATGATGGCGATGTCGTGGTCAGCGACGATCTGGTCGCCACCAACGGCGCGCAGGCGTTTGGCGAGACGGTGGACCTGAATGCCGCCAACGCGCTGATCGTCGATGTGGCCCGCTCGACCGTGGGCGACATCCGCATAGAAAGCCGCAACGGGGACCTTAGCCTCGGCCTTATCGACGCGCGCACCAATGTCGTCGCCCGCTCCGGCGGCACGCTGTTCGTGCAGGGCGGCGTGGCGGGCAACCAGATTTCGCTGCAATCGGTGGATATCGAGATCGGCGACAGCGCGCAGGTGGGGCAATATGACCGCACGACGCGCGTAGCCTTCGTCAACGGCGGCACCCGCACCAGCTTCATCGGCGGCGCCGGCACCGGATCGCCCCCCGGCTATCGCCTGTCGAACGCGGAATTGCAGCGCGTCGCCAGCAATGGCGATCTTGCGATCAGCGGCACGACCGACGCCGTGCTCGACACGCTGTCCCTCACCGCCGGATCGCAGAGTTTCGGCAATTTCGGCCCGGCCGGGCGGTTCAGCATCCAGACTCCGGGCGCGATCGACGTGATCGGCGCGGCCGTCTTCAGCGGCATGGGCGCGGACACCACCGTGGCGCTGACCGCGGGCGGCGACATCCGCGTGGCGGCGGAAAGCGGGTCGGTGGCGCTGCGCAACGCCAATGGCGGGCTGTCCGGCACGCTGCTGCTGTCCGGCGACAGGATCATCGCCGCGTCCAGCGCGGCCCGCGCCGACATTGCCACCGGCACGATGGCGGCGATCAACACCCGGCTGGGCACCAATGACGGCCCGGCCAGCGACGACGGCTATTTCAGCGCCAACACCATCCGCGCCACCGTGACCCGCGCCTTCTTCATCCAGAACAGCGGCGTCAACTCGACCAGCCGGGACGACCGGCGGGGCGTGACGGTGGGCACCGGCGGGCTGGAGATCGGCAGTTCCGGCAGCGCGCCCATCCAGCTGGTCGTCAACGGCCGCCAGCTCAATTCCAGCGGCGGCTTCACCACCGGCATCCCCTTCCTGCAGCAGATCGGCTTCACCAGCGGCACGACGCTGGACAGCGGATCGACCGCGAACGATTGCCGATTCTCCAAGGCCCCGGATTGCGACGCGCCAGACGTGCCCGAGATCATCCCCGAGATCGATTCGGTCCGCGACGTGATCGAGAACGTCACGCCCCGTGACGATGTCGGCGCGCCCAATGGCGGGTCGATCTTCCCATCCACCCTGATCCAGATCGTCGATTTCACGCCGACCGGCATCGAACCCGTGGTCGACGAGCCGGTCACAGGCTCCGGCAACGAGGATCTCTGGCTGGGCCAGGGGGCGGAACCGAAGGGGAACTGACCGTTCTTCGCCCGGCGCGGTTGACGTGTTGGGCGAAGGCGCGGCAAGGCGTTTGGACATGACCCATCACGCACCCGCGGGCGCGCCGCTCACCCTGTTCAACAGCCTCAGCCGGGCCACCGATCCGTTCGTGCCGATCGACCCCGCCATGGTGCGCATCTACAGCTGCGGGCCGACCGTCTATAATTTCGCGCATCTCGGCAATCTGCGCGCCTATGTGTTCACCGATACGCTGCGCCGGACGCTCAACTGGAAGGGCTATGCGGTCAACCATGTCATCAATATCACGGACGTCGGCCACCTGACGTCCGATGCCGATGCGGGCGACGACAAGATGGAGGCCGCCGCCGAAAGGGCCGGCAAGTCGATCTGGGAGATCGCGGCCTTCTACACCGCCGCCTTCAAGGCCGACCTCGCCCGGCTCAACATCCGCACGCCGACGCTGTGGTCAACCGCGACCGACCATGTGCAGGACATGATCGCCTTCGCCCGCGAGATCGCCGACAAGCATTGCTACCGGCTGGACAGCGGCCTTTATTTCGACAGCGGCAGCGTGCCCGATTACGGCCGGCTGGCCGGGGCGCGGGGCGAAGAAACGGTGGGCCGCATCGCCGAGGTGGACGGCAAGCGCAACCCGTCCGATTTCGCGATCTGGCGCGCCTCCGCGCCGGGCGAGCGGCGGCAGATGGAGTGGCAGTCCCCCTGGGGGCCGGGCGCGCCGGGCTGGCACCTGGAATGCTCCGTGATGAGCATGAAATATCTGGGCGCGCAGTTCGACATCCACACCGGCGGGATCGACCACCGCGAAATCCACCATGTCAACGAGATCGCCCAGAACCAGGCCTATACCGGCTGCGCGGAGACCGGCGCGAACTGGTGGATGCACAATAATTTCCTCATCGACCGCGGCGGCAAGATGTCCAAATCGGCGGGCGGCTTCGCGACCCTGCAATCGCTGGTGGACCGCGGCGTCCACCCCCTCGCCTATCGCCTGCTCTGCCTTTCCGCCCATTATCGCAGCGAGCTGGAATTTTCGACCGACAGCCTGTCCGCCGCGCTGACCCGGCTCAGGCGTCTGGTGATCGCGGTTTCCGCGCTGCGCGACAAGGCGGGCGAGGCAGGGTGGATGCGGGTGCTGGACGAGGCGGAGGCCGGGCGCGGCGCATCGTCCGCATGGCAGCGCGCGGCCATCGAGTCCGGCCTGTCGGATGCCGGCCGCAAGCTGCTGACCCAGTTCGACGAGGCGATCTCGGCGGACCTGATGATGCCCCGCGCGCTGCCGCTGATCGAGGATGTCGCGGCGATGAAGGCGCTCCCCGCCGATGAGCGGCTGCGGCTGGTGGCGACGATGGATCTGGCGCTGGGGCTGGACCTGATCCGCCTCTCCCGCGCCGACCTGCGCCTGCGCCCGGCCCGCGCCGCGATCAGCGAGGAAGCGGTTGAGGCGCGCATCGCCGCGCGCCGCGCCGCGCGGGCGGAAAAGGATTTCGCCACCTCCGACGCCATCCGCGACGAACTGATGGCGGCGGGCATCGAGATCATGGACGGCGATCCGCTGGGCTGGGACTGGGCCATCGCACTGGATTGAATGGCGGTTCCGGGGTTAAAGCGATCAGCATGACAAAGCCGCTCATCATCGTCCTGCCCGCCCTTGCCCGGCCGTTGCTGGAGCCGCATCTGCCCGCCGATGTGGAGGTCCGCTGGTTCGCGGACGCCGCGCAGGCGAAGGCGATGGCCGCAGGCGCTGAGATCGGCTGGCTGGACATGCAGGACCGGCACGCCGTGGCGGACGCCATCGCCGCCGGGGTGGAGCTGAAATGGGTTTCCACCATCTATGCCGGGATGGACGCCTTTCCGCTCGACCTGATGCGCGCGCGCGGCACGGTGATGACCAACGGCGTCGGCATCAACACCGTCGCCGTCGCCGAATATGCGCTGCTCGCCATGCTTTCCTGCGCCAAGGCGCTGCCCGAGATCGTCCGCGCACAGGACCGGCGGGAGTGGCTGCCGGATTCGCCGGGCAAGGTGGAGCTGGAGGAAAGCCATGCGCTGATCCTCGGCTATGGCGCCATCGGCCGGGCGATCGGCGACCGGCTGAAGGCGTTCGGCGTCGACGTGACCGGCGTGCGCCGATCACCCGACGGGGAGCAGGGCGTGATCGGCCCGGACGCATGGCGGCCACGCCTTGGCGAATTCGACTGGATCGTGCTCGCGGCCCCCGCGACGGCGGAGACGCAGGCTATGATCGGCGCCGCCGAACTGGCCGCGATGAAGCGCGATGCCTGGCTGATCAATTTCGCGCGCGGCACGCTGGTGGATCAAGCCGCGCTGATCGAGACGCTCCGCCAGCGCCGCATCGCCGGGGCGTTCCTCGACGTGGTGGACCCCGAGCCGCTGCCGGTGGACAATCCGCTCTGGTCGCTGCCCAACGTCACCTTGTCCATGCACGCATCGGGCCGCGCGCAGACCCGCATGTTCCTGAAATCCGGCACGCTGTTTCTGGACAATCTTGCCCGCTATCGGGCCGGTCAACCGCTTGTAAACCAGGTTGATCTGGTGCTTGGCTATTGAACCGTCACAAGATGAGGGCATAGTCGTCGCCGCATAAGGGGGGCTAGACGACATGACCAAGGCATCCGATCTCTTCATCCAGTGTCTGGAGGAAGAAGGCGTCGAATATGTGTTCGGCGTTCCCGGCGAGGAGAATCTCGATTTCCTCGACAGCCTGTCGCGATCGTCGAAGATCCGCCTCATCCTGACCCGGCACGAACAGGGCGCGGGTTTCATGGCCGCGACCTATGGCCGCCACACCGGGCGGACGGGCGTGTGCCTTTCCACCCTCGGCCCCGGCGCGACCAACCTGGTCACCGCCGCCGCCTATGCCAATCTGGGCGGGATGCCGATCCTGATGGTGACGGGGCAGAAGCCGATCAAAAAATCCAAGCAGGGCCGGTTCCAGATCCTCGACGTGGTCGACATGATGCGGCCGATCACCAAATATACCCATCAGCTCGCCTCTGCAGACAATATCCCCAGCCGCGTCCGCGAGGCGTTCCGGCTGGCGGAGGAGGAGAAGCCCGGCGCGACCCACCTTGAGTTCCCCGAGGACGTGGCCGAGGAAAAGACCGAGAGCCGCCCGCTGAAGCGCAGCCTGAGCCGCCGCCCGACCGCGGAAGCCAAGGCGGTGCGCGCCGCGGTGAAGAAGCTGGAATCGTCGAAGCATCCGGTGCTCGTCATCGGCGGCGGGGCGAACCGCACCATGACCAGCCGGATGCTCAGCCAGTTCATCGACAAGACCGGCATCCCCTTCGTCACCACCCAGCTGGGCAAGGGCGTGGTTGACGAGAACCACCCCAAATTCCTTGGCTGCGCGGCCCTTTCATCCGGCGATTTCGTGCACCGGGCGATCGAATCCGCCGATGTGATCGTCAATATCGGCCATGACGTGATCGAAAAACCGCCCTTCTTCATGAAGCCGGGCGGGGCCGAGGTGATCCATGTTTCGGCGCGATCGGCGGAGGTGGACCCGGTTTATTTCCCGCAGATCGAGGTTGTCGGCGATATCGCCAACGCCATCTGGCAGATGAAGGAGGACATCCAGCCGCGCGACTGGGATTCCAGCTTCATGCTGAAGGCGCGGGCGGCCGAGGCGGCGCATACCGCGAGCCTTGAGGACGACGCCCGCTGCCCCATCTACCCGCCCCATCTGGTCAAGGCGGTGCGCAGGGCGATGCCGGCGGACGGCATCATCGCGCTGGACAACGGTGTCTATAAGATATGGTTCGCCCGCAACTACCTGACCCGCCACCCCAACACCGTGCTGCTGGACAATGCGCTGGCGACGATGGGCGCCGGCCTGCCATCCGCCATGGCATCCGCCATGGTGTACCCCGACCGCAAGGTGATGGCGATCTGCGGGGACGGCGGCTTCATGATGAACAGCCAGGAAATGGAGACCGCCGTCCGGCTGAAGCTCAACATCACCGTGCTGATCCTCAACGACAACAGCTATGGCATGATCCGCTGGAAGCAGGCCAATATGGGTTTCGAGGACTGGGGCCTGACCTATGGCAATCCGGATTTCGTGAAATATGCCGAGGCTTACGGCGCGACCGGCCACCGCGTGACCAGCGCGGAAATGCTGCCCGGCCTGCTGCAGCAATGCCTGTCCAGCGAGGGCGTGCAGCTGATCGATTGCCCGGTCGATTATTCGGACAATGACCGGATCTTGAACAATGAGATCAAGCAATTGTCGAAGGCGCTGTAGATGGGCCCGCTGAAGGACGTCTATCCGCTCTATCTGGCCAATCAGCCGCGCCAGCCGAACACCGACCTGGCGGTGACGGACAAGTTCACCGGCAAGGTGGCCTTCCGCACCGCGCTGGCCGATGCGCGGACCATCGACGCGGGCATCGCCGCCGCCGTGGCTGCCGTCGAACCGATGGCGCGGATGGCCGCTTATGAACGGCAGGCGGTGCTGCAGCATTGCGTCGCCCGCTTCACCGAACGGTTCGACGAACTGGCCTTCGCGCTCTGCGTGGAGGCGGGCAAGCCGATCCGCGACAGCGAGGGCGAGGTCGGCCGGCTGATCGACACATTCCGCATCGCCGCCGAGGAATCGGTGCGGATGACGGGCGAGGTCCAGCCGCTGGACATCAGCCCGCGCGCGCGGGGCTATCAGGGCATGTGGCGGCGGGTGCCGATCGGCCCGTGCAGCTTCATCTCGCCGTTCAATTTTCCGCTCAACCTCGCCGCGCACAAGATCGCGCCCGCGCTGGCTGTCGGCTGCCCCTTCGTGATGAAACCGGCCAGCCGCACCCCGCTGGGCGCGCTCATCATGGGCGAGGTGCTGGCCGAAACCGCCTTGCCGGAAGGCGCCTTCTCCATCCTGCCCGCCACCCGCGACGGGGCCGACCTGTTCACCACCGACGAAAGGCTGAAGCTGCTCAGCTTCACCGGATCGCCCGATGTCGGCTGGGACCTGAAGGCGCGCGCCGGCAAGAAAAAGGTGGTGCTGGAACTGGGCGGCAACGCCGCCGTCATCATCGACGCCGACGCCGATCTGGACGACGCGGTGGAGCGGACGGTGTTTGGCGCGTTCTACCAGTCCGGCCAGTCCTGCATCGGCGTGCAGCGCATTTTGGTGCACGACGACGTCTATGCCGATTTCCGCGACCGGCTGGTCGCGAAAACCAGGACGCTGATCGCCGGCGACCCGCATGACCGGGCCACCTTCGTCGGCCCGATGATCGACGTGAAGGAGGCGAGCCGCCTTTCCGGCTGGATCGACGAGGCGGTCGCGGCGGGGGCGACGCTGCTCTGCGGCGGGCGGCGCGAGGGCGCGATGCTGGAGGCGACGCTGCTGGAAAATGTGGGCCGCGAGACGAGGCTGAACCGCGAGGAAGCCTTTGGCCCCGTTGCCCTCCTCACCCGCTTTTCCGATTTCGACGCGGCGCTGGAGATCGTCAACGACAGCAAGTTCGGGCTTCAGGCGGGCGTCTTCACCCGCGATATCTTCAAGGCGCTGGATGCGTGGGACCGGCTGGAGGTGGGCGGCGTCGTCATCAACGACGTGCCCAGCTACCGGGTCGACAACATGCCCTATGGCGGGGTGAAGGACAGCGGCCTTGGCCGCGAGGGCGTGCGCTTCGCCATGGAGGACATGACGGAGATCCGCAACATGGTGATCCGCCGCCCCGCCGGGCGCTGAACCCGGTCAGGCGCGCACGCCGCCCGCGGCGGCCACCGCCTGATTGGTGGCGCGCAGCTTGTGGCGCAACGCGGCGGCGAAGCTCATCTCCACCGCGTGGCGCACGTCATGATGGGCGTCCAGATAGAGTTTCAGCGTCCGCGCGGGCGCGCACCACATGCGCGCCGGGCTGTCCAGCGTCACCGTGGCGCTGGCCTGATCGCCCGACAGCACAGTGACTTCGCCGATCAGGTCGCCCGCGCGGCAGAAGCCCACCTGCTTGCCGGCGCTCGTCACCTTCGCCTCGCCCGCCGCCAGATAGAAAAGATGGCTGACCGGATCGCCCTCGCGGATCAGCACCTCGCCCGCCTGTCCGTTGAGCCAGAAGCCCTGATCGAGGAAATGACGGGCGCGGACGGCGGGCAGGCCCGCCAGCATGGTGTCGAGTATCGGCCGTTCCTCCGCGTTGAAGCGGACGCGGGCGTTGCGATAGGCGAAGCGTGCCAGCAGGCCGATATTCACCAGCAGCAGCATGACCTGCCAGAACAGCGCGACGGGATCGCGATATTCGATCAGCCCCGCCACCACCGCCACGGCGGCCGACAGCATCACCCCCATGCGCACCCAGAACAGGCGCGCCGGAAACATGGCGAAGATCAACAGCAGATAGGAAAACTGGGTGAGCAGGCCGACGCCCGAAAATGCCGAATCAGACATGCCTGTTCCCCCGTGCCGTCCCGCGATCCGCCGCCTTATCCTTTGCCGCCCACAGGGTTGCAATATCCGTTGAAACACCGCCTTGCGGGTTGCACCCCACGCCCCGAGACCGCATAGACGGGGAAGATAATGACGGCGGGTCGCATCGCCGCAAAATGTGTCCGGTCGCTCACGCGACGTGCTGGGAATCGCGATGGGAATGGGGGGCCTTTCATCGATGCGGGCGCGCATGGCGACGGCAATCGCCGCCTCGCTCTGCCTTGCCATGGCCGGGCTGGCCCTCGCCTTCGCGCTGTTGCAGGGCGGGGCACCGGCGGTTGCCGCGCAATCGACCGAGGCCATCCATATGGGCGTGGCGAGCTGTTCCGGCTCCACCTGCCATGGCCGGCAGGAAGCGGACGGCCGCGTGGTGCGCCAGGACGAATTGATGCGCTGGCAGGAGGAATCCACCCCCGGCGGCGCGCACAGCCGGGCCTTCCGCACCCTCACCGAGCCGCGCAGCCGCGCCATCGCCGCGCGGCTGGGCATAGGCGATCCGGCCAGCGCCGCGATGTGCCTTGGCTGCCATAGCGATCCGGCCGCGAAACGCGGCGCGCGCTTCCAGACCAGCGACGGCGTGGGCTGCGAGGCCTGCCATGGCGGCGCGGAAAACTGGCTGCAGTCCCATTATGCCGTCGGCGCCAGCCCGGCGCGCAACATCGCCGCCGGGATGACCGCGCTCACCGATCCGCGCGCCCGCGCCGCTACGTGCCTCGATTGCCATTTCGGCAGCGCCGAGCCCGGCCAGTTCGTCAACCACCGGATCATGGCCGCCGGCCACCCGCGCATCTCGTTCGAGCTGGACCTGTTCTCCACCCTGCAGCAGCATCATGACGAGGATGCCGATTATGCCCGGCGCAAGGGGCGGACCAATTCCGTCCGCATGTGGGCGGTGGGCCAGGCGATGGCGCTGGAGCGCGCGCTGACCCTCTACGGCAATCCGCGCATCGGGCAGGAAGGCGCCTTTCCCGAATTTTATTTCTTCGATTGCCACACCTGCCACCGCCGCATTTCCGACGAGCCGGAAGCGCGGCCGGCGGGCGTCGCCAACCCGGCGCGGCCGATACCGGTTGGTATGCCTGCCTTCAACGACGAGAATATGATCATGCTGGCCGCCGCCGTGCGCGTCGCGGCGCCAGCACAGGCCGCCGCCTTCGATGCGGACAGCCGCGCCTTCCATGCCGGATTGGCCGCCGACCGGGCGAGCGCGGTCCGCGCCGCGGCGAAACTGCGGCAGACGGCGGCGGCGCTGGCGAGCAGCTTCACCAAGGCTCAGTTCACCCGCGCCCAGACCTTCCAGATCATCGACACCATTGCGGGCGAGGCCATCGCACCGCGCTACACCGATTATGAAGGCAGCGTGCAGGCGGTGATGGCGGTCGACACGCTGCTGAACGCGCTGGTCAATTCCGGCCAGCTTCCCGCCGCCTCCGTCAGCGGCATCCGGGCGGACATCAACACCGCCTACGCCGCCGTGCGCGACCCCAACGCCTATCGCCCGCTGGAATTCCGCCGGGCGCTGGGCAGCGCGACCCGCACGATCAGGACGCTGCGCTGATGCGGCGCACCGCCCTGCTCTGCGCGACCGCGCTGCTGCTTTCCTCGTGCGGGGGCGGCGATGGCGGGCCAAGCCCCGCCGTTACGCCTACCCCATCGCCCAGCCCGACCCCGTCCTTTGTCCCGCCCGCGGCGGAATCGCTGAGCGTGGCGGACGTGCAGCGCGTCATCGCACAGGCGGCGGCGGAAGCGCAGGCGCGCGGCAAGCCCTCCGTCATCGCGGTCACGGACCGGGTCGGCAATGTGCTGGCCGTGTTCCGCATGAACGGCGCGCCCACCAGCGCCACCGCCAGCGCCGCGCCCAACGGCGACAATATCGACGTTCAGGGCCTGAGCTTCCCGGCGGAAGGCGCGGCCATCGCCAAGGCGATCACCGGCGCTTACCTGTCCAGCGGCGGCAACGCCTTTTCCACCCGCACCGCCGGCCAGATCGTCCAGCAGCATTTCCCGCCCGCACCGTCCACCGCCGGGCTGGAGAGCGGCCCGCTGTTCGGCGTGCAGTTCAGCCAGCTGCCCTGTTCCGACCTTGCCGCCCGCTTCAGCGCCGCGGCGGGCGCGGACGGGCTGATCGGCCCGAAACGCTCGCCGCTGGGCCTTGCCGCCGATCCGGGCGGCTTCCCGCTCTACAAGAACGGCGTGGTGGTGGGCGGCATCGGCGTGATGGGCGACGGCGTGTACGGATTCGACGCCGATACGCTGGATGTCGACGCGGACGATGAGGAATTTATCGCGCTTGCCGGCACCATCGGCTTCGACGCGCCGGAAGCGATCCGCGCCAACCGCATCACGGTGGACGGCACCTCGCTGCGCTACAGCGACGCCACCGCCGCCAGCCTGCGCAGCACGCCCGCCAGCGCTCCGGCCTTCGCCGCCATCAACGGCGTCGTCGGCCAGCTGGGACCAGTGCGCGACTATGCCGCCGCCGCCATCGTCGCCGGCGCGACCTATGGCAGCGAGGCATCCGGCATCCGCGCCGCGACCGCCGCTGAATTCGCCAACCGCGACGCCTATGTGCTCACCGACGGCTTCGGCGCCAATCGCTACCCGATCCGTGGCGGCACCGATGGCGGATCGATTGCCCAGCCGCTGAGCGCCGCGGAGGTGCGCGCCGTGCTGGAGGACGCCTTCACCGTGATGACGCGCGCGCGCGGCCAGATCCGCCGCCCGCTGGACAGCCGGGCGCAGGTCTCCATCTCCATCGTCGACACGCATGGCGCGGTGTTGGGCATCGTGCGCGGGCCGGATGCGCCGATTTTCGGCATAGACGTGTCGCTGCAAAAGGCGCGCACCGCCGCCTTCTTCTCCAACGCCGCCGCCGCCGCGCAATTGCAGGGCGACGCCAGCCCGGACGTGCGCGCCTTTATCCAGCGGCTGCGCGACTTTCTGGGCGATCCGAACGCACTGACCGGCAGTTTCGCCTATTCCGACCGGGCGGGGGGCAACCTGTCCCGCCCCTATTTCCCGGACGGCGAGCTAGGCCGGCCGGCGGGGCCGTTGTCTCGCCCGATCGCGCAGTTCAATCCCTTTTCCACCGGGCTGCAAAGCGCGCTGATCCTCGGCAATCTGGGGCAGCACCTTGCCTATCTGACCGGGGCCAGCGCGGTGGACACGCCCCGGCGCTGCACCACGGTGCCGGATGTCGCGGCGGGCCAGAACCGGCTGCAGAACGGCATCCAGATCTTCCCCGGTTCGGTGCCCATCTATCGCGGCAGCCAGCTGGTCGGCGCGATCGGCGTGTCGGGCGACGGCATCGACCAGGACGACATGATCAGCTTTCTGGGCGTGCATAATGGCGGCGGCCGCGCCGGCGGCATCGGCAACGCCCCGGCGGCGGTGCGCGCGGACCGCATCGAGGTGCCGGTGGGCGACCGCAGGGTGCGGCTGCGCTATGTTAGCTGCCCGTTCGCGCCCTTCCTCGACACCGCCGCGCAGAATGTGTGCGAAGGGCTTTGAATGAGCATCGCCGCTCCATTCCTGCCGCTGCTCGCCATGCTGTCCGGCCAGGCGCACGCCATGGACGCGCACGACATCAGCGATGCGGAAAAGGAGCGCAACCTGGCCCGGCTGGCCGCGCTTGAGGATACCGATCCGCCGCAGCAGGCGGAGGCCGCCCCGCCCGGGCCGGAGATCGACGCCGACGACAGCCTGATCGACGGCCGCCGCCGCCCCGGCGTGCCGCAAAGCCGGCTGCCGGACCGGGTGACGCAGGACAATCCCGGCGCGGTCCGGCCGCCGCCGCCCGAAGCCTTTCCCACCGGCGAATTCCCCCTGCCGGACCGCTGGCGGCTGCTGGAATCGCTGGGTGTGGTGAAGGAGAAGTGGTTCGACCCCTATCACCAGAACACATATAAGGGGGACCGCCCGCTCTGCCTGCCGGGCGATCCGCGCACGCCGGAGCAGCCGCGCTGCCGCACCCCGAAATTCCTCGGCCTGAAGGGGCATGACTGGTTTCTGGTGGTGAACGGCGTGTCGGACACGGTGGTGGAGCCGCGCAGCTTCCCCATTCCCGTCGGCGTGCAGACCACCGACCGGCCGGGCAGCCTGGACGTGTTCGGCCGGTCGCACAGTCTTGTCCTGTCGCAGACCTTCATCGGCGGCGTCGCGCTCATCAAGGGGGCGACCGCGTTCAAGCCGCCCGATGTCGAATACCGGCTGACGCTGGCATATAATATCAACCATGTCGCGGTGCCGGAACGGCGCGTCCTCTACGTCCAGCCGTCGCGCGGGACGACGCGGACCGACCAGTTTCTGGGCGTGCAGGAAGCCTTTTTCGATTACCATATCCGCAACGTATCCGACCGTTATGATTTCGATTCGATGCGGATCGGCATCCAGCCCTTTCAGGCGGATTTCCGGGGTTTCCTGTTTCAGGACAGCCAGTTGGGGCTGCGTTTCTTCGGCACCCGGGACAATAACCGCTTCCAGTATAATCTGGCGCTGTTCTGGCGGCTGGAGAAGGACACCAACAGCGGCCTCAATTCCGTGGTGCAGCGCCCGCGCGACGATTTCATCGCCGCCGCCAACCTTTACCGGCAGGACCTGCCCTTTCCCGGCATCACCAGCCAGTTGAGCGTGACGCACAACCGCAACCGCGAGGCGGGGCGGATCGAGATTGACGATAACGGCTTTCCCGTCCGCCCCGCATTGCTGGGCGACCTGCGCGGGCGCGATTATGACGTGACCTATCTGGGCTATGGCGCGGACGGGCGGATCGGCCGGATGAACCTGACCCTGGTCAGCTATCTGGCGCTAGGCGAGGACCGCAACAGCATCTTCACCGCGCGCCCGGCCAGGATCCGCTCCTATTTCATCGCCGCCGAGCCGAGCTACGATATCGACTGGGTGCGCGTCCGCCTGTCCGGCCTGCTCGCCAGCGGCGACGGCGACCCTTATGACGACAAGGAAGGCGGCTTCGACGCGATCTTCGAAAACCCGGTCTTCGCGGGCGCGGACACCAGCTACTGGATCCGCCAGACCATTCCCTTTGCCGGCGGCGGCCGCGCGATCGGCGTCAACGGGCGCAACGGCATATTGAACAGCCTGCGTTCGTCCAAGGAGCAGGGCCAGTCCAATTTCAACAATCCGGGCACCATGTTGCTGGGCGCGGGCGCGGATTTCGACGTTGCGCCGACGCTGCGGCTGTCCGGCAACGCCAACCATCTCTGGTTCCACAAGACAGCGACATTGCAGGCGCTGCGCAGCGAAGGCAGCATTCCCCGCGCCATCGGCTGGGACCTGTCGGCCGCCGCGATCTGGCGGCCCAAGGCGACGCAGAACCTGGTGTTCCGCCTGTCCGGCGCGGTGCTCGACCCCGGCAAGGGCTTTCGCGACCTGTTCACCAACGCACGGCGCGACGACCGCTATTATTCCGTGCTGTTCAACGCAATCCTGGCCTATTGACGATGCGGCGGCTCTCCCCCCTCTCCCTGCTGGCCGGCGCGGTGCTGCTGATCGCCGCACTCGTCACCGCGCCGCAATTGATGGCGGCGGGCGGCGAGAAGCCGGTGGCGCGCAGCTATGCCTTTTATCCGCCCGCCCCGCGCGACCGGACGAGGGAGGACATGCTGGCCGCCAATGCGGGCTGCGTGGCCTGCCATACCGCCAGCGACGCGCCGACCATGCATGTCAGCCCGGCGGTCAACCTGTCCTGCGTGGATTGCCATGGCGGCAATGCGGTGAGCGGCGTCGACCCGGCGTGGAAGGCGGACGACCCCCGCTATGTCGCGCTGCGCGACAGGGCGCATGTGCTGCCCCGCTACCCGGAAAGCTGGCACTGGCCCTCATCCGCCAACCCCAAGCGCAGCTTTGCGCTGCTCAACAAGGAAGCGCCGGAATATGTGCGCTTCGTCAACCCGTCCGACTATCGGGTGGCGCGCGAGGCGTGCGGCGCCTGCCATATCGAGGTCATCGAGGCGACGGAACGCTCGCTGATGACCACCGGCGCCATGTTCTGGGGCGGCGCGGCCTATAATAACGGCATCGTCCCGTTCAAGAATTACATCTTTGGCGAATCCTACACCCGCGACGGCCAGCCCGCGAAAATCCTGTCGCCCGGCGACCCGCACGGCACCGTCACCGATGCGGAGAAGAAGCGCGGCGCCCTGCCCTTCCTCTACCCCCTGCCCAGCTGGCAGGTGACGCCGCCGGGCGACATATTCCGCGTGTTCGAGCGCGGCGGCCGCAACATCGGCACCCAGTTTCCCGAAATCGGCCTGCCCAACCCGACCGGATCGATCCAGCGGCTGGAGGAGCCGGGGCGGCCGGACCTGAAACAGTCCAGCCGCGGCCCCGGCACCGGGCTGCGCGTCGCCATTCCCATCCTCAACATCCACAAGACCCGGCTCAACGACCCGTTCATGTGGTTCATGGGCACCAACGACCAGCCGGGCGATTACCGCCAGTCCGGCTGCGCGGGCTGCCATGTCGTCTATGCCAATGACCGCGAGCCGCGGCACAGCCTGAGCTGGGCGCAATATGGCCGCGACGGACAGACCGCCACGGTGGACCCGACGATCAGCGGCAAGATGGAACCGGCCGCGCCCCCGGCGCACGGCGCGGTGAAAGCCTATGGCGACCATGGCGGCGCGGTGGCGATGGTGAAGGAAAAGGGCCACCCGATCCAGCACGCCTTCACCCGCGCCATCCCGACCGCCCAGTGCATGAACTGCCACATGCACCAGCCCAACATCTTCCTGAACAGCTATCTTGGCTACACCATGTGGGATTATGAGGCGGACGCGCCCGCCATGTGGCCGAAGCAGCAGAAATACCCGACGGCGGCCGAGGCGCATGAAGTGCTGGAGCGCAACCCGGAGGGCGCGGCGATCCGCGGCAAATGGGGCGAGCTGGAATTTCTGCGCAACGTCTATGACCTGAACCCGGAGCTGAAGGACACCCAGTTCGCCGACTATCATGGCCATGGCTGGAACTTCCGCGCCGTGCTGAAGCGCGACCGGGAGGGCAATCTGCTCGACGCGGACGGCAACAAGGTGGCCAATGACGACCCGCAGAAATGGCGCAAGGAGGGCGAAGGCAAATTCGTCGAGCCGGGCATAAACCCCGGCAAGACCGTACACCTGATGGACATCCACGCCGAAAAGGGGATGCAGTGCGCCGATTGCCATTTCAGCCAGGACAGCCACGGCAACGGGCTGATCCAGGGCGAGGTGGCCAACGCCATCGAGATCGGCTGCAAGGATTGCCACGGCACCGCCGACGCGCTGCCGACGCTGCTCACATCCGGCCCCGCCGCGCGGCCGCAGGGCACCAACCTGTCGCTGATCCGCAATGCGGACGGCCGCCGCCGTTTTGAATGGAGCCAGTCTGATACGGGCGAGCGCGTGCTGATCCAGCGTTCCATCGTCGATCCCAAGCTGGAATGGCAGGTGTCGCTGGTGAAGAACAGCGTCGACCGCGCCAGCCCCCATTTCAACGCCAAGGCGGCGCGCGCCAAGCTGATGGCGCGCAGCGGCGCGGAGGACGGCACATTCGCCTTCGGCCCCGGCGTCGCCAAGGGCGACCGCGCCCATGGCGACGACAATATGGCCTGTTTCACCTGCCATCTGTCGTGGACCACATCCTGCGGCGGGTGCCATTTGCCCATCGAGGCGAACTGGAAGACGCAGAGCCACCGCTATGGCGGCGAGGAGAGCCGCAATTTCGCGACCTACAACCCGCAGGTGGCGCGCGACGACATGTTCCAGCTTGGCCGCCACCAGACCAGCAAGGGCAGCATCATCGCCCCGGTGCGCTCCACATCGGCGCTGGTCTTGTCTTCCACCAACATCAACCGCGAGCGCATTTACGTGCAGCAGCCGCCCATTTCCGCCATCGGCTTTTCCTCGCAGGCTTTCGCCCCGCATTTCCCGCACACGGTGCGCAAGACGGAAACCAAGCAGTGCAGCGACTGCCACCTGTCCGCGGACGACGACAATAACGCCATCATGGCGCAGCTCACCCTGCTGGGCACCAATTTCGTCAATTTCGTCGGCCTCAACGCCTGGACCGGGCTGGAGGGCGGCTTCGAGGCGATCCGGGTGACGGAATGGGACGAGCCGCAGGCGGTGATCGGATCCTATCTGCAGGAGATCGCTTATCCCGACTGGTGGAGGCTGCATGTCGACCAGAACAAGCGGGAGCTGAAGAACTGGACGCGCGGCAAGCGGTTCGACGGCAAGCTGAGCGGCGAGAGCCATGCGCTCGAACAGTTCGCCAATGTCGTGCAGGGCACGGGCGACGCGGTGCGCTGCCTGCAACTGCGCGGCGAATATATGTATGTGGCGGAAGGGCGCGGCGGTTTTCGCGTCTATGATGTCGCGTCGATCGGCAACAAGGGATTTTCCGAGCGCATCGTGACCGCGCCATTCTCCCCCGCCGGGCAGGATATCCGCGTCAAGAGCCGCAACGCGACCTGCATGGCGCTGCCCACCAACCAGCCGATCAACCCGCTGCGCAACACGGCGGAAATGCGCGAGGCCAATCAGGAACAGCCTTTCCACCCGATCTACAATTATGCGGTGGTGACGGACAGCGAGGAAGGGCTGATCCTCGTCGACGTGACAACCATGGCGGACGGGGAATTCCGCAACAATTTCCTGAAGCGCGCGGTGACGTGGAACGAGGGCGGCGTGCTCGACGGCGCGCGGCATGTGACGCTCGCCGGCCATTATGCCTATATCACGGCGGCCGCGGGGCTGGTGGTGATCGACCTGGACGATCCGCTGAAGCCGCGCCATGTCGCCACCCTGCCGCTGAGGGACGCGCGCGCATCCGCCATCCAGTTCCGCTATCTATGGGTCACCGACGCAGACGGGGTGAAGCTGTTCGACGTGACGCGCATGGACGCGCCGGTGCCGGTGCCGTCGGGCACCATATCGCTGGCCGATGCGCGGCGGCTCTATCTGGCGCGCACCTACGCCTATGTGGCGGCGAAGCGCGACGGGCTGGTGATCGTCGACGTGACGCGGCCCACAGCGCCGAAAATCTACCGCAAGGAGACGTTCGGCGGGCAGATGACCGATGCCGAGGACGTCATCGTCGGCAGCACCAACGCATCGCTGTTCGCCTATGTCGCGGACGGGCGGGCGGGGCTGAAGGTGGTGCAGCTCACCAGCCCGCGCAGCCAGCCGAATTTCTACGGCTTCTCCCCCGCGCCGGTGCCGGAGCTGATCGCCTGGGCCAGGACGCCCTCGCCCGCGCTGGCCCTGTCCAAGGGCCTGGACCGCGACCGCGCCGTCGACGAGACGGGCGGGCAGATCGCCGTGTTCGGCAGGCTCGGCTCACGCCCCTTCACCCGCGCGGAGATGGAGAAGCTGTTCCTGAACAAGCGGCGCGTGCCGTACAAGGTGGTCGACCGGGTCGATCTGGCCGACTGGGTGAAGTAACAGGCGGCCCCGCCTATGGGCGCTCCGCGATCAGGCTGCGCACCAGCGGCTGCATCCGCGCATCGAAGCGGGCCAGCACCAGATGGTCCTCCGCCGTTTCGAAATGGCTGACCATTTCACTCCCGTTCCAGCGGTGCAGCGCATAAGCGGGCGCATCTGCGATGATCATCGGCCGTTCGTCCGGCCGTTCGGGATCGAGCGGGGCCAGTTCCAGCGCCACCTGCGGCGCGGTGGACGGGCAGATGGAGATCGTCGTCCCGCGCCAGCCGACGCTGATCGCCCGGTGCAGGTGGCCGCAGATCATGCCGACGACCTGGCCGTGCCCGGCAATCGCCGCCGCCAGCCGGTCTACCCAGGGTTCGTCCGGGTGGGTGCTCATCCATGCAATGCCCACGTCGACGGGCGGGTGGTGGAGCACCAGCACGGTCGGCCGGTCGGGCTGTTCGGCCAGCCGCTCCGCCAGCCACCGGGCGCGCGTGTCGCAAAAGGCGCCGCCGTGGCGCCCTTCCTCCAGCGTATCGAGGATGAGGAAGCGCAGCGCCCCGCAGTCCACCTCATATTGCACGAAGCCGTCCGCGGTCGGCACATGCGGGAAGCTGCGCGAGAACATGTCGCGCAGATCATGATTACCGAGGCACGGCCATACCGGGAAGGCGCAATCGGCCAGCGCCGCGCGCAGCCGGCGATAGCTGTCCTCATCGCCGCGATCGACCAGGTCGCCGGTCGCCAGCAGCAGATCCGGCCGGGGATCCATGGCGTTCAGCGCGGCGAGGACCCGGTCCAGCCGCTTGCGGTTGAACTCGTCCGGGTTGCCGGGATCGAAGCCCAGATGGATGTCGGTGATCTGGGCGATCAGCATGAATCAGCCATTTCCTGCCACGCACAAGGGGTGCGAACCGCCGCAAAACCGGACTGCATATACTGCCCCCCCTTCAACATCTGGTAAACGCGCTATTTGCCCCGAACGCCGCTCCCCTCGTCGCGCCGCCCGGCCGGATGGTTGCGCCGCCCCTTGTCCCGCGCCGCGCGCTGCCGCGCCAGCCAGGGCGCGCCCTCGTCCGCATGGTAATCATGGCACATCGCGCAGGATGACGGCACGTCGGCGCGCGCGCTTTCCCCGCCATGGCATTCCCGGCATGTGGCGATGCCGGGCAGCAGCAGATCGTTCGCGCTGTCGGATTTCGGCGCGGCATGGCAGCTTTCGCAACTTTCCGTCCTGTGCGCGTCATGGCTGAACCACCCCTTGCCCATGAACCGGCCGAGCTGGGTCACCGGCCTGATTCGAAAGTCCGATGATCCATGATTCGGAACGTCCACGCTGTGACAATCATAACAGGCACCGCCTTTTGAAAAGACGGCGCGGATGGCCTCGTCCGCCCGGCTGGGGCGGAAGCTGGCGGCGGCGGCATAATCCGCGACCGTGCGCGCCGCCGGCGCATCGCCGGGGCGGCGGCGGGCCATGCCGCCCAGGTTGATCGGCCGGGCCGGCTCGCTGGAACGGTAATAGGCGCGCAGATCGGCAATCACCTGCGCCGGCTGGCCGTGGCGCAGGGTGCGGATGGTGCCGCCCACCTCGTCATAGGCGAGCGAGTGGCACATGGCGCAGTCCTTCTCCATCGCCACCGGCTGGAAACGGGTGCCGGTGGCGTCGGGCACATGGCAGTCCTTGCAGACCAGACTCTGGCCGAAACCCTGTTCCTGCATCATCGTCTGCGCCATGCGGGCGACGCCGTTGGTTTTCGACAGGTGCAGCGCGTGGGGGAATTTAAGCCCGTTATTCTCCACCGGCCGCGCATCCAGCGAAACGCGGCGGACCAGCGGGTGCGGCCCGCCGGGGCGGACCAGAACCGCCGGGCGGAACTGGGGATGATCGGTGCCGAAATCCGATGCGTTCAGGATGGCGGTGTCGGTCAGCCGCTTGTCCAGCCCGTCATGGCAATCCGCGCAGAAGCGTTGCGGGGTCGGCGGCATCGCCTTGGCGCCTTCATGCTCGATATGGCATTCGACGCAGCGCCACTGCGGCCGGTTGAACGCGCCCGCGACCATCAGCCGCGCCTTTCCGGCCAGGTCCGGCTCCGCCCTGGCCGCCGCCAGCCGGGCGGCCGGGGCGTGCTGGTGCGCGTCGTCATGGCAGGCGATGCAGCTGTCGTCGCGCACCGCCACGAAAGGCTGCTGGTGGCAGGCCTGGCAATCATTCTCCAGTTTGGCGTGAGCCAGCGACAGCTTGCCGCTCGACCAGCTCTGGTCCGCTTGGAAACCCGCCGGGCGCTCCTTCACCCCCTGATAGGTGGCGAAACTGTAGATCGGCCAGGCCAGGAAGGCGGCGAGGATGAGCAGCGCATAGCCCCAGGCGCTGATCCGCTTGCCCGGCAGCAGGCCGCGCAGGGTGAACAGGGTCGCCTCGTCGCGCGAGCGCGCCGCCTCCGCCACGCGGGCGACCGAAAGCGACACGGCGTCGCCGTCGCGCCCGATGCTGATCCGGTGGCCGCCGATGCGCAGCTCGCCGCCATGATCGGCGTCGATCTCCGCGCGGGCGACGCTGCGCCCCTCAAGGTCGAAGCCCACACCGTCGATCAGCGTGACGACGATCCGCCCCGGCGCAACCTGCTCCACCTGGGCATGGCGCGCCTCCACCGCCAGATCGGCCAGGTGGACGTCGCTTTCCGACGCGCGGCCGATGACGATCCGGTCGCCCGCCACGGTTGCGGTGCGGACGATCTCCCGGCCGTCGGCGGCGTGCGAGATATGGCGGATCAGGAAAGACAAGGGGCGATCACCAGTAGAAGAAGACGCTGACGATATGGGCGGACAGCGCGGCGATGAGCGCGAAGGTCATCGGCACATGGACGTAGAGCCAGATTTCCAGCATCGCCTTCAGCCGCAGATGGCGGCGGACGCGGGCCAGCATCGCCGCCTTGCGCTCAAGCAGCGCATCCACCCGGGCCAGCGGATCGCCCTCGCCCCGCCCCGGTTGCCGCGCGATGCCCTTTTGCGCGCGGTGCGTGGCGCAATCGGGAAAGCGGCCGGACAGCCGCCGCCACACCCCGTCGCCGAACACGTCCTGTTCCAGCGACAGGCGGACCAGCTCCGCATGGTGATGGTCGAGCGGCTGGGCGGCGTCGTGCAACTGCCGGTCGATCGATCTCAGCGCCTCCAGCATCTGAGTCTCGGTCGTCTCCGCGCGGTTGTCGCTCAGCATCCGGGGCAGCGTGGCATAGACGGCGATGCCGAACAGGCCGGAGAGGATCACCAGCATCATCAGCGCATAAGCGAGCGTGTGGACGTTCCAGCCGAACTGGAAGCCGCTGTGCAGCGTGGCGATGACGGTCAGGCCGAGGCCCAGATAGACATGCGCCGAGGTCCACGCCTTCAGCGACCAGCGCCCCGCCGTCATCGCCCGCTTGCGCACCCCCAGCAGGGTCAGCCACAGGATCAGCAGCGCCGCCACGGTGCCCAGCGTATAACCGTACCAGCTGCCGCCATTGGGGCGCGGCTGCACGTCGATCAACGCATAGCCGAGGATCGCGACCAGGCAGGCCCCGCCCGATATCTTCGCCCAGCGGAACCCGGCATGGCGCAGGAAGCCGTCATGCGCGGAACTGCGCTCGCGGCCGCCGGCAGAGACGCGCGTGGCCATCACCCCGCCTCCTGCTCAAGCCGGGCGACGGACAGGAACTCTTCCGGCGCGACGCGGATGGCAGCGCCGGTGGGGCATGCCCTGACGCAGGCCGGGCCACCGGATATGCCGGCGCACATATCGCATTTGATCGCCTTTTTCGGCTTTTCGACGGCGGGGTCGCTGTGCGCCTTGCTCCACGCATGGCCCGGTTCGCCCGGCCCCGGCCCCGCGCCGAAGAACAGCCAGCTGAGCAGCGACGGTTTTTTCGGCGGCACCTTGTCCATACGGATCACGCCATAGGGGCAGTTGCGCTGGCAGTTGCCGCAGCCGATGCAGGTCTCGTCGATGAACACCTCGCCGTCCGGCCCGCGGTGGATGGCGTTGGGCGGGCAATCCGCCATGCAGTGCGGATGTTCGCAATGGCGGCAGGATGTGGGCACGTGCAGGTGCGCGAAGGTACGTCCCGCCTCGCGGTCCAGCCGCGACAGCCCTTCATGGCTGTCCGCGCACGCCTTTTCGCAATTGTCGCAGCCGACGCACAGATTCTCGTCGATCAGCAGCACGTCCGTCGCCTCGCCGATGCCGTTGTCGACCAGGAACTTCGCCGTTTCCGAATACATGTCGACGACGCCGGAGAAGCTGTCCTTGCGCGCCTCGACGAAGGCGTTGACCTCTTGCCGCGACGCCATGTCCTTGCGCGCCCGTTCGAGCAGCGCGGGCTTGCGGTCGAGCAGCGCGCGGAACGCATCTCCCGGCAGGCGGATCACGTCCGACTTGATCGCCGCGCGCACCGTGGCGGTGCGCAGGCCGCCCGCGATCACCGTCATCTCGCCGACATAGGAACCGGCCGGCAGATAGGAGAGGAAGGCCGGTTTCCCGGCGATCGTCTTTTCCACGATCATGCTGCCGGAGCGGATGACGAACACGTCCGTGCCGCTGTCGCCCTCGGTGATGATCGGCTGGCCGGCGCGCACCGTCATCACCTCCGCGCCCTCGATCACCTCCGCCACGTCGGCCGGGGTGAGGCCTGATCCGAACATCTGGAGCAGCTGCCGCTCGATCGAGATGCGCGTCACCGCCCGCTTCGCGGCGGGCACGGACGCCATCAGCTTCAGCGCCGCGGTGCGGGTGATCTCGACGATGATCGCATCT
Source organism: Sphingomonas sp. SCN 67-18 (assembly GCF_001724715.1). Lineage (GTDB taxonomy): Bacteria > Pseudomonadota > Alphaproteobacteria > Sphingomonadales > Sphingomonadaceae > SCN-67-18. Next base: position 48,293 of record NZ_MEFG01000021.1, read on the forward strand.
TCCGCCGCGCGCACCGTGGCGCCGCGCCTGCGCCCGGAAATTAGCCCCACCTCGCCGAAGATCGACCCCGTGCCGATCGGCACGGTCACCGACGGATCGGCCGGGTTCACCTCGACCAGCACCGACCCTTCCGCGATGGCGAACAGCGACGACCCCGGCGCCGCGCGCTCGAACACCACATCGCCCGCGCGATGGGCCTTCACGTCCGAATCCAGCATGAATTCGCGCATCTGCAGCGGCGACAATTCGTTCAATATGCTGATGCCGGCGCGCAGCCGCTCCAGCCATTCCTCCACCGACCGCCCGCCCGGCAGGCGCGCGAATTTGGCCTCCAATATCGGCTGGTCGGCTGGCTTCAGCGTCCGGTTGCCATTGATGAACTCGACCACGTCATAGCCCTGGTTCATGCAATGCTTGATCAGCGGATAACCGGCCAGCGCGCCGATCACGAAAATGCCGGGGGTGCTGCTTTCGAACACCGGCGACAGCCGGGGGAAAGCCTCGCGATCATCGCTGGTGAAGGCGATGCCGCAGGATTCGACGAACTTGCGCGGCGCGGCGGAACCCATGCGCGCGATGATCCGATCACAGCCGATCGTCTCCTCGCCGTCGCGCGTGTCCAGCACCAGCCGGCCCTGTTCCACCCGCACCGGGCTGGTTTCCGTCATCACCCGCACCCGGCCGGCGTCGCGCGCCTCCATCAGCAGCTTGACGTTGGCGCTCTTGGCGCGCGCGAAATCCGCGCCGCGATTGAGGATGGTCACCACATTGCGCTGTTCCGGGTCCGCCGCCAGCCCCAGCGCATTCTCGATCCCCGCGTCGCCGGAACCGATGACCGTGATGCATTCGTCGATATATTCGCCGGGATCGTCCAGCTGGTACTGGACATGCGGCATGTCTCCCCCCGGGCAGCGGAGCAGGTTTGGGTTGCCCTGCGTGCCGATCGCCAGCACCACCGTTTCGGCGACGATCGTGTCGCCCCCGGCCAGGCTTATCGTGAACGCCCCTTGCGCGCCGCCGATGGCGGTGACGTCTGCGCGATAGCGCACGTTGATGCCGCGGGCGGCGGCGTGCTCGTCCCAGGTGCCCAGCACCGCCTCGCGCTTGCCCGCCTCGAAATCAAGGTCGCTGCGCAGCACCAGCTGGCTGGGCGTCGCCATGACGTGCTTGCCCTTCTGGTATTTGTAGATGGTGTCGGAAAGGTGATCCGTCTTTTCGATAAGGACATGGCTGATCCCCAGCCCCGCCGCCCGTGCGGCTGCGCTGAGGCCAGCAGGGCCGGAGCCGACGATGGCGATCCGGTATGCTTCCGGCACGAAAAGTCCCCCCTACGCTACTGACGCACTGCCCGGTGCCTGCCTTCACCCTTGCGAATGGCCGGCCATTTTGCGCGCCCGCGCTTCCTTCTTACCATCTTTGGCCGACGCGGCTAGACGAAAGCCGGCAAGGTTCGGGAATCGAGGATCATTGAGATGAGCGAGGCGCAGCGCAGCGGGTGGACGGCCAGCCGGATGATATTGGTGCTGGCGCTGGTGATCGCCCTCGCCGCCATCGGCGTGGCGGTGTGGAAGCGCAGCACGGGCGCCGCGCCCGAGCTGGCCAGCGCCAATCCCGCCGCCGCGCCGCAGGAGGATGTGCAGGCGCTGATCTCTCGGCTGGAAGCCAGGCTGAAGGAAAATCCCGGCGATGCCGAGGGCTGGCGGATGCTCGGCTGGTCCTTCTTCGAGACCGGCCGCTTCGCCGAGGCCGCCACCGCATATCGCCGGGCGACCGCGCTGGCCCCCGACAATGCCGATTACTGGTCGTCGCTGGGCGAGGCGCTGGTCCTTGCCGGGGACGGCGACGTGCCCCCCGATGCCGCCAATGCCTTTGCCAAGGCGCTCGCCAACGACCCCAAGGACCCGCGCGCCCGCTATTTCACGGCCGTGCAGCGCGACATGAAGGGCGACAGCAAGGGCGCCATCGCCGACTGGCTGGCGCTGCTCGCCGACACGCCGGCGGGCGCGCCGTGGGAAGCGGACCTGCGCCGCACCATCGAGCAGGTCGGCGCGCGCGAGAAGATAGACGTCGCGTCGCGGCTGGCCGCCGTGCGCCCCGCCCCGGCGATGCCGGGCGCGGCCAGCGTCGCCACCGCCGCCATTCCCGGTCCTTCGCGCGAGCAGATGGCCGCCGCCGCCCAATTGCCGCCGGGCCAGCAGGAGGCGATGATCCAGGGCATGGTCGACAGCCTTGCCGCCAGGCTGAAGGCCAACCCCCGCAATGCCGACGGCTGGATCATGCTGATGCGCTCGCGCGTGCAGCTGGGCCAGACGCAGCAGGCGCGCGACGCGCTGAAGACCGGCCTGGCCGCCTTTTCGGACGATCCCGCCCAGGCCGCGCGGCTGAACGATGCGGCCCGCGAGCTCGCCATTCCCCTGTCTTGACCGCGTTCAACTATTTATTGCCCCACCGGCGGCCCGACCCAAAGACGCCGATTTCTTCGCATTATGCGATAGTTAATGGAACAATGCGGGACAGGCGCGGAAATGGCCGGCTTCGCGCACATTGATTTCGGCGCGCGTCTCCCGCATGGCGAGCGGCAGTTTGATTTAAGGACGAGATCATGGCCGCCAAGTGGGCACCCGACAGCTGGAGAACGCATGAAGCCCGCCAGCTTCCCGCATATCCCGACGCCGCAGCGCTGAGCGCGGCGGAGGCCGAGCTGGTCAACTATCCCCCGCTGGTCTTTGCCGGCGAGGCGCGCGAGCTGAAGGCGGATCTGGCCAAGGTTTCCGCGGGCAAGGCCTTCCTGCTCCAGGGCGGCGATTGCGCCGAGAGCTTTGCCGAATTCCACCCGAACAACATCCGCGACACCTTTCGCGTCATCCTGCAGATGGCGGTGGTGCTCACCTATGCGTCCAAGCTGCCGATCGTGAAGGTGGGCCGCATGGCGGGCCAGTTCGCCAAGCCGCGTTCCGGCGATTTCGAGGAGCAGGGCGACGTCTCCCTGCCCTCCTATCGCGGCGACATCATCAACGATATCGCGTTCGACCCGGCCGGCCGCGCGCCGGACCCCGCGCGCATGATAAAGGCCTATAATCAGGCCGCGGCCACGCTCAACCTGCTGCGCGCCTTTGCGTCGGGCGGCTATGCCAACCTGTATCAGGTCCATCGCTGGACCCATGATTTCATGGGCCGCAGCCCGTGGTCGAAAAAATATTCCGACCTGGCCGACCGGATCGGCGAGGCGTTGGATTTCATGGCGGCCTGCGGCGTGAACCCGGAAACGGTGCCGCAGTTGAAGGGCGCGAGCTTCTACACCAGCCATGAGGCGCTGCTGCTCCCCTATGAGCAGGCGCTGACCCGGCAGGACAGCATCACCGGCGACTGGTACGACACGTCCGCCCACTTCCTGTGGATCGGCGACCGCACCCGTTTCGAAGGGTCGGCCCATGTCGAATATCTGCGCGGCATCGGCAACCCGATCGGCATGAAATGCGGCCCCAGCCTGGAGCCGGATGCGCTGCTGCGCATGCTGGACACGCTCAATCCGGGCCGCGAGCCGGGGCGGATGACGCTGATCACCCGCTATGGCTATGACAAGATCGAGGCCGGCCTGCCCAAGCTGATCCGCGCCGTGCAGCGCGAAGGGCATCCGGTCATCTGGTCGTGCGACCCGATGCACGGCAACGTCATCAAGGCGCCCAACGGCTACAAGACCCGCCCGTTCGAGCGGATTCTGGGCGAGGTGCGCGGCTTCTTCGCCGTCCACCGCGCGGAAGGCAGCTTCGGCGGCGGCATCCATTGCGAGATGACCGGCCAGAACGTCACCGAATGCACCGGCGGCGCTGTCGCCGTGACCGACGACAATCTGGCGGATCGCTACCACACGCACTGCGATCCCCGCCTGAACGCCGGCCAGTCGATCGAGCTCGCCTTCCTGCTCGCCGAAATGCTGAACCAGGAAATGATGAACCGCGCCAAAGCGGCTGCTTGACGGGTCCCGCGCCGATCCATAGAGCAACCGCTTGCGCACCAACGCGCGGCCCCTTCGTCTAGCGGTCAGGACGTCGCCCTCTCACGGCGAAAACACGGGTTCGATTCCCGTAGGGGTCACCAGTTGCTAAGTGATTGATTTCACTTAACATTTTTCAATCTTGGCAATTTCAATCCCGAGGGGGAGCACGATTCTGTGCTCGGATATTCGTTCTACGTGCCGCAGACACCTCCTGCCGATCAACCGACAGAACAAAGATCGCACGATTCACGAAAAAGCGTTATAGCCTCTCCGCCGACAGGAACCGCATTTCTACCGACAATTTTGGATCGATCGATCAAAGAGCGTATGCGTGAACGCCCATCGCATGGGGGAACGCAATCATGACGGCTCGGACTGAAGCCGCCATCTCTGCCATCCGAGCCATGACAGGGTTTCAGATGGCTGTCTTTCATCTTGACCATTAACTGACGGCTATTGGGCCGATGGCGGACGATCTGCTTTCGGTGAGAGCGGGCGGAAATGCGAATGCTCAGCCGCTGCTCTCGATCGCAAGAGGCACAGGGCGGTATCGCCGTGCTGCATACCAATCAAATTGGTGGGATCAATCGCGGCGAACGCGGCGTGACGTTCCGGATGCTGTTCAAGCTGGCCGACGCTTGACGAGTTAGCGGCTATCGAAGCGGATGGGATCTGCTTGTGGATTAGTCCAGCATGCGCGTGTCGGTGATCTGGAGCAGCGTTAAAATCTCACTTGCTCGAATCCGTATCGATTGTTCGGTCAATTCGTATTTCTCGGCGTCCCAACGATCAAACCAAGCATCCGCACCAATTTTGTGGTGCTGGGTGTCATCCTTGGCGGTCCCGAACAGAATATCGAACGCATAGCTTTCCGCATCCAGCGTATCGCGCGGGAACCATCGGTCCTGCACGCTAGGCGAGCGTGCAAACCACCTCCTGCCGCTTCGGCCGTGGCAGACGACAAGAGATGGCACGGGTTCGCTCTCAACCAAACGTATGGCGGTTGCTGTCAGGCTGGTGTCAAACATGTCAGCAAGGGCAGTCACGGCCGCGAAGTTAAACTTGGGCTGTTGCCGGACTCTGGGCTTGAACAAGTACCAGGGCATGAGGAGATCGGCCGCGTACCCATCCGCGACACGCTCAGGCGATAGAGCAGTCTGCGGCCGGGCTTCTTCAACACGACAAACCAGACATTTGCCCCGGTGATGATGCCAATGGCCGAGCTCATGTGCGACCGAATAGCGCTTGCGCCGATCTGATCCGCGAGAGTTGACCGTTATAATCGCCTGATTGTCGCGACCGATGATCCCTTCACGCTTAAACCAGCTGTGGCAGAGATAAGTCCAAGCGATCATCGCGGTGGTGATGAAGATCTCGGCTCGGAAATTGAGGCCAGCAGAATTGAAGTTATGCACCGCTGCGATCATCGCTTCACGCGCCTTCACGAGCAGCTCGTCGCCCCGAAGGCTGAGGCCAGTCTCGACGTCGACATCGGGCCAGCAGCGTAGGAAATCGGCGAGCTGATCGGCGCCTGCGGCTTTCACTGCCTTGTGTTTCTTCTCCGAGCGGACCTCGGAGATCAGGCGGTGATTGATCGAACGGGTCGGGCGGGTATCGAGCTTCTCTCCAGCGCGCTGGAGTGATCGTCGTTCTATTTTGATCTTCGGAAGTTTCCGGATGATCAGGTCCTTGGTTTTGATCACCATCGCGTCATGTTTCTCGCGCAGCAGTTCGACCAAGGCGGATTTACCGGAGCAGATCGCTCCGGACACCAGTACCACTCTAAACGACGCTTGGTCGTTCATCAGCCGAAAAGCTCGAATTGCTCGCGCTTGGGAGGAAGATCGTAGACGGTCACCGCCAGGCCCGCCCTGACCAACTCGTCCTCGATGATCTCCTCGATAATCCCCCAATCGCCGCCCGCGGATCCGGTCCCGATCTTTGGCATATGGACGCCAGCGCTAATCTGTCTCGCGTGCGCCGCCACTTCACGCAGACCGGCCTGCAGCGCCCCGTAACGCATCCGTGGAAACAGCGATGGCCCGAAACCCTCCTGCGCCACGATGCTTGCCAATGACACCCCCTCGTCCAGTTCGACAATCAGCGCTCGCCCCAGTCGCTGGTCTGCGGTCAAATGAATGAAACTCTGCGTATACTGTAGTTCGGCCTGAGGATACTTCCGCGCAAACTTCCTTGCTACGCCGCCACCCCATTTGATAGCGCGGTCATTGACCAGCTGACAAATGATCTTTGGCTCGTTCCCAAGCGGATCCAATATGTTCCCATGAACATATCTTATCGGGCACTTACCGAATTGCCTCGATCCAAATCGAACTAGTCCCGCGACCCTCGGATATCTTGTCCCGGGATATCCCGGGATGCCTACAAACTCGATCGCCGTGTCGCTTCCGGCGAACCAGCTTTCCACCGCGCGATCGGTGTGACCGATCGCCGTACAGTTGCGGACGGCGCTATCGGTTGGAAGCACGATGCCTTCGACACGCAGAAATGGCGCCAAGGGCGATGGTACCGCATAATCGATGCGGTATCGGCGGTCGTGCTCCACATCACCGATCGGGGATGCAAAGAAGATGGAGATCGGGGTTTCAGCGACCTTCGCCAGACGGATGAGAAAAGCTTCCGCGGAAACATCGTAGCGTCGGCGCTCCCGCATAAGCTCTTCAATGGGCGCCACTTCCATCGCTGCGCGTAGGCTGCCGATCGGAAGCACGAATTCCGACGCCGCAATATTGCACAGCATTTCAAGCTGCCAATCGTCTGATGCGGGGTCGTGGGCACTCCTGTTGCGGACTTCCTCGCGCCAGTCCGGGAACAGCATATGCGCCAGTTCGCGCGCGATCGAGAAGCGCACCCTTTCTCGGGGCTGCTGGGGGTTGAACTCGATAGTTGCGCCGTTGGATGTCGCTAGGAGCCGTGCGTCGGCGATATTTGCGTTAGCGGACATCCTCGCGCCAAGTAGTTCGACGATTTTGACAGGATTAAACGGCGGTCCGTCCCACCCCGCTTCCCGCGCTTTCAAGACGAGATTGCGCGCCGCTTCTTGTATTGCGGAAACCGGATCCGTCCCCTGTGCGAGCGCCAATGCCGATTTGTTCGTCCAAGTGATGCCGATCGCGGTTACCATCACCAACTGCTAAACCAAGCAAGTTCGCACCACCAGAGTGAACGCCGCACGAACGCGAGGGGCTACGCGGTGGCTAGTTTGGTGCTTGCTCCCGTATCGTGTGGCCGCTTGATACTCTCACAGAACACCAGCCGATGTTCATTGACCACCTGAACAAAGGGCAGCTTTCGCGATCGCCTGTGGATCGGCTGAACGGCCGAGATTGGGGTGTAAAGTGGACATAACGCCGTAAGGACGGGGAGATCAGGCTTCCCAGTTTTCGTGGGCCAAGCCGGGAATACGAGAAAACTCCCTCACGTTGCGCGAAATGACGGTCAGTCCCCTCGCCAACGCTTGTCCAGCTATAAGGGTATCCAGTGGGCCAATGGGCGTGCCCGCCTGGGAGAGGGAGGTCCGGATTTCCGCCGACACGCGCGCATCCTCGTGCTCGAACTCGAGGATGGTAAAGCGAAGCGCGGTAATCCGGTCGAGATTCTCCTGGACGCGCGCGCTCTTGAACGCGCCGAAGTAAAGCTCGTGCATGACAACGGAGGAAACCGCACAATCGAGCGGGCTGTGACGTTCCAGATTCTTCCAGACGCTCTTATGGCCTTTGAACAGCGCTATGATCGTATTGGTGTCGAGGGAATATTTCATCCCGATCAGTCCATCGAATCGCGGGTCTCGAATTCCTGCGGCTCGTTGACGGCCTGCTCGAAATCCTCGTCCACCGGACCCACCAGTCGTTTGAGCCAAGCCCAGTCCGAGGGTGCAGGTTCCAGGATCACAGCGTCACCATCCCGGCGTATGCGGACTTGGTCAGCGTCGAAGCGAAACTCCTTGGGCAATCGCACCGCTTGCGAGCGCCCCGTCCAGAAGATCTTTGCAAAGCCCATCGCTCTTCTCCAACACGGAACCCAAGCAGATATATACCAATGCCATATATCATTTTCAAGCCAACAGCGCATTCTATAATAATATGTTCTGTGCTTTGCGGACGGGTTCCACCAAGAAGGCCGCGAGCGACGGGCTCTGCAATCGCTCAGACTAGATCGTGCGCCTCTGCGCGATAACCCGTGGGATCTTCGATCCAAAGGCGCACTGCGGATTCGTACCAGCCGGTGCCGCGTGCACTGATCGACAACTGTCGCGGGAAGGTCCCATCGGCGACCTTACGATAAAGGGTCGAACGGGTAAGGCCGGTCCGGTCGAGCACAGTCTTTAGGCGGATGATCTTTTCGGGTTTAGGCATGAGATGCTTTTTCCATCAGTCGAGTTAGGCAACGCTCCCGGAGGAAGCGGTCCAGCCCTTCGCAAACAAAGATGCCATTTTGGAGACTCTGCACCACGACGAGGAAGATCAGGTTGACCATGATTGAATGCCAGGGCCTCCCAATTGACCTCATACAACCCGAAAATACTGATGGTATATCTGATGGTATCGGAAAGATTATTCAGGACGATTACATATCATTTTCAAATACTTGTCACGGCAATGAGATTCCCGTAGGGGTCACCAGCGGCGGAAATCAGCCGTTTTTACTCGGCCTGATTTTCGGATTTCCCCCGCAAGCGCCATGATTTTCCCCACGGTAACGTGCGCGGCCGCCCCACGAGCGATTATGAGCGCCCCCGCCCGCTCACACGGACGATGCCGTTATTTCAGGAAGGCGGCCATGCTGTTCGCGGCCGGTTGCCAGTCGAGGCCCTGTTCCGCCAGCCAGCGGTCGTCATAATAGGTGGAGCCGTAACGCTCGCCGCCGTCGCACAGCAGGGTGACGATGCTGCCGGTTTCGCCTTTTTCCTTCATCTCGTCGGCCAGCCGTTCGCAGGTCCACAGGTTCGTGCCGGTCGATCCGCCGACCGTGCGGCCCAGCCGGTCCGACAGCGCGCGCATCGCGCCGATGCTGTCGGCGTCGGCAACGGCGACCATGCGGTCGACGACGGTGGGAATGAAGCTTGGCTCCACCCGCGGGCGGCCGATGCCCTCGATCTTCGCGCCGCAGCCTTCGGGCAGCGCGGTGACGGTGCGGTCCGCATAATGGCGGTGGAAGACCGAATGTTCCGGGTCTGCCACGCAGAGCTTGGTCGCGTGGCGCTGATAGCGGATGAAGCGCCCGATGGTGGCGGATGTGCCGCCCGTCCCCGCGCCGCAGACGATCCAGCCGGGCACGGGATGCTCCTCCTCCGCCATCTGGCTGAAGATGCTTTCCGCGATATTATTGTTGCCGCGCCAGTCCGTCGCGCGCTCGGCATAGGTGAACTGGTCGATATAATGGCCGCCGGTTTCCCTCGCCAGTCGATGCGCCACCTCATAGACGGTGCGCGGATCGTCCACCGCGTGGATCTCGCCGCCATGGAAGCGGATGGCGTCAAGCTTTGGCCGCGCCGTGCTCGCCGGGACGACGGCGATGAAGCGCAACCCCAGCATCCGGGCGAAATAGGCTTCGCTGACCGCGGTGGACCCCGATGATGCCTCGATCACGCAGCTGCCCGGCCCGATCCATTCGTTGCACAGCGCATAGAGGAAGAGCGAACGCGCCAGCCGATGCTTCAGGCTGCCGGTGGGGTGCGAGCTTTCATCCTTGAGATAGAGGGTGATGCCGGGATGGTGCGGCAGATCGACGCGGATCAGATGCGTATCGGCCGAACGGTTAAAGTCAGCCTCGATGCGCCGGACGGCTTCGGCCAGCCAGTGCCGGTGATCGGCGGCGCCGCCCGATTGCGCCGGCTTTGGCCTGACCGTCATGATATTCCCCACCAGCTGCCCTGCGCTCTCCCGTAACCTGATCATGCGCTTCGGCCAAGAGCGCGTATCTGACTGGTGCTTCCCTTCGCTGGCATCAATGATGCCGCGCAGATCCGCTGAGCATGAGCGGCTAGGCAGGCCGGGTGGCTATCCGTTAGCATTGGCGGATGCTGCGAATCCTTGTCCTGCTCCTGTCCTGCCTGTGCCTGGCCCCCGCCGCCGCCCAGGACGCGCCCGCGCCCGCCACCGCGCAGGTGGCCATCGAGACGGGCGAAGGCAGGATCGTGCTGGTGCTGGAAACCGAACGCGCGCCTGTCACGGCCGCCAACTTCCTGCGCTATGCGGATGAGAAGCGGTTCGACGGGACGGATTTCTACCGGGCGATGGCGGTGGCGCCGGGGCTGGGCCTGATCCAGGGCGGGACGCGCGGCGACCCGGCACGGGTGCGGACGCCGATCGTGCATGAGCCGACCAGCCAGACCGGCCTGTCGCATGGCGACGGAACGATCTCCATGGCGCGTTACGACCCGGGCAGCGCCACGGGCGATTTCTTCATCACGGTGGGGGCGATGGAATCGCTGGATGCGAACCCCGCGGCGGCGGGCGACAATGCCGGTTTTGCAGCCTTTGGCCATGTCGTCGAGGGCATGGATGTCGTCCACCGCATCCTTGCCGCGCCGACATCCGAAACCGAAGGCGAGGCGGTGATGCGCGGGCAGATGATCGCCGCGCCGATCCGCATCATCACCGTCCGCCGCCTGCCCTGAGCGGCGCCAACCTGATCGCCCCTCCCCCTTGCGGTCAGCGGCCATCCCGGCGACACTGGCGTTCTTCGTAAAACAAGGGGGTGCGTGCGTGGCCCATATCGTCGGCATTTCGGGGAGCCTCAGGCGTCATTCCTTCAATTCCGGCCTGCTCCGCGCCGCGACGGCGCTGATGCCGGATGGAGCGACGCTCGGCATCGCCTCCATCGCGGAGATACCGCTCTACAATGCGGATATCGAAGCGGAGGGCGGGCTGCCGGCGGCGGTGGCGGAGCTGAAAGCGCAGATCGCCGCGGCGGACGGCCTGCTGCTCGTCACCCCGGAATATAACAACGGCATCCCCGGCGTATTCAAGAACGCGATCGACTGGGCATCGCGCCCGGCCGGAGACATCGGCCGGATATTCGGCGGCAAGCCCGTCGCGGTCATCGGCGCTTCGCCCGGCGGCTTCGGCACATTGCTGGCGCAGGACAGCTGGCTGACCGTGCTGAGGACGCTGGGCACCCGGCCCTGGTTCGAGGGCCGCCTGCTGGTGTCGCGCGCGGGCGGACTGTTCGATGCGGAGGGATCGCTGACGGACGAACAGACCGTGGCCCGGTTGCGCGGCTTTCTGGAGGGTTTCGTCGCCTTCACCCGCGCATAAGGGGCCGCGCGGCGCGAGCACGGCCTGCCGGCAAGCATGGGGAGCGGAAATACGCCCGCTCCCCGCCCCCTTGTTCAGAACGCCTTGGTGACGCTGAACCCGATAATCCGGGGATCGAGCGTAAACACGTTGGTGGTCAGCCCGCTGTCGTCGCTGTTGACGAAAGCGTCGGTAATCGGCGTGTCGTTGAACAGGTTCTTGACGTAAAGCTGGAAGGCCAGCCCGTCGCCGTCGCGCGAGACGGTGAGCGAGAGATTGGCATTATACCATGCCTTCAGGCCATTGAGGTGCGGCTAGCCCATCCCTTCGGAGAGGCGGTGATCGATCCGGTCAGAAATGGATGCGGTTGCGGCACGGCCGCATCCCGCGCTCGTCAGCTACGGGTTGACGCGGAACGAAAGCAGTGCAAATCATATTAAACAGCAATATCAAACATTTGATATTGCGTCGTTCATTCCCCCTCCTCGGCCCCGGCACGCCCACCCCGTGCCGGGGCCATTTTTGTCGGATGCTAACCGGCGGCCGTGCGCGCCCGCGTGGTGGCACCACGGGAATGTGCAGGAGGACATCGCAGCGTGCCGCAATCGCGCTGAGCGCCGGGGGAGGAAATACAGTGGTGCCCCGTGCAGGATAAACATAACGAATATGTGTCGCCGTTTGCACTACCTTAGAGCGGGCGGACGCCGCCGACGCCAGCCTGGCGCCGTCTCCCACAGC
>NZ_MEFG01000022.1 GCF_001724715.1 Sphingomonas sp. SCN 67-18
TGACATAGCCGAGCTTGAGGAACGATGGTTCATAGACCTCGTCGAGTTGCATCCGGTTGAGCCCATCGACCACCCCTTCGAGGTCCTCCTGCTCCAAGATCCTGGCACCGATTTTCATCAACCGGGCCAGTTCGAGGTCGACGGTGAGGGGCTCTTTTCCGCTCGGATCCTTCCATCGTTCCAGATCGTCGGCCATCGCGGCAAGACGTCGTTTATCTTTCTCGCGAAAGAGAAGGTGGGCGATTTGAATGTAGGACTTCGTCGCCCACCCCCGCTCGGTCGGATAATAGGCCGGGACGGCGAGCCAGGCACTCAGTTGCTGATCGGCGGAACTGAGAAGTTGGGCTCGACGATACTGCTGCTCGACCGTCGGCAATCGTGCAATCGATTTCAGGTCCGGGGCCATCCACAGCCCGGGAGTTTGACGCGTTTCGACCACGCCCGCCTTCAGGAGATCGGGCGAGCGCGCCATCCATCCCAAGCCTCCCCCGATGAGAATCGCAGCCAGGGCGATGGGGATCGTCATCTTCGAACTGAACAAGGATGCGAAGAGCGAAGGCAACCATCGGCCGAGTTCGCTGATTGCGGATGTGCGGGCGGTCGCGCCGGCTGGGACGGTCGTTGGAATTGCCTGGAAGGTTTCCCCGCTCGCGACGAGGGACGTCGCGCCGGACTGCCCATCCCCGTAGAGGGAATGCTGGGCCGTGCCGATCTGCAACCGATCCTTGACCTTGGAGAGTTCCAGCAGCAAATCGTTCGCCGTCTGAAAACGGTCATTCGGGTTCTTGGCCATGAGCTTCATGACCAGATTGTCCAGCTCGACCGGGATGTCCGGCCTATGAACCCGCAGATTGGGGGGCGCTTCCTTGACATGCTTGATCGCCAGCGCGAGCGGCGTATCCCCTTTGAACGGCGGGACCCCCGCGAGCATGTAGTAGAAGGTGACTCCCATCGAATACAGGTCGCTCCGATGGTCCAGCTCGTGCCCCTGAGCCTGCTCCGGGCTCATGTAACTCGGGGTTCCCATCGTGATCCCCGGTTGCGTCAAGTGGACAGGCTCGGCTTCCTGATCGCGGCAGAGACCGAAGTCGGCGACCTTGACCCGCCCCTTCTTGGTCAGGAGGACGTTTTCGGGCTTGATATCGCGGTGAATCAGCCCCACTTCCGCCGCCGCGGCGATCGCCTGGGCGGTTTGCCGCATGATCGAGATCGAGAGCGGGAGATCCAGCGCCCCTTTCCGGATGACGTATTCCTTCAGGTTCGTACCCTGGACGTACTCCATCGCGATGAAGCGAATGTTGTCGATCGAACCCAATGTGTAAACATGGACGATATTGGGATGATTGAGCTTGGCGATCGCCGTCGCCTCGATCTCGAACCGGCTCAAATACGCGGGCTTGGAGAGAAAATCCGCGCGCAAGACTTTGATGGCGACGTGGCGATTCAGCCCCGTCTGGTTCGCGAGATAAACATCCCCCATGCCGCCGCGCCCGAGCAGGCGTTCAACCTGGAACTCCCCAAGCGTCTTACCGGTGAGGTCAACCTGCACGGGTACCGGTTGCTCCGACGACCAGGTCGGAACGGTTCCGGAGGGATTGCGATCGGGCTGGCTCATAATTCACCGGGCGCACCACGGGCGTCATTCGCATCTCGACGGAGGGCACTCGCCGATTCCTCGGCGGGGCGGCGGCTTCGCCCACAATCCAACTCCTAGTTTACGGCAAGCGCCCGGGGAATCAAATCTCCCGATGAAAATCGTACCGAAAAATGATGGAGATTCTTCTAGGAGAACGCACTTAGGGCTATTTTTAGGGATTACGGACGCGCTGCTTCATCGCACCGTGCAAGATGATTCAGCCCGCTACAAAGCGAAGCGATTCTGCCGAAAGTAGGAGCGTCTCGGGTTTCGTGGCCTTGTACGTCTCGGAAAGTTTTTCGATACCAAGGAACCTATTGCCTCGCCGACCTTGAAGGCTCATTTACTCATTCGATTCGTTCAAGCTTGGTGGGATTCCGCCGGAGCGGGAGCGTCATGAGGACCACGGTACGCGGGGGAATATCCGGAATTGGAGCCGGCACGGTGCGCGATCAACCATCGATCGATCTGCTCGGCGGCGCGATCGGATGCGCCGGGTAGCGCAACATGCTGGGCGAGCCGGGTCAGTTCTTCGGCGGCTCCAGACCGGGCCGTGGGATGACTCAGCCAGTGATCGGCCCACGCCGCGAGCGAATCGGACGCATCTTCCCAGGTCAGGTATTCCGGCATCAGCTCGCGATCGGCCAGCAGGTTGACCAGCGTGATATACTTCGCCTTGATGAAGCGGCGGGCGATCAGGAGGTCGATTCGCCTCACGGTGTAGAGGATGACCGTGGGCAGGGATTCCATCATCAGTTCAAGACTCACGGAACCCGAAACCGACCAGGCGACGTCGGCGGCCCGAATCAGCTCCGCGGTCCGCCCATGATGAATTTCCAGCGTCGAGGGGTCCATCCCCAGCCCGTTCAATTCGAACGCGAGGTTGCCGACCGTGGTTCGCACGAGTTCCGCATGGCGTTCGTGAAGGCAGGCGATCACGAATCGTGTATTCGGTTGTTTGCGGAGGAGTTTGGCCGCCGCGCGGAGTTGCACGGGGAGATTGCGGATCACCTCCAGGGTTCGGGAGCCGGGCAGGATCGCCACAAGTTTTCCGGAACGCGTCTCCTGTTCCGCCAGGAATCGTTCGTCAATCTTCCTTTCGGCGAGTTCGTCGAAGAAGGGATGTCCCACGTAGACCGCACCTTCCACCCCCCGTTCCTGATACCACCTCGGCTCGAAGGGGAGACTGCACAGGACCAGGTCCACGAATCTTCGAACCTTCTTTACCCGCCAGCCCGCCCAGGCCCAGAGTTGGGGAGGAACATAATAGAAGACGGGGATTCCCCTGGCCTTCGCCCTGCGGGCGATCCACCAGTTGAAACCGGGATAGTCGATCAGGATTACGGCATCGGGACGCTCGTCTCGGAAGAACTGGTCGGCCCGATAGACGAGCTTTAAAAACGTGCCGATGTTGAGGATCGCTTGCAGGAACCACATGATAGCGAGATCGACGAGCTGGAAGTGCAAGGTTGCACCCGCCGCCGTCATTTTCGGGCCGCCATATCCGACGAATTGCACGTCCGGTCGCCGGGCCCGGAATGAATGGATGATGCTGGCTGCGTGTAGATCGCCGCTGGGCTCTCCGGTGGAGATGAAGATCCGCATCGTTGAAACTCGCTTCCTTGCGGTGCTTGCGATCTTGGGTTGAGCCGCTCCATCAGGCTCGCTCGACACTCCGAGTCGTTGAGTTAGCAAAAACCAGGCGATTTGAGAAGGGGAGTCGCTACGAAGCCCCTGGCCCCGCATCATCTTCGGCATCGGCTTCGTCGTCGAGGTTCAACTCCTTCATCCGGCGATACAGGCGGGGGCGCGAAATCCCCAGGAGTTCGGCGGCCCGTGTCTTGTTACTTCGTGCCTTGGCCAGCGCGTTCTCGATCAACTGCCGCTCGATTTCCGTCAGCAGTTCATCGAGCGGTTTGGAAAGATAAGGGACCGGGGCTGGCGTGTACGCGGATCCCAAATTGCCGCGGATCGACGCGGGGAGATCCTCGCCGGCCACGATCGGATTTTCGGATCGTTCGCGAGCGTGCCAGATCACGCGGTCCAGCTCTCGGAGATTGCCCGGCCAGTCGTAGGCATTCAGTATCGCCTGTGCGGTCACGGAGAATCCTTGCTTTTGGATCTCGGCCTGGCGATTGGTTCGTTCGAGGAAATATTGGGCCAGCAACAGGATTTCCGACCGACGTTCCCGAAGCGGCGGCAATCGAAGAATCAGCGGTGTCAGGGCATAGTAGAGGTCGGACCGTAATTGCTCCGATCGAAGCGCGGCCTCCGGGTCTCCGGGCGTCAGCGCCAGGACCCGCGGCCGGGGCTCCTGTCCGAGCATTTCCACGAGTTTGACCTGGAGGTCTCTCGGCAATGCAAGGATGTCGCCGATCACGATCGTCCTCCGGCCCTGGGAATGTGTCAGGAAGCCATCGGGTTCGGAGGGGGACCGCTCAAACCGAGGAACGATCGCGGACGATCGCAACTCCAAAAGCTGCTTCTCCAGGAGTTCGGCGGAGAGAGCCTCGCAGTCGATGTAAGTGATCGGTTGAGCAGAATTTTGAGACAGTTGATGAATCGTGCCCGCGACCGTCCGCCTGCCGGTTCCCGGCTCCCCGACGATGAGGGCCGGTGCCATGGAATTCCCCGCCAGCCGGATCTGTTCGAGGAGCCGAGAATGCGCCTCTCCCTGCCCGATGAGATCGTCGATTCCGTGTTTCCGCCCAAGTCGCCTGCGAACTTCGAGCAATTCCTCATGGAGCGATGGTTCCGCGGCATCCAGGAACACGCCGGAAGACCCCGGCTCGCGAATCCGGCCCAGGAATCCGATCAGTTCGCCCCGATTGTCGCGAAACGGCCAGAAGTCGAGTTCGCGCCAGAGCTTCTCCCCTTGCGCGTGCAGGATGAGCGTCTGCCTGCGGGCGGGCTGACCGGCGATCGCCTGCGGAGGGGGATAAAAGCTGGCGGCCAGTTCCGTGCGGTCGCCGGGTTGTGTCGGCGAGTGGGATCGACTGGTCACCCCCAGGATGGACTCGGCGGGATAACCCGTGAGGGCCTCCCAGGCGGCGTTCACCCAAACGATACGCAGGGCCTTGTCGAGCCAAAAGGTCGGCTCGCAGGCTTCGCGCCAGAGATGGTCCGCTCGGAAGGCCGAGAGGCGGGGAGACGCCATGCGTTCGATCGTGTATTTTGAGCTTGGAGAAGGGATCGATGAGTTGACGTCGATCGTCGACTTCCGCGAGGGCGTTGCACCCAGGAACAAACCGCAAGACCGTGGCAGCGCCCCGCCGAATGCGAACTACCACAACATCAACGCTGCGCGTGCAAAACGCAAGCAAAAACCAAAATTCATGAATCCTCCATCAACCGAACCGAATTGGCCGTTCATGATCGCCCTCGACGGCGGGACCAGCAACACTCGCGCGAGGCTGATCAACGCACGAGGACAAATCGTCTCGACAGCGATCCAGGCTGTCGGAGTGCGCGACACGGTCATCTCGGGAACTCCGGCGGATCGGAAGGCCGCGCTCCGACAGGCGGTTCGAGACGTGATTTCGGAAGCCCTGCACAACGCTCACGTTCAAAAGCATGTCGATTTCTCCGCATCGACCCCGGATGCCCTTGTGGCGGCGGGAATGCTCTCGTCCGAGGTCGGACTTTTCACCGTGCCGCATGTCATCGCCCCGGCCGGCATGGATGATTTGGCCGGGGCCGTCAAGGCGGTCTCGATTCCGGACGTCTCCGAGCAACCGATCCGTTTCATCCCCGGCATTCGCACGCCACCCGGCGACCGTCCGGACGGCTGGATGCAGGCGGACCTGATGCGCGGTGAAGAGGTCGAAACCTTCGGTGCGTTGGAAGCTCTCGCCGAATCCGGTTCAGTCGCCTTCGATGACGACCGGCCCGCCCCGGCCGTGCGCACCACGCCCATTCGTCCGTCCGTGCCCGCCCAGCTGGAGGCGCAGGCGGACCGGCGCGAGGCGCGGCGCGATTTCCGGCAGGAGCGCCGGGAAGACCGTGCCGATTTCCGCCAGGAGCGGCGTGACGACCGGCGCGACCTGCGCAACGGGCAGTTCGACAACCGCCGCGATTTCCAGCGCGACCGTGCCGAGGACCGCCGCGATTTCCGGCAGGATCGCCGCGACGACCGCCGGGATTTCCGCCGCGACCGTGCCAATGACCAGCGCGACTGGCGGGATAATCGCGGCAACGACCGGCGCTGGGACCGTGGCAACGACAATCGCAACTGGAGCCGGGACTGGCGGCGCGACCAGCGTTACGACTGGCAGCGTTACCGCCAGCAGAACCGGCGCTTCTACCATCTGCCCCGCTATTATGCGCCGCGCGGCTATAGCTACGGTTATCGCCGCTTCTCGATCGGCATCAGCATCGGCGCGGCCTTTTACGGGTCCAACTACTGGATCAACGATCCGTGGATGTACCGTCTGCCGCCCGCTTATGGCGACTATCGCTGGGTGCGTTACTATGACGACGTGCTGCTGATCGACATGCGGACCGGCTATGTCGTCGATGTGATCTACGACTTCTTCTACTGAAGGCCGGCATGTGAATGATCGAGGTCCGGGGTCGCAGGACCCCGGGCCTTTTTTCCATGCCGCCCGCTATGGCGCGGCGGCGATCATCGCCTCGCTCATCGTCCACAGCCGGTCGGCGGCTGCATCGTCGCAGGCCCAGGGGCGGACATGCTGCCAGCGCTGGCTGTCCGGCCCGGCCAGCGGTGCGATGTCGCAATCCTCGCAATAGACGCCGCCAAGCCCGTCGAGCTGGGGGCTGAGTGCGCACCATAGCGTCGTCGCCGCGCCGGCCTGCGGTGATTTGAACAGCGCCGCCACCGCCGGCGGCAGGCTGCCGTCGGCATTCTTCCAGCCGAGCGCGACCATTTCCTCGTCCGCCAGGTGGCGCTGCAGCGGCGTGAAGATGCCGCCCGGATGGACCGAGAAGGCCCGCACCCCGGCCGCGCGCCAGCGCCGGTCCAGCCCCAGCGCGAACAGCGCATCGGCGGTCTTCGCCTGCGCATAGGCGGCCCATTTGTCATAGGGGCGGCGGTGGAAATGGGGATCGTCCCACAAGATGTCGCCCCGGATATGCGCGGTGGACGAGAGCGCCACCACCCGCGCGCCGGGCGTCGCCTTCAAGGCCGGTTCCAGCAGCCGGGTCAGCTCGAAATGGCCGAGATGGCAGATGGCGAATTGCGATTCCCAATCGTCGCCGATCCGCCGGAGCGGGCTGGCCATCACCCCGGCATTGTTGATGAGCCCGTGCACCGGCCGCCCGCCGGCCAGCAGGCTTGCGGCGAAGGCGCGGACGCTGGCGAGATCGGCCAGGTCCATGGTGGCGACGGCGATGCCGCCCGCCATGCCGGCGAGCGCGGCCCGTGCCCGTTCCGGCGACCGGGCGGGGACGGTGACGTGTGCGCCGGCCCCGGCCAGCGCCCGCACCGTTTCAAGCCCGATGCCGGAATAGCCGCCGGTGACGACATAATGCCGCCCCGCCAGCCCCGCGCCGTAGGCGGAGACGATGTCCGATGCGGTGGAGGCGTGGCCGAAGCCGGAGCCGAGCGGTATCTGGTCCTGAGCGGCCATGACGGGATCCTTTTCGGGCAGCGTGCGGCCCCGCCGGCGGGCGGGGCGATTTCCATGGCCGCAGCATCGCGCACTTCCCCGCGCCGGTCGATGGGGATATTCGAGGGCGGCCATGAAGGACGCCGCCCGCCCCAGCCACGCCGCCGCGCAGATGCACGCGCTGGACCGGATCACCCCGACCGGCGCGGGCGGCCCGGTGGACCGCGCGATTGCGGTGGAGACGCCGATCGCCATCGAGTTCAACGGCATCGGCTATGCGGTGATGATGGCGACGCCCGCCGACCTGACCGATTTCGCCCATGGCTTTGCGCTGTCCGAGCGGCTGGCCGACAGCGCGGCCGATATCGTCGCCGTCGACCGCCATGCGACCGAGCGGGGCGAGATCGTGCGCGTCACGCTGATCGCCGCGCGGATGGAGCGGGTGGTGGAGCGGGTGCGCCACCGCGTCTCCGAATCGAGCTGCGGCCTGTGCGGCATCGAGAATCTGGAACAGGCGCTGCGCCCGCTGCCCAGGCTGGACGTGGTGAGCGACGCCCAAGACGCCGCCTTGTTCCGCGCGCTGGACGCGCTGGCCGCGCACCAGCCGATCAATGCCGAGACCCGCGCCGTCCACGCCGCCGCGCAATGCACCGCCGACGGCGCCATCGTGCGGGCGCGCGAGGATGTTGGCCGGCACAATGCCTTCGACAAGCTGATCGGCGCGATGGCGCGGGCGGGCAGCGGCTGGGACGGGGGCTTTGCGCTGCTGTCGTCGCGCTGTTCCTATGAGCTGGTGGAAAAGGCGGTGATCGCCGGCTGCCCGATGCTGGCGACGATCTCCGCGCCGACCAGCCTGGCGATCGAGCGGGCGCGGCAGGCCGGGCTGCGGCTGGTGGTGCTGGCCCGCCCGGACGCCGCGCTGGCGGTGCCCGCCGGTTAACGCCCAGACCGCGCCCGGGAACCTGCCCGTCCTTTCGGCATCCAATCCTGCGTCATCCGCGAAAGAGGAGAAGCAGGTGGATATTTGCGAAGTCGAGACGCGCCGTGCCGATGTTGAGGATCTGGGCGTCGCCCGGCTGTTGCGCGATGTCCGCCCGGACCGTGCCGCCATCGAGGCCGCCGTCCGCACGCTGATCGCCGCGACGGGCGACGACCCGCATCGCGAGGGGCTGGCCGACACGCCCGCCCGGGTGGCGCGCGCCTATGCGGAATGGTTCGCCGGCTATGACGGCGATCCCGCAGAATTGCTGTCGCGCACCTTCGGCGAGACGACGGGCTATGACGAGCCGGTGGTGCTCCGCAACATACCGCTGGTTTCGACCTGCGAGCATCATCTGGCGCCGATCACCGGGCACGCCCATATTGCCTATCGGCCCAATGGAGTCGTCGTCGGCATTTCCAAGCTGTCGCGGCTGGTCGATCTCTTCGCGCGGCGCCTGCAGCTGCAGGAGCGGCTGACCAGCCAGATCGCCGCCGCGCTGGACGAGGCGCTGAGCCCGCGTGGCGTGGGCGTGGTGATAGAGGCGTCGCACGGGTGCATGTCGACCCGCGGCGTCAACCAGCACGGCGTGTCGATGGTGACGAAATGCTGGCTGGGCGAGTTCAAGACCGATGCCGCCATGCGCGCGGAGTTCATGGCGTCGATCCGGGAGTAGCGTTGCGTTTCAGGCGGGAATGTCGGCCGCCCGAATTTTTCGGGAACCGATTTGCGCCGCCGCCATCAAAGGCATGCAACAAGGAGCCGGTTCGTGGTCGCACTTCTGAATATCGACTATGAAAACCTCAGCGATGTTCAGCTCGCCGCGCAGGTTGCAGCGCGCGATACGGCAGCCGCTGCTGTTATTGTCAGACGCAATAACCAGCGGCTGTTCCGCGTCGCCCGGTCGATCCTGAAGAACCGGTCCGAGGCCGAGGATGCGGTGCAGAGCGCCTATCTGAACGCCTTTGCCGCCATTGACGGGTTCGACGGCCGGTCTTCGCTGTCCACATGGCTGACCCGCATCGTCATCAACGAGGCGCTGGGCCGGGAGCGCGCCGCGCGCCGCCGGCGCGAGCAGCTGGACGGCACGTCCGTCATTGTAATCGAAGAGTATCGGGAAAAGCTGATGCGCGGTTCAACGCAGGTCCACACGCCGGATGCGGAGGTGGCGCGCGATCAGCTTCGCACGCTGCTGGAAGATGCGATCGCGGATCTGCCGCTGGAGTTCCGCACCGTCTTCATCCTGCGCGAGATCGAGGGGCTGAGCGTCGAGGAAGTCGCCGCGGCGCTGGATATACCGGCCGGCACGGTGAAGACCCGCACGCTGCGCGCGCGCCGCCGGCTGCAGCAGGCGCTGGACCCGGAGCTGCGCACCGCGCTCACCGGCACATTTCCGTTCGGCGGCAGCCATTGCGAGGCGATGACCGCCCGGGTGCTTGCACTTTTCGAACAGTTCATCGCTACAACAAAAGGAGATCGCACCGATGATTGAGAAACTTCCGAGCCTGAGCCGCCGCGCCGCGCTGGGCGCAACCGCCACGACGCTGAGCGGCGCCGGCCTGATGGCCATGCTGGGCAGCTCCGCCCCCGCGCTGGCGCTGGCCAAGCAGGACCCCGCCCAGGACGTGGCGCTGCTGAACGCCGCCATCGGCCTGGAGCATGAAGGCATCAGCGCCTATCAGATCGGCGCGGAAAGCGGCCTGCTGGCCCAGCCGGTGCTGGCGCTGGCGGTGACCTTTCAGGGCCATCACAAGCAGCATCGCGACGAGCTGATCGCCGCCGTGCGCCGTCTGGGCGGCGAGCCGGTCGCCGCCAAGTCGATGGCCGATTACGCCGCCGACCTGAACGCCGGTTCGATCAAGGACCAGGCGGGCGTGCTCGCCCTGGCGCTGAAGCTGGAGCGCGGTGCGGCCAATGCCTATCTGGGCCTCATCCCGTCGCTGGGCGCCAATGAATTCCATCTGCTGGCCGCGCGCATGGCGGGCGACGAGGCGTTCCACGCCGCGATCCTCGGCAATGCGCTGGGCGAAGCGGTGCCCGAAAAGGG
The DNA here is from genome assembly GCF_001724715.1 of Sphingomonas sp. SCN 67-18. GTDB lineage: Bacteria > Pseudomonadota > Alphaproteobacteria > Sphingomonadales > Sphingomonadaceae > SCN-67-18. The sequence goes on from NZ_MEFG01000022.1 coordinate 10,230, forward strand.
CCTGATGTTCGGCTGATCGACGGAATTGGGAACGTCCATGCCACCCCATCAATCGCGCCGCCTCATTGGCGTCCTCGCGCTGACCATGCCCCTCTTCTTGGCGGTGATTGTCGGCGTCAACGGCGACGCGATGGCCGCGGACGTTTCCAAGCCGCTCCCCGGTGATGCCCGCCGGGGAGCGGCCCTTTACGAAACCAAATGCGGTGCCTGCCATTCGCTGGACGCCAACCGCATCGGCCCGTCGCACCGCGGCGTCTTTGGCCGCAAGTCGGGCGCCGTGCCGAAATTCGCCTATTCGCCGGCGTTGAAGAAGGCGAACCTGAGCTGGAACGCGGCGACGCTGGACCGCTGGCTGGCCAACCCGGTGGCGACCGTCCCCGGAACGCGCATGGGCTTTCGCCTCCCCGCCCCGCAGGACCGGGCGGACGTGATCGCCTATCTGAAATCGGTCAGCCCCGCGCGCTGACATCAGCACGGTTTTATTGCGGACCGGCGCGGCATTGCCCGCGTCCGGCCCGTTTTTGCGTGGTCAGCCGGCGGGTTTGTCGGGATCGTGCGACAGGGCGCGGTGATCGGTGGCGGCGGCACCGCCGTCGTCATGGCCGCTGCTTGAGCTGAGGACGCTCATGGCCATCAGGCCCGCGTCCGGCCCGTGTTCGCGCGATCAGCCGGCGGGTTTGTCGGGATCGTGCGACAGGGCGCTGTGATCTGTGGCGGCGGCGGCGGCGTCGTCATGACCGCTGCTGGAACTGAGGAAGCCCATGGCCATCAGGCCCGCGCCCAGCAGCACCGAAAAGAACACGCCCAGCGTGGTGGCGATGATTATGGTGGGGTTCAGCGGGCCTTGCGAGCCCAGATAGGTGAGCACGGCGGCGACCATGAAGACGCCCGCTATGCATGTATAGGCGATCAGCCGCTTGAAGCTGGCCCGTGCCCTGGTCTGAATCTCGTCCTGTTCGGTGGTCATGATGCGATGTCCGCGCTGATGGTCTTCATATCGGGTGCGATGTCGTAAAAATCCACCTGCATGCGAAAGGCTTCGGACGGATAGACCCAATGGGGCTGGTCGGGCAGCAGCAACCCCGGTGCGCCGGGCGCGACATGCTGGTCCGGCGATCCATCCGAAAAGCAGAGGCGGATATGCCCGTCCAGCGCCCGCACCACGCCCCACACGCCCGGCTTGGTGCGATGTTCGCGGCGCAGCGCGTCGGGCAGGTTATGCTGGTCGAATACCGGGCTGGAGGCATAGGGCTGGGGGCGGTCGTGCCTGTCCATCGTCACGCCCCCATGCGCAGCGGATCGGCGTGGGCGGGATAGGGCGTCACCGCCCGCCGGTCGACAGCCTGGCCCGCCAGCACGCTGGCGAAGCCGTGGTTGACGTCGCGGTGGTGCGCCTCGTCCTGGCGGACCAGCTCGATCACGTCGCGCAGCGACGCGCCTTCGGGCAGCTTCCAATAGTGGCGGGCGATGGCCGGGGCCGGCACGTTGGGCGCGCGGCCTTCATCTATCTCGCGCAGGTAGAGCGTGTAGCTGATCACCGCTTCCTCCTCGAAATAGCCGACGACGCGGTGGGCGGTGCGGGCCGAGACGAGGTAGAGGCCGAAAAAGCCGATATAGAAGACCCACTGCACCAGCATGATCACCAGCCGCTCGAACAGCGTGGGCTGGGCGATCTGGATGAAGGTCATCAGGTGCATGCGCTCATTTTCCGCTTCCTCCATCAGGGTGCGGATCCAGCCGTCGTCATCGACCATGCGGCGCAGGCATTTCAGATGAGTGATGGTGGCGCCGACCATGCCCGGCACGGCCGCCACCGTTTCCAGCACGATGGCGCGGTGGCCGTAACGCTTGGCGAAGAAGGTGTCGGCGCAAAAGCGGAGCAGCCTGGTGAAGCCCAGCGCGAAATGATCCGACGCGGTCCGCGCCTTGAAGTGGACGGCGGGTTGCGCCGTGCGCTCTTCCGCACGGGCGCGATCGTCCGGGACCAGGGTTGAATTGCTCATGCTCAATCTCCCTGTGGCAAGGTTGAAACCGGGGCAGGCGCGGGCGCGCGCACCGGAGCGGGGCCGTTCGGCATCCGGAAATAGAGCGCCAGCTTCAGGCTCTCCGAAATCCGCCCGGCCTTTTCCTGCATGGCGGCGGCGGCGTCCGGCGCCATCAGCTCGTTCGTGACTTCCGCCCATAATTCCAGCCAGCGGTCGAACATGGGCGGCGTGATCGCGCGCGCCTGGCGCAGGTGGGCGGCCATCGGATTGCCCTTGTAGCGGCCGCTGGTCAGCATGACCGACGACCAGAAGGCGATCAGCTTGTCGAGATGCTCGTTCCAGTCCTCGACCGCATTGTTGAACACCGGGCCGATGAAGGGATCCTTGCGCACCCGGGCGTAGAATGTGGGGATCAGCCGTTCCAGCTGGGCTTCGTCGATGGCCGTTCGGGCGTTCATGATCTGGTCCTAATCATGTATTATTGACGCATGTATCGCTCATTTGCCAAACATGCAAGAACAATACATGTATTATGCGACGAACGATCGGAGAGCCGATGCGCCTGACCCGCTATACAGATTATGCGATGCGCGTGCTGCTGTATCTTGGCGCGCGGCCAGAGCGTTTATGCGCGATTTCAGAGATTTCCGGGGCGTATCGCATCTCTCAGAACCACCTGATGAAGGTGGTGCACGACCTGGGCAAGGCCGGTTATGTGTCGAGCGTGCGGGGGCGGATGGGCGGCATCCGACTCGCCCGTGATCCCGCCGACATCCGCATCGGCGACGTCGTGCGCCATGCCGAGGAAGGGTTTGAGCTGATCGATTGCGGCAATTGCGCGATCCAGCCGGCATGCGGCCTGAACAGCGTGGTGCACGAGGCGCTGGCCGCCTTTCTGGCGGTGTTCGACCGCTATACGCTGGAGGATTTGCTGGGCCGGCGGAGCGAGCTGATCGACCTGCTGCAGGCGGACCGGGGGCCGCCCGACGCCGTTATGGCCTATCCTGCCGCGCCGTGACGAAGGCGTCCGCCGTGGCGATATTTTCGACATGGCTGTCGTGCATGGCGCTGAGCGCGGCGTGGAGCGCGTCGTCGCGCACGCGGGGCAGCAGGGCGGTAAGCTTGCGCACCACCCAGGCCTGACCGCGATTGAGAAAGACCAGCCGCTCCATCGGATCGGCGATGGCCATCGCCTTGCCGTGGAAAGCGCCGGTGCGGTCGGAAGGCTCCGCCGCCAGCCGTTTCAGTTGCGTGCTGAGCATGGCGCACCAGCGCGCCTCGTCATGATGAATGGCCATGACCAGCCCCGCCGTGGCGGCATCTGGCGAGTCGGCGCGGCTTTCCAGCGTCACCCGCGCCCCGGCCCGTTCCGCCTCAAGCAATTCGTTGAGCGCACCGACCAGTTCGTCGCGGCCCGCATAGCCCATATAGGCGTCGTCGGCCCCGGCGGCGTAGCAGGGGGCGGAGGCGGGTGTGTCGTCGTCGCTCATGCCGTCGCGGTCGCCGCGGCGCGCAGGCCGGCGCGGATGCGCGCCATCACGTCCTCATCCGCCTTGGTGCTGTGGATGGCGTAGGCCGAATAGGAGAATTCCGGGCTGTTGGGCACCAGCGTCAGCCGCCCCTCCTCAAGATAGGAGCGCACCGCGCCCATGCGGAAATAGCCCGAGCCGCCCGTCGCCAATATATAATCGATCGCCAGCGGGCCGTAATTGATGGCCACGACCGCGTTGGGCATGTCCGGGAACGCGGCGTGATAACCGGCGTTGAAATCATCGCCCCAATCGACATGGACATGATCTTCCGGGCCGAGCGGATGGTCCGCCGGGGTGGTGCGGACCAGCACCAGTTTCTCCTCGAACAGCAGTTCCGCGATCACCCCGGGGCGGCGCGGCGCGGCATAGACCACGGCGACGTCCATCGAGCCGTCCTGCACCTGCTCCATCAGCCGCTCCGCCGAGTCGATCTGGGCGTTGACCGCGATTTCCGGGCATTCGCGGTGCATCCACAACAGCCATTGCCGCAGCAGCGGGCTCCACAGGCTCAGTTCCGCGCCCATCGTCACCACGGTTTCGCGGCCGGGCGGCAGCGCGACGGAGCGGCGCGCCCGCTCCCACACCTGGACCAGCGTGGTCGCGAAGCGGAAGAACTGCTCGCCCGCCGGGGTGAGCCGCGCGCCGGCCTTGTTGCGGACGAACATTGGCCGGTCGAGCTGCTGTTCCAGCACCCGGATGCGGGCGCTCACCGCCGTTTGAGTCAGGTTCAGGTTCGCGGCCGCGTTGACGAAGCTGCCCGTCTTGACGACCTCCAGAAAGGTGCGCGCGACGCCGATGTCCATATGTGTCGTCTACTTGCGGTCAAGCGTGAATAATATTTGATTGCTTGGGTTTAATAGCAGGTTTGACCGCAGGTGCAAAGCGTTGCCCGCCGCTACGGCCGGGCCGGAATCGCCAGCCCGCGCTGCACCGCCGGACGCGCCAGCCCGCGTTCCAGCCAGGCCGGGACATGGACCAGCCGGTCATAATCGACCAGCTCGCGCGCCTCGTAGAAGCCGATGATGTTGCGCACCCAGCCGAGCGTGGCGATGTCAGCGATGCTGTAATCGTCGTCCATGATCCATTGCCGGCCGTCCAGCCGGGTTTCGAGCACGCCCAGCAGTCGCTTCGATTCCTGCACATAGCGGTCCAGCGGCCGCTTGTCGGCGATCTCCTTGCCCGCGAATTTGTGGAAATACCCCACCTGGCCGAACATCGGGCCGATTGCCGCCATCTGGAAGAACAGCCACTGGATCGTCTCGTAGCGGCGGTCCGGCCGGCTGGGGATGAGGGTGCCGGTCTTGTCGGCGAGGTAGAGCAGGATGGCGCCGGATTCGAACAGGCCGAACGGCTTTCCGCCGGGGCCGTCCGGATCGATGATGGCGGGGATCTTGCCGTTGGGGTTGAGCGACAGATAATCGGGCGTCCACGTCTCGTTCGCGCCGATGTCGATCAGGTGCGGCTCGTAGGGCAAGCCGGTTTCCTCGAGCATGATCGACGCCTTCACGCCGTTGGGCGTGGGCAGCGAGTAGAGCTGGATGCGGTCCGGGTGCTGCGCGGGCCAGCGCGCGGTGATCGGAAAGGCGGACAGATCGGACATTTCAAGGCTCCACGGCATGTCGGGTTTGACCCCCGAACTAGGATGCCGGGCGGAGCGTGCAAGCGCTGGACGGACCAAAAGAATATTTGCGGCCATGTAAAAATAACATTGATTTGCTTGCGCCATGGACGGGGCGGATAGTTCCGGCTCCCGGCAGGAGGAGTCATATGGGTATCCACCTTGGGCAGATCGCGCCCGATTTCGAACAGGACAGCACCGAAGGCCAGATCAGCTTCCACCAGTGGCTCGGCGATTCCTGGGGCATATTGTTCAGCCATCCGAAGAATTTCACCCCGGTCTGCACGACCGAACTGGGGGAGGTGGCGCGGCTGGCGCCGGAATGGGCGCGCCGCAACGTCAAGCCGATCGGCCTGTCGGTGGACCCGGTCGAATCCCACCGCAAATGGGATGCGGATATTGCGGAGACGCAGGGCCATGCCCTGAATTTCCCGATGCTGGCGGATCCCGACGGCAAGGTTTCGGCGCTGTACGACATGATCCACCCGGAAAGCGACCCGACCGTGACGGTCCGTTCCGTCTTCGTGATCGACCCGGCCAAGCGGGTGCGGCTGGTGCTCACCTATCCGCCCAGCACGGGGCGCAACTTCGCCGAGATCTTGCGGGCGATCGACAGCCTGCAACTGACCGACAACCGCCGCGTCGCGACGCCGGTGGACTGGGCGCCGGGCGATCCTGTGATCGTTTCGCCCAAGCTGTCCGACGAGGAGGCGAACCGCCTGTTCCCGCAGGGGTTCAAGACGGTGAAGCCCTATTTGCGGGTGGTCGACCTGGCGGCCGACGCTTAGCGCCGGCCCGCCGGGATCAGGCCTGGAACGCCCGCGCCCGCAAGGCGGCGGCGGTGATCGCAAGGGCGGCGGATGCGCCGCCGGCGGTGGCCGCCGGGGCGTCCTCGTCCGGGCTGTGGATGGTGACGGGATCGCCGTCGTTGACCGGCCCCGCCAGCCAATGGCCCACCGGCACCAGCGTGGTCGCCGCGGTTCGCGATTCCGAATAGCGCAGCGCCCGCACCCGGCCGCCTTCCGCGTCGATCCACACGCCGGGAGAGACCGCCCGCAGCGCGCGGAGCGGCGGAAACACCGCCATCGCAATCTCGGCGTCCAGCGCGCGATCGGCTGCTCCGGCCGCTTCCACCCGGTCAGCGAGCGCGGCCAGCGCCGCCTTCACAGCGCGGTGGGGGACAGGCCGTCGCAGCTGATGCCGAGATCGGTCAACATGCCGGTGCCCGTTTCGCATACCCAGCCGTGCAGGCTGAGCCGCTGGCCGTTCTTCCATGCCTTCGTCACCACCGGGTTGCGGGTGAGGCACTGCACCTGCCAGCGCACGTTCAATTCGCACAGCCGGTTGTGCCGGGCCGCATCGTCGCCGATCGCCTGCAGCTCGTCATGGTGGGTGCGGTAAAGCTCGCGCACCGGGGCCAGCCAATGATCGATCAGGCCGTTGCCGCCATGGGTTCCGGCCAGCTCCATCGCCCGGCAGCCATGATGGCCGACGACGACGATATGGCGCACGCCCAGCGCCTCCACCGCGAACTGAAGCACGGAGCGGCTGTTGAAATCGTTGATCGGCGCCAGATTGGCCATGTTGCGGTGGACGAGCACCTCGCCCGGTTCCAGCCCGACGATCTCGTTGGGCAGGACACGGCTGTCCGAACAGCCGATCCAGAAAATCTCGGGCGGGCACTCATCCGGGGCCGGCGCCGTACCCGCATTGCTGCCCTCCGCCCGCCGGGCCACCCAGGCCCGGTTGCGGGCAAGCAGGTAGCTCAGGCCGCTGGAACCCTGAGTCGGGTCCGCTGCGATGGTCCGCGAATGATCGGGCAAGCAATCCTCCTGGGCGGAATGTAGCGGCCGAATATCCTTCAAACAAATCAATGTTATTTGCTGTTGAGTGCAAAATATATACGCTTTGGAGCGCGCCGGCAGTCCGGCGTTGCGCGCTGCCGGGCAGTCCGCCAAAGAAGCGGCATGAGCCAGCCGAAATCGCCAGAAACCATCGCCGCATCGCATGGCGTCGCCACCGACAGCGCCTATGGCGCGGTGACGCCGCCGCTCTATCTGTCGACGACCTTCGCCTTTCCCGGATACGAAAAGCCGGGGGCCTATGATTATGGCCGCTCGGGCAACCCCAATCGCGACATGCTGGGCGATGCGCTGGCCCGGCTCGAAGGCGGCGCGGGGGCGGTCGTCACCGCGTCGGGCATGGCGGCGATCGATCTTGTGCTGGGCAGGTTGCGGCCGGGCGACCTGCTGGTCGCGCCGCACGACTGCTATGGCGGCACCCAGCGGCTGTTTCTGGCGCGGGCGGAGCGCGGCCATTTCGACCTGGCCTTTGTCGACCAGTCGGACGGCGCGGCCTTGCAGGCGGTGCTGGACCGCCGCCCCGCGCTGGTCTTCATCGAGACGCCCAGCAACCCGCTGATGCGGGTGGTGGATATCCGCGCCATCGCCGCCGCCGCCCATGCGGCCGGGGCGAAGGTGGCGGTGGACAACACCTTCCTCTCCCCCGCGCTGCAGCGGCCGATCGCGCTGGGCGCGGATTTCGTCGTCCATTCCACGACCAAATATCTCAACGGCCATTCGGACGTGGTGGGCGGCGCGGTGGTGGCGGCCGATGCGGACGAGGCGGCGGCGCTCCGCGCCTGGGCGAACGTCACCGGCGCGGTCGGATCACCCTTCGACGCCTGGCTGACGCTGCGCGGGCTGCGCACCCTTTTTCCCCGCATGGCGCAGCAGGCGCGCAATGCAGATGCGGTCGCCCGCTTTCTGGCCGGGCACCCGAAGGTGGCGGCGGTCCATTATCCGGGGCTGGAAAGCCACCCCAGCCATGCCGTCGCCCGCGCCCAGCAGAGCGGCTATGGCGCGATGCTGAGTTTCGACCTGGCCGGCGGCACGGCGGCGGTGAAGGCGTTTGTCGGCCATGTGCGGGTTTTCGTGCTGGCGGAATCGCTGGGCGGCGTCGAAAGCTTGGTCGCCCATCCGGCGACCATGACCCATGCCGACATGGGGGCCGAGGCGCGGCATGGCGCGGGCATTGGCGACAGCCTGCTGCGGCTGTCCGTGGGGCTGGAGAATGAGGCGGATCTGATCGCCGGGCTGGAGGCGGGGCTTGCCGCCTGTCCGGCGTAAAACCGGCGGCTGACGCAGGGGAATAAGTTTCTCAAATCTTTAAGGATTGGCCGTTAGCACCTCGGGATATGCATGATCCCATCTCGAGGACGATACGAGCCGCCTGATGTACGCACTGAAACCGCCCGCCAAGGGCAAGCCTGCATCTCCGGCCGACGAATCCGATCGCCTGCGCGCGCTGCTGCATGCCGAGCTGGGCGCGGACGGCATGGCGCGCATTGCCGGCGGGGCGACGCTGGGGTCCGGCGCGGCGCTGCTCGCGGCCCTGCCGGTGGCGGTCTACACCACCGACACGCACGGCCGGATCAGCTTTTTCAACGAGGCGGCGGCGACATTGTGGGGCTATCGCCCCCGGCTGGGCATCGACCTGTGGGACAGCGAATTGAAGGTGCTGGGCGCGGACGGTGCGCCGCTTGCCCGCGAGGAACGCCCGATGGCGGTCGCGCTGAAGAACGGCCGCCTTGCCCATGGCATGGAGGCGCTGCTCGAACGGCCGGACGGCGTGCGCGTGCCCTTCCGTTCCTACCCCACCCCGATATTCGACGGCGAGGGCCGCATGGCGGGGGCGATCAACATGCTGGTCGATCTGACCGCCACCAAGGCGGCCGAGGCCGAGCTGCGCGAAAGCGAGGAGCATTATCGCTACGCGGTCGAGCTGAACCCGCAAATGCCGTGGACCGCCGATCCGGCCGGGAACGTGCTCAATTTCAGCGAGCGCTGGTGCCGTTTCACCGGCCAGACGCGCGAACAGGCGTTCAAGACCACCTGGCTGGGCATCGCCCATTCGCGCGACCGCCGCCGCATCCGCAGCGCCATTCGCCGGTCCCTGCTCACCGGCGAGCCGCTGGACGTGCGGTTCCGCGCGCACACCGCCAGCGGCGATTTTCGCTGGGTGCGGTCCCGCGCCCATCCGCGCCGGGCGGAGGACGGCACCATCCTGCGCTGGTACGGCTATACCGAGAATATCCATGATTCCGTGCGGGCGGAAATGGACGTGCGCGCGGCGGAGGAACGCTATCGCCTGACCCTGCAGGCGACCGACGACGTGGTGTGGGACCATGATCTAGTGACGCGCACAGTGGCGTGGAACGAGGCGCTGAACCGGCGTTTCGGCATGGTTCCGCCGCCGCCCGCCAAGCGGGAATGGTGGCTGGAACAGGTCCACCCGGACGATCGCGCCCGCGCGCGGGCCGGGTTCGAGGCGGCGCTGGACGGGCCGGAGCAGCGCTGGTCGTCTGAATATCGCTTTCGCCGGGGCGACGGCAGCTATGCCCATGTCCTCGACCGCGGGGCGCTGATCCGCGACGATAATGGCCGCCCGATCCGGGCGATCGGCGCGATACTGGACCTGAGCGAGCGGCGCAGGGTGGAAGAGGCGCTGCGGCTGAGCGAGGAGCGTTTCCGGCTGGCGGCCGCCGCGTCCGGGCTGGGCGTGGCCGATTATGACGTGCTGTCCGGCAAGGAGCATTGGTCGGTCGAGCTGCGCGCCATATTGGGCGTGGACGAAAACTGCCCGACATCGCCCGAAACCTATTTCTCGCTGCTCCATCCCGACGACCGCCCGCCCGCCATGGAGCATTACCGGCGCGCGACGCGGGGCGATTTCGCCCATGGCTATAAGGGCGTGCGGCGCATCATCCGCCCGTCCGACGGCGCGCTGCGCTATATCGCGACCGAAGGCCATGCGATGCGCAACGACGAGGGCGCCATCGTCCGGGTGATCATCACCGCGCGCGACATCACGGAAGAAAAGACCACGCAGGACCGGATCAACTGGGCGGCGAACCATGACGCGGTCACCGGCCTGCCCAACCGGACGGCATTCCAGGCCGGGCTGGACGGCGCGCTGGCCCGGGCGCGGATCGACAGCATCCCCATCGGCCTGATGCTGATCGACCTCGACAATTTCAAGCATGTCAACGACACGCTCGGCCACCAGGCGGGGGACGCCATATTGGCCGCCTTCGCCGCGCGGATCGGCGAGGCGATGCCGCCCGGCGCCATCGTGGCGCGCTTTGGCGGAGACGAGTTCGCCGCCATCCTGCCCGGCGCCAATGCGGTGCTGACGGAAGCGGCGGCGGGCGAACTGATGCGCCGCCTGCAATATCCCTTCGCCGTCGCGGGGCGCAGCATCGATCTGCGGGCGAGCATCGGCGTCGGCGTCTATCCCGAACATTGTTCCGACACGTCCGGCCTCGTCCAGAATGCCGATATCGCGCTCTATGCGGCCAAGGGGGTGGGGCGTTCGACGATCCGCACCTTCGAGCCGGCGATGCGCGCTGACATGCAGAACCAGGTATCCATGCTGCGCCAGGCGCGCGTGGTGTTCGACAATCGCTGGATCGAACCGCGCTACCAGCCCAAGATCGCGCTGGAGACGGGAAGGCCGGCCGGGTTCGAGGCGCTGCTGCGCTGGCGGCACCCGCGCGCGGGCGTGCAATTGCCGCGCACCATCGCGGTCGCATTCGAGGATATCGAGCTGGCCGGGCTGATCGGCGGCGCGATGGCGGATGCGGTGCTGGCCGACATGCGCGGCTGGTTGGACCGCGGCGTCGCCTTCGGACGGGTGGCAATCAACGCCTCCGCCGCCGAATTCCACGAGCCGGGCTATGCCGAGCGGCTGATGGAGCGCCTCCACGCCCACGACATTCCGGCGATGCTGCTCGAACTGGAGATCACCGAGACGGCCTTTCTGGGCGAAAGTGTCGGCAATGTCGTGGCCGCGTTGGAGACGCTGCGCGGGGCGGGGATGACAGTGGCGCTCGACGATTTCGGCACCGGCTATTCCTCGCTGTCGCACCTGCGCCGCTTTCCGGTCGACGCGATCAAGATCGACCGGTCGTTCGTGGCCGGCGTCGATCATGCGGTGGGCGACCGGGCGATCGTCGAGGCGATCCTGCGGCTGGGCGTCGCGCTGGGCATGAAGACCGTTGCCGAGGGCGTCGAAACGGCGGCGCAGGCGGATTATCTGCGCGCGCAGGGGTGCATGCTGGCGCAGGGCTTCCTCTTCGCCCCGGCCATCGAGGCTGCCGCTGTGCCCGCCGCGGTCAAGGCGCGATTCGGGCCGGGCGGGGCGGCCTGACCCCGCAACAAGCCCCCGTCAGGACAGGCGGGCGGGGTCGGTAAGCGGGGCCGCCAGTTCGCGGGCGTGCGGCTCGGCATCGGTCGGGATCGATCCGGTCTGCCGTTCGATCATGCGGTGGACGACGATCTTGCCCGGTCCCCGGTGCAGCGCGTGCAGCCGTTCGCCCACCTCGGCATCGGCATGGGTGACCCGCTGGTTCTGGCGGACATAATCGGTCCAGGTCGGGCTGTGATAGCGTTCCACCCACAGCATCGGATCGGCCAGGTCGCGCAGCAGCGACCAGTGGCGCGCACCGTCGCGCCGGCGGATGCGCTTGCGGTCCGCCATCACCGCCAGAAATTCCAATATGTCCTCCTGGGCGATGCGATATTCGATGGTGATGACCACCGGCCCGCTGCGCGGCTTGATCGCCACGGCGGTTTCCGGCTCCGTCCAGCGGCGGAGCGGATCGAGGTTGAGCGCGTCGATCTCCGGCAGCGCGAAGCGCAGGCCGACCACTATGCCGGCCAGCTGGACCGCCGCCGATGCCAGCAGCGATTCCGAGACGCCGGCATCGCGCGCGATGGCGCCCCACAGCCAGCTGCCGCCCGCCATGCCGCCGAATGCCGCCATCTGGTAGAGCGACAGCGCCCGGCCGACGACCCAGCGCGGCGCGGACAGCTGGATCGAGACGTTGAAGGTCGACAGCGCCAGCACCCAGCCGGCCCCGGCGATGAACAGCGCGGCCATGGTCATCGCCAGATAGGGGCTGGTCGCAGCCGCCACGGCCGCCACCGCGAAACCCGCAAAGCCGAGGCGGACGATGGCCTCCACCGACAGGCGGCGGCGCAGCTGGCCGCTGGCGAAGGCCCCGCACACCGCGCCGATGCCGAACGCGCCCAGCAGCAGGCCGTAGGTGAGCGGCCCGCCGCCCACCAGATCGCGGGCGATGAGCGGCATCAGCGCGGGCACGGAACTGGCCGCCACGCCGAACAGGATCGCGCGGGCCAGCACGCTGCGGATGTTGGGCGACATGGCGACGTAGCGCAGCCCCGCGGCCATCGCGCTGGCAATCGATTCGCGCGGCAGCAGCGGGGCGGGGATGGCGGGCCGCCAGCGGGCCAGCACGATGATGAGCCCGAAATAGCTGACTGCGTTGACCGCGAACGCCGCCGCCGCGCCCGCCGCCGCGACGATGGCACCGCCGATGGCCGGGCCGACGCTGCGCGCGATGTTGAAGCCGACGCTGTTCAGGGTGACGGCGGCGGGCAGGTCTGCGCGGGGCACCATGTCGCCGACGCTCGATTGCCATGCCGGGCCGTTGAACGCCGCCCCGCAGCCGATGAGGAAGGTGAAGCAGAGCAGCAGCCAGGGGGTTATCAGCCCCATATAGGTGCAGGCCGCCAGCCCCGCCGAGACGAGCAGCATGAAGATCTGCGCGGCGAGCATCATCCTGCGGCGGTCGAAATTGTCGGCGATCGCGCCGGCCAGCAGCGAGAACAGCATGATCGGCAGGGTGGTGGACGCCTGGACCAGCGCCACCATGTCGGCGGTCGGCGCGATCGATGTCATCATCCACGACGCGCCGACGGACTGGATCAGGCCGCCGAAATTGGACGCCAGGCTGGCGATCCACACCGCGCGGAACACGGGATGGCGAAAGGGCGTGAGCGCGGAGGGAGAAGGCGGCGCGGGTTCGGCGCCCGCCATCAGCGCGCCATCGCCCGGCGCGCGTCGGCCAGCCGCCCTATCGCGGGATCGAGCGTCTCGTCGCGCTTGGCGAAGCACAGCCGTACCACCGAGGTCACCGGGTTTTCGGCGTAGAAGGCCGATACCGGGATGGCCGCGACGCCATGATCGCGCACCAGCCGGTCGCAAAAGCCGGCATCGTCCAGCATGATGCCGGACGCGGCAAGGTCGATGGGCACGAAATAGGTGCCGGCGCTGGGCAGGGTGACGTAGCCGGCCTCGCCCAGCCCCTGCACCAGCCTGTCGCGCGATCGGGCGAAATCCGCGCGCATGGCGGTGAAATAGCCGTCATCCTTGCCCAGCCCATGCGCCACCGCCGCCTGCAGGTTGGGCGCGGTGGTGAAGGTCAGGAACTGGTGGGCGCGGGACAGCGGCTCGGCCAGCCGCGGAGCGGCGCACATCCAGCCGACCTTCCAGCCGGTGAGCGAGAAGATCTTGCCGCCGGATCCGATCTTCACCGTGCGGTCGCGCATGCCGGGCAGCGCCATCAGCGGGACATGGCGCCTGCCGTCGAACACGACATGCTCCCACACCTCGTCGCAGATGACGACCGCATCGTTGCGGACGACGCGGTCGGCCAGCAGCGCCAGCTCTTCCGCCGAGAACATGGAGGCGGTGGGGTTGAGCGGATTGTTGAGGATGGCGAGGCGCACGTCAGGGGTGAAGGCGGCGTCCAGCGCCTCGGCGGTCAGCCGCCAGTGCGGCGGTTCCAGCCGCACGAAACGCGGTATGCCGCCCGCGCGCAGCACCAGCGGCAGATAGGCGTCGTAAAGCGGCTGGAACAGCAGCACCGTGTCGCCGGGGCTGACCAGCGCCAGGATGGACGCGGCAAGCGCCTCCGTCGCGCCCGAGGTGATGATGACTTCACGGTCCGCGTCCAGCGCGATCTGCTGGTGATGGCGATAATGGCCGGCAACCGCTTGGCGCAGCACGGCCAGCCCCGCCATCGGCGGATATTGGTTGGATGCATCCGTCAGCGCCGCCGCCGCCGCCGCCACGACATCCGCCGGCCCGTTCGAATCGGGAAAGCCCTGGCCGAGATTGATCGACCCGGTTTCGCGGGCCAGCCCGGACATTTTCTCGAAGATCGTCGTTGGCATGGAAGCGTAAAGCGGGTTCATCGCTCCCTCTTGCGACAGCCCGTCGACCCGGTCCAGAGGGGGAAGGCGTAAGGAGTACGGATTTGGCAGCTCATCTTCCGACATTGGCTGAAGCCCGCAGCGCCATCGTCGCGGTCGGCCGGGCGTTCGACGCGCGCGGCTGGGCGCCCGCCACCAGCGGCAACTATTCCGTGCGGCTGGACGACGGCCGCATCGCCATCACCATTTCCGGCCGGCACAAGGGGCGGCTGAGCGAAGATGACGTCATGACGGTGGACGCCGCCGGCCGCGCGCTGGACGGGCAGCGCCCCTCGGCGGAAACCCCGCTCCACGCCATGCTCTATGCCGGGCACCCGACGATCGGCGCGGTGCTGCACAGCCATTCCGCCGCCGCCGTGGCGCTGACCCGCGCCTATCCGACCGCGCCGGGGTGGACCGTGTCCGGCCATGAGCTGCTGAAGGCGCTGCCCGGCATCACCACCCACGATACCAGCGTGACCATCCCCATCGTCGACAACAGCCAGGACATGGGGCAGATCGCCGCGACCATCCGCCCCCGCTTGCTTGCCCTGCCCCCGCCACCCGCATATCTTATCCGCGGCCATGGCCTTTACGGCTGGGGGCGCGACGTGGCGGAGGCGGAACGGGTGATCGAGGCAATCGAATGGCTGATCGCCGCCGAGCTGGCCGAGCGCGGCTTTGCGGGCCGCCCGGCATGAGCCGCCTGACCGTCTTTGCCGAGGACGATCCGGCGACGCCCCTTGTCGAGACGAGCGATCCCGCCGCTATCGCCGCGGCGCTGGCCGATATCGACGTTCAGTTCGAGCGCTGGCCGACCGTCGCCTTGCCGGCGGACGCCGACAACCAGGCCGTGCTGGACGCCTATGCCGGCGATATCGCGCGGCTGAGCGCGGCCGGGGGCTACCGGTCATGCGACGTGATCCGCATGGCCCCCGACCATCCGGAACGGACGGCGCTGCGCGGCAAATTCCTGTCCGAGCACACCCATGGCGAGGACGAGGTGCGCTTCTTCGTCGATGGGGCGGGCCTGTTCACGTTGCGCGGCGGCGGACGGGTGTTCAACATGTTGTGCGAGCGCGACGACCTGATCCGCGTGCCCGCCGGCATCCGCCACTGGTTCGACATGGGGGAAAGCCCGCGCTTCACGGCGATCCGCCTGTTCACCTCGCCGGACGGCTGGGTGGCCCGCTTCACCGGCGATGCGATCGCCGACCGCTTTCCCCGCTTCGCCCCCGCCTGATGGCCGGGCGCAGGATAAGGGCGGTCCTCACCGATATAGAGGGGACGACGAGCAGCATCGCCTTCGTCACCGACACGCTTTTTCCCTATGCCCGCGCGCGGCTGGCCGACTATGTCGCCCGCCATGCCGATGCGGTCGCCCCGCTGATTGCGCAGGTGCCGGGCGATGCGGTCGAGACGCTGACCGGCTGGATCGACGCCGACCGCAAGGAGCCGGTGCTGAAACAGCTTCAGGGGATGATCTGGGCGGAAGGCTATGCCGATGGCGCGCTGGTCGGCCATGTCTATCCCGACGCCGCCGACGCGCTGAGGCGTTGGCATGGCGAGGGGCTGAGGCTGTTCGTCTATTCGTCCGGCTCCGTCGCCGCGCAGAAGCTGATCTTCGGCCACAGCAGCGCGGGGGATTTGACGCCGCTCTTTTCGGGCTGGTTCGACCTGTCGAGCGGATCGAAGCTGGAAGCGGCATCCTATGCGGGCATCGCCGCCGCCATCGGCGAACCGGCGGCGGCGATCCTGTTCCTTTCCGACAACCCGGCCGAGATCGCCGCCGCCGATGCCGCCGGCATGGCGACGGTGCAGGTCGCCCGCGAAGGCGGCAGCGGCGTCGCGTCCTTCGCGGAGATCGCGCCATGAGGCTGGAGGGCGTCCACCAGCGTTCCATCGGCCGCACCGCCGACGGCAAGGGCGCGCGCATTCTCGACCAGCGGCTGCTGCCGTGGGAGGTGCGCTGGGTGGAACTGCGCACAGCGGAGGAGGCAGCGCGCGCCATCCGCGAAATGTGGACGCGCGGCGCGCCGCTGATCGGCGCGACGGCCGCCTATGGGCTGGCGATGGCGCTGGCCGGGGATCCGGGCGCGCTGGATGGCGCGCGCGCCATGCTGCTCGCCACCCGGCCGACGGCGGTGAACCTGCGCTGGGCGCTCGACCAGGTGGCGGACGCCGTCCGCGCGCTGCCTCCGGCGGAGCGCGCCGAAGTCGCCTTTGCCCGCGCCGATGCGATCTGCGACGAGGACGTGGCGCTCAACCGGGCGATCGGGGAGCATGGGCTGGCCCTGTTGCGCGCCTTGCACGCCCGCAACCCCCACCGCCCGCTCAACATCCTAACCCATTGCAATGCCGGCTGGCTGGCGACGGTGGATTACGGCACGGCGACCGCGCCGATCTACCTTGCTTATGACGCCGGCATTCCGCTGCACATCTGGGTGGACGAGACCCGCCCGCGCAACCAGGGCGCGCTGCTGACCGCGTTCGAGCTGGCGGGGCACGGCGTTCCGCACAGCCTGGTCGCCGACAATGCCGGCGGGCTGCTGATGGCGCGCGGGCAGGTGGACCTTGTCATCGTCGGCACGGACCGGGTCACCGCCAATGGCGACGTGTGCAACAAGATCGGCACCTATTTGAAGGCGCTGGCGGCGCATGATTGCGGCGTGCCCTTCTATGTCGCGCTGCCCTACACCACCATCGACCGGACGATGGCCTCGGGTGCGCTGGTGCCGATAGAGGAGCGCGACCCGGACGAATTGCGCCTGCTGACCGGCCCGGACGCGGCGGGGGCGATCCGCACCGTCAGCGTCACCGCATCGCCCGCCTATAACCCCGCGTTCGACGTGACCCCGGCCCGGCTCGTCACCGGATATATTACCGAAGAAGGGGTGACGGCGACGCTTTGATATTGGGAAGGCGGCGCCGGCCCGCGCCCCCGCCCGAACAGGCTACCCTATGGGCGGCTGGGCGAGGCGCGGGCCGGTGCCGCACAACCGAACCAGTTACCGCGTCTCGAACGTCCCGCCGCCCAGCGCGACATAGAGGCCCACCAGATTGTCGACTTCCTGCCGCCGCAGCTGGAGCAGCGCCTGCTCGGCCGAGAACAGGTTGCGCTCGGCATCAAGCACTTCGAGATAATTGGCCACGCCCTCGCGGTAGCGGACACGGGCGAGATCGGCGATCCGGCGCTGCGCTTCGGTGCCGCGCTGCTGCGCCGCCACCTGCTCCGCCAGATGCCGCCGCCCGGCCAGCGCATCGGAGACTTCGCGGAAGGCGCCCTGCACTGCCTTTTCATAATTGGCGACGGCAATGTCCTCCCGCGCCCTGGCGACGGTCAGATTGCCCTGATTGCGGGCGAAATCGAAGATCGGCAGGCTGATCGTCGGCCCGAAGCTCCACGCCAGCCCGTCATCGCCGACCAGATTGTCGAGCGCGTTCGATGCGAAGCCGAGATTGCCGGTCAGCGATATGCGCGGGAAAAAGGCCGCCCGCGCCGCGCCGATATTGGCGCGTGCCGCCCGCAGCCTTTCCTCGGCGGCAAGGATGTCCGGCCGCGCCACCAGCAGGTCCGAAGGCAGGCCGGCGGACAGTTGCGGCGCCTTCAGCTGCGCGTCGAGCGGCAGCCCGTCCGGCAGGGCGGCGTCCATCGGCCCGCCGACCAGCACGGCCAGGAAATTGTCGCTCTGCGCCTTGGCCAGCTTCAGCGCCGCCAGTTCCGTTTCGGCCTGGGTCAGCAGCGATTCCGACTGGCGGAAATCGAGCGCGGAGGTGACGCCCGCGTTCAGCCGCAGCTGGGCGATGCGCAGGCCGTCATTGCGGCTCTTCACCGTCGCCTCGGCCAGCGCGATGCGCTCCTCCGCCTCGCGCGAGGCGAGATAGGCGGAGGCGACGTCGCGGATCAGCGACAGGCGGAAGGCGCGCTCCGCCTCCACCGTCGCCAGATATTGCGCGCGCGCGGCCTCCGACAGGTTGCGGACCCGCCCCCAGAAATCCAGCTCGAACCCGGATATGCCGACGCCCACGGCGTAGCGGTTGCCGGTCACCGGCCCGGTGCCGGGCAGGCCACTATTGGCGCGGCTGCGCGTGGCCGATCCGTCGACACCCGGCGTCGGCAGCCGGTCCGCATCCTGGATGCGATACTGGCCGCGCGCTTCCTCGATCTGCGCGACCGCAACGCTGAGATCGCGGTTGCGCGCCAGCGCCGCCGTGACCAGCGCCTCCAGCCGGGGATCGGCGAAGAATTCGCGCCAGCCGATCTCGCTCGCCCGCACGCCGGCCGCCACGTCCCCCGCATCGTCTGCGGCATAAGCGGGCGCGGTGGGCAGGGCCGGGCGGACGTGCGGCGGCGCCATCTGGCATCCCGCCAGCAGCAGGGCGGGCAGTGCGACCAGCGCCTTATGCATGACCCGGCTCCTCGTCCCGATGATGTTTCTCGCCGGGCGCGGGCGGCCGCTTGCGGCTGATCCATTTGCGCACCGCCACGTAGAAGAGCGGGATGAAAAAGATGCCGAGCAGCGTCGCGGTGATCATGCCGCCCATCACGCCCGTGCCCACCGCGCGGCGGCTGGCCGATCCCGCGCCGCTGGAAATGACCAGCGGCACCATGCTGAGGATGAAGGCCATCGACGTCATGATGATCGGCCGGATGCGGAGCTTCACCGCCGCCATCGTCGCGTCCCAGGCGCTCTTGCCCTCCGCCTCCTGCTCGATCGCGAACTCGACGATCAGGATCGCGTTCTTGGCGGACAGGCCGATGATGGTGATCAGGCCGACGTTGAAATAGACGTCCGCAGAATAGCCGCGCGCCAGCGTCATCAGCACCGCGCCCAGCACGCCCAGCGGCACCACCAGCAGCACCGCCACCGGGATGGTCCAGCTTTCATACAGCGCGGCGAGCAGCAGGAAGACGACGACCAGAGACAGGCCCAGCAACATGCCGATCTGCCCGGCGGACTGCTGCTCCTCATAGGAGATGCCGGTCCATTCATAGCTGAAGCCTTCGGGCAGCTGCTGCGCCAGTTGCTCCATCTCGGCCATCGCCTCGCCGGTCGACCGGCCGGCCGCCGGCATGCCGGAAATGGTCATCGCCGGATAGCCGTTATAGCGTTCCAGCTGGGGCGGACCGGCGGTCCACTCCACGGTGGTGAAGGCGCCGAACGGCACCATTTCGCCCGCCGCGCTGCGCACCTTCAGGTCCAGCACGTCCTGCGGCGTCATCCGGTTGTCCGGGTCCGCCTGCAGCATGACGCGCAGGATGCGGCCATCGCGGGTGAAGTCGTTGGCGTAGGCGCTGCCGAAGCTGATCGCCAGCGTGGCGTTGACGTCGCCGATGGCGAGGCCAAGCGCGCGCGCCTTGACCCGGTCGATCTGCACCTTCAGCTGCGGCGCGTCTTCCTGTCCTTCCGGGCGGACGCCCATCAGCACCGGGCTCTGGCTCGCCATGCCCAGCATCTGGTTGCGGGCGTTCATCAGCGCCTCGTGGCCGTTGCCGCCGCGATCCTCCAGCTTGAAGGTGAAGCCGCTGGCCACGCCCAGCTCTGGAATGGACGGCGGGTTGAGCGTGAAGACCATCGCCTGCTTGATCTGCATCAAGGCGCCCATGGATTTGCCGACCAGCGTGTCCGCGCTGTTCTCCTTGCCGTGGCGTTCCTCCCACGGGTGGAGCGAGACGAAGGACATGGCGTTGGCCTGGCCCTGGCCGAAGAAGCTGAAGCCGCGCACGAACACGACGTTCTTCACCTGCGGCTGGTCCTTGTAGAACGTCTTGACCTGCTCGATCGCCTCGTTGGTCCGCTCGGTGGTGGCGCCGGGGGGAGCCTGCACCACGGTGATCACATAGCCCTGGTCCTCCGCCGGCAGGAAGCTGCCCGGCAGGCGCGAAAAGAGCAGCGCGGTGATGGCGATCAGCAGCGCGAAGATGCCGAGGAAGCGCAGCGGCCGCCCCAATATCTGGGCGACGCGGCTCTGATAGCCGTCGGTGGTGCGGCCGAACCAGCCGTTGAAGCGGTGGAAGAAGCGCGTGGCGGGCGTCTGCGGCCGCTCCTCATGCGCCTGATGCGGTTTCAGCAGGGTGGCGCAGAGCGCCGGGGTCAGGGTGAGCGCCAGGAAGGACGAAAAGCCGATCGAGATGGCCAGCGTCGCCGAGAATTGCCGGTAGATGCCGCCGGTCGACCCGGGGAAGAAGGCCATCGGGATGAACACGGTGATCAGCACCAGCGTGATGCCGACGATGGCCGAGGTGATCTGGCCCATCGCCTTCACCGTCGCCTGATAGGGCGGCAGCCCTTCTTCGGCCATGATGCGCTCGACATTCTCGATCACCACGATGGCGTCGTCGACGAGAATGCCGATCGCCAGCACCATGCCGAACAGGGTGAGCACGTTGATCGAGAAACCGAACAGCCACAGGCCCAGGCACGCGCCCGCCAGCGCGATCGGCACGACGATGGTGGGAATCATCGTCGCGCGCAGGTTCTGGAGGAACAGGAACATGACGATGAAGACGAGGATCATCGCCTCGACCAGCGTCTTCACCACTTCCTGCACGGAAATGCTGATGAAGGGCGTCGTGTCGAACGGGATGGCCCAGCTGATGTCGGGCGGGAAGCCTTTCTCAAGCTCCGCCATCCGGTCCTTCACGCCCTGTGCGGTGGACAGCGCGTTGGCGCCGGGCGTCAGCTGGATGGCCATGCCGGCCATCGGCTTGCCGTTCAGCTCGGTATTGAACAGATAATTCTGCGCGCCCAGCTCCACCCGCGCGACATCGCCCAGCCGCACCGCCGACCCGTCCGGGTTGGCGCGCAGGATGATGGCAGCGAACTGTTCCGGCGTGGTGAAGCGGTTCTGGGTCAGGATGGTCGCGTTCAGCTCGCTGCCCTTGGCGAGCGGACGATCGCCCAGCGATCCGCCGGGGGCCTGGCTGTTCTGTTCCTGGACCGCGGCGAGCGCGTCGGCGGCCGACAGCTTGTGGCTGGCCAGCTTGTCCGGATCGAGCCAGACGCGCATCGCATATTCGGATGAAAAGGCGCGGATGTCGCCCACGCCTTCCACCCGGCGCAGTTCGTCGATCACGCGGGTCGATGCGAAATTGCCCAGCTCCAGCGTGCCGGTGTCGCCGCTTTTCGAGGTGATGGCGATGATCAGCAGGAAGCTGGACGACGCTTCGTTGACCTGGATGCCCTGGCGGCGGACTTCTTCCGGCAGGCGCGCCTCGACGCGGCGCAGCCGGTTCTGCACGTCCATCTGGGCCACGTCGATGTCGGTGCCGGCGTCGAAGGTGACGGTGATCGACGCCGTACCGTTCGACTGGCTGCTGGACGACATGTAGAGGAAACCCTCCACGCCGTTCAGTTCCTGCTCGATCACCTGGGTGACGTTGGTTTCGAGCACGGAGGCGTCCGCGCCCGGATAGGTGACGCTGATCGTCAGCGAAGGCGGGGCGATGGTGGGATATTGCTCGATCGGCAGCGCGCGCAGCGCGATCGCCCCGGCCAGCAGGATGCCGATGGCGACGACCCAGGCGAAGATCGGGCGATCGATGAAGAAGCGCGGCAACATGGTTTAGCGGGCCGCGTTGGGCTGGGCGGCCTTGGGCTGCGCGGAGGCGGGACGCCCGGCAGGCTTGGCGATGGTCACCGGCTGCCCCGGCTGCACCTTTTGCAGGCCGTCCACGATCACGCGGTCCCCGGCCTTCAGCCCGTCAAGCACCACCCATTCGCTGCCCTGCAGGTCGCCGACTTTGATCTGGCGCGGGGCGACGACGTTCTTGGCGTCGACCACCATCACGCTCGCGCCCTGCGCGGCCAGCTTCACCGCGCGCTGCGGGACGGTCAGCCCGTCGGGGCGGATGCCGGCGCTGATCCGCGCGCGGACGAACTGGCCGGGCAGCAGCGTGCGGCCGGGGTTGGGGAATTCGGCGCGGAGCGCGGCGGTGCCGGTCGCCTCGTCGATGGAAAGATCGAGAAAGTCGATATGGCCGGTCGGTCCGTACAGGCTGCCGTCCTCCAGCACGAGCTGCACCTCGACCCGGCCGAGCGTCGGCAGGTTGAGCCGCCCGGCGTTGATGTCCTGCCGGATCTTGAGCAGATCGGAACTGGATTGCGAGAAATTGACGTAGATCGGGTTCAGCTGCTCGATCGTCGTCAGCAGCGTGCCGCCCGCCGCGCTCACCAGCGCGCCCTCCGTCACCTGCGCGCGCCCCGCCCGGCCGGATATCGGCGCGGTGACGGTGGTGTAGCCGAGGTTCAGCCGGGCCGCCTCCACCTGGGCGCCGGCCTGGGCCACGTCCGCCTCGGCGGTGCGCAGCCGGGCGACGGCACTGTCATATTCCTGCTTGCTGATCGCCTGCTGGGCGACGAGGCCCTGATAGCGCGCCACATCCTGCGCCGCATTGGCGGCGGTGGCGCGGGCGCGGGCAAGCGATGCCTGCACCGCGTTCAGGCTGGCGCGCAGCGGGCGCGGATCGATGGCGAACAGCGGCTGGCCGGCGCGCACGTCGCTACCTTCCTCATAGAGCCGGCGCTGGACGATGCCGTCCACCCGGGCGCGAACCTCTGACGTGCGGACCGCCTGGATGCGGCCCGGCAGCTCGACGATATTGGTGATCGGGCGCGGCGCGATGGTCACCACCGTCACTTCCGGCGGCGGCGGGGCGGGGGGCGCCTCCTGCGCGCAACCGGCCAGCAGCAGCGTGGCGAGCAGCAGGGTTGTCCTAACCTTTGCCGAGTAGAGCATGCATGTCGTCCTGAGTCGTCGGCGCTACAATGTTGCATCGCAGCGATGGTTGCATCGCGGCGTAATGTAACGTACATTACAGGTCAACCCGAAAGATTGCGGACCCGACGATTGGCATTCATTGTACAGGAAATGGACGAGGTTCAGGCCTGCGGCGCGGACCGCAGGGAGGATCGTCGCCGGGCGATTCTGGACGCCGCCGAGGCGCTGTTTCTCGATCAGGGGTTTGAACGGACCAGCCTTGCCGCCATCGTCAAATGCTCCGGCGGGTCGCTCGCCACGCTCTATGAGCATTTCAGCAACAAGCGCGGCCTGTTGCGCGCGGTGCTCGACCGCCGCCGCGACGAGAATCTGGACGATCATGCCCGGCTGATCGACGCCGCCGCCGATCCCGCCGATGCGCTGCGCGCGCTCGCCCACTGGATCCACGATTATTTCATCGATCCGCGATCGGTGGCGATGATGCGGATCATGATCGGGGAAAGCCTGCGCGATCCGCAGTTCGCGCGTGATCTGCACCGCGACGTCCATCTGGTCCATGTCCACAAGCTGGCCGAGGTGTTCCGCCGCTGGACGGCGGAGGGCAAGGCGCGGTTCGAGGATGCGGACGCCGCCGCCGAACTCTATTTCGCGACGGTGATGTGCAATGCGGAATTGAACGCGATGCTGGACGCGAAATCGCGCGACGCGGTGGCGGCCTCGCGCGCGCAGATCGAATGGCGGCTGGAGCCGTTTCTCGCCTATTTCCTGACGCCCTGACCGGGCGCGGCGTGAAGTGCGGCAGGCTGCAATGCGCGGCCCGCCGGAGTTGAATATAGCGATCCGGCGCTAGTTCTTGTCGCCGAGATCGCGGGCGATGTGGGGCGACCGCAGCAGCGCGTCGATATGGCTGCCCTCGTCGAAGCTCTCGTCGGCCAGGAATTTCAGCTGGGCGGAGAATTTCATCTTCACCCGCTTCGCCACCTCGCCGCGCAGATAGCGGACATGCTGCTTCAGCGCGGCGAGCACCTTGTCCTCGTCCGCGCCGAGCAGCGGCTTCACGAACACGATGGCGTGGCGCAGATCGGGCGACATCCGCACCTCGGTGATCGACACGGCATGGCTGGCCAGCACATCGTCATGCACGTCGCCGCGCATCAATATGTCGGACAGCGCATGGCGCACCTGCTCGCCGACGCGGAGCAGGCGGACCGAGCGGTTCTCGGATGTCGCTATGGCCATGTGCAGCGCGCCTACAGCGTCCGTTCGCGTTCCTCGACCTCGAACGTCTCGAGGAAATCACCCGGCTTGATGTCCGTCGTGGCTTCCAGCGTGACGCCGCACTCAAGGCCGGCGCGGACTTCGGCCACATCGTCCTTGAAGCGTCGCAGAGAGGCGATCGACCCGTTGTAGATGATGACATCGTCGCGGGTGATGCGCGCCCGCAACGCCTTGCGGATGAAGCCTTCGGTGACGAGCAGGCCCGCCGCCTTGCCGTGCTTGCCGGCGGAAAAGACTTCGCGAATCTCCGCGCGGCCGACGACATGCTCGATCATTTCCGGGCCGAGCTGGCCGGCCATGCCGGCGCGGATCTCGTCGGTCAGGTGATAGATCACGTCATAATATTTCAGCGCAACGCCGTCGCGGGTGGCGATGTCGCGCGCCTTGGCGTTGGCCCGCACGTTGAAGCCGATGATCGGCGCGCCGGAAGCAGCCGCCAGCGTCACATCGGATTCGGTGATGCCGCCCACCCCGGCGTGGAGCACGCGCACCCGGATATCCGCCGTCGAGATCTTGTTCAGCGCGCCGACAATGGCCTCCACCGAACCCTGCACGTCGGCCTTGATGACCAGCGGATATTCGATCGCCTGCTTCTCGCGCAGCGCGGAGAACATGGTCTCCAGATTGGCGGGCGCGGATGTCGTGCGCTTGCGGGTGATGACGGAGGCGCGATAGGAGGCGACCTCGCGGGCGCGGGCCTCATTCTCCACCACCGACAGCGGATCGCCGGCGCCGGGCACGCCCGACAGGCCGAGCACCTCGACCGGGGTCGACGGTCCGGCTTCCTTCACCTGGCGGCCCTTGTCGTCGATCATCGCGCGGACCTTGCCGCTCTCCGCACCGACCACGAAGATGTCGCCGACGCGCAGCGTGCCGCGCCGCACCAGGATGGTCGCCACGGGGCCGCGGCCCTTGTCCAGCTTCGCCTCGATCACCGTGCCTTCGGCGGCGCGATCGGGGTTGGCCTTCAGCTCCAGCATTTCCGCCTGCAGCGCGATCTTCTCGCCCAGCACGTCAAGGCCGGTGCGCTTCAGGCCGGAGACCTCAACGTCCTGCACGTCGCCGGACATTTCCTCGACGATCACCTCGTGCTGCAGCAGCTCCTCGCGGATCTTCTGCGGATTGGCCGCCGGCTTGTCGACCTTGTTGATCGCCACGATCATCGGCACGCCGGCCGCCTTGGTGTGGTTGATCGCCTCTATCGTCTGCGGTTTCAGGCCATCGTCCGCCGCCACCACCAGGATGACGATGTCGGTGATGTTGGCGCCGCGCTGGCGCATTTCGGTAAAGGCTTCATGGCCCGGCGTGTCGAGGAAGGTGATCCGGTCCCCGCTCTTCATCGTCACCTGATAGGCGCCGATATGCTGGGTGATGCCGCCGGCCTCGCCGGTCGCCACGTCGGTGCCGCGCAGCGCGTCGAGCAGGGACGTCTTGCCGTGGTCGACATGGCCCATGATGGTGACCACCGGCGCGCGGGGCTTCAGGCTCTCCGGCGCATCGACATCGGCCTCGGCGGCGATGTCCACGTCGGAATCCGACACGCGGTTGATGTTATGGCCGAATTCGGAAACCAGCAGCTCGGCGGTGTCCTGATCGATCGTCTCGTTGATCGTGACGGGCATGCCCATCTTGAACAGCGCCTTGACGAGATCGGCTCCGCGTTCCGCCATGCGGTTCGCCAGTTCCTGAACGGTGATCGCTTCCGGCACGTTGACGTCGCGGACCTGCTTGGCCTGCGGCTGGCTGCCGCCGCCATGGGCGCGCCGTTCCTTTTCGCGGGCGCGCTTCAACGCGGCCAGCGATCGGGCGCGAGCGCCGCCGTCGCCTTCGTTCAGCGCGCGGCTGACCGTCAGCTTGCCGGACTGGCGGCGATCGTCGCCGCCGCGCGGCGCGCCACGGGCCGGGCGGGCAGGCTCGGGCCGCTTGGGCGGCGCCACGGGCGTGAAGCGGCGCGGCGCGGGGCGGCCGTCGCCGGCGGCCGCCGGGGCGGACGCTTCGTCTTCCGCCGGCGCGGCTTCCGCGACCGGAGCCGGTTCGGCGGGCGGATTCTTGGCGAGTTCCTCGGCGGCGAGGCGCGCGGCCTCGTCGGCCTTGCGATTCTCCTCGGCGCGGCGCTTTTCCTCTTCGGTCGCCTCCACCTTGGCGCGGTCCTCGCGGCGGCGCGCTTCCTCCAGCGCGTTCATCCGCGCTTCCTCGGCCTCGCGCAGCAGCTTGGCCTGCAGTTCCTGGCGCGACAGCAGGCTGGGCGCCGGGGTGGATGCAGGACGCGACGGCGGCGGCGCGGCCGGGGCGGGCGCGGGGGCAGGCGCGGCAACCGGCTCGGGCGCGCGCGCTTCCTCGGCCGGGGCGGCTTCCGCCTCGCCCGGCTTGCCCAGGATGCGCCTGCGCTTCACCTCCACCACCACGGTGTTCGAGCGGCCATGGCTGAAGCTCTGCTTCACCTTGCCCGTCTCCACCGTGCGCTTGAGCCCCAAAGGCGCCCGCGCTCCCAGCTTCGGCTTATCCGTGTTGTCGATGTCGCTCATGTACTGCTCAAAACCCTTCAGTCGTTCTCGTCGATCGGCGCGACAGCATCTTCAACAGCGGCCGATGAACCCTGCGATCCCGTTTCGCAAGGCTGGCCGTCAAAGTCGCGTCCGATAAAATCATGCCAGCGGGCCAGTGCTTCACGCACCCGCTCCGCCGCGCCCCGGTCGTTCACGGCAATGTGTACCACATTTTCGCGGCCCAAGGCCAAGGACAATATGGTGCGGGGCAGCGCCAGCACCAACCCCTTCAGCTCGCTGCCCTCCGAATCGGTGCCGACGCGCAGCGCCTGGTCCAGTTTCCGGCTGCCGTCGACGCCCGCATCTCCGGCATGGAGCAGCAGGTGAACCTGCCCGCGGCGCGCGGCCGTCTCGATCCGTTCCGATCCCGTCACCAGCGTGCCGCCCCGCGCCTCCAGCCCCAGCCGGTCCAGCGCGTTGCGCCTCAGCGCCTCGGCGATCCGCGCTCCAAGGTCTGCCGGGATGGTGAAATCGGCGGTCTTGAACGCGCGGGCCAGCGCCCCTTTCAGCTTGCCCTTGTGCTGGGCGGCTTCCAGCGCGGCGCGATCCACGCCGATCCACGCGCCGCGCCCGGGGGCACGGGCGCGGACGTCGGGCGCAACCGTCCCGTCGGGGCCGAGCGCCAGGCGGACCAGCCCGGCGCGCGCGTCCCGTTCACCGCTTAATATGCAGCGCCTTGTGTTCTCATTGGGAGTCATCCGCTGCTGCGTCCTCCCCGGAATCGCCCGCTTCGTCCTCGAACCAGTGGGCGCGGGCCGCCATGATGATCTCGTTGCCCTGTTCTTCGCTCAGGCCATATTCGGCCAGCACGCCGCCCTTGTCCTCCGGCCGGCTGTTTTCGGCGCGGCGGCGCGGCTCGACCCGCTTTTTCTGGACCAGCTCGTCGGTGGCGAGATCGGCCAGGTCGTCGAGCGTCAATATGCCCGCCTTGCCCAGCGTCACCAGCATCGCCTCGGTGATATAGGGCATGGCGGCCAGCGCGTCCTCGACGCCCAGGGCGCGGCGTTCGGCGCGGTTGGCCTCTTCCCGGCGTTCCAGCGCCTCGGTGGCGCGGCTCTGCAGTTCGGCGGCCAGCTCGTCGTCGAATCCTTCGATCGAGGCGATCTCGTCCACCTCGACATAGGCCACTTCCTCCAGCGCGCCGAAGCCCTCGGCGACCAGCAGCTGGGCCAGCGTCTCGTCCACGTCCAGCTCGTTCTGGAACATTTCGGAGCGTTCGGTGAACTCGCGCTGCCGCTTCTCGCTGGCGTCGGCCTCGGTCAGGATGTCGATGGCGGATCCGGTCAGCTGGCTGGCCAGGCGGACATTCTGGCCGCGCCGGCCGATGGCGAGCGACAGCTGGTCGTCCGGCACCACCACCTCGATGCGGCTTTCCTCCTCGTCGATGACGACGCGGGCCACGGTGGCGGGCTGCAGCGCGTTGACCACGAAGGTCGCCGTGTCTTCCGACCAGGGGATGATGTCGATCTTCTCGCCCTGCATTTCCTGCACCACCGCCTGGACGCGGCTGCCCTTCATGCCGACGCAGGCGCCGACCGGGTCGATCGACGAATCATGGCTGATCACGCCGATTTTCGCGCGGCTGCCCGGATCACGGGCAGCGGCCTTGATCTCGATGATGCCGTCATAGATTTCCGGCACTTCCTGGGCGAACAGCTTTTTCATGAAATCCGGGTGCGCGCGCGACAGGAAGATCTGCGGCCCGCGATTCTCGCGGCGGACGTTGAGGATCAGCGAACGGACGCGGTCGCCCACGCGCACCACCTCGCGCGGGATCTGCGCGTCGCGGCGGATGACGCCCTCGGCGCGGCCCAGATCGACGACGACATGGCCGAATTCCACCCGCTTGACGACGCCGGTGATGATTTCCCCGGCGCGGTCCTTGAATTCCTCATATTGCCGTTCGCGCTCGGCATCGCGCACCTTCTGGAAGATCACCTGCTTGGCGGCCTGCGCGGCGATGCGGCCGAACTCGATCGGCGGCAGCGGATCGACGATGAAGTCGCCCACGGACGCGCCGGGCTGAAGCTTCTCGGCTTCCTTCAGGTTGACCTGCTTGAAATAATCCTCGACCGCCTCGACCACCTCGACGACGCGCCACAGGCGAAGATCGCCGGTATTGGCGTCCAGCTTGGCCCGGATGTCGTTTTCCGCGCCGTAGCGCGCGCGGGCGGCGCGCTGGATCGCGTCCTCCATCGCCTCGATGACGATAGCCTTGTCGATCAGCTTTTCCTTGGCGACCGAATCGGCGATCGCGATGAGTTCTGCACGGTTGGCAGTGACGGCGGTGGCCATGTCCTTAGTCCTATCCTTCAACCTGAATATTGTCCGCGCCCTCGGCGGAAAGCGGCGCCGTGGCGGCGATGAGCCTGTCGGTGATGAGCAGCTTTGCATGGCTCACCGCGTCGAAGGCGACGCTCATGCGGCCATGCTTGCCCATGTCGACGGTGATGGTCTGCCCGTCCACGCCGGCCAGCACCCCGGTCAACTGCTTGCGGCCGTCCTGCGGCTCGGCAAGGTTGATCCGCGCTTCATGGCCGGCCCAGTCGGCATAATCGGAAAGCCGGGTGAGCGGCCGGTCTATGCCCGGCGAGCTGACTTCCAGCCGATAGGCGTCGGCAATAGGATCGACCTCGTCGAACAGCGCCGAGATGCGCCGCGACAGGGCGGCGCAATCGTCGATGGTCAATTGCCGGGTGTCGGGCCGTTCCGCCATGATCTGCAGGGTCGGGTCGCTCGTGCCGCCCAGCATCTTCACGCGCACCAGGGCGAAGCCGAGGGCCTTCGCCTCCGGCTCGATCAGCGTCGTCAATGCGGCGATATCCGCCATGCGTCTTTCCCGTGCCCAAACATGCGTCTCTGGCGCCGGTCCCCGGGGGAACCGACCTCAACATTGTTACCGATGTCGAGAAGTGATCGCGATATAGGCCAATCCGCCGCCAGCGGCAAGGGCGCATGGCCGGTGCCCGCGGTGCGCCGGTGACGGGCTTGCCGCCCGCGCCCCGGCGGGCGACAGTCCGGTGCCTGTGATGATTCGGGAGCACCCCATGCCGCGATCCCTCTCTCTCCTCGTCCTGCCGCTGGCCCTGATGGCGTGCGGCGGCCAGGCGGACGATGTTCAGGCGGCGGCGGACGATGGCGCGCTGCCCTTCACCGTCACCACCGTGGCCGACCTCGATTCGCCCTGGGCGATGACCTTTCTTCCCGACGGGCGGCTGCTGATC
The DNA here is from genome assembly GCF_001724715.1 of Sphingomonas sp. SCN 67-18. Lineage (GTDB taxonomy): Bacteria > Pseudomonadota > Alphaproteobacteria > Sphingomonadales > Sphingomonadaceae > SCN-67-18. Next base: position 40,193 of record NZ_MEFG01000022.1, read on the forward strand.
ACCGAGAAGCGCGGCAGGCTGCTGCTGATGAACCCGGCCGATGCGCAGTTCAAGGATGTGTCCGGCATCCCGCCGGTCGACAGCGCGGTGCAGGGCGGGCTGATGGATGTCGTGCTCCACCCGAAATTCGCCGAGAATGGCTGGATTTATTTCAGCTACTCCGCGCGCGCCGCGGACGGGAAGGGCGTGGTGCTGGCGCGGGGCCGCTTCGTCGACGGCGCATCGCCGGCGCTCGTCGATGTGACCGAGCTGTTCCGCGCCACGCCGTTCGTGTCGGGCAGCGGCCATTATTCCGGGCGCATCGCCTTTTCGCCCGACGGCCATCTCTTTTTCACCAATGGCGAGCGGCAGAAATTCGATCCCGCGCAGGACCCGAAGGCGACGCTGGGCAAGGTGCTGCGGCTGAACGATGACGGCACGCCCGCCGCCGGCAATCCCCTTGCGGCCAGGGGTTTTCATCCCGCCATCTGGTCCTATGGCCACCGCAACCTGCTGGGCATCGCCTTCGATGCGGAGGGGAATTTGTGGGAGCAGGAAATGGGGCCGGAGGGCGGCGACGAGGTCAACCTGATCCTGCCGGGCCGCAACTATGGCTATCCCCGCGTCTCCAACGGCAGCCATTATGGCGGCGCGCCGATTCCCGACCACAGCCCCGGCGACGGCTATGAAGCGCCGAAACTGTGGTGGAATCCCTCCATCTCGCCGGGCGGGCTGATGATCTATTCCGGCGCCATGTTCCCGCAATGGCAGGGCGACGCCTTCATCGGCGGCCTGTCCGGCCAGGCGCTGATCCGCGTCGCGCTGAACGGCACGGACGCGCGCAAGGGCGATCAATGGGACATGGGCATGCGCATCCGCGAGGCCGAACAGGGACCGGACGGCGCGATCTGGCTGATCGAGGACGGCACCGAAGGCGGGCAGGGCAAGCTGATGAAGCTGACCCCGAAACAGGGATAGGGCGGGCCGCGTGGACGGAACGGGAGGACGGGAAAATGGCGTTCGAGGGTAGCTGCCACTGCGGTGCGGTGGCGTTCCGGGTGGATCGGGACGAGCCGGCGGAGGCGATCAGCTGCAACTGCTCGCACTGCCGCCGCAAGGGTTTCCTGCTTGCCTTCGTGCCTGCCGGCGCGCTCACCGTGACGCGGGGCGAGGACGCGCTCACCGATTATTATTTCAACAGACACGCCATCGCCCACCGCTTCTGCGCCACCTGCGGCTGCCAGCCTTTCGGCCGGGGCAAGGGACCGGGCGGCGTCGAGATGGCGGCGGTCAACCTGCGCTGCGTGCCCGCGATCGACCTTGACGGCCTGACGATCCGGCAGGTGGACGGCGCCAGCGCCTGAACGCTGCGCGGGGCGTCAGGCCCGCCGGTAGCGGAAGTACCAGACCTCGTGCCCCTTGCGGCGCGCCTTGCGTTCGTAGCGGGTTTCCGGCCAGTCGGCGGGGCGGGTGAGGAAATCGCCGGGCGTTTCCGCCAGCCAGCTGAAATCGCGGCGCTGGTCCATGATCATCATCGCCCAGCGGCAATAGGTTGGGTCGTCCGTGCCCAGCCGGAATTCGCCGCCCGGTTTCAGCTTGGCGGCGATCAGGTCCATCGGCCCGTGGTTTATCATCCGCCGCTTGGCATGGCGCGCCTTGGGCCATGGGTCCGGGTGCAGCAGGTAAAGCCGGTCCAGCGACGCATCCGGCAACCGCTCCAGCACCAGCAGCGCATCGCCCATGTGCAGGCGGATATTGGGCAGCCCGCGTTCGTCGATCTTGGTCAGCGCGCCGACCACGCCGTTGATGAAGGGCTCACAGCCGATGAAGCCGGTGCCGGGCCGCGTCTCCGCCTGGTCGGCCAGATGTTCGCCGCTGCCGAAGCCGATCTCGAATTCCAGCGGGCGCTGTTCCCCGAACAGCCGGGCCGCATCCAGCGGGCCGTCTTCCGGCACGGACAGGCGCGGCAGCAACTCCTCCACCAGCGCGGCCTGCCCCGCGCGCAGCTTATGTCCCTGGCGGCGGCCGTAAAGCCGGCGGATGGTGGTCGGATCGTTCATCGCCGCCGGCTAGGGAAAAGTGGCGGCGCCGTCAAAGGCCGGTTTCACCGCTTGCAGGGCTTGCCTTCATATTGCTGGCGGTGAAGATCATATTCGCGGCCGTTGAAGCGCCACACCGGGAAGCAGAATCCCGGCCCGCCCAGTTCGATGTCCGGCCAGCCGCCGACGCCCCTGGTCTTCAATATGTTCGGTATGCCTTGCCCGCCCGCGCCGGGGACGGAACGCCATTGGCCGTCCGCGCCCTTGGTGACCAGCTGGAAGCCCGCGCCGGTCATGCCGTAGCAGAAGGTGCCGCCTTGCAGCACCATCGCCTCCTGCCGCCCATCGCCGTTCAGGTCGCCCGGATTCTCGATCGTCGCCTGTTCTTTATGCGGGTCCTCGGCGCAGAGGGACCAGCCATTGCCCAGCCGCTCCGCCCCCGCCGCACGGAAGATGGCGGTCCGTTCGGCGGCGGGAAACGGCGTGCCGGCCGCCAGAACGGCGGCGGCGGGTGCGGCCGGTTTTGGAGCGGGGGCGGGCGCTGCGCCGGGCTTTGCCGCCGCGCCGGGTTTCGCCGCGGGCGCCGGCTTGGGCGGGGCCGCGGCGGCCGCGCCTTCGCAGGGGCCGGCCGGCATGTAGCGGGTGCCGTCATAGCGATAGGGCCGGGTGCAGCCGCGATCCGTGACCTTCATGTCGAACCAGCCGGCGGTCGTCGCGCGTTGCGCCTGGATCAACCCCGCGCCGCGGATCACGGAGCGCCACTTGCCGGTCGCGTCCCTGGTCAGCACCGCGAAATAGCGGCCGTCGCCGCCATAGCAGGCGGGGTTGGCGTCCACCATCAGCGCCTCGGGCCGTCCGTCTCCATTCAGGTCGACGAAGGTGCTGCCGGGCTGGGCCGGGCGGCCGCAGCTGTTGGTGGGCCGGTCCGCGACGATCGGGAAGCCGGCCGCGCCGTACAGCTGGGCGGCCTCCGCCTTCTTCATCGCCGGCATCTGGGCGATGGCGGGGGTGAAGGGCAACAGGGCGGCGGACAGGATCAGGGAACCACGGATCATCGGCTGCTCTCCAGTCGGCGTGGGCGAATCGTTACGCCCACGCCTACCATAGAATCCGCCGGAATCGCCGCGATTCTGCGGCTGTGTCAGAGCGCCTGCTTCAGCGCGTCGACCAGATCGGTTTTTTCCCAGGTAAAATAATCACCTTCCGCCTTGCGCCCGAAATGGCCGTAGGCGGCGGTGCGCTGATAGATCGGCTTGTTCAGCGCCAGATGGGTGCGGATGCCCTTGGGGGTCAGCCGGACGAGTTCGGGCAGCACCGCCTCGATCCGCGATTCGGCGACGGTGCCGGTGCCGTGCGTATCGACGTAGAGCGACAGCGGCTCGGCCACACCGATCGCATAGCTGAGCTGGATGGTGCAGCGCGTGGCAAGGCCCGCGGCGACGATGTTCTTGGCCATGTAGCGGCTGACATAGGCGGCGGAGCGGTCCACTTTGGTCGGGTCCTTGCCCGAAAAAGCGCCGCCGCCGTGCGGGGCGGCCCCGCCATAGGTGTCGACGATGATCTTGCGCCCGGTCAGCCCGGCGTCGCCGTCCGGCCCGCCGATCACGAACAGGCCGGTGGGGTTGACGAAGATTGCGTCGTCGCCCGGCACCCAGCCCTTGGGCAGGATGTCGTTGAACACGCCCTTCACATAATCGCGCAGCACCCGCTGATCCACGCCCTCGACATGCTGGGTGGAGACGACCAGCGCCGTCGCCCGCACCGGCTTTTCATTCTCATAGGCCAGCGTCACCTGGCTCTTGGCGTCCGGCTCCAGAAAGTCGACATGCCTGTTGTGGCGGTCGTCGGCCAGCCGCTGCAGGATGCGGTGGGAATAATAGAGCGTCGCCGGCATCAGGTCCGGCGTCTCGTCGCTGGCATAGCCGAACATGATACCCTGGTCGCCGGCGCCTTCATCCTTGTTGCCGTTCTCGTCCACGCCCATCGCGATATGGGCGGATTGCGGATGCAGGTGGTTGGAGAATTCCGCCTTTTCCCAGTGAAAGCCTTCCTGCTCATAACCGATGCGCTTCACGGTGGCGCGGGCGGCCGCCTCGATCTCGGCCTGCGCCGCCGGCGTCAGCACCCCGGCATCGTCCATGATGCCCTTGCAGCGGATTTCGCCGGCCAGGATGATGCGGTTGGTGGTCGTCATCGTCTCGCAAGCGACGCGCGCTTCCGGGTCCTTCGACAGGAAAAGATCGACGACGGCATCGGAAATCTGGTCCGAAACCTTGTCCGGATGGCCTTCGGAAACCGATTCGGAGGTAAAGAGGAAATTGGAACGCATCACGGGTCCTGCTTGCTGGACGATCCCTCCGGACGCTCGACGAACCGGATATAAAGGATTCGTTATGTCCGCTCCCTAGCGCGCCGCGCGGCGGAAGACAACGGCCAGCGCGCCGAGAAAGACGATCAGCAGCCCGGGAAGAAGGTTACCGAGCCGCGCAAAGGGCGTCGGCGCGGCGGCGGCGGGCAGGCGCGCCTCTATGGCCCCGGCGCTTTCATGCGGCAGGCTGTCCAGCAGCCGCCCCTGCGCGTCGATGACGGCCGAAATGCCGGTGGGGGTGGAGCGCACCACCGGAATGCCTTCCTCGATCGCGCGCAGCCGCGCCTGCGCCAGATGCTGCGGCGGCCCCCACGCGCCAAACCAGGCGTCGTTGGACGGGTTGAACAGGAAATCCGGCCGGTGGGCGGGGTCGATCACTGCGCCCGAGAAAATAATCTCGTAGCAGATCTGCACGCCCACCGTGCCGAAGCCGGGAATGGCGATGGTCCGGGGCCCCGGACCCGGCCAGAAATCCAGATCGCCCGGCACCAGCCGTGACAGGCCGATGGCGCTCAATATGGGCCGCATCGGCAGATATTCGCCATAGGGCACCAGATGCGCCTTGTCGTACCGCGCCGGCAGGCTGCCGTCCGGAGCCAGTGCGAACAGGCTGTTGCGCGCGCCGATCACCCGGCCCTGGGCATCGCCGATCAGCGCGACCCCGCCGGTGAGCAGCATGTCGCGCGGGCCGAGCAGCCCGGCCAGCCGCCAGCGCGCAAAGCCGTCCTCCTCCAGATAATCGGGCACCGCCGCTTCCGGCCAGAGCAGCAGGCGCGGCACCGGGCCGGGCCGCCCGCTCAGCGCCGCGAGCCGCTGGAAATTCTCTCGCTCATGCGCGGGATCCTGCTTCTCGCGCTGGCCGATATTGGGCTGCACGACGCGGATCAGCGGGCGCGCCGGATCGACCAGCGGCGCGGCGGACAGGTGCAGCGCGCCAAGCAGCAGCACCGGCAGGATGCAGGCGGCCCCGGCCCGCCAGCGCCGCCGGGCGAGCAGCCACAGCCCGCCGGCGACGATCAGCGTCAGGCCGGAAAGCCCATAGGTGCCCGTCCATGCCGCGATCCGCGCGATCGGCAGCAGCGGCAGCCAGACCGCGGCCAGCGGGTTCCATGCGAAGCCGGTGAACAGGCTGGCCCTCAGCCATTCGGTGACGATCCAGCCGGCGGCCAGCACCAGCAGGAAGGGCGCGGATCTGCGGTCGCCGCCCCATCGCCACGCCAGCCCGGCGGCGACGGCGGGATAGACCGCCAGATAGAGCGCCAGCGCCGCCACCGCGCCATAGCCCAGCTGCCAGGGCATCTTGTCCTGGAAGGTGAAGGCGTGGGCGATCCAGTTCAGCCCCAGCGTGAAATGGCCGACGCCGAACCAGTAGCCCCGGGCCATCGCGGCGCGCAGGCCCGGCGCGGCGGCAATGAGGGCCATCAGCAGGGCCAGCATCGCCAGCGTCACCGGCCAGAGGTTCAACGGCGCAAAGCCGGTGGCGGAGGCCAGCCCGGCGATCAGCGCAATGGATTTGGGATAGTTCCGCACCGCCCGGCTATCGCGCGGAGAGGCGGCAAATACAACGCTTCCCTCGTCCCCCTGCGCGACCTATCACCGCGCGATGACCCGTCTTGCCCTTTGCGCGCTGATCCTCGCCGCGTTGATGCCGCCCCCGGCCATGGCCGCCCCCGCGCTGAAGCCCGAGCAGAATGCGGCGATAGGCTGCGTCGCGCTGCTCGCCATCGTCGCGTCGGAGCAGGGGCGCGGCGCCGCCGAGGCGCTGGCCTATGTGCCGCTGGCGGATCGCGGCGGCCGCTACGCGCAGCTGGTCGGCGAGCAGGTGATGGCCGACGGCCACACGCAGGAGGCGGTGCGCGACGCCATATTGGCCGCCGTCGCCGGCTTGCAGAAGGACGGGGCCGGCGCCGCCCTGCCGCCCGCCGGGCGGATCGACGCCTGCATCGCGATGATGGACGCCGCGGTGCCGCCGCCCGGCCTGCCGCAATGCGCCGCAGCGATGGCGCTTGCCTATCGCGACGCCCATGCCCGCGAAGGGCTGGCGGGCGAGGCGAAGGATCTCGCCACGCTCGCCGCCGTGCTGGACCACAAGGCGCGGGAGGAACTGCGCGTCGCCGGCAAGTCGGAGGCGGAAGCGGACGTGGCGATGGGGCTGGCCGCGGAGGCGGTGGCCGCTGCCGGGGCCGATTCCGTCGATCTGGACGGCTGCGCGCGGATGGCCGCGCCATGAGGCCCTTCCATCTCGCCTTTCCGGTCCACGATCTTGCCGCCGCCCGCGCTTTTTATGGCGGGCTGATGGGCTGCGCGGAGGGGCGCAGCGCCGCGCACTGGGTCGATTTCGACCTGTACGGCCACCAGATCGTCGCCCATCTCGATCCCGCCGCGCGCGCCGCCCCGCTCTGCAATGCGGTGGACGGGCATCATGTGCCGGTGCCGCATTTCGGCGTCGTCCTCGCCATGGCGGACTGGCAGGCGCTGGCGGACCGGCTGACGGCGGCGGGCGTGCGCTTCGGCATCGCCCCGCACATCCGCTTCAAGGGGCAGGCGGGCGAGCAGGCGACGATGTTCTTTACCGATCCCAGCGGCAACGCGCTTGAGTTCAAGGCCTTTGCCGACGACGCGATGCTGTTCGCGCGCTGAGGCGCTGCGTCAAAGCGGCCTGCGCATCACATGGGTGCCCGGCCCATAGGGTGAATTTTCCCCGGTGTCCGCATAGAGAAAACCCTGCGCCGCCCAGAAGCTGTCCGCGCCGTTGACCGCGATCAGCGTCACGTCGCCAAAGCCGGCGCGCGCCGCCTGTTCGGCCACGAACGCGGTGGCCGCCGTGCCCGCGCCGGTGCCCCGCGCGGCGGGCAGCAGCGCGATATCGTGCAGATAATATGTGTCCGCATCACCGGGAATCGCGCCCAGCACGGCATCCAGCGCCGGCGGGTCGGCGCGCCGCCATGGGTGGCTGATCAGATAGCCGATGATCCGCCTGTCAGGCGCCCAAAGCGTGCGGCACCCGGCCGGATAAAGCGCCAGCCGCTCGACATAGGTGGCCGCGCTTTCCCGGTAACGCAGATGAACGGCGTCGGAGATCGCGGTGACGGCCGCCAGGTCCGCCGCGGCCATCGGACGCCATTCGGCGCTTGCGGGTCCGGTCATCGCGGCGCGAGCCCGGTCAGCGGGCCGCCGTCACCCGCCAGATGCGGTTGCCGACATCGTCCGCCACCAGCAGCGCCCCCTGCTTGTCCATCGCCACGCCGACCGGGCGGCCCTGCGCCTTGCCCTTGGCGCTCAGGAAACCGGTCAGCACGTCGACGGGCTTGCCGTTCGGATAGCCGTTGTCGCCGAAGGGCACGAAGATCACCTTGTAGCCGGACGGCGGCGTGCGGTTCCACGATCCGTGCAGGCCGACGAACGCGCCGTTGGCGAACCGCGCGCCCAGCTCATCCCCGCTGGCGAAGACGAGGCCCAGCGGCGCGGTGTGCGCGCCCAGCGCGTAATCGGGCCGCTTGGTATATTCCAGCAGGTCGGGCCGTTCCGGCTGCACCCGCTTGTCCACATAACCGCCCCAATAGCTGTAGGGCCAGCCGTAGAAGGCGCCGAATTCCACGCGGGTCATGTAATCGGGGGCAAGATCGCCGCCCAGCATGTCGCGCTCGTTCACCGTGGTCCACAGCCCGCCGGTGGTCGGCTCGAAATCCAGCCCGTTGGGGTTGCGCAGCCCGCCCGCGAAAATGCGCACGCTCTTGCTGGCCAGGTCGACCTCAAGGATGTTGGCGCGGTTCTCCTCCACATCCAGCCCCTTTTCGGCGATGTTGCTGCTCGACCCCACGGTCACGTACAGCAAGGTTCCGGCCGGATTGGCGATGATGTTGCGCGCCCAGTGATTGCCGCCGCCCGGCAGCGCGACGATCTTTTCGGCGGGCGCGGAGATGCGGGTCTGGCCGACGGTGAAGGGGAAGGCCACCACCGCGTCGGTATTGGCGACGTAGAGCCGGTCACCGATCAGCGCCATGCCGAAGGGCGAGTTGAGGCCGCTCAGCAACACTGATTTCTGGTCGGCGGTGCCGTCCCCGTCACTGTCGCGCAACAGGGTGATGCGGTTGGCGGAAGGCACACCGGCGCCCGCCCGGCCCAGCAGCTTGCCCATCACCCAGTCGGCAATGCCCTTGACCGGGCGCGGCGGCGAATTGGTTTCGGCGACCAGAACGTCGCCATTGGGCAGCACCGTCATCCAGCGCGGATGATCCAGCCCGGCGGCGAATTCGTTGACCGCCAGCCCCGCCCCGGCGGCGGGCTTCGCCCCGTCGCGCCAGCGGTCGACCGGGGCGACGTCGACATTGGGGATGAATTCGGAGTTTTCCGTGGCGATGGTCGGCTTTGGCCCGGTCACCGCGTCGACGCTCAGCTTGGCGTCCTGCCCGCGGGTCAGGATCAGATACATGATGGCGATGGCAAAGATGACGAGGCCGATCCCGATCAGGGTCTTGCGTAACAGGGATGGCATGTCTCTCGTCCTCGAAAATTGGGTGCGGCGCCAGTACGGGCAGGCGGAGGCTAAGGCTGGCGCGGCGGAAGCGAAAGCCGAAAATGCCGCCGGCCCCAAGAGGGAGGGGAGGCCGGCGGCATCCGGGGAACGCGTCGCCTGCCCATGGGCCGCGTCATGCGCTCAGCTCTCGATGCCGCCTTGTCGCATGGGCGGAGTAAACGATGAAATGGATTAATACGCACTTGGTGATCGTTTTTCTCGATCCTGCGCCTATTCTTCCTCATCCTCCCGGATTTCCGGCGCGTGCAGCCGCACCCGCGTCACCCGGCGCGAATCCCCGGCGGTCACCTCGATCTTCCAGCCGCTGCCATGCTCAACGATCTCGCCGGGCTGCGGAATATGGCCGGCCAGCACGAAGGCGAGCCCGCCCAGCGTGTCGACATCCTCCTCCACCTCGGCCAGGCGCGGGTCGATCGCCTCGGCCACGTCGTCCAACTCGGCGCGCGCGTCCGCGTCCCACATGCCGTCGTTGATCTGGACCAGCATGTCGACCGGCTCGTCGTCATGCTCGTCCTCGATGTCGCCGACGATCTCTTCCACCAGGTCCTCGATCGTCACCAGCCCTTCGGTGCCGGAATATTCGTCCAGCACGATCGCCAGATGGGTGCGGGTGGCGCGCATTTCCGCCAGCAGGTCCAGCACGCCCATCGATTGCGGCACGTAGCGCGGCTCGCGGACCAGCGCGGCGATGCTCTGCGGGCGGGGGGCGCCCGTCGCCAATATGCCGAACACGTCCTTGACATGGACCATGCCGGTCACCGTATCCAGACTGTCGCGATAGACCGGCAGGCGGCTGTGGCCGGCCTCGGCGAACAGCGCGACGAGATCGTCGAAGCTCGCGCTTTCCGAAATCGCGATGATGTCGCTGCGCGGCACGGCGACGTCGTCGACGGTGCGTTCGCCGAAATGCAGCAGGTTGCGCACCATCTGCCGCTCGATGGGAGAGAGGTCGCCATTGCCGGGCGCGCCCGGCTCGTCCTCATGCTCGTCGATCGCGTCTTCTATCTGGTCGCGGAGCGTGGGTTCGTGGTCCGCTCCGAACAGCATCTCGCGGATGCCCTTCCATAATCGGCCGCCGCCGTCTGGCGACTGGCCGCTGCTACTGGACTCGTCTGGCATGGTGGTGTCGTGTCAGCCCCTGTCTTCGTCGATCCGGTAGGGATCGTGCAACCCAAGCGCCGCCATCGTCTCGCGTTCCAGCGATTCCATGGTTTCCGCCTCGGCATCCCCTTGATGGTCATAACCTAGCAAATGAAAGGTGCCATGGACAATCAGATGTGTCGCATGGTCGGCCATGCTCACCCCGCGCTCCGCCGCCTCGGCCCGGCACACGCCCGCCGCCAGCACGATATCGCCGAGCAGCACCTCGCCATCGTCGGTATTCGCCAGCGTTTCCAGCAGGTCGGCCTGGACCATGGGAAAGGACAGCACGTTGGTCGGCTTGTCCTTGCCGCGATAATGGGCGTTCAGCACCCGCACCTCGTCATCGCCGGTCAGGCGGATGCTCACCTCGATACTGGTCGGGCCGGTGATGAGCGATGCCTGGGCGGTGCGCCGCAGCGCCCCCTCCACCGCCCGCGCGGCGAGGGCGTCCCAATCCGTGTCCCCGGCCCAGTCCGCCTCGCGCTGGACCGCGATCTCAAGCGCCATCCGCGCCCTCATAAGCCTCGACGATGCGGCCGACGATCGGGTGGCGCACCACATCGCCCGCGCCGAAACGGATCATCGAGATGGCGGGAATCCCCTCCAGCTTGCCGACCGCGTCGGCCAGCCCGGACTTGCCGATATCGGGCAGGTCGATCTGGCGCGGATCGCCGCACACCACCATCCGGCTGTTCTGGCCGAAGCGGGTGAGGAACATCTTCATCTGCGCGGGCGTGGTGTTCTGCGCCTCGTCGAGGATCACGAAGGCGTCGCTCAGCGTGCGCCCGCGCATGAAGGCGATGGGCGCGATCTCGATCTCGCCGCTGGCGATGCGCCGCTCCACCTGTTCGGTCGGCAGCATGTCGTACAGCGCGTCGTAGAGCGGGCGCAGATAGGGATCGACCTTTTCCTTCATGTCGCCGGGCAGGAAGCCCAGCCGCTCGCCCGCCTCCACCGCCGGGCGCGACAGGATCAGCCGGTCGACCGATCCGGTGATGAGCTGCTGCACCGCCTGCGCCACCGCCAGATAGGTCTTGCCCGTGCCGGCGGGGCCGAGCGCGAAGATGATGTCGTCGCGGCCCAGCGCCTCCATGTAGCGGATCTGGGTGGCGGAACGGGGAACGATGGTCTTCTTGCGGGTGCGGATCATCACGCTGGGCGGCTGCGCCACGTCAGTGCGGATGATGCCGGTCAGCGTCGGCTCGGCGGACATGGCGATCACCGCCTCCACCGCGCCGGCGTCTATCTCCTGGCCCTGGACGATGCGGTTGTAGAGGCCGGTCAGCACGTCGCGCGCGCGGGCCGCCGCCTCCGCTTCCCCCTCGATCTGAAGCTTGTTGCCGCGCGCCGCGATATAGACGCCCAGCCGGTTCTCGATCGCCACCAGATTCTGGTCATATTCGCCGAACAGCCGGCCGAGCAGCTGGGGCTTGTCGAACAGCACTTCCAGGCGGCTGCGGTCGCCGGGTTGTGCGGGGACTGGTTTACGCGACATGGGGTCCTTTCAACGCGGCCCCGCGGCTGCGGGACTCCGATGGGCCGAGTGTAGCGGCATATGGGGCAGCGCGGAAATGCCCAAATCGCGGATCAGGCCGCTTTTTTCGCGGCCAGCGCGCCGGCCATGCTGTTCGGCCCGGCGGAAAGCAGATCCACCGTCGCGATATCGCCGATGGCGGCGTCCGGATCGACGACATGGACGGATTGCAGCCAGGGTGATTTGCCGATCAGCTGGCCCGGCAGCTTGCCCGGCCGTTCGAACAGCACGGTCGTCCGCCGCCCCACGGTGGCGTCGTTGAACGCCTGCTGCTGCGCGTTGATCAGCACCTGCAGCCGTTGCAGCCGCTCGTCCATCACGGCGTCGCCGACCGCACCGGCCATCGCCGCCGCCGGGGTGCCCGGACGGGCGGAATATTTGAAGCTGTAGGCCTGGGCGTAGCCGGCGGCGCGGACGATCGAAAGCGTCGCCTCGAAATCCGCCTCCGTCTCGCCCGGAAAGCCGACGATGAAATCGCCGGACAGGGCGATGTCCGGCCGCGCCGCGCGAACGCGGTCGAGGATGCGCAGATAGCTGTCGGCATCGTGGCTGCGGTTCATCGCCTTCAGGATGCGGTCGCTGCCGGATTGCACCGGCAGGTGCAGGAACGGCATCAGCTTTTCGACATCGCGGTGCGCGTCGATCAATCCCTGCCGCATGTCCTGCGGATGGCTGGTGGTGTAGCGGATGCGCGCCAGGCCCGGCAGCCTGTCCAGCGCGCGGATCAGCCCGTCCAGCCCCTGTACGCGCCCTGCCGGATCGGCGCCCTCCCAGGCGTTGACGTTCTGGCCGAGCAGGGTGATCTCCCGCGCGCCGCCGTCCACCAGCGCCTTCGCCTCGTCGATTATGGCATCCCATGGGCGGGATATTTCCGCGCCGCGCGTATAGGGCACCACGCAATAGGTGCAGAATTTGTCGCAACCCTCCTGCACGGTCAGGAAGGCGGAGGGCCGCTGGCGGCGGCTGCGGCCGGGCAGCGCGCCAAACTTGGAATCGGCCGGCATGTCGGTGTCCAGCGCCCGCTCGCCCCTGGCGGCGCGGGCGACGAGATCGGGCAGGCGATGATAGGCCTGTGGGCCGACGACGATGTCCACGTCGCGCGTGCGCCGGCCGATCTCCGCGCCTTCCGCCTGCGCGACGCAACCCGCCACCGCGATCATCGGCCGGCTGCCGTCCTCGCGCTTCAGCCGGCCGATGTCCGAATAGACTTTCTCGGCGGCGCGTTCGCGGATGTGGCAGGTGTTGAGCACGACGATGTCGGCGTCGGCGCCGTCCGCCGCCGGGGCCATGCCCTGATCGGCAAGCAGTTCGGCCATGCGGTCGCCATCATAGACATTCATCTGGCAACCGAAGGATTTGACGCGGAAAGTCTTGGGGGTGGGGCGGGTCATGCGGCGGGCCTATACAATGCCCGGCGCACGCGCGGAAGCCGCCCGCAATATCCGCCGCCGCGCCTCCGCCGCAATCGCCTTGCGGTCGGCGAAATCGGTGGGATCGAAGGGGTCGAGAAAATCGATCCTGACCGGGAAGCTGTCCGGCCGGACCAGCAGCCGCCAGGCATTGGTCAGCGCCGGCTCGTCGCCCACCCAGGCGACCTGCGGGCTTGAAGGCCCGTAATCCAGCAGCAGCGGTTGGACCATCATCGGCTTTGGCGGCGGCACCACGACTTCGAACAGCGCCGGCTTGAATGCCAGCAATTCAGTGCCGTCGGTGGTGGTGCCTTCCGGGAAGATGGCGATCGGCTGGCGCGCGTCCAGCGCCTCGCGCAGCGTGTCGATCTGCCCCGCCACGCTCAGCCGGTCCGCGCGGGCGACGAATATGGTGTTGTTCAGGCTCGCCAGCCAGCCGATCAGCGGCCATTTCGCAATGCCTTCATGGGCGACAAAGGCAGTTCCGGTCGCTCCGGCCAGCACCGGGATATCGACCCAGCTGACATGGTTGGCGACGAACAGCACGTCATGGCGCAGCGCCTTGCCCTGCTTCATCACCGCCGCGCCGCACAGCGCCGCCACCCGGCCCAGGAACAGGCGCGGCCAGGGGGAGGGCAGGCGCAACAGCCGCCACAGGCCGTGCAGCGGCAACATCAGCAGCAACAGCAGGATTAGCGTGGCGATCCTGAATACGGCCCGCAGCGGGCCGATCACGTCAGCTTTTGCGGCCGATAGCGACGCCATAGAGCTCCATGCGATGATCGACGAGGCGGAATCCCAGTTTTTCCGCGATCTGGCGCTGCAGCAGCTCCAGCTCGGGATCGACGAATTCGATCACATTTCCGGTCTCGACGTCGATCAGATGATCGTGATGCGCTTCCGGCGCGGCTTCGTAACGGGCGCGGCCGTCGCCGAAATCATGCCGTTCGAGAATGCCGGCGTCTTCGAACAGGCGCACGGTGCGATAGACGGTGGCGATGGAAATGCCCGGATCCACCGCCGATGCGCGCGCATGGAGCTTTTCCACGTCGGGATGATCGTCGGATTCGGAAAGAACGCGTGCGATGACACGGCGTTGTTCGGTGATGCGCAGCCCTTTTTCGGCGCACAATGCCTCGACGTCGATCCTGCGGGTCATATTTTCGCTCAGCCTGTCGTCCGATACTGTCGGTACGGTCTAACGACTTTCGGCTGAGGGGGGAAGGGCACCGGCGACGGCGATCGCGCCGCCGGTGCGCCTCACCGGCTCAACGCTTGCGGCGCTTGGTGCCGAGGCCGATTTTCTTGGCCAGCGTGCGCCGCTGCTCGGCATAGTTGGGCGCGACCATCGGATAGTCCGACGGCAGGTTCCACTTGGCGCGATACTGTTCCGGGGTCATCTGATAATGCGTCATCAGGTGCCGCTTCAGCATCTTCAGCTTCTTGCCGTCTTCCAGGCAGACAATATAATCCGGCTTGATCGACGAACGCACCGAAACGGCAGGTTCCTGCTTCACTTCGGGTTCGATTTCTGCACTGCCCAGGCCGGCCAGCGCACCGTGCACATTCTGGATCAGCACTGGAAGGTCGGACACGGCGACGCTGTTGTTGCTGACATGGGCGGCGACGATATCGGCCGTCAGCGTAATCAGCGTTTCGTTCAATTCGGATTCCTCGGACATTGTTCTGCGACTTTCGATTTGTTGATTGGGTACATCTCGATTGACTAAACCCGGCAACGGGATGTCCTTTTGCATCATTTATTTCAAGATGGAATCGACAGGGCGATGCTTGCGCTTGTCGTATGACGTCAAGAACTCGCCATCAGGTCCCGGCTAAAAGTGAGTGCGTCTAGGCTCTTATCACCTTTGCCGCGATAATATCCCTTGCGCAAACCGACCTGCGCAAAGCCTGCCCGCCTGTAAAGATGGATCGCTCCATTGCCGTCGCGCACCTCGAGATGCAGCCTTTCCACGCCAAGCCGCCGGGACTCGGCAATGATTCGTTCAAGTAATGATCGGCCAATGCCCGTGCCGCGATAATCGGGCCGCACCGCGAGCAGCAGCAATTCGCCCTCCCCGGCAAAGGCGCGGGCCAGCGCAAAACCCGTGGCGACGCCGCCCCTGCGCGCGACGACCAGCCAGGTGCCGGGCATGCCCATGATTCCCGCACACTGGGCGTCGGTCCATGCTTCGCCAAAGGCCGGGTCGAACGCCTCGGCCATCACCGTCATCACGTCGGCGATGTCGGCGATGCTGCCATCGTCGATCTCCCCGCGCGATGCGGCGTCGCTCACTGGCCGGGCAAACGCGCGTCCGGTGCGCGTCCATAGATGGGCGTGGGCGCCAGCGCGCGGCCGGCAGGGGGGATCAGCACTGTCGCGCGGGCATCTGGAACCATGGCGTGAGACTGGCCCGATCCGCGCGCTGCCGCAAGGGTTTCGGCGCCGGAGCCGACCAGCCGGTCGTCCGGGCAAAAGGCGGCTGCGGCCTCCGGGGTGAGCGACAGCAGCGGCGACAGCGCGGCGGCTTCGCCGGCGGCGAAACGCTGGACGAACAATTCGCCATGGCCGCCGATCAGCACGACGGCGATCGTCTCCGGCGGCGCTTCGCCCGCGAAGGTCGCGGCCGCGATCAGCGCCATGGACGAATAGCCGTGCACCGGCGCGCGCCAGGCCAGCCCCAGCGCGCGCGCCGCCGCCAGCCCCACCCGCACGCCGGTGAAGCTGCCCGGCCCGCAATCGACGAGAATCTCGTCCGCCCGGCCGCGGTCGGGCAGGGCGGCGATCATCGGCACCAGCCGTTCGGCATGGCCGCGCCCGACGATCTCATGGGTGTGGGCGATCAGCGCCTCGTCCTCGAACAGCGCCACCGAACAGGCGGTCGTCGCGGTTTCGATGGCGAGCCGGCGCACGATCGTCAGGCGATGGTGTTGAACAGGTCGAAGGGCGGGCGCGGGCTGCGGTCGAATATGGTCGACGGGTCGCCATGGCCGAGCGTCGAGATGAAGTTGGATCTGACCGTCGTGCCGGCGAAGAAGAGCTCGTCGACCTTCGCATTGTCGAAGCCCGACATGGGGCCCGTGTCGAGCCCGAGCGCGCGGTGGTTGAGCACCGCGACATATTTCTCGATCGCCCCGCTC
>NZ_MEFG01000023.1 GCF_001724715.1 Sphingomonas sp. SCN 67-18
GGCGGATGATCGACGATGCGGACCGGCGCGGGGAAGAGGAGCTGTTCCACGCCTGGAACGCGGCGCAGGCGGACAGGCGCCCGCTGCTGCTGATCGCCGATTCGCCGCCGCCGGCATGGAGCGTGCGCCTGCCCGATCTCCGGTCCCGCCTCGCGGCGACGCCGGTCGTGTCGATCGCCGATCCGGATGACGGGCTGATGCGCGCGCTGGTGGAGAAGCTGCTGGCCCAGCGCAATCTTTCCGCTCCGCCCGGGCTGGCGGACTGGCTCGTGCCGCGTATCGACCGCACCTATGTGGGGTTGATCCGGGTGGTGGACGCGCTGGACGATGTGGCGCTCGCCAAGCGCGCGCGCTTGTCCATCCGGCTGGCGCGCGGCACATTGGCGTCCTTGGGTATGCGTAGCGAAGGGGTCGATGGGCTATGACGGTCGTGACGTTCGGTCAGGCGAAGCAGGTTGACGGCCCGGACCTGGATACAGCGCGCTATTTCAACCGGGAACTGAGCTGGCTCGCCTTCAACCGGCGGGTGCTGGAGGAGGCGTCCAACCCGTCGCATCCGCTGCTGGAGCGGCTGCGCTTCCTGTCGATTTCCGGCAATAATCTCGACGAATTCTTCATGGTCCGCGTCGCCGGGCTGAAGGGGCAGCAGCTCCAGTCCGTCGATGAGCGGTCGCCGGACGGGATGACGCCCGCCCAGCAGCTTGCCGCCATCGCGGAGAGCGCCGATGCGCTGATGTCCGCCCAGCGCGCGGTGTGGCGGGAAATACGCGGCGCGCTGGCGGAGGCAGGAATCTCCGTGCTGCGCGACCCGGAAATCGACGCGGAGGCCGCCGCATGGCTGGAACGGCATTTCCGTGAGGAGATTTTCCCCATATTGACGCCGCAGGCGCTGGACCCGGCCCATCCCTTTCCCTTCATCCCCAATAAGGGGCTGACGCTGATCCTCGATCTTGTCCGCCTCTCCGATCACCAGCCCATCCGCGAACTGGTGATGCTGCCCTCGACGCTGCCGCGCTTCGTCCGGGTGCCGGGCGACAAGGCGCGCTATGTGGCGATGGAGACGCTGCTCAGGCGGTTCACCGGCCTGTTGTTCCCGGGCTATGAAGTGCGCGGCTCCGGCACGTTCCGCATCATCCGCGACAGCGATATCGAGCTGGAGGAGGAGGCGGAGGATCTCGTCCGCTATTTCCGCAGCGCGATCAAAAGGCGGCGGCGCGGCCGGGTGATCCGGCTCGACCTGGAAACCGCGATCCCGGACGATCTGGAGCGGCTGGTCAATGACGAGCTGGGCGGCAACGAGGCGATCGTCACCGAGACGGGCGGGTTCCTGGGCATAGGCGATCTGGAACAGCTGGTCGAGGAGGACAGGCCGGACCTGAAATTCTCGCCCTATAGTCCACGTTTTCCTGAACGAATCCGGGAACATGGCGGCGATTGCTTCGCCGCGATCAGAGGCAAGGATATCGTCGTCCACCACCCCTATGAGGCGTTCGACGTGGTGCTGGCCTTCCTGAAGCAGGCGGCGGCGGACCCGGACGTGGTGGCGATCAAGCAGACGCTGTACCGCGCGGGCAAGCAATCCGCGGTGGTGCGCGCGCTGATCGACGCGGCGGAGGCGGGCAAGTCCGTCACGGCGGTGGTGGAACTGAAGGCGCGGTTCGACGAGGAGCAGAACCTGCTGTGGGCCAGCGCGCTGGAACGCGCCGGCGTGCAGGTCGTCTATGGCTTCATCGAATGGAAGACCCACGCCAAGGTATCGATGGTGGTGCGCCGCGAAAGCGGCAGCTATCGCACCTACTGCCATTTCGGGACCGGCAATTATCATCCGATCACGGCCAGAATCTATACGGATATCAGCTTCTTCACGGCCGATCCTCGCGCGGGGCGCGATGCGGCCCAGCTGTTCAATTACATCACCGGCTATGTCGAGCCTTCGGGCATGGAGCTTCTGACCATGTCTCCCCACCATATGCGCGACAGCCTTGGCGCGCTGATCGACGGGGAGATCGCCAATGTCCGCGCCGGCAAGCCGGGGGCGATCTGGGCGAAGATGAACTCGCTGGTCGATCCGGCGATCATCGAGAAGCTTTATGCGGCCAGTTCCGCCGGCGTGCAGATAGACCTCGTCATTCGCGGCATCTGCTGCCTGCGCCCCGGCATTGCGGGCATGTCGGAGAATATCCACGTCAAGTCGGTGGTCGGCCGGTTTCTCGAGCACAGCCGCATCTGGGCGTTCGGCAACGGCAAGGCGCTGCCCAATGACGGCGCCAGGCTGTTCATCTCCTCCGCCGACTGGATGCCCCGCAATTTCGACCGGCGGGTGGAATATATGATGCCCATCCTCAACCCGACGGTGCACGATCAGGTGCTGGATCAGGTGATGGTCGCCAATCTGATCGACAATGAGCAGAGCTGGGAATTGCACCCGGACGGCTCATATGAACGCATAAAAGCGGAAGGTAAATCATTTAATCTGCATCGTTATTTCATGACGAATCCGTCCCTTTCCGGCCGCGGCGCGGCGCTGGCGGAAAGCGGTGCGGTGCCCAAGCTCAGCCTGCGGCGCCGGCGTTGATCGCTTGACCCAGCCGGCAGCCCGCCCCGCCATTATCGACATCGGATCGAACTCGGTCCGTCTCGTCGTCTATGACGGCCCGTCCCGCGCACCCGCCATCCTGTTCAACGAAAAGGTGATGGCCGGGCTTGGCCGGTCGCTGGCCGCCACCGGCGCCATAGACGACGAGGCCATGGAGGTGGCGGTGCGCGCGCTCGCCCGGTTCAGCCATTTATGCGCGGCAATGGGCGTCAGCGACGTGCGGACCGTGGCGACGGCCGCGGTGCGGGAAGCGAGCAACGGCCAGCTGTTCATGGCGCGCGCGGAGCAACTCGGCCTTTCGGTCGAGCTTCTTTCCGGCGAGGCGGAGGCGGAGGCGGCGGCGCTGGGCGTCATTTCCGCCATTCCCGACGCGGACGGCATTGTCGGCGATCTGGGCGGCGGCAGCCTTGAGCTGGTCCGCGTGCGGCATGGCGAGATTTTGGGGCGGCTCTCCCTGCCGCTCGGGGTGTTGCGGATTCCGGCCATCCGGGCCGGTGGGAAGGGCGCGCTCGACCGTCAGGTCGGCAAGCTGCTGAAAAAGGTCGACTGGCTGGCGGATGCGCGCGGCCTGCCTTTCTATCTGGTCGGCGGATCGTGGCGCGCGCTGGCGCGGCTGGACATGTATCTGTGCGATTATCCGCTGCCCATCCTGCACCAGTACAGGATGGAGGCGGCGGCCGGCGCCCGCCTGCTCCGCACGCTGGGGCGGGTCGACCGGCCCCGGCTGCGCGCCGTTCCAAAGCTCTCGACCGGCCGAATCGCCACCATGGCGGATGCCGCGCGCCTGCTGGGCGTGCTCGCCCGGCGGCTGCACGCCGGCTCGCTGGTCGTCTCCGCTTATGGTCTGCGCGAGGGTTTGCTGTTCAAGCGGCTGAGCGAGGAGCATCGGGCGGTCGATCCGCTGATCACCGCCTGCCGCGACGAGGGCGAGCGGCTGGGCCGGTTCCGCGAGCATGGCGACCTGTTGAACCGCTGGATCACGCCCTTGTTCGACGGCGAGAGCGCGTCCGACGCACGGTTGCGGCTCGCCACCTGCCTGCTGGCGGACGTGGGCTGGCGCGCAAACCCCGAATTTCGTGCCGAACGGGGGCTGGAAACCGCCGTGCACGGCAATTGGGTGGGAATCGACGCGCGCGGCCGGGCGATGATGGGGCAGGCGCTGTTCACCAGCTTCGGCGGCGGCAGCGAGCTTTTGCCGATGTTCTTCGGCCTGTGCGCGGAGGCCGATCTTCGCCGCGCGGTGCAATGGGGTCTGGCGATCCGGCTCGGCCAGCGGTTGAGCGGAGGGGTGGCCGCGCCGCTCCGTGCCAGCCGGATCGCGCTGGACGGTAATGCCGTGTCGCTGGCGCTGAAGCCCGCCGACGCGGTTCTTTATGGCGATGCGGTTCAGCGCCGGCACCGGCAGCTGGCCGGGGCGCTGGGCGTGGACCTGCGGGTGGCGGAGGCCTGAGCGCCGCGCTCAACCGCAGTTGAGCGTCGTCACCTTGTTCCGCCCGTCAAGGCCGATGGTCAGCCGGTCCTGCCGGTAATCCATGGTGAGCGCGGTTCCGGGGTGCGCCCAGCGCAGGCTGCGCGAGCCGGACCGCGCCAGCGCGTCGGCGGCCAGCGCGGAGCTGGCGTCCTGCCCGACCAGATCGGCGATCCGGCTGGCGTCGCACCGGCCGGAGACTTGCCCGGGGGCGGGCGTGTCCGGCGCATCGGCCCCGGTGGTGGCGCAGGCGGCCAATGCCATCGCCGCGCCGCAGATGAGGAACGCCTTCATGCCGCTTCTTCCTGCCCTGTTCTCGTCATCAGCAGCTTACCGCCGCGCACGGCAAAGGCCATATGCCCCTCGACCAGCGCCAGCGCATCCCGGCCGAACTGTTCGAATCGCCAGCCCTCGAGAATGCTCAGCCCGTCGCGATTGCCTGCCGCCAGCTGCTCCAGCTCATCGGTGCGCGCCAGCAGGCGGGGGGCGACGCTGATCTCCTTCGAGCGGATCTTGAGCAGCAGCTTCAACAGATCGGCGACCAGCGCGCCGTCCTTGCCCAGTCCGGGCTTGCGGTCGTCGCGGCTGGGCAATTCGCTTTCGGACATGGGCTGGGCCTCGGCCAGCGCCCTCATCAGCCGCCCGCCAATGTCGTTGCCCGCCCAGCTTGCGGAAAGGCCGCGCACCTTGGCCAGGTCCGCCTGGCTGCGCGGCGGGTTCGACGCGATATCGACCAGCGTCTCGTCCTTGACGATGCGCCCGCGCGGCAGATCCTTGTTCTGCGCCTCGCGCTCCCGCCATGCGGCCAGCGCCTTCAGCCGCCCCATCGGCTCCGGCTTGCGGCTGGGCGCCTTCAGCCTTTGCCACGCCTTGTCCGGCGCATTCACATAATTTTCCGGGTCGGCCAGCTTGTCCATCTCATGGTCAAGCCACTGGCCGCGGTGCAGCTTGCGCAGCTTGGCCAGGATCAGCGGAAAAACCTTCACCAGATAGGTGACGTCGCCGATCGCATAGTCGATCTGCCGCTTGTCGAGCGGCCGCCGCCCCCAGTCGGTAAAGCGCGCGCCCTTGTCCAACGTAACGCCCAGCCAGCTGTCGACCAGGTTGGAATAGCCGATCTGGTCCCCCTGGCCGATCGCCATCGCCGCGATCTGCGTGTCGAAAATGGGGTAGGGCGTCTTGCCGGTGAGGTTGTGGACAATCTCCACATCCTGCCCGCCGGCGTGGAAGATCTTCAGCACATCCTCATTCTCCACCAGCAGGTGGAGCAGGGGGGCAAGGTCGATCCCCTCCGCCTTGGGGTCTATCGCCGCGGCTTCATTGGTGTCGGCGATCTGGATCAGGCAGAGATCGGGCCAATAGGTGTTCTCGCGCATGAATTCGGTGTCGACCGCGACATAGGGCGATCGGGCGAGGCGGGCGCAGAGTTCGGCGAGCGATTGGCTGTCGGCGATGAGCGGATGGATAAGCATGGCGCTCCATAGACCTCTCGCGCGCCTTGACAAACCATGGCTTCGCCTGTGTTACCGCCGGTTCGAACGCTCCTGCGCCTTCAGACCCGGAAAAGACCAAGATCATGCATGCCTATCGTACCCATAATTGCGCGGAATTGCGCGCCGCAAACGTCGGAGAAACCGTCCGCCTTTCGGGCTGGGTCCACCGCAAGCGGGACCATGGCAATCTGCTGTTCGTCGATCTGCGCGACCATTATGGGCTGACCCAGATCGTCACCGACGTCGATTCGGATGCCTTCAAGGCCATTGAGGGCGCCCGCGCCGAATCGGTCATTACCGTGACCGGCACCGTGGTGGCGCGCAGCGCGGATGTGGTGAACCCCAATCTGGCGACCGGCGAGATCGAGGTCCGCGCGCGTGAGGTGACGGTCCAGTCCGCCGCGCAGGAACTGCCGATGCCGGTGGCGGGCGATGCCGAATATCCCGAGGATATCCGGCTGCGCTATCGCTATCTCGACCTGCGCCGGGAACGGCTGCACCGTAACATCGTGCTCCGGTCCAACGTCATCGCCTCCGTGCGGCGGCGGATGATCGATGCCGGTTTCACCGAGTTCCAGACGCCGATCCTGACCGCGTCTTCGCCGGAGGGCGCGCGCGACTATCTGGTCCCCAGCCGCGTCCACCCCGGCAAATTCTACGCGCTGCCGCAGGCGCCGCAGATGTTCAAGCAGCTGCTGATGGTCGCCGGTTTCGACCGCTATTTCCAGATCGCCCCCTGCTTCCGCGACGAGGATGCGCGGGCGGACCGCAGCCCCGGCGAGTTCTACCAGCTCGATTTCGAAATGAGCTTCGTCACCCAGGAAGACGTGTTCAACACCATAGAACCGGTGCTGGCCGGGGTGTTCGAGGAATTCGCCAACGGCCGCTCGGTTACGCCGGCGGGCAGTTTCCCGCGCATCCCCTATCGCGAATCGATGCTCAAATACGGTTCCGACAAGCCGGACCTGCGCAACCCGATCGTCATCTCCGACGTGTCGGACCATTTCCGGGAGTCCGGCTTCGGCCTGTTCGCGCGGATTGTCGAGGGCGGCGGCGTCGTCCGCGCCATCCCGGCCCCGGGCACCGGCGGCAAGAGCCGCAAATTCTTCGACGACATGAATGACTGGGCGCGCGGCGAAGGCCATGCCGGGCTGGGCTACATCACCATGAAGGGCGGCGAGGCGGGCGGGCCGATCGCCAAGAATCATGGCGAGGCGGCAACCGCGAAGCTCATCGCCGCGCTGGGCCTCGGCCCGGACGACGGCGTCTTCTTCGCCGCCGGCAAGGAAGGGCAGGCGGCCAAGCTGGCTGGCGCGGCGCGGACCCGCACCGGCGAGCAGCTGGGCCTCATCGACCAGAACCGCTTCGATTTCTGCTGGATCGTCGATTTCCCGATGTACGAATATGACGAGGACGCGAAGAAGCTGGATTTCAGCCACAACCCCTTCTCGATGCCGCAGGGCGAGCTGGAGGCGCTGGAGACCAAGGATCCGCTCGATATCCTCGCCTATCAATATGATATCGTCTGCAACGGCGTGGAATTGTCGTCGGGCGCGATCCGCAACCACCGGCCCGAGATCATGTACAAGGCGTTCGAGATCGCCGGCTACAGCCAGGCCGATGTCGACACCAATTTCGCGGGCATGATCAACGCGTTCAAATTCGGCGCGCCGCCGCACGGCGGCTCCGCGCCGGGCATCGACCGCATCGTCATGCTGCTGGCGGACGAGCCGAACATCCGCGAAGTCATCGTCTTCCCGATGAACCAGAAGGCGGAAGACCTGATGATGGCGGCCCCGTCCGCGGTGTCGGCCAAGCAGCTGCGCGAGCTGAACATCCGCATCGCGGAGCCGCCCAAGGGCTGATCCCGCCGGTCCGCCTGTCCCATTTCCGTTCGCGCGGGGCCAAGTCGTCGCTCGACTTCGCGCCGCGCGAACGGTTAGGATGCGGCCATGTCCATCGATCTCAGCGATTTTGAAGCGGGCGCGAAGTTCGACGGCGATTATTCCGACGCGCTGGCGGCGGTGCAGGAACGGCTGTACCGCGTCCATGTCGCCCACATCGTCCACAAACGCCGCGCGCTGATCCTGTTCGAAGGCTGGGACGCCAGCGGCAAGGGCGGCGCCATCCGCCGGATGACCGCCAACTGGGACCCCCGCTATTTCGAGGTGTGGCCGATCGCCGCGCCCACCCCGCCGGAAAAGGACCGGCATTTCCTCTGGCGTTTCTGGACCCGGCTGCCCGCCAACGGCAATATCTCGGTGTTCGACCGCAGCTGGTATGGCCGCGTGCTGGTCGAGCGGGTGGAAGGCTATGCCTCCCAGGCCGAATGGAAACGCGGCTATGACGAGATCAACGAATTCGAGGCGCAGCAGAAGGACAGCGGCACGACGATCGTGAAGCTGTTCATGCACGTCACCCAGGCGGAACAGGACCGGCGGTTGCTCGACCGGCTGGAAGACCCCTGGAAACGCTGGAAAACCGGCCCGGACGATTATCGCAACCGCGCCCGGCGCGTCGATTATGAAAAGGCGATGGCCGACATGTTCAAGCAGACCGACACGCGCTGGGCGCCGTGGTCGGTGATCGACGGCAACAACAAGAAGGCCGCCCGCATCGCGGCGCTGACGCGCGTCGCCGATGCGCTTGAAGCGGCCGTGCCGATGACCCCGCCGGACGCCGATCCCGAATTCGAGACGATGGCGCGCAAGGCGCTGGATCAATCCGGGTAGGCGATCTCCATCAGCTCATATTCCCGTTCGCCAGCCGGCAGCGCGACGCGGCGCACGTCGCCGACCGCAGCGCCGCGCAATGCCCGGGCGAAGGGGGAGTTCCAGCCGATCCGCCCCTGCGCCGCATCCGCTTCGTCGTCGCCGACCAGGGTCAGCGTGCGGTGCATGTCGTCCTCGTCGGCGATGGTGACGGTCGCGCCGAAAAAGACGCGGTTGCGGTCGGCCTGTTCAGCCGGATTCACCACCCGCGCCGCCTTCATCCGGCGCGACAGCCAGCCGATCCGCCGGTCGATCTCGCGCAGCCTTTTGCGGCCGTAAATATAGTCGCCATTTTCGGACCGGTCGCCATTGCCGGCGGCCCAGCTGATCGTTTCGACCAGCGCGGGTCGTTCGACGCCGAACAGCCTGTCATATTCGGCGCGCAGCGCGGCATAGCCCGCGGGGGTGATGTAATTGGGCCGGTCAATCAACCCGGCTGCGCCTTGCCCAGATAGGTGGAGAGCGGCGTGCGAGAGCGGTTGCGCGACCGTTCCGGGTTCAGCAGATCGTAGACCACCGCATTTTCCAGCACCCGCTGCACATAATTGCGGGTCTCGAACAGCGGGATCGCCTCGATCCACAGCAGCACGTCGGTATCCGCCAGCCGGGGATCGCCGTTGGAGCGCAGCCATTTGTTCACATTGCCGGGCCCGGCATTATAAGCCGCCACCGCCAGCGGATAGCTGCCGCCGAAATAATCGAGCATCCGCTGGAAATAGGATGAGCCGAGCTGGATGTTATAGACGGTGTCAACCGTCAGCGCGTCCGGCCGGTAGGTCATGCCTAGCCGCCCGGCCACCTCCCGCGCGGTGCCGGGCATCAGCTGCATCAGCCCGCGCGCGCCGGCATGGCTTATCGCCGCCCGGTCGAATTGGCTCTCCTGGCGCGCGATCGCGTGGATCATCGTCCATCTTGAAAGATGCTCGTCGGGCACGCGCACGGCGGGGAAGCCGGTGCTGACATAGTCGCTCAGCCCGTCCTGGCGGGCCACGCGGCCCACCATCACCGCCAGGTCGGGCCGGCCCATGCTGGCGGCGAGTTCGGCGGCGAGGACATGGTCGACATCGGTTTCGACGCTGGCGGAAATGGCGCGGACGAACTGTGTCTGGTTCTGCCAGTCGCCCTGCCGACCCAGCAGGCGCGCGGCGCGCACCACCTCGCGATTGTTGAAGGCGGTGCGCTGCGCCGCGCTGATCGGAATGGCGGCGGGGCGGCCCGGCGTTGGAATGGGCCGCCCGAGCCGCTCCAGTGCGAGCTGGCCGTAAAACTGGTCGCTGTGCCGGGCCGCGCCTTCGAAATAGCGCCGGGCCTCCTCGGCGCGCCCGGCCGCATGGGCGGCGCGCCCGGCCCAGTAATCGCCCTTCGACTGGGTCTGGGGGGAGCGCGCGGCGCGGGCGTAGCGATCGAACATGGCGATGGCGTCGGCCGGGCGGCGCAACTGGTTGAGCGCGGCGGTGCCGGCCAGCCAGACGAGGCTGGTATAATCGTCCCGTTCCCCGATCGGGCGGTCGCGCACGTCGGTGCCGGGCAGATAGGCGTCGTCGACCTGCCGGGCGATGTCGTAGGCGAGCGTCCACTGGCCGTCGGTGGCCGCCGCCCGGGCGTTGCCGAGCAGCGCCTCATACCATTTTTCCGCGTCCCCCGGCCTGCTGGCGAGCCTGCGCGGCCCCGCCAGCAGCGCGCGGGCGGAGGCGAGCTGGGCGGTGGAGACCAGCCATGTCGCCCGATCCGCGATATAGCCCGCATCCGTCATGCCGGCGGCGATGGTGGCCGAAGCCTTTGCCGCCGCGTCTGGCGCCTTGGTCCGCATCGCCAGCCGCGCGTCGAACAGCGCGCGCCGGGCGGGGGAGGTGAGCGGCAGCTGGCGCGCGGCGGCGGTGGTCGCGCCCGCCCAGAGCAGCCGGTCCATTCGCTCGTCCTGATCGGCGGGGGTGAAGACGCCGCCGAACTGGCTGAGCATCCGCGCCTCGTCGAGCGGGGCGAGCGCGCCGGACGTCCACGCCTTGCGCGCCGCGACGACCGCTTCCGGCCTGCGGCCCCGTGCGATCAGCGCCTCGGCATAGCGGGCCTGTCCGGCGTTGCTGAGCGGCGGATAACGATCGAAAAAGGCGACGACCTGAGCCGCGATCATCTTGTCGGGATCGATGGCGCGTTCCGCCACGCGGCGCATCGCCAGCTCGCCCGGCCAGCCGGGATGGGCGACGAGGAAGCTGGAATAGCTGGAAAAAGGCAGCGCGTCGCTTTGCCGCAAGGCATTCCACTGCGCGACCACCGGGGCCAGCGGATCGGGCTGCGCGGTGACCGGCTGAACCAGCGGGCTGGGCGGGGGCGGCGTTTGCGCCACGGAAGCCGACGGCGCGGCGAGCATCAGGGTGCCGACAAGAAGACGTGTGACCATGCTGGACACATTAGGGTCTGCGTCCTTATTTGGCGATGAACGGGTGATCGTCTGGCGCATCGTCGGCCTTATGCCCCGTGGATGCGTCTAGGTGAAGGAGCACAGGCATGTTTTCCGGGTCGATTCCGGCTCTGGTGACCCCGTTTCGGGACGGGGCCATCGACGAACGAACATTTCGGGCACTGATTGACTGGCAGATCGAGTCCGGCACGTCGGCGCTGGTCCCGTGCGGCACGACCGGAGAGGCGGCCACGCTGGACATAGACGAGCACCACCGGGTGATCGAGATCTGCATCGATCAGGCGGCGGGCCGGGTGCCGGTGATCGCGGGCGCGGGATCGAACGACACGCAGACGGCGCTGCAGCACATGCGCTTCGCCAAGGATCATGGCGCCGCTGCGGCGCTGGTCGTCGCGCCCTATTACAACCGGCCCAACCAGGACGGCATCCACGCGCATTTCGCCTATCTGGCGGAACGGTGCGACCTGCCGATCATTGTCTATAACGTGCCCAGCCGGACCGTCACCGACATCAACGTCGATACCATGGCGCGCCTCGCCGCGCTGCCCGGCGTCGTCGGCGTCAAGGACGCCACCGGGCAGATCAGCCGGGTCACCAGCCACCGGCTGGGCTGCGGGGCGGATTTCGTCCAGCTTTCCGGCAATGACGATACCGCGCTGGCGTTCAACGCCGCCGGCGGGCGCGGCTGCATTTCCGTGACGGCCAATGTGGCGCCCCGGCTGTGCGCCGAATTTCAGGCGGCAAGCCTTGCGGGCGACCATGCCGCGGCGATGGCGCTCAACGACCGGCTGTTCCCGCTGCACAATGCGCTGTTCAGCGATGCTTCACCCGGGCCGACCAAATATGCGCTCAACCGGTTGCGTCCGGACGTCTCGCCGGAGGTGCGCCTGCCCATGACCCTGCCTTCCGAAGCCAGCCGCCGGGCGGTGGACGCCGCGCTTGCCATCGCCGGACTGACTTGATGGCCCGTCCCAAGCCTGCCGCCTTTGAAAAAGTGAAGACCGTCGCCGAGAACCGGCGCGCGCGGTACGAATATTTCCTCGAGGATTTCTTCGAGGCGGGCATCGCCCTGACCGGAACGGAAGTGAAATCGCTGCGCTTCGGCGAAGGCTCGATCGCGGAAAGCTATGCCGAGGTGAAGGACAACCAGGTCTGGCTGGTCAACGCCAACGTGCCCGAATTCAGCCACGGCAACCGCTTCAACCATGAGCCGAAGCGGCCCCGCAAGCTGCTGCTCCACGAGCGCGAGATCGCCAAGATGCGGGTTGCGGTGGGGCGCGAGGGGATGACGCTGATCCCGCTCTCCATCTATTTCAATCCGCGCGGGCGGGCGAAGGTGGAGCTGGCGCTGGCCAAGGGCAAGAAGCTGCACGACAAGCGCGAGACGGAAAAGGCCCGCGACTGGAAGCGCGAGCAGGGCCGGCTGATGCGGGATCGCGGCTGATGCGGATGTTCGATCGCATCAGCGCATGGAGCGAGCGCAACATGCCCACCCGCGAGACGTTCGAGCGGATCGGCTGGCTGCGGCCCATCGCCCACCGCATCCTGCTGCCCGAACTGTGGCGTTTCCACAGGCGGTCCGTGCCGCGCGGCGTTGCGCTGGGCGTGATCGTGGGGGTGATGGTGCCGGTGGCGCAGACGATCTTCGCCGCGCTGTTCGCCCTGCCGGTGCGCGCCAATGTGCCGGTGGCGGCGGTCACCACCTTCATCACTAACCCGCTGACCACGCCGCCGCTTTGGGTGGGGGCTTATTGGCTTGGCACCCGCATCCTGCGGCTGGAGGCGATCACGCCCACCCATGTGCTGGGCGAAGAGATGCACTCCCAGGCATGGGAGCTGGCGCGCTGGCTGTTGTCCGACGCCGCGCCGGCCACGGCCGTCGGGCTGGTGGTGATCTCCATCGTCGGCGCGTTGGTCGGCTACGGCCTTGCGGCGCTGTGCTGGCGCTACTGGATCGCCCATAAGTGGCGCACGCGGCGGCACGGGCGGAAAGCCGCCCATAACTGATTGATTGCCGGTCAGAACCGCTTAAGAAGGTGCCATGTCTCTTGCGAGATTTGGCTCTTCTTCCCCAAAAGGTTCACCGCTCATGAAACCCTTTTCCCTGATCCTGCTGGCATCGACGGTGCTGGCCGGCTGCACCACCGCGACCACCGCCCCCCAGCCCGAGGCGATTGCGCCGCCGCCGCCCGTGGAGGCCCCGCCGCCCGCGCCCGCGCCGCAGATCGGTACATTCGGCTTCGACGAGCAGGGCATGGACCGCGCCGCCAACCCCGGCGACGATTTCGCCCGCTTCGTGGGCGGCAGCTGGCGCGACAAGACGGAGATTCCGGCCGATCGGTCCAGCTTCGGCATGTTCCATGTGCTTGACGACCTGTCGAACGAGCGGACCCGCACCATCGTGGAGGCGGCGGCCGGGACGCCGGGGTCCAATATCGGCGATCTCTACGCCAGCTTCCTGGATGAGAATGCCGCCGAGGCAAAGGGCGTCGCGCCGATCCGGCCGATGCTCGATTCGATCAAGGCGCTCGATTCGCGCCGCGCCGTCGCGGCGGAATTCGGCAAGCTGATGCGGATCGGCGTGCGCGCCCCGCTGGCCGCGCGCGTGGGCCAGGACGACAAGATTCCCGAGCAATATATCGTTTCCATCTACCAGTCCGGGCTCGGCCTGCCCGACCGGGATTATTATCTGAAGGACGACGCCAAGCTGGCGGCGATCCGCACCGAATATGCGGCGCATCTGGCGCGCCTGTTCGGGCTGGCGGGCGAGCCGAACGGCGCGGCCCGCGCCAAGGCGATCGTCGCCTTCGAAACCGGGCTGGCCAAGGTGCACTGGACCCGCGTCGAGAGCCGGGACAGCGACAAGACCTATAATAAATGGAGCCGTGCCGATTTCGCCAGGCGCGCCCCCGGGTTCGACTGGGCGGCTTATCTGACCGCCGCCGGGGTCGACGGGCAGGCGAGCTACATCGTCGCCCAGCCCAGCGCTGTCACCGGCGAGGCGAAGCTGATCGGCGCGACGCCGCTGCCGGTGCTGCGCGATTATCTGATGGTGCGCACGCTGGACGGCTATGCGCCCTATCTGTCCAAGGCTTTCGTCGACGAGAATTTCGCCTTCAACGGCACCACCCTGTCCGGCACGCCGCAGAACCGGCCCCGCTGGAAGCGCGGCGTGGCGCTGGTCACCGCATCGCTGGGCGAGGCGGTGGGCGAGAAATATGTCGCCCAGTATTTCCCGCCGGAATCCAAGGCGGCGGCTGACGCGCTGGTGAAGAATGTGATCGCGGCGATGGACAACCGGCTGGCCAATCTGGCCTGGATGGCGCCGGAGACCAAGGCCAAGGCCCGCGCCAAGCTGGCGGCCTTCACGCCCAAGATCGGCTATCCCGACAAGTGGCGGGATTATTCCGCGCTGCAGGTGAAGCGGGACGATCTGGTCGGCAACGTCCAG
The DNA here is from genome assembly GCF_001724715.1 of Sphingomonas sp. SCN 67-18. Classification (GTDB taxonomy): domain Bacteria; phylum Pseudomonadota; class Alphaproteobacteria; order Sphingomonadales; family Sphingomonadaceae; genus SCN-67-18. The sequence continues at coordinate 14,199 of NZ_MEFG01000023.1, forward strand.
CGCGCCCGCGAATTCGACTATCAATATGATCTCGACAAGCTGGGCAAGCCGATCGACCGGGGCGAATGGTTCATGACGCCGATGACGGTCAACGCCTACGCCAATCCGACGATGAACGAGATCGTCTTTCCCGCCGCCATCCTGCAGCCGCCCTTTTTCGACGCCCATGCCGACGCTGCGGTCAATTATGGCGGCATCGGCGCCGTCATCGGCCATGAGATCAGCCATCATTTCGACGATCAGGGCCGCAAATATGATATCGACGGCAAGCTGACCGACTGGTGGACGGCGGACGACGTGAAGCGGTTCGACGCGCTGACCGACAAGCTGGTCAAGCAATATGACGCCTATGAGCCGCTGCCCGGCCTGCACGTGCAGGGCGCGCTGACGCTGGGCGAGAATATCGCCGATCTGGCCGGGATGACGGTTGCCTATGATGCGTACAAGCTGTCGCTGGGCGGCAAGGACGCGCCGGTGATCGACGGCTTCACCGGCGACCAGCGCTTCTACCTGGGCTGGGGGCAGGTGTGGCGCAGCAAATATCGCGAGGCCCAGCTGCGCCAGCAGTTGCTGACCGATCCGCATTCGCCCGGCGAGCAGCGGACTTCGGTCGTCCGCAACCTCGACCCGTGGTATGCGGCCTTCTCCCCCGCGCCGACGTCCAAGCTCTATCTTGCACCGGACGATCGCGTTCGCATCTGGTGAATGCCTTGACGGGGTGATGGGCGGATGGGCAAGGCTGTGGACGACATGGCCACCCATCTGCCCACGCCGCTGATCGCAAGCCGCCTGCCGGGGGCGTCGCCGACAGGTGCCGCCGGCAACGGGCGGGCGCTGCTGGCCGCGACGATGGCGGGCGGCGTGGCCTCCGCGCTGCTGTTGTTGTGGGCGCTGGGCAGCCTGGCGATCGCGGCCGGATTTTTCGCGACATTTCTTGCCGCGGCGACCTTGCTGCTGCTGTTCCGCAGGCTCTATCCGCCGGCGCCGGCGGAAGCGGCCACGGCGGACTGGGCGCTGACCCGCGAAGCCGCCGAGAGCGAGGGCGTGGCCGTGGCCATCACCGACCGCGCCGGACGGCTGGTGTGCGCCAACGATCTATACGGCGTGTGGTTCGACGGTTTCGCCACGCCGCCCGCCCTGCCGATCGGCGATATCGGCGTCGGCCGGCTGACCGCCGCCGGGCGCGCGGCGTGGCGCGACGGCATCGGCCGGGCTGACCGCATCGTGCGCGACACCATCAAATTGCAGGCGGAGGTGGTGCGCAGCGGCCGGGCCGAGGATTATCTGGTCTGGCGGTTCCGCCCGGTGATCAGTTTCGACATCGCGGCGGAGGCGCGGCGGCTGGTCAGCGGGCCGGGCGGCGACAGGCTGGGCGAATCCGGGATCATGGCGGTGATGATCGGCAGCGAGGGGCGGGTGCGGGCCGCCAACCGCGCGTTCAACCTGCGCGCCACCGGCCGGTCCGAGGCGGCGATCGAAGGGCGCGATTTCGTGTCGCTGCTCAGTTCCGACAGCGATGGCGTGATCCGTTTCGAGCGGGACGGCGCGGGCGGCAATCCGCTGCGGCTGCTGCAGATCCCGCTGGACAGGGAAACGGCGGACAGCCCGACGCTGATCTTCCTGATCGATGAGGATATCAGCGCGCGGATAACCGGTGGCGGCAATGCGGCCACCCATATCCAGACGCTGCTTTCCATGCTGCCCTTCGGCCTGGCGCTGGCGGACCGCGACGGGCGCTTCCTGTTCGTCAACGAAACCTTCGCCCGCGCCGCCGGCATTTCGGGCGGGGTGATGCCCGTCTATCCGGGCGACCTCGTGGTGCGCGAGGACAAGGCGGTGGTGGCGGATGCGGTCCGCCGCTTTGCCACCGGCCAGCCTTCCACCGGCGACCTTGCGGTCAGGCTCAAAAACCGTTCCGACGAGCCGATCGCGCTCAGCGTGGCGGGCGCGCGCGGGCTGGGCGAGGCGGCGGTGCTGCTGTCGATCAAGGATAACAGCGAGGAATCGCGGCTGAAGCGGCAGGTGGCGCAGGCCATCAAGATGCAGGCGGTGGGCCAGCTCGCCGGCGGCGTGGCGCATGATTTCAACAATATCCTGACCGCGATCATCGGCCATTGCGACCTGATGCTGATGCGCCATACCCCGGGCGACAGCGATTATGACGACATCCAGCAGATCAAGGCCAATTCCAACCGCGCGGCCAGCCTGACCCGGCAATTGCTCGCCTTTTCCCGCCAGCAGACGTTGCGGCCGCAGATATTGCAGCTGCCCGACGTCATTTCCGAAGTGTTCAACCTGCTGAAGCGCCTGCTGGGCGAAACGGTGACGCTGGCGGTGAAGCACGGGCGCGATCTGGGCGCGGTGCGGGCCGATCCGGGCCAGCTTGAGCAGGTGATCGTCAACCTTGCCGTCAACGCGCGCGATGCGATGGCCGGCGGCGGCACGCTGACCCTGCAGACTTATGCCGTCAGCGCGGCGGACGTGCGGCGGATGGGCAGCGAGATCCTGCCGATCGCCGAATATACCGCGCTGCGCGTGACGGACACCGGAACCGGCATTCCGCCAGACCTGCTGCCGAAGATTTTCGAGCCCTTCTTCACCACCAAGGAAGTCGGCAAGGGCACCGGGCTTGGCCTGTCCACCGTCTACGGCATCGTCAAGCAATCCGGCGGGTTCATCTTCGCCGATTCCAAGCCGGGGCAGGGGACCAGCTTCGTCATCTACCTGCCGGTCCACAAGGCGGAGGCAGCGGCGGCCCCGTCCGCGCCCAGGGAGCGGGAGCGGCCGAGCGAATTGTGGGGCAGCGGCACGATCCTGCTGGTCGAGGACGAGGATATGGTGCGCGCGGTGGCGGAGCGGGCGCTGACCCGCCACGGCTACACCGTGCTCACCGCCGCGCATGGCGAGGAGGCGCTGGAACTGCTGGGCGATCAGGGGGCGGTCGACCTGCTGATCTCAGACGTCGTCATGCCCACCATGGACGGGCCGACGCTGGTGCGGCAGGCGCGGCTGAAATTCCCTGACCTGCCGATCCTGTTCATGTCCGGCTATGCCGAGGAGCAGCTGCGCAAATCGATCGATATCGATCGCGTCGCCTTTCTGCCCAAGCCTTTTTCCGTCCAGCAGCTTGCGGAGGCCGCGCGTGCCGCGCTCGAGCCCCGGCGATAAGGTTCTTGCACCGCAATTCCGGGCGGCTAGACAGCCCGGATGACAGCACCGGCCATATTGATCGTCGAGGACGAACCCCTGATCGCCATGATGCTGGAGGATTTTCTCGACATGCTGGGCTACCGTGTCGCGGGCACGGCGGACAGCGTCGGCGGCGCGCTCGCGATGGTGGCCGATGGCGGGTTCGACGCGGCCATATTGGACGTCAACCTGCGCGACGGCGAATCCTCCTGGCCGGTGGCGGACGCGCTTTCGGCCGCGGGCGCGCCCTTCGTCCTCGCCACCGGCGGCAACGATATTGCCCCCGCCCGCCACGAAGACGTGGCCCTGCTCGCCAAACCTTTCACCATGGACGGGGTGAAAAGCGCGCTGGAACGGCTGCTCGAACGCTAATCGTTCCCCTCTTGTTCTTGAAGAACACATCGTGTACGAATGCGTCACGCGTTGACGCACGGCGCATTCGATCTACGAGGGAGCAGGCCCATGGCGGCACAACTTAAAGTCATCGATTCCGGACAGACGACGGGGAATATGGACAGACAAAAAGCTCTCGAAGCAGCGCTTGCGCAGATTGATCGTGCGTTCGGCAAGGGATCGGCGATGAAGCTGGGATCCCGCGAGAAGGTGGAAATCGAATCCATCTCCACGGGGTCGCTGGGCCTCGACATCGCACTGGGCATCGGCGGCCTGCCGCGCGGCCGCGTCATCGAGATTTACGGGCCGGAAAGTTCGGGCAAGACCACGCTCACGCTCCATGCCATCGCGGAAGCGCAAAAGGCGGGCGGCACGGCGGCCTTCATCGACGCGGAGCACGCGCTCGACCCGGCCTATGCCAAGAAGCTGGGCGTGGACATCGACAATCTCATCGTCTCGCAGCCCGATACGGGCGAGCAGGCGCTGGAGATTGCCGATACGCTGATCCGTTCCAACGCCATCGACATATTGGTCATCGATTCGGTCGCCGCGCTGGTGCCGCGCGCCGAAATCGAGGGGGAGATGGGCGACAGCCATGTCGGCCTGCAGGCGCGGCTGATGAGCCAGGCGCTGCGCAAGATCACCGGATCGATCAGCCGGTCGCGCACGCTGGTCATCTTCATCAACCAGATCCGCATGAAGATCGGCGTGATGTACGGATCGCCGGAAACAACCACTGGCGGCAACGCGCTGAAATTCTATGCCTCCGTGCGCCTCGACATCCGCCGTACCGGCGCGATCAAGGAACGCGACGAGGTGATCGGCAACGCCACCCGGGTCAAGGTGGTCAAGAACAAGGTCGCCCCGCCGTTCAAGCAGGTGGAATTCGACATCATGTATGGCGAGGGCATCTCCAAGATGGGCGAGATACTGGATCTCGGCGTCAAGGCGGGCATCGTCGAGAAATCGGGCGCCTGGTTCTCCTACGATTCGATCCGGATCGGGCAGGGGCGTGAGAATTCCAAGATTTTCCTTCGCGAGAATCCCGAAATCACGGAGCGCATCGAAAAGGCGATCCGCGGCCGCACCGACGAGGTGGCGGAAGTGATGATGACCGGACCCGATGCGGAGGATGACGAGGGCTGACCCCTCCGTCTTTCGCGTCAAGCACCCGAAGGCCCGCCGATACCGGCGGGCCTTCTTGTTTTCGTCGCCTGCCGCTTGCTGCCTACCGCTTGCCGCCGCCCGCCGGATTACTCCGCTTTCTTCCCGGGCCGACTGCTCCTAAGCTTTGCCGCTTTCGCGACAAGGACATAGCGGCATGACGATCATCGTCCACCATCTGGAGAACAGCCGGTCGCAGCGCATCCTGTGGATGCTGGAGGAAATGGAGCTTCCCTATGAAGTGAAGCGTTACCAGCGCAATCCCAAGACCATGCTGGCCCCGCCCGAATTGAAGGCGGTGCATCCGCTGGGCAAATCTCCGCTGATCGAGGATGGCGAGACGGTGCTCGCCGAAACCGGCGCCATCGTCGAATATCTGGTAGAGAAGGGGGACGGCGCGCTGGGGCCGCCGCCGCATCGCCAGGCGATCCTGCGCTATCGCCAGTTCCTCCATTATGCCGAGGGATCGCTGATGCCGCCCCTTCTGATCATGCTGGTGGTCGGGCGGATGGGGATATTGGGCCGCCCCGCGCGCCCCCGCATCCAGGCGATGATCGACCAGCATCTCGATTATCTGGAGGGCGAGCTGGCCGACCGGGCGTGGTTCGCCTGCGATGATTTCACCGCCGCCGACATCATGATGAGCTTTCCGCTGGAGGCGAGCCGCCAGCGCGCGGGCCTCGATTCGCGGCGGCCCAGGCTGATCGACTGGCTGAACCGCATTCATGCGCGGCCGGCCTATCGCGCCGCGCTGGAGCGGGGAGGGCCTTATGCCTTCGCGTGATTCCATGGCGATGCGCCGCCGCGACCTGTTGCGCCATGGTGCGCTGGCGGCGGGGCTGGCGGCGATTCCCGCCCGCCTGCTCGGCGCCGCGGTGGCCGATCCGGCGCTGAAGCGGATCACCGGCGGCGCCGTGCCGATCGGCGCGGATGAACGCGCGGCCCGGCTCGCCAGGGCGCAGCGGCTGATGCGCGATGCCGGCCTGAGCGCCATCCTGATCGAGCCGGGTGCGTCCCTCACCTATTTCACCGGCATCCGCTGGTGGCGGAGCGAGCGGCTGACCGCCGCCATCCTGCCGCGCGAAGGCAGCATCGGCATCGTCACGCCCGGGTTCGAGGAGCCTTCCGTGCGCGAGAGCCTGGCCGTGGAGGGCGAGGTGCGCGTGTGGCAGGAGGACCAGGACCCGCTGGCCGTGGTCGCCGGCTTCCTGCGCGACCGCAAGCTCGCCATGGGGCCGGTGGGCATTGAGGAAACGGTGCGCTTCTTCGCCAGCGACGGGCTGGTCCGCGCGGCGCCGGGGCTGGAGATTCGCCCCGCAGCAGCGGTGGTGCGTGGTTGCCGGATGATCAAGTCGGCGGCGGAAATCGCGCTGATGCAGCTGGCGACCGATGTCACCATCGCCGCCTACCGCCATGTCGCCGCCCGCATCGAGGCGGGCATGACCCCTGCCGATATCGGCGCGATGATGGACGCGGCGACGGTGGCGCTGGGCGGCAACCCGGAATTTTCGCTGGTGCTGCTCGGCGAGGCCAGCGCCTATCCCCACGGATCGGGCAAGCCGCAGGCGGTGCGCGCGGGCGAGGTGGTGTTGATGGATTGCGGCTGCGCGGTCGAGGGCTATCAGTCGGACGTGTCGCGCACGCTGGTGTTCGGCGCGGCGGACAAGGCCCAGCGCGCGGTGTTCGATCAGGTTCGAAAGGGGCAGGAGATCGCCTTCGCCACGGCGCGGATCGGCACGCCCGCCGGCCGCATCGACGATGCGGTGCGCGCTTATTATGAAAGCCTGGGCTACGGCCCCGGCTACAGCCTGCCCGGCCTGTCGCACCGCACCGGCCACGGCATCGGGCTGGACGGGCATGAGCCGGTCAATCTCGTCCATGGCGAAACGACGCCGCTTGCCGCCGGCATGTGCTTCTCCAACGAACCCGGCCTGTACCGCCCCGGCGCCTTCGGCGTCCGCATCGAAGATTGCTTTTACATGGCGCCGGATGGGCCGCGCTGGTTCTCCACCCCGCCGCCGTCGATCGACAAGCCGTTCGATTAGCGACAGTTGCGGCTTGACGGGCGGGCATCCGGCAAGTGAATGGTGCCGCTGCAAGACAGGGGCAGCGTGTGACGGAAAAGAAACGCGGCATTTCGCTGCAATACCAGATGCTGATCGGCTTTCTGATCGGCCTGATCGCCGGGTTGATCGTTCATGTCACGGCGCCCGGCGCGCCATGGGTTGAGGTGATCACAACCTATGTCACCGGCCCGATCGGCCAGATTTTCCTGCGCCTGCTGTTCATGCTCGTCATCCCGCTGCTGTTTTCCGCGCTGGTGGTCGGCATATCGGAAATGGGGGAGATCGCGTCGCTGAGGCGCGTCGGCGTGAAGACGCTGGTCTATACCATCCTCGTCTCCACCGTGGCGGTGGCGGTGAGCATCTTGATCGTCAACCTGTTCCGCCCCGGCGACGGCGTTGACCCGGCGGATGCGCAACTGCTGCTCGCCAATGCGGGGGACGGCGCGCGCGCCATCCTGTCCAGCGGGGCGGACCGGCCATCCGGCGTGGCGGCGTTCCTGAACATCATCCCGTCCAACATCTTCACCGCCGCGGCGGACAACGACATTCTCGCCATCATGTTCTTCGCGCTGTTCTTCGGCATCGGGCTGGTGCTGGTGCAGAACGGCCCGGCGCTGCAGCTGAAGACCGCGATCGAGGGGATTTTCGAGGTCACCATGCGGTTGATCGGCGTGGTCATCCGCCTGGCGCCGCTCGCCATCCTTTGCTTCATGTTCAATCTGGCGGCGCTGTTCGGCTGGGAATTGCTGGTGCGGCTGAGCGCCTATGTCGGCGTCGTGCTGCTGGCGCTGGGCGTGCAGATGTTCGTCATCTTCCCGATCATCCTGAAGCTGTTCGCCGGCAAATCGCCGATCGCCTTCTTCCGCGAAACGCAGGAAGCCAGCGTCATGGCCTTTTCCACGGCCTCGTCCAACGCCACGCTGCCCACCGCGCTGCGCGTGGCGGAAAACGAGCTGCGCCTGCCCGCGCGGGTTTCCCGCTTCGTGCTGACCATCGGCGCGACGGCAAACCAGAACGGCACCGCCATGTTCGAAGGCGTCACCGTGCTGTTCCTCGCCCAGTTCTTCGGCGTGGAGCTGGACCTGACCCAGCAGGTGATGGTGATGCTGGTCTGCATTCTGGGCGGCATCGGCACGGCGGGGGTGCCGGCCGGGTCGCTGCCGGTGGTCGCGCTGATCCTCGGCATGGTCGGGGTGCCGCCGGAAGGGATCGGCCTGGTGCTGGGCGTCGACCGTTTCCTGGACATGTGCCGCACCACGCTGAACGTGACGGGCGATCTGGTGGCGGCGACGGTGATCGCGCATGGCGAGGAGGATGCGCCGCCCGCCGCGCCTGCCGCTTGAGATACGGGCCTCTCTCCCTTAAGTCGCAACCATGACATCGACCAACGACATCCGCCGCTCCTTCCTCGACTATTTCGGGGGCGAGGAACATGCCCGCGTCCCTTCCGCGCCGCTGGTGCCGCATAACGACCCGACGCTGATGTTCGTCAACGCCGGCATGGTGCCGTTCAAGAACGTGTTCACCGGGCTGGAGACGCGCCCCTATTCCACCGCCACCTCGTCGCAGAAATGCGTGCGCGCCGGCGGCAAGCATAATGACCTGGACAATGTCGGCTATACGGCGCGGCACCACACATTCTTTGAAATGCTGGGCAATTTCTCGTTCGGCGACTATTTCAAGGAACGGGCGATCACGCTCGCCTGGACGCTGCTGACCCGCGAATGGGGGATTTCGCCGGATCGGCTGACCGTCACCGTCTATCATACCGACGATGAGGCGTTCGACCTGTGGCGCAGCATTTCCGGCCTGCCGGAACAGCGGATCATCCGCATCGCCACGTCCGACAATTTCTGGGCGATGGGCGACAGCGGGCCGTGCGGTCCCTGTTCGGAAATCTTCTTCGACCATGGCGACCATATTCCCGGCGGCCCTCCCGGCAGCCCGGACGAGGATGGCGACCGCTTCGTCGAGATATGGAATCTGGTGTTCATGCAGTTCGACCAGATTGCCGGGGGCGAGCGCGTGGCGTTGCCGCGCCCGTCGATCGACACCGGCATGGGGCTGGAGCGGATCGCCGCCGTGCTGCAGGGCGTGCATGACAATTACGACACCGACACCTTCAAGGCGCTGATCGCCGAATCGGGCGCGCTGACCCGCACCGCAACCACCGGGGACAATCAGGCCAGCCACCGGGTGATCGCGGATCACCTGCGCGCATCCGGCTTTCTCGTGGCGGACGGGGTGCTGCCCGCCAATGAAGGGCGCGGCTATGTGCTGCGCCGGATCATGCGGCGCGCGATGCGCCATGCCCATCTGCTGGGCGCCAAGGAACCGTTGATGCACCGGCTGGTGCCCTCGCTGGTGGCGGAGATGGGCACGGCCTTTCCCGAACTGATCCGCGCCCAGCCGCTGATCGAGGCGACGCTGCAGCAGGAGGAAACCCGGTTCCGCCAGACGCTGGACCACGGGCTGAAGCTGCTCGACGAGGCGACGGCGGGGATGAAGCCCGGCGACGTGCTGGCCGGGCAGACCGCGTTCAAGCTCTACGACACCTACGGCTTCCCTTACGACCTGACCGAGGACGCGCTGCGCGCCCAGTCATTGGGCGTGGACCGCGCCGGGTTCGACGCGGCGATGGCGGAACAGCGCGCGGCCGCCCGCGCGGCGTGGAAAGGGTCGGGCGCCACGGCATCGGACGAGGTCTGGTTCGATATCGCCGAGGAAGTGGGCAGCACCGAATTCACCGGCTACACCGCCGATGAGGGCGAGGGGCAGGTGGTCGCCATCGTCAGGGATGGCCAGCGGGTGGACCGCATTGCGGCGGGCGAAAGCGCCACCATCCTCACCAACCAGACGCCTTTCTACGCCGAAAGCGGCGGCCAGATGGGCGATGCCGGGCTGCTGGCCGGCGATAATGGCTTCTCGGCGGGGGTTGAGCACACCACCAAACCGCTGGGGCGGCTCCACGCGCATCAGGCGAAGGTGGAGAGCGGCTCCCTTGCGGTGGGCGACAATGTGCAGCTGAAAGTGGATGTGGAACGCCGCGCCCGGGTGCGCGCCAACCATAGCGCCACGCACCTGCTGCACGCCGCGCTCCGCAACCGGCTGGGCGCGCATGTGTCGCAAAAGGGCAGTCTGGTGGCGCCGGACCGGCTGCGGTTCGACTTTTCGCACCCCTCCGCGCTCAGCCATGACGAGATCGCCGATATCGAGGCGGAGGTGAACGCCCAGATCCGCGCCAATGAGGTGGTGACGACCCGGCTGATGACGCCGGACGCCGCCGTGGCCGCCGGTGCGCTGGCGCTGTTCGGCGAGAAATATGGCGATGAGGTGCGCGTGCTCTCCATGGGCCGCGTGACGGACGGCAATTATTCCGTGGAACTGTGCGGCGGCACCCATGTCAATGCGCTGGGCGATATCGCCTTGCTCAAGATCGTCTCTGAAAGCGCGGTTTCCAGCGGTATCCGCCGCATCGAGGCGCTGACCGGCGAAGCGGCCCGGACCTGGCTGACCGCGCGGGACGACCGGCTGCGCGAGGCGGCGGCGGCGCTGAAGGCAGCGCCGGACGACGTGCCCGCGCGCGTCGCCGCGTTGATCGACGAACGCCGCAGGCTTGAGCGCGAGCTGGCCGAGGCGAAGAAGGCGCTGGCGCTGGGCGGCGGCGGCAAGGCGGACGAGGCCGGGCCGGAGCAGGTCGGCGGCCACGGCTTTATCGGCCAGGTGGTCGAGGGGTTGGACCCGAAGGGTCTGCGCGGCGCGGTCGACGATTTGAAGGCGCGGGTCGGCTCCGGCGTGGCCGTGCTGGTCGCGGTCAACGAAGGCCGGGCGTCGGTTGCGGTCGGCGTGACGGCGGACCTTGCCGGCGCGCGCGACGCGGTGGCGCTGGTGCGGCTGGCGGTGGACGTGCTGGGCGGTCAGGGCGGCGGCGGCCGCGCGGACATGGCGCAGGGCGGCGGGCCGGACGGCGGCAAGGCCGCGGAAGCGGTGGCGGCGGTGCGCGCTGCGCTGGAGACGGTGGCGGAAGCCGCCTGACCGGGCGCTGACAGCCTGAAGATCCCGTTCTGGGCGGCAGCCGGTTGACGGCCGCCGGCGCTGAACCGCGATCCGGCCTCAGCCTTCGCCCTGCAAATCCCTCAGCCGCGTGCGCTGCAGGCGCGGTTCGAAATCGAGATTGCCGCTGGCCTTCACCTGCCGCCGCAATTCGTCGCGCTTTTCGTGGATCGAGGCGATGACCGGGCCCATCGCCACGCCCAGCTCCACCAGCACCGATTCCGAGAGTTGCAGCGATCCTTCCAGCGTTTCCGGCACCGCCGCCGTCACCCCGGCGCGGTAGAGTTCGCCTGCATGTTCGGTGTCGCGCGCGCGGGCGAGGATGGTCAGGTCCGGGCACCATGCGCGCACCTTGCGCACCAGCCGGACGGAGAGGACGGGCTGGTCCATGGTCAGGATCAGCGCCGTGGCGTGGCCCAGGTTCAGCCTGTCCAGCAGGGCGGGGCGCGATGCGTCCCCGAAGACGATGGGATAACCCTCCCGCCGCGCCGCGGCGACCACGTCTATGTCCGAATCGACCGCCAGATAGGGGCGCTCGTGCACCGTCATCATGTCCGCCACCATCTGGCCGACGCGGCCGAAGCCGATGATGATCGCGCGGGGCGTGCCGCCGGCGGTGCCGATGGCTTCCTCATCGTCGCGCCGCTTCACCTCCAGCCGCCGGGCGATATCGTGGCCCACGCGCGCCAGCAGCGGCGTGATGGTGAGGCCGATGGCGGTGACGATCTGCCAGAAGGCGGCGGTGGAGGGCTGGATGAGTTGCGCCTGCGCGGCGGCGGCGAGCACGATCAGCGTGGTTTCCGACGGCGACGACATCAGCACGCCGGTTTCTATCGCCATGCCGTTGCGCGCGCCGCGCAGCTTCAGCAGCCCCGCCGTCACCAGCGTCTTCAGCAGCACGACGCCGACGACGGCGGCGGCCAGGCTGGTCCAGTTGGCGACGATGACGCGCAGGTCGACGCTCATCCCCACGGTGATCAGGAACACGCCCAGCGCCAGCCCGCGAAATGGCGCGGTGATGATCTCCACCTCGCCATGATATTCGGTTTCGGCGATCAGCAGCCCGGCGAGCAGCGCGCCGACGATGGGCGAAAGGCCGGCGGCGGTGGTCGCCACGCTGGCGACGATGACGACGAGCAGGCTGGCCGCCAGGAACAGTTCCGGGCTTTTGGTGCGCGCCGCCTGCGCGAACAACGCAGGCAGCAGGAAACGCCCGGCCACGAACATGACGATGATGGTGATGCCGCCCGCCATCAGCGTGCGCAGCAGCCCTTCCCACCCGGCGTCCTGCGCATAAGGGGCCAGCGCGCCGAGCATGAAGATGATCGGCACCAGCGCGAGATCCTCGAACAGCAGCATGGCGAAGGCGGCCCGGCCGATCGGGCTGATCGTGCCGACCATCGGCAGCACCAGCGCGGTGGACGACAGCGCCAGCGCCAGCCCCAGCCCCATGGCGCCCGGAATATTCTGCCCCATCAGCGCCAGCGCGCCACCCAGCAGCAGCGCGCAGATGGCAAGCTCCGACGCGCCCAGCCCGAACACCAGCGCGCGCATGGACCAGAGCCGCTTGAACGACAGTTCCAGCCCGATCGAAAACAGCAGCAGGACGATGCCGAGTTCTGCGAACGGTTCGATCGAATGAGGGTCTGATATCGTTATGTAATAAAGCCAGGGCGCGTGGCCGATGAGCGATCCCAGCCCGTGCGGGCCGACCAGCAGGCCGACCAGGATGAAGCCGATCACCGGGTTGACGCGGAAACGCGCGAAAGCGGGGATGACAATGCCCGCCGCGCCCAGAACGACGAGCGAATCGCTGAATGCGGTCGAATGAATTGGCAGCGGCATCGTTTCTCTATTGCGGACTGGGGGGTGCGATTACCAGATATTCATGCAGACAATTTGCATCCTTGCCCGCTAAGGATGCACCAACCGACATCGAACAGCCCGAAAAGGATATTCATGCCCCATGTGACGCCGCTCATCGGAACCATGGTCGGCGGGCTCGTGCTCGCCTTCGTCTTTGGTGCGCTCGCCTATCGGTTCAAGATATCGCCGCTGATCGGCTATCTGCTGGCGGGCATTGCGGTCGGCCCGTTCACGCCGGGCTATGTCGCGGATCAGAAACTGGCCAATGAGCTGGCGGAACTGGGCGTCATCCTGCTGATGTTTGGCGTCGGCCTGCATTTTTCGGTGAAGGATCTGCTGGCCGTCCGCAAGGTGGCGATACCCGGGGCGCTGGTGCAGATCGGCGCGGCGCTCGTGCTTGGCATGGGGCTGGCCTATCTGATGGGCTGGACGGTGATTGCGGGGTTCGTGTTCGGCCTGGCGCTGTCCGTCGCCAGCACCGTGGTGCTGCTACGCGCCATGCAGGAACGCAAGCTGCTGGATACGGAGCGGGGGCGGATCGCGGTCGGCTGGCTGATCGTCGAGGATCTGGTGATGGTGCTCGCGCTGGTGATGATCCCGGCGCTGGCCCAGGCTGGGTCCGGCGCCAGCGGCATCGGCATCACCCTGCTGATCACGGTGGCGAAGGTTGCGGCGTTCGTGGCGATCATGCTGGTCGTCGGGCGGCGGGTGGTGCCCTGGCTGCTCCACGCGGTTGCGCATACCGGGTCCCGCGAGCTGTTCCGGCTCGCCGTGCTGGCGATCGCGCTGGGCTTTGCGGCGGGCGCGACCTTGCTGTTCGGCGTGTCCTTCGCGCTCGGCGCCTTCTTCGCGGGGATGATCCTCGCCGAATCGGAACTCAGCCAGCGCGCGGCGGAAGAGACGCTGCCGCTGCGCGACGCCTTTGCCGTGCTGTTCTTCGTGTCGGTCGGCATGCTGTTCAACCCGGCGATCGTGCTGACCCATGGGCTGGCCCTGCTGGCGACGGTGCTGATCATCATCATCGGCAAGTCCGCCGCTGCCTTCCTCATCGTCCGCGCCTTCGGCAAGTCGAACCGCACCGCGCTCACCATTTCGGCCAGCCTTGCGCAGATCGGCGAGTTTTCCTTCATCCTCGCCGCGCTGGGCTTTGGCCTGGGCATCCTGCCGCCTGAGGCGCGGGACCTGATCCTTGCCGGCGCGATCATCTCGATCATGCTCAATCCCGTCGTCTTCTCGCTCATCGGGCGCGGGGAAAGGGCGTTGCAGCAAACTCCGGTGCCAGCGCCTCCGGCCGCGCGCCGGGGGCATGTGGTCATCATCGGCTATGGCCGGGTCGGCTCGCTGGTCGGGGCCGGGCTGCGCACTTCGGGCGAGCAGGTGACGGTCATCGAAACGGAGGATGATATCAGCGATCTCGCGCCTAATGACCGGACAGACGTGGTCATCGGCAACGCCGCCAACCCCGCCGTGCTGGCGCAGGCCGAAATCCAGGATGCGCGCCTGCTGTTCGTGGCGATCGCGGAGCCGTTCGAGGCCGGGCAGATCGTCGAGCAGGCACGGGCGATCAACCCCGCGCTGCGCATCGTCGCCCGCGCCCATCAGGACAGCGAGGTCGATTATCTCGTCAAGAAGGGCGCCAACCTGGCGATCATGGGCGAACGGGAGATCGCCAAGCGGATGATCGAGCAGGCGATGCTGCCTGCATGACGCCCCCGCTGGTCATCGCCGGCGGAGGCCCCGCCGGGATGATGGCCGGATTGTTGTTTGCGCGCGCCGGGGTGAAGACGCTGGTGCTGGAAAAGCATGACGATTTCCTGCGCGATTTTCGCGGCGACACGGTTCATCCCTCCACCTTGCAGTTGTTCGACGAACTGGGGCTGTTGCGTGGGCTGCTGGAGCGGCCGCATGACCAGGTGACCACGCTCAGCGCCCGGGCGGGCGGGCGGCAGTTCCAGGTCGCGGATTTCCGGCGCTTGCCGGTCGGCGCGCGTTTCATTGCGCTGATGCCGCAATGGGATTTCCTCGATTTCCTGGCCGATGAGGCCCGGAAACTGCCCGCATTCTCCCTCCGCATGGGCTGCGAGGCGACGGGGCTGGTCGAGCAGGACGGGCGGGTGACGGGGGTCGTCACCGCGGGCGGCGAAACCATCGCGGCGGGGCTGGTGATCGCGGCGGACGGGCGCAAATCGGTGCTGCGCGCCGAGGCCCGATTGCCGCTGGTCGATCTTGGCGCGCCGATCGACGTGCTCTGGTTCCGCGTGCCCAAGCCGCGCACGGCGGCGAACGAGACGACAGGCATCTTCGATGCCGGCCGCATCGTCGTGCTCATCGATCGCGGCGATTACTGGCAATGCGCCTTCGTTGTCCGCAAGGGCGGCGCTGAGGCGGTGATGGCGGCGGGCATCGCCGCCTTTCGCGCCGCCATCCTCAAGGCCGCGCCGGAACTGGGGGGCGGCATAGACGCGGTGCGGGACTGGGACGCGGTGAAGCTGCTCAACGTCTCGCTGGATCGGCTGGCGCGCTGGCACCGGCCCGGCCTGCTTGCCATCGGAGACGCGGCCCATGCCATGTCGCCGGTCGGCGGGGTGGGGATCAACCTGGCGATCCAGGATGCGGTGGCCGCCGCCAACATCCTGGCGGAGCCGATGGCGCAGGGCAGGGCGGTCGATCCATTGCTTGGCCGGGTGCAGGCGCGGCGGATGCTGCCCACAAGGCTGGTCCAGCGGCTCCAGCGCATTGCCCATAACCGTTTCATCGGCCCGGCGCTGGCGGCCGACGCGCCGGTCAAGCCGCCGCTGGCGCTGCGCCTGATCGACCGTTTTTCGCCGTTGCAGGCGCTGCCGGCCTATATTGTGGGGCTTGGCGTGCGCCGCGAGCATATCCGCTCGCCCCGCGCATGAGGTAAGGAGCGGGGGGCGGGATGATCCGCCGCCCCCCGCAATGGATCAGGCCCAGTTGGCCATCTTCTTTTCCAGGTTGACGCGGATCTGCTCGAAGAACTGCTCCGTCGTCATCCACGCCTGATCGGGGCCGATCAATATGGCGAGATCCTTGGTCATGTGGCCCTGCTCGACGGTTTCGACGCAGACTTCCTCCAGCGTCTCGGCAAAGCGGGTGACGTCCGGCGTGCCGTCGAAGCGGCCGCGATATTTCAGGCCGCCGGTCCAGGCGAAGATCGACGCGATCGGGTTGGTCGACGTCGCCTTGCCCTGCTGGTGCATGCGGTAGTGGCGGGTGACGGTGCCGTGCGCGGCCTCCGCCTCCACGGTCTTGCCGTCCGGCGTCATCAGCACCGAGGTCATCAGCCCCAGCGAGCCGAAGCCCTGCGCCACCGTGTCCGACTGGACGTCGCCGTCATAATTCTTGCAAGCCCAGACGAACTTGCCGCTCCACTTCAGCGCGGAAGCGACCATGTCGTCGATCAGGCGGTGTTCGTAGACGATACCAGCCTTATCGAACTGCGCCTTGAATTCGTTGATGTAAATTTCCTCGAACAGATCCTTGAAGCGGCCGTCATAGGCTTTCAGGATGGTGTTCTTGGTGGACAGATAGACAGGCCAGTTGCGCTGCAGGCCATAGTTCAGCGAGGCGCGGGCGAAATCGCGAATCGAATCGTCGAGATTGTACATCGCCATCGCGACGCCGGCGGACGGGAACTGGAACACCTCCTCGTCGATCACCGTGCCGTCGTCACCCTCGAACACCAGCCGCAGCTTGCCGGGGCCGGGCACGCGGTAATCGGTGGCGCGATACTGGTCGCCAAAGGCGTGGCGGCCGACGACGATCGGGTCGGTCCATCCGGGGACGAGCCGGGGGACGTTCTGGATGACGATCGGCTCGCGGAAAACCACGCCGCCCAGGATGTTGCGGATGGTGCCGTTGGGCGATTTCCACATCTTCTTGAGGTTGAATTCCTCGACGCGGGCCTCGTCCGGGGTGATGGTGGCGCATTTTACGCCCACACCATGCTTCTTGATGGCGCGCGATGCGTCGACGGTGATCGCATCGTTGGTCTCGTCGCGCTTCTCGACCGAGAGATCGTAATATTCCAGGCCGATATCGAGATAGGGCAGGATCAGGCGCTCGCGAATCCATTGCCAGATGATTCGCGTCATTTCGTCGCCGTCGATCTCGACGACGGGGTTCTTTACCTTGATCTTTGCCATGCGCTTGAGTCTTTCGTCCGGGGAGGGTTGCGGCGAGCGTCCTAGGCAAAGCTGCCGCCGCGATCAACCGGAACGCTGATCGGCGTGTCTTTCGGGCGTTGTGTCGTGCAATCCGACACCCTAGGATGCGGCGATGGCATCTCTTGAAAAGTCGACGGCCGGCGCGCCCGCCGTCAAATGGCGCTTTCCTCCGGTCCACCCGGAAGGACGCAAATTCGCCCTGATCGCGGCGGCGATCACCGTGTTTTTCGCGCTGATGAGCTGGGAAACGCTGGCCTGGCCGATGGCCGGCATCACGCTGTGGGTGCTCGCCTTTTTCCGCGATCCGGTGCGCACCACGCCGCAGGGTGACAATTATGTCGTCGCCCCGGCGGACGGGCTGATCACCCTGATCCAGACCGTGCCGGTCCCGCGCGAGCTGGGCGGCGAGGGCGGGCTGGGCGAGGACCCGGTGGTGCGCGTGTCGATTTTCATGAGCGTGTTCGATGTCCACATCAACCGCGCGCCGATTGCGGGCACGATATCGCGGATCGTCTATATTTCGGGGAAATTCCTGAATGCCGATCTGGACAAGGCCAGCGAGGATAATGAGCGGCAGCATTTCCTGGTCCAGGGCGCGTCCGGCGTCAGGATCGGCTTCACCCAGATCGCCGGGCTTGTGGCGCGGCGGATCGTGCCGTTCGTCAAGACGGGCGACGTGGTGGGGGCGGGCCAGCGGGTCGGCCTGATTCGCTTCGGCAGCCGGGTCGATGTCTATCTGCCGGCCGGCACCGCGCCGCGCGTCGCGCTGGGCCAGCGCAGCGTGGCGGGTGAGACCGTGCTCGCCATCCTCGGCAATTCCGATCCGCTGAGCGGCGCCGCCCAATGATCCTGCCCGGCGATCGGCCCCGGCGGGGCATCCCGCTGCGCGCCGTGCCCCCCAATGCCGTTACCGCCATGGCGCTGTGCATGGGGCTGAGCGCGGTGCGCTTCGCCATCGGCGGCGAATGGGAGCGGGCGCTGGCCGCGATCATCATCGCCGGGGTGCTGGACGGCATGGACGGCCGCATCGCCCGGCTGCTCAAGGGTGAGAGCCGGTTCGGCGCCGAACTCGATTCGCTTTCCGACATGACGGCGTTCGGCGTGTCGCCCGCCATCATCGTCTATCTCTGGTCGCTGCACGCCCTGCCGCAATTCGGCTGGGTGGTCGCCCTGTCGCTGGCGGTCTGCTGCGCGCTGCGGCTGGCGCGGTTCAACGCCAATATCGACGCGAAGGACCAGCCCCATAAATCCGCCGGCTTCCTCACCGGCGTGCCGGCCCCCGCCGCCGCCGGGCTGGCGCTGCTGCCCGTCTATATCTGGCTGTGGTCGGGCGAGGACCTGTTCCGCGAAACCTGGGTTGTCGCGCCCTGGATCGCCATCGTGTCGTTCCTGATGATCTCCAACGTGGCGACCTTCAGCTGGTCATCGCTGCGGTTGCGGCGGAATATCCGGCTGGAGGCGCTGGCGGGCGTCGCCCTGCTCGCCGCCGCGCTGATCTCCGCGCCGTGGACCACGCTCACCGCGGTCTGCGCGGCCTATCTTATCGCCATACCGTTCAGTATCCGCAGCTATGCCAGGGTCAAGCGGCAGCGCGCAGCGGCTGCTGCCGGGGGCGGACAACAACCTTCGGCTGCAATCGAGCCCTGAGCCGGGCCGGGGCGGCGACGGGAGCCGCCGCCGTCCGCCCGCCACCGGCGAGCACGGCCGCGATCCTGCGCCCCTGATGGGCCAGCATCGTCGCGATCACCCCGCTGGCCAGCACGAAACCGGCGACGATGAGAAAGGTCGAGATGAAGGCCGTCATCATGATCTCCTGCAATGGCGCCCGAAACCGGTACAGGGGCGTAAAACCGTGAGTTCCGCGCCGCCTTTTGCTTCATCGGCCCGGAATGTTCCCTATATGTTCCGCTTATCCCCGTCTGTCAACGCTTGATTTCGCGGGCGGGGCGCGCTAACCGCCCGGCCATTCCACATGGAAGGCGCTCATACCGGTGCCGGGCATTGTCCGGTCACTGCCTTCCAGAGGTTCAACCGGGTAAGGAGATTATCCTATGGCGGCTCCCACCGTCTCCATGCAGGCGTTGCTCGAAGCGGGCGCGCATTTCGGCCACCAGACGCATCGCTGGAACCCGAAGATGAAGCCTTACATCTTCGGCGATCGCAACGGCGTGCACATCCTCGATCTGTCGCAGACCGTGCCGCTGTTCGCCCGCGCGCTCGATTTCGTGTCGCAGAGTGTGTCCCACGGCGGCAAGGTGCTGTTCGTCGGCACCAAGCGCCAGGCGCAGGAGCCGATCGCGGACGCCGCGCGCCGCGCCGGCCAGCATTTCGTCAACCACCGCTGGCTGGGCGGCATGCTCACCAACTGGAAGACCATTTCCGGTTCGATCAAGCGTTTCAAGGCGCTTGAGGAGCAGCTGGCGGGCGACACCGCCGGGCTCACCAAGAAGGAAGTGCTGCAGCTGACCCGCGAGCGCGACAAGCTGGAGCTGTCGCTGGGCGGCATCCGCGACATGGGCGGCATTCCCGACGTGATGTTCGTGATCGACGCGAACAAGGAAGAGCTGGCGATCAAGGAAGCCAATGTGCTTGGCATTCCCGTCGTCGCCATCCTCGATTCGAACGTCAGCCCCGACGGCATTGCCTTCCCGATCCCGGCGAACGACGACGCCAGCCGGGCGATCCGGCTGTATTGCGACGCCATCGCCACGGCGGCGACGCGCGGCAACCAGGGCGCCCAGGCGGCGCGCGGCGTCGATCTCGGCGCGCTGGACGAGCCGCCCGCCGAAGAGGCGCTGGCTGCCCCGGCCGTCGAAGCCGCAGCGGAGGTCGAGCAGCCCGGCGCCTGATCGCGCCGTTCTGACTTGATCGACTGTCAATGAACGGACGGGCGCGGCGCCAGCGGGTGCCGCGTCCGTTCGTCCCCTTTGTTTTTGAAAGGAACACGAGATGGCGGAGATTACTGCCGCGAGCGTGAAGGAACTGCGTGAGCGCACCGGCGCCGGCATGATGGACTGCAAGAAGGCGCTGACCGAAACCGGCGGCGACCTGGAAGCCGCCATCGACTGGCTGCGCACCAAGGGCCTGGCGGCCGCCGCCAAGAAGTCCGGCCGTCAGGCGGCCGAAGGGCTGGTGGGCGTGGTCGTCTCCGGCAAGACCGGCGCCGCCGTCGAGGTGAACAGCGAAACCGATTTCGTCGCCAAGAACGAGCAGTTCCAGAACTTCGTCCGCGCGGTGGCGGAAATCGCGCTCGGCACCGGCGATGACATCGACGCGCTGGCCGCGTCCAGCATGGCGGCCGGCGGCACCGTGTCCGAAGTGCTGACCCACAACATCGCGACCATCGGCGAAAACCAGTCGCTCCGCCGCGCGCGCAGCCTCTCGGTGAACGAAGGCACCGTGGTCTCCTACGTCCACAACGCAGCCGCGCCCGGCCTCGGCAAGATCGGCGTTCTCGTCGCGCTGGAAAGCGGCGCGGACGCAGCCGCGCTGGATTCGCTCGGCAAGCAACTGGCGATGCACATCGCCGCCGCCAACCCGCTGGCGCTGAACGAGGACGGGCTGGACGCCGACACGGTCGAGCGTGAGCGCGCCATCGCCGCAGAAAAGGCCGCCGAATCCGGCAAGCCGGCAGACATCGTCGCCAAGATGGTCGACGGCGCCATCGCGAAGTTCCGCAAGGAAAACGCGCTGATGAGCCAGTTGTTCGTGATGGACAACAAGACCCGCATCTTCGACGTCATCGCCGCCGCCGGCAAGGAAGCCGGCAGCCCGATCGTGCTCAAGGATTATGTCCGCTTCCAGCTGGGCGAGGGCATCGAAAAGGCGGAGAGCGATTTCGCCGCAGAGGTCGCCGCGACCGCCGGCATCGCCTGAGCGACGGCCGCGCCGGCGGGCGATTGTCCGCCAGCGCCGCCGCGAAATGCATGAAGCGGAGGGCCGGCCCTGATTCCGATCGGGGCCGGCCTTCTAGTGCTTGGCAGGACCGCATGGGCTGACTAAGGTCCGCGCGTCCTCCACACCCTTTGATCGGAAAACCGCGCCTGATGTCTCGGCCACGCTTCAACCGGATTTTGCTGAAGCTTTCGGGCGAGGTGCTGATGGGGCCGGGCCAGTTCGGTATCGATCCCGCCACCGTGGCGCGCGTCGCGGGGGAGATCGCGGCGGCCAAGGAGGCGGGGCACGAGCTGTGCGTCGTCGTCGGCGGCGGTAACATCTTTCGCGGGCTGGCGGCGGCGGCCAAGGGCTTCGAGCGCGCCACGGCGGATTATATGGGCATGCTGGCGACGGTGATGAACGCGCTGGCCGTGCAGAATGCGCTGGAGCAGATCGGCGTCGATACGCGGGTGCAATCGGCCATTCCGATGGCGTCGGTGTGCGAGCCGTTCATTCGCCGCCGTGCCGAACGCCACCTGGAAAAGGGGCGGGTGGTCATCTTCGCGGCGGGCGTCGGCAGCCCCTTCTTCACCACGGACAGCGGTGCTGCGCTGCGCGCGGCGGAAATGAATTGCGACGCGCTGTTCAAGGGCACGTCGGTGGACGGCGTCTATGATGCCGATCCCAAGAAGGTGCCCACGGCAAAGCGTTATGAAACAGTCAGTTTCAACCGTGTCCTGTCAGACAATCTGAAGGTGATGGACGCCAGCGCCGTGGCGCTGTGCCGGGACAATGACATTCCCATCGTGGTGTTCAACATCCGCGACGAGGGCAATCTGGCGCGCGTGCTGCGTGGCGACGGAACCGCGACAATCGTACAGAATGAGGAAAATTGATCATGGCGGCATATGACAAGGCCGATCTGGAACGCCGCATGGCCGGCAGCGTCGAGGCGTTGAAGCATGATCTGGGTGGCCTGCGCACCGGCCGCGCGTCGACGACGCTGCTCGATCCCGTGCAGGTGGAGGTCTATGGCGCGAAGATGCCGCTGAACCAGGTGGCGACGGTGTCCGCGCCGGAACCGCGCCTGCTGTCCGTGCAGGTTTGGGATCGCGGCAATGTCGGCCCCGTCGACAAGGCGATCCGATCCGCCGGGCTTGGCCTCAACCCCATCGTCGACGGCCAGAACATCCGACTGCCGATCCCCGATCTCACCGAGGAACGGCGGCGGGAACTGGCCAAGCTGGCCGGCCAATATGCCGAAAAGGCCCGCGTTGCCGCGCGCAACGTCCGCCGCGACGGCATGGACGCGCTGAAGGCCGACGAAAAGAAGGGCGAGATCGGCGAGGACGAGCGCAAGCGCCGCGAAGGCGAGGTCCAGAAGATGACCGACGGCACCATCGCCGATATCGACGCCGCCGCGACCGCCAAGGAAAAGGAAATTCTCGGCAAGTGACGGCGGCCAGCGCGAACGTGAAGCCCGCGACCGGCGGCGACGGCTCCGCATCGCCGCGCCACGTGGCGATCATCATGGACGGCAATGGCCGCTGGGCGCAGCGGCGGCACCTGCCGCGCGTCGCCGGGCACCGCAAGGGCATAGAGGCGGTGCGGACCGTGACGCGCGCGGCGCGCGCGCAGGGCATAGAGGTGCTGACCCTCTACGCCTTCTCGTCGGAAAACTGGCGGCGGCCGGCGGACGAGGTCGGCGACCTGATGGGGCTGATGCGGCGCTTCATCCAGTCCGATCTGGATGATCTCGCCAGCGAGAATGTGCGGCTGCGGATCATCGGCGATCTTTCGGCCTTCGCGCCGGATCTGCGCGCGCTGATCGAGGGCGCGGTCGCCCGCACCGCCGGCAATGACGGCCAGACGCTGGTCGTCGGCCTGAATTACGGATCTCAGGACGAGATCGTGCGCGCCGCCCGCGCGCTTGCCGGGCGCGATCCCGCCACCATAGATGCCGACGCGGTGGATGCCGTGCTGGACACGGCGGGCCTGCCGCCGGTCGATCTGCTCATCCGCACATCGGGCGAGCGGCGGCTGTCCAATTTCCTCCTCTGGCAGGCGGCCTATGCCGAAATCCTGTTCGTCGACGCGCTTTGGCCCGATTTCGACGGGGCCGCGCTGAAGGCCGCGCTCGACGATTTCGCCACGCGGGAGCGCCGGTTCGGCGGACGATGAGCACGACCCGCCCGCCCGGCTGGGTGGCCGATCTTCCGTTGCGGATCGCCGTCGGCCTTGTCCTCATCGCATTGGCGCTGGGCGCGCTGGCGCTGGGCGGCGCGGCTTTCTGGGTGCTGGTCTGCGTGGCATCCATCCTGATGATGGGGGAATGGGCCGGGCTGGCCGGCGTGGGGGAGAAGCACAAGCGCATCGGCATGTACGCGCTGTGCGTGCCGCTCGCCATATTGGCGCCGGACCCGATTGCCGCCGGGCCGGGCTTCCTCGTCATCGGCCTGATCGCGGGCACGGCCTTCTTCGTCGCGGCGGCGACCCGCAACGGCCGGATGGGGCTGGGCGTGGTCTATGTCGCGGTGCCGGCGCTGGCGCTGGTGTTCCTGCGCGACCGGCCCGATGGCATGATGCTGGCGCTATGGGCGCTGGCGACGGTGTGGGCGACGGATATCGGCGCTTATTTCGCCGGCCGACTGATCGGCGGGCCGAAACTGGCCCCGGCGGTCAGCCCCAACAAGACCTGGGCCGGGCTGATCGGTGGCATGGCGGCCGCGCTGGCGCTTGGCCTGATCTTTCATCAGGGCTGGGGGCTGGCCCTGCCGCTGGCGCTGGCCAGCCCGGTGCTGGCGGTGATCGCGCAGCTGGGCGACCTCTATGAAAGCGCGTTGAAGCGCCGTGCCGGGGTGAAGGACAGCGGCACGCTGCTGCCCGGCCATGGCGGCGTGCTGGATCGTCTGGACGGGGTGGTGACGGCGGCGCCCTGCGCGGCGTTGCTGCTGATCCTGCTGGGGGTGGCATGAGCGCGCGCAAGAGCGTCACCATCCTCGGCGCGACCGGGTCCGTCGGCACCTCGACGCTCGATCTGATCGCGCAGGCGCCGGACGCTTTCGACGTGGTGGCGCTCACCGCGCAGAATGACGTCGACGGGCTGGCCGCCGCCGCCCGGGCCACCCGGGCCGGGCTGGCGGTGATCGGCAACGAAGCGCATTTCGGCGCGCTCTGCGACGCGCTGGCCGGCACGGACACGGAAGTGGCGGCCGGGCGCGGCGCGATCATCGAAGCCGCGCGGCGCGGCGCGGACTGGACGATGGCCTCCATCGTCGGCAGCGCCGGCCTGTCCCCGGTCATGGCTGCGCTGGAAGGCGGCGGCACGGTCGCGCTCGCCAACAAGGAGGCGCTGGTTTCCGCCGGCGCGCTGATGACGCGGGCGGCGCGGGAGAGCGGCGCGCGGCTGCTGCCGGTCGATTCCGAACATAATGCGGTGTTCCAGTGCCTGGACCATCAAGCGCCCGAACGGGTGGCGCGGATCATCCTGACCGCAAGCGGCGGCCCGTTTCGCGACTGGAGCCTTGACGCCATGGCGTCAGTCACCCCGGCGCAGGCGGTGAAGCACCCCAACTGGTCGATGGGGGCCAAGATATCGGTCGATTCAGCGACGATGATGAACAAGGGCCTTGAGCTGATCGAGGCATTCCACCTGTTCCCCGTGGGCACCGACAGGCTCGATATCCTCGTCCACCGCCAGTCGGTGGTGCATTCGATGGTGGAATATATTGACGGGTCGGTCATCGCCCAGCTGGGCACGCCGGACATGCGGACACCCATCGCCTACGCGCTCGCCTGGCCGGACCGCATGGAAACCCCCTGCGAGCGGCTAGACCTGGCGCGCATCGGCCGGCTGGATTTCGAGGCGGCGGACATGGTGCGCTTTCCCGCCATCGCCATCGCCCGGGCGGCGATGGAGGCGGGGGGCGCCCGCCCCGCGGTGCTCAACGCCGCCAATGAAGAGGCGGTCGCCGCATTCCTGGCGGGCCGCATCGGCTTCCTCGATATTGCCGCAATTGTGCGCGACACGCTGGATCGTTATGATCCGCCCGCTCCCGCAACGCTGGACGATGTTTTCGTGATCGATCGCGAAGCGCGCCTGAATGCGGCGATGGCGATGGAGTCTGCCGTAGCGTGACCGAAAACCCCGGCCTGTTGCTCACCGTCGCCGCTTTCCTGCTCGCCATCGGCCCGCTGGTGTTCGTGCACGAGCTTGGCCATTATTATGTCGGCCGCTGGTTCGGCGTGAAGGCGGAAGCCTTTTCCATCGGTTTCGGGCGGGAATTGTTCGGCTTCACCGACAGGCGCGGCACCCGCTGGAAATTCGGCTGGCTGCCGCTTGGCGGCTATGTGCGCTTTGCGGGCGACATGAACCCCGCCAGCCAACCCTCGCGCGAATGGCTGCAACTGCCGCCGGAGGAACGCGCCCAGACCTTTCAGGCCAAGCCGCTGTGGCAGCGCGCGCTGATCGTGCTCGCCGGGCCGGCGACCAACATCCTTGTCGCCATCCTGCTGCTGGGCGGCCTCGCCATGGTGCATGGCGACCGGCGGACCCCGCCGGTGGTGGCGGCCGTCCAACCCGGTTCAGCGGCGCTTGCCGCGGGTTTCCAGCCCGGCGACCGCATTCTGGAGATTGAGGGGCGTTCGGTGGACACGTTCGACGACCTGGCCCGGGTGGTGCTCTATCGCCCGGGCGAGACGCTGTCCGTGCAGGTGGAACGCAACGGCGCGCGGCATGGCCTGAGCGCGGTTCCCGCCACCTGGTATGAGGTCGACCGCTTCGGCAACAGATATCCGCTCGGCCGGCTCGGCATCGTCGCGCCGCCGCAGGTGCTGGTCCCCGTTTCCCTGCTGGAGGCGCCGGGCGTAGCCGTGCGGCAGACCGGCCAGATTCTGCGGTTGATGACCGACACGCTGGGTCAGGTGATAACCGGTCGCCGCTCCGCCAAGGAGCTGGGCGGGCCGTTGAAGATCGCCCAGGTGTCGGGTGAGGTGGCCACCGGCGGGCTTGTCGCCTTCATCGGCTTTCTGGCGTTGATCTCGATTAATTTGGGGTTCATCAACTTATTGCCAGTCCCCATGCTGGATGGCGGTCATCTTTTTTTCTACGCGGTCGAGGCTGTGCGCAGGAAACCCGTCGATGCGGTTGTCATGGAGTGGGCTTTTCGTTCAGGATTGTTGTTGCTGCTGTCGTTGATGGTCTTCGTGACGGTCAATGATCTCGGTTCGTTCGGTGTTTGGCGAGGCCTTGCCGGCTTGATCGGTTGAGGCGGTTGGGGCAGGGCGCGAACCCTGTGTGATTTTCTTTAGTCTGGGGTGAACGCGTGACAGCGAACAAGGCAGCATATTTCGCCAGGCGGCACATGCCGACGTTGCTCGTCGGCACGGTGCTGGCCGGGATAAGCGCGCCGGCATTGGGCCAGCAGCAGGCCGCGCCGGCGCCGGTCGCCGCGCCCGCGCCCGCCCCGGCGCCGCAGCCGGGCAGCGGGACGATTCGTTCGGTCAACGTGGTCGGCTCGCAGCGGCTGGAACCGGATACGGTGCGCTCCTACGTCCAGCTGCGCCCGGGCGAGCCCTATACGCGCGAAAGCCTGGACCAGGCGCTGAAGGACCTGTTCGCCACCGAATTGTTCGCCGACGCGGAGATTCGCGACAATCAGGGCGCGCTGACCATCGTCATCAAGGAAAATCCGGTGATCAACCGGATCGTGCTCGAGGGCAACAAGCGGCTGAAGGAAGATAAGATCCGGCCCGAGATCCGCCTCGCGCCGCGGCAGATCTTCACCCGCTCCAAGGTGCGCGCCGACATCGCCCGCATCATCGAACTCTATCGCCGCCAGGGCCGGTTCGCCGCGTCGATCGAGCCGAAAATGGTCATGCTGGACCAGAACCGCGTCGACATCATCTTCGAGATTTCCGAAGGTGCGAAATCCAAGGTCCGCCAGATCAACATCATCGGAAACGAGAAATTCTCCGACAGCGCGCTGCGCAGCGAGATGGCGACCAAGCAGTCGCGCTTCTTCCGCTTCTTTAGCTCCAGCGACAGCTATGATCCGGATCGCCTGTCCTACGACCAGAGCAAGCTGCGCCAGTTTTACCTGACCCAGGGCTATGCCGATTTCCGGGTGATCTCCGCAATCGCGGAACTGACCCCGGACCGGCGCGATTTCATCATCACCTATGTGGTGGAGGAAGGCGACCGCTATAAGTTCGGCGACGTGAAGGTGGAAAGCGACCTGCGCGACTTCAAGCCCGAAGGCATCAAGCGGCTGCTGCCGATGAAGAAGGGCGACTGGTATGACGCCAAGCAGGTCGAGGACACGGTCAATTCCATCACAGAGACCGCCGGGCTGTTCGGTTACGCCTTTGCCGAGGTGAACCCGAATTTCGAGCGCGACAAGGACAGCCTGACCATGGGGCTGACCTTCAGGGTGGAGGAAGCGCCGCGCGTCTATATCGAGCGGATCGACATCAACGGCAACACGACGACGCAGGACAAGGTCGTCCGGCGCGAATTCCGCCTGCAGGAAGGGGACGCCTTCAACAGCTTCATGGTCAAGCGCTCGCAGGACCGGATCAACTCGCTCGGCTATTTCCAGGAGAAACTGGAAGTCGAGCAGAAGCCCGGCTCAGCGCCGGACCGCATCGTGCTGGAAACCAATGTCGAGGAAAAATCGACCGGCGAGCTGCAATTGTCAGCGGGCTTCTCCAGCCTGGAGCGGTTCATCGTCAATGCCTCGATCACCCAGCGCAATTTCCGGGGCAAGGGCCAGACGCTGCGGGCGAGCGTCAACTATTCCTCCTATTCCAAGTCGGTGGAACTGGGCTTCACCGAGCCTTATCTGTTCGATCGCAACATCGCGATCGGCGGGGACGTGTTCCGCCGCGATCTCAACTCGTTCAATTTCAACCTGAGCGGCGATCGGAACACCACTTACGAGCAGACGACCACCGGCTTCCAGATCCGCCTCGGCGTGCCGCTGACCGAATATGTGCAGCTGCAGGGCCGCTACGGGCTGAGCACCGACAAGGTGTCGCTGGACCGGCAGACCTTCTTCTTCAACGGAGAGTGCGATCCCCTGCTGGCCGGCCGTTATCTGTGCGACGCCATCGGCAACCGGACGACCTCTTCGCTCGGCTATTCGCTGGTGTTCAGCAACCTTAACAACAGCATCCGGCCGACCGCGGGCCAGCGCGCCGTCTTCAGCCAGGATTTCGCCGGGCTTGGCGGCAGCGTCAAATATCTGCGCTCGCGGCTGGAGGCCAAGAAATTCTGGGGCGTGGGCGGCGGTTTCGTCTTCTCGGTGGGCGCGGAGGGCGGCTATGTGCTGCCCTTCGGCAGCGGCGAGGGCCCCGGCATAGACAAGGTGCGGCTGACCGATCGCTTCTTCCTGGGCGAGCCGCAGATCCGCGGTTTCGACATTCGCGGTGTCGGTCCGCGCGTCCAGCGCATCCCGTACACCACGGATTCGGATGGCAATCAGGTTCTCGTCACCGATCGCCGGCAGATATTCGACGACGCGCTGGGCGGGCGGGCCTATTATATGGCGCGGGCGGAACTCGAGATTCCGCTTGGCTCGGGCGCGCGTGAAATGGGACTGCGGCCGTCCATCTTCGTCGATGCCGGCGCGGTGTTCGGGGTCAAGCGCCCGAAGGCCACGGCGACCTTCGAAACCGATGAGGACGGCGTCCTGCTGCCGATCATTCGACCGATCAAGGATGCGGACGGCAATCCGCTCTTTGTCGTTCCGGTGGGTGACGATGCGGCTAACCCCAACCCCAATGCCGGTTCGGTCACCACCTGCTCCACCGGCTTTGGCGAAGGTTGCGTCGGCACCATCGTCAACGTTGCCCAGGTCAACACCATTTCGCCATTCAAGGAAGAATTCCTTGGCAATTCCGCCAAGCCGCGTATCTCCGTCGGCTTCGGCGTGAACTGGAATTCTCCGTTCGGACCGCTGCGCATCGACATCGCCAAGGCGCTGCTGAAGGAGCGGGGCGACGACACGAAATTGTTCACATTCAACGTAGGGACTCAATTCTGATGAAAATGATGATGAAGATTGCCGCGCTCGCGGCGATGACCCTTCCGGCGACCGCGCTGATCCCGGCCGCCGCGCAGGCCCAGCAGACGGCAGTCGCCAATCTGGAAGGCGCCGTGCAGCAGTCGGCGGCTTATCAGGGCGCCACCGCCCAGATCCGCACCACCTACAAGACGCAGATCGACACGCTGACCGCGCGCCAGAACGCGCTGAACGCGGAACTGCAGCCGCTGATCACCGCGCTGCAGAACGCGCAGCAGGCGCCGAACGCCACCGAAGCGTCGGTGAAGCCGCATTATGACGCCGCCCAGAACAAGCGGAACGCCATCCAGGCCGAGCTGGCCCCGCTCTATGCGCCCATCCAGCGCGTGCAGGCTTATGTGGAAGAGCAGATCACCGCGAAGCTCGACGCCGCCGTCAAGGCTGCGATGAAGAAGCGCGGCACGCTGCTGATCGTGCGCCCGGAAGCGGCCTTCATCGCCGATCCGGCGGCGGACATCACCACCGCCGTCACCGCGGAGCTGAACACGCTGATCCCCACGGCCAGCATCACCGTTCCGGCCAACTGGCAGCCCGGCCAGCCGCAACCCGCCGCGGCCGCGCCTGCCCCGGCGGCGACGCCGGCGAAGCAGCCGCAGGGCCGGTGACGGACGAAAGCCCGGCTCGCCCGACCATTGGCCCGCTTGATATCAAGCGGGTCATGGCCGCGCTGCCGCACCGCTACCCGATGCTGCTGGTCGACCGGGTCGAGGAGATCATCCCCGACCGGTCGATCGTCGCTGTGAAGGCGGTGACGATCAACGAGTCCTTCTTCCAGGGTCATTTTCCGGGCCGCCCGATCATGCCGGGCGTGCTGATCGTCGAGGCGCTGGCCCAGGCGGCCGGGGTGCTCGCGGTGGAATCGCTCGGCCTCGCCGGGTCCGGCAAGCTGGTCTATTTCATGGCGATCGACGAGGCGAAGTTCCGTGCGCCGGTGGAACCGGGCGTGCTGCTGCGGCTGGAAGTCGAATTCGTCCAGAAGCGCGCCAGCGTCTGCAAATTTGCCGGGCGCGCGCTGATCGACGGGAAAGTGGCCGCGCAGGCCAATTTCACCGCGATGATCGCGGATCCGCCCGCCGCCTGACCCTTGTCATCCGGCGGCTGGCCCGCTAGAGCGCCGCCTTCACATCCCGGGCTGGTCGGAAACCAGCCGCTATCGGAGCATTTTTCGTGAAAAAAGACATTCATCCCGATTACCACAGCATCAACATCAAGATGACGGACGGCACCGTGTTCGAAACCCGCTCCACCTGGGGCAAGGAAGGCGACACGATGACGCTGGACATCGATCCGCTGGCGCACCCGGCCTGGACCGGCGGCAATTCGCGGATGCTGGACACCGGCGGTCAGGTCGCGCGCTTCAACAAGCGTTTCGGCGGCCTCACGCTCGGCAAGAAATAAGCCCGGATCACGGACGCGGTTTCAGCGCGGCGGCCAGCGAGGCCGTCGCGCTGCCGCGCCGTGCCGGCTTCGGCTGATCCGGCGAGGGCGCCCAGCCGGTCAGATAGACGATCTCGATCCGCTCGCTGACCTTTCCGTCAGGGGCGGTTTCGTCCTGAAAGGCGTTCATCGCCCGGGCCAGCTGGTCCCGGCTGAGCGGGCGTCGCGCGCCGGACAGCATATTGCCCGCGCCCGCGCCGCGCAGATCGGCCGCGAGGATCGGGAGCGCGCCATAGCGCACGTCCAGCCGCTCGCCATCCGCCACGGGCAGCGCAAACCCCGCGCGTTGCAGCAGGTCTCCGCCGGATCGCACGTCGATCTGCGGGTGGATGCGCGGCGAAACCCGGTCGCCGTCCCCCGCCATCATCGCGGCACGCAGGCGGGGCAGGCTGCCCGCGCCGACAAAAGCGCCCAGAAACAGCCCGTCCGGCCGCAATGCCCGCCGGATCAGACTGAGCGCGCCCGGCAGGTCGTTGACCGTATCCAGCACGCCCACGGAAACAACCAGGTCGAAGCTGCCGTCCGCAAAGGGCAGGCGATCCTCGTCGCACTGCACGCTGCCGCCCGCATGGGCAAAGCGGTAACCCGCATCCGCGCCTACACAGGCGATGCCCATGGCCCGCAGCTGCCGGACAAGCGCGCCGTCATGGCAGCCCAGGTCCAGTGCGCAGGTGAAATCGCGCTTCACCGCGCCCAGCCGCGCGACGATCTCGTCCGTCATGTGGCGGAGCAGGAAATCATGGTCCGCAAAGCCCGGCGCCGCCCGGTCGCGCCGGATGCGGCGGAGCCTGCGGTCGAAGATTTCAGGTGCGGCGGACGGATCGGTCATCGCCGGCTTGTGCATCGGCCCGCATGGGGGAACAAGAGCTTATGCCCCTGCCAGCCCCTCTCCGTGTCGCGATAGATTATGCATTGCCGCCGCGCTGCCCGGGGTGCGGCGCCATCGTCGATGGCGACCATCGCTTCTGCCTGGCGTGCTGGAGCCGGCTCGATTTCCTGGGCGGGCCGGGCTGCGCCGCCTGCAACCATCCGTTTGCCTTCGAACGGCCGGGCGAAAGCCTGTGCGCCGCCTGCATCGCCGACCCGCCGGACCATGACGGCGTCCATGCCGTCGTCTCCTATGGTCCGGTCGCCCGCGCGGTGATCCTGAAGCTCAAATATGGCCGCAAGCCGGCGATTGCGCGGATCGTCGCCCAGCATCTCGTCCGCCATGCCGCGCCCTTTGCCGACGCGCTGCTGGTGCCGGTGCCGCTCCACCGCTGGCGGATCTGGTCCCGCGGCTTCAACCAGTCGGCGCTGATCGCGCGGGCGCTGGCGGCGCGCACCGGCCTGCCGGTGGCGATGGACGCCATCCGCCGCACCCGCGCCACGCCGCCGCTGCAGGCAATGGGCAAGGCGGCGCGGGCGCGCACGGTGAGGGGCGCCTTCACCGTCCATCCATCGCGGCGGGCGGCCCTTTCCGGCCAGACGATCCTGCTTGTCGATGACGTCTATACCAGCGGCGCGACCGCCAATGCCTGCGCGCGTGCGCTCAAACGCGCGGGCGCGGCGCGCGTGGTGATATTATGCTGGGCGCGAGTCATTCAGGCGGATTGAGCCGGATGCCATTTCCGCCGTTGACGGGCGGCCCGTGCTTCGCGCAAGTCTGTGGCGGATAGAGAGAGTGCGGCATGGCCAGGATTGAAATCTACACCAAGTTCATGTGTCCCTATTGCACCCGCGCCAAGCGGCTGCTCGACAGCAAGGGCGCGGCCTATGAGGAGCATGACATCACCCTCGGCGGCTCGAAGCGCGCCGAGATGCTGGAACGGGCCAACGGCCGCACCACCGTGCCGCAGATCTTCATCGACGGCCGCCATATCGGCGGGTCGGACGATCTTGCTGCCCTGGAGCAGGATGGCCAGCTCGACGCGCTGATCACCGCCTGACCCGCCATGCGCATTGCCCTGTTCCAGATGACCAGCGGGGTCGATCCCGCCGCCAATGCCGTCCTGCTGCAAGATGCGGTCCGCGATGCCGCCGCCGGGGGCGCCCGGATGCTGTTCACGCCGGAAATGTCCGGCCTGCTGGACCGGGATCGGACCCGGTCGGCCGCGCATGTCGTGGCCGAGGCGGATGATATCGTGCTTGCGGCGGTGCGCGACACGGCGGCGCAGGCCGGGATCTGGGTGCATCTCGGCTCGCTGGCCCTGCTGGGCGACGATGGCGTGTCGCGCGTGAACCGCGGCTTCGTGATCGATGATCAGGGCGGCATCCGCGCCCGATATGACAAGATCCACCTGTTCGACGTCGATCTCGCCAGCGGAGAGAGCTGGCGGGAATCGGCCGTCTACAGCGCGGGCGGCGGGCCGGTGCTGTGCGAAACGCCGCCCGGCGCGCTGGGCATGAGCATCTGCTACGATCTCCGCTTTCCCGATCTCTATCGCGCGCTCAGCGATGCCGGGGCGACCCTGCTGGCCGTGCCGGCCGCCTTCACCGTGCCGACCGGCATGGCGCACTGGCACGTGCTGCTCCGCGCCCGGGCGATCGAGGCGGGAGCCTATGTGGTCGCGGCGGCGCAGGTCGGCGTGCATGAGGACGGCCGGGCGACGTTCGGCCATTCTCTGGTCGTCGATCCATGGGGGGAAGTGGTGCTGGACATGGGCAGCGAACCCGGCCTGGGTTTCGCCGAAATCGATCCGGCGCGGATCGGCGATGTGCGCGCCCGGGTACCCGCGCTGCAGCACCGCAGGCCCATCGGCCCTGTAGAGGTAAGGACATGATCGTTTTCGACCTGCAATGCGGCGCCAGCCATCATGTTTTCGAGGCATGGTTCGCCAGCAGCGAGGCATATGAGGATCAATCGGCGCGCGGCCTGATCTGCTGCCCCTTTTGCGGCGACAGCGCGGTGGGCAAGGCGCTGATGGCGCCGCGCGTCGGCATGAAGGGCAATCAGGCGGGCGATGCCGCACCGCTTCCGGTGGCCGTGGCGGCCGGGGAGGGGGCAGCCCCCGCCTTCGACAAGGCGCTGATCGCGAAGGTCGCTGAAATTCAGGCGCAGCTGCTCGAAAAATCCGACTGGGTCGGCGGGGATTTTGCCGATCAGGCGCGCGCCATGCATCTGGGCGAGACGGAACAACGCTCCATCCACGGCCAGGCCAGCGCCAGCGAGGCGGAGGCGCTGATCGAGGAAGGCGTTGCGGTGATGCCCCTGCCGTTGCCCGTGCTGCCGCCGGAGAGCCGCAACTAGGCGCCGGGCTTTTCGCCTGTCAGGCACGAAAACGCCGCCGGCCCTTCCGGACCGGCGGCGCCTTGTCGTCGTATCCGTTCAGGATCAGGCGTAGCTTATGGTCGTCCGCACCTTGCGGCGGCGCATCGCCCCGCCGACCAGGCCGAAGCCGCCGATCATCATCGCCCAGGTGGCGGGTTCCGGCACGGCGTTGCCGCCGCCGGGCACCGACGAACCGAAGGTGATGTCGTCGAACACGATCTGGTTGGCGACGCCGCCGAACGAGATCGACTTGGCGACGCCGGCAAAGTTCACGCCCGCCGCGCTGAACGGGCAGAAACCAGCCGAAAAGCCCGGGCACGAACCGGCATTGGGGCTGAGGTTCAGCGTGGCCAGCAGGTTGCCGGTGCCGTTCAGCCCGTCATAGACGGTGACGCTGCCGGCGTAGCTCAACGAGACATAGTTGAACGAGAATCCGTTCTCGAAACCGGCTTCATAGTTCAGGAAGGTCTCGTCGCCGCTCAGGAAGAAGAGCCCGCCGCGCTGGGAGTTCGGATCGCCCACGCCGCCGCGCGACGTGTTCGAGCAGTTGCCGCCCAGCGTGTTCAGGCAGATCGCCAGAGCGTTGCTGCCGAAGGAGGCGCCGTAATTGACGCCGCTGGTGCCCTGGCTGCTGTTGCCGCCATTGTAGAATTCGAGAATATTCGCATAATTTGTAGAGGGATAACTGGAATTGATCCCCTCAAAGTTGAGGGTGACGACCTCCGCACTTGCCGGTGCCGCAATAGCGACAGCCCCCAATGCGAGCATGGATGTGAGCATGATCTTCATAAATGGTCCCCAAGTTACTGTACAACCGACATTTTCACCGTCGGCAGCGTGGCGACCATTTATCTAATTAACGTATAATTAACATTTTTAGGTGGTGTACGCCATGTAAATCGCAGTTCGATATTCTCGAACTGGAACAGTCGAGCCGACGATTTAAGGGGTGCCGGCGCCACGGCGACATCCGTGAAGTGGCCCGCTCCGAAACCGCGCAATCCCTGACCCGAAATCCGGTGCCCATGCCTGCGCTACCCCATCAGCCAGGGCGAGCAGGGTTGCACGTCTATCGGATCATGCCGTGACCGGGCGGAGGAAGCAGCGTGACCGCCATCGTGACGTCCAGTGTGCCCGCCTGTGCCCGCCCGTTCCGCGCTCTGCATCAGGGACGGCTGATTGCGCTTGCCGAAAAATGGCTCAATCCGTAGTGCGGGACCCGGGCGCGCCCGTAGCTCAGCAGGATAGAGCATCAGATTCCTAATCTGGGGGCCACTGGTTCGAATCCAGTCGGGCGCGCCATTTCGGTTCAAAGGCACGAACGCCTAGCACCGCCGCCTCTACGCCGGAGGCGGCGGTTAGCGTTCGGAGCAGCTCGCTCCGCAGCCCACGGATGCGAACCTCTTTTCGGCTCACGACTTCCACACGTTGCGCAACCGCCCGCACCTGATCGCGGGCGAACGTGCCGTCGCCGTTCCGCAGCTTCTTGCGCACGGCGGCCGCATAGGCGCGCAGGCTTTCCGGCGTGATCGCGGGGCCGATCTTTACGATGTGCGCCACCGCGCGCTCGGCATCCCCCTTGGCCTGGTCGCGCGTCGCGGTCAGCTCGGCGATGCGATCCTTGAGCGACGGGTCGCTTACGTCGATGACGCCATTCTCGATCGCGTCGTAAAGCCGCTTGAGCTTCGCTTCCGCCTCGGTCGCACGCCGCTCAAGATCGGCGACATGCTGGCGGCGCTGGTTCACCCACTCGTCGCGCCGTTCGAGGATCTGATCCATCAGAGCTTCGAGCCGCGCCGGGTCGAGCAGCCGCGCTTCGAGATGGTCGACCACGGCCCTGTTGAGCTGGTCCATCGGCACGGTGATGCCAGGACAGCCGGTCGCGCCCTGCCGCGCCTTCGTCGAGCAGGTGTAATAGCGATATTCCCGGCCGACGCTGCTGGTGCCTGTGCGCAGCGTCATCGCGCCGCCGCAGCACGCGCAGAAGCAAATGCCGGTGAGCAGCGTCGGCCCACCCACCGCCATCGGCGCCATCATCTTCGGGCTGCGCGCCTTGAGCGACCGCTGGACCGCCTCGAACTCCGCTTCCGAGACGATCGCCGGCACTTCCATGACGGCGTGCTCGGCCTCGGGCTTGGGCGTCCTGGTCTTGTGATCGCGCGTGTTGAAGCGGTGCTGGCCGATATAGGTCGTGCGTGTCAGCACCATATGCACCGCGCCGAGACCCCATCGCCCGCCATCGCGCGTGCGGATGTTGTTCTCGTTGAGCCACGTCGCGATTGACTTGAGCCCCATCGGTCCCCGGTCACCGACACCATTCAAAGCCATGCGGTAGATGCGCCGCACCGTCTCGGCCTGGATCGGGTCGATCTCCAGCTTCTTCTTGATCTTCGCGCCGCGCTCCCCGGCTGCAACCACGCGGTAGCCGATCGGCGCCCGCGCCCCGTTCCAGAAGCCCTGCCGGGCGTTCTCCTTCATCGCACGCAGCGTGTGCTTGCCATTCTCCTTCGATTGATATTCGTCGAACAGCGTCATGATCTGGCGCATCATGATGCTCATCGGATCGTCGCCCAAGTCCTGCGTGATCGAGACGAGCTTCACCCCGTTCTTCGCCAGCTTGCGGACGTAGAACTCGAACTGGAACTGGTCGCGGAAGAACCGCGAGAAGCTGTGGACG
>NZ_MEFG01000024.1 GCF_001724715.1 Sphingomonas sp. SCN 67-18
ACAGCTCGTAGCGACGCACGCTCATCATAAGCTCCCTTCCAGGAGCTTGAATCACGACCACCCCAAAAAGGGAATCCCATTTATGAGTTTGTGACCTAGCCCACTGCTCACGCTCTCATCCGGGTGAGTCGGGTAAAGCTGGACGATTGACTAAATTTAGTCAAGTGTCCAATGTTGATCGGCCGTGCAGGCTTGGCTAGTGAAGGCTTCCTCCGGGAAAAGGGTAGGTGGCTTGTCGGATTTTATCGTTCCGGATCTGAAGATTACGCCCCGTGAAGGGGGCTATGCCCGTGGCCAGGACGGGGTTGAGCAGATCCTGCGCGCGGCCCTGTCGCTGCTGGTCGAACAGGGATCGAAGGCACTGACATTGCGTCGTATCGCCGCCGAGTGCGGGATGAATGTCGGCAATCTGAACTATTATTTCCGCTCCAAGGACGATCTGATTCGCGAGCTGCTGGATGCGGTCATTTCCAGCTATCAGGATTCGTTCGACGCGATCATGCATGAACCCGGCGCCGATGCGGAGGCGCGGCTGGGCAAGCTGGTCAGGCTGATCCTGGAAGACATCACCACCAAGAAGACGACGCGCTTCTTCCCCGAGCTCTGGGCGATGTCGAGCCACGACCCGTTCGTGCAGGAGCGGATGGAGGAGCTGTACCGGCAGGCGCGCGTCTCGCTGAACGAGCTGATCGCGGAGATCAACCCGGCGCTGCCCGAGGAGGAGCGCGAGACGCTGGCGCTGTTCATGTCCGCATCCATGGAGGGGCAGACCGTGTTCGCAGGCTATGAGAAGCCGTGGATGCCGCGCATGCCGTGGCTGGAGCAGATCGCCATCACATCGTTCGTCCATCTGGCGCGCACGCTGCGCCCGGGCCAGATCAGGGCGCTGGCCTAGCGGCCGGACGGTTTCGCCTTCGCGTCCATGCGGGAGAGGCGGCGCTCTATGCCGCGCCACAATGCCGCAAAGGCTTCCGCCGCCGGGGTGCGCGGCGCGAAGCTGCCGACCGGCGCCCGCTCCACCGCCATCTGCTCGACCGCGCTCGCCATCGGGATGGCCGGCCAGTCGGGATTGGCCTCCACGCCGGCGCGGTGCAGCGCGCGCCTGCGGTCGACCATCATGTGCACGGGCAGCAACGCGGCGTGGCGGCCGGTCTGCCGGTCCAGAAAGGCGACCACCTCGTCAAGCGCGCGCTGCGACAGGGGGGAGGGGATGACCGGCACCAGAATCACGTCCGCCGCGCGCATCACCTGCTCGCTCGTCTCGGTCAGCCCCGGCGTGCAATCGAGGATGACCCGCTCATAATCGTGGCACAGCGTTTCGAGCAGGCGGGCCAGCCGCCTTTTCTTGCCCAGATCGAAGAACAGCCGGTCGAGGCCGCGCAGCGAGGCGTCGGCCGCCAGCAGGTCCAGCCGTTCATGCGCGGTGGGCTGGATCAGCCGGTCGGCGGTGATGTCTTTCGAAAACAGCGCCTTCGCCGAATCGCGGCTTGCCTTGCCGGAGCCAAGGATGAAGCTGGCGCCGCCCTGGGCATCGAGATCCCATAACAGGGTGCGGCGCGCCGACAGCGCGGCGGCGGCCCAGGCGAGGTTGACCGCCAGCGTCGTCTTACCGACACCGCCCTTCAGGCTGTAGACCGCGATCACCGGCATCATCGCATCTCCTTGTCGCGGCGATCATGACAGGATGATGACAGGCCGGGGAGGGGGGAATGCCGGAATGCGCCGGATCAGAGGATTTCGCGCACCCTGTCCTGCGGCCGGCAGAGCCGGACACCCTTTTCGGTGCGGACGATGGGCCGCTCGATCAGGATCGGATTGGCCACCATCGCGTCGAGCAGCGCCGCTTCGCTGACATGGGCGAGGTCGAGATCGGCCGCCAGGCTTTCCTTGGCGCGCAGCCCCTCGCGGGCGGAAATGCCGGCCTCGCGATAGAGTTCGGCCAGCTGCTCGCGGCCGGGCGGGGTCTTCAGATAATCCACCACCTCCACCTCGACGCCGGGGGTTTCGGTCAATATCTCCAGCGTCTTGCGGGACGTGCCGCAGCGCGGGTTGTGCCAGATGGTCGCTTTCATTCCGATTCTTCTTCCCGTGCCAGCCACTGTTCCAGCCAGCTGATGGTATAATCGCCCGACTGGAAATCCGGTTCCTCGAGCAAGGCCTGATGGAGCGGGATGGTGGTCTTCATGCCTTCGATCACGAATTCCTCCAGCGCGCGCCGCAGCCGGCGGATCGCGCCGTTGCGGGTGGTGCCGTAGACGATCAGCTTGGCGATCATGCTGTCGTAATAAGGCGGCACCCGGTAGCCCGCGTACAGCCCGCTATCCACCCGCACGTTCATGCCGCCCGGCGCGTGATAATGCTTCACCAGCCCCGGCGAGGGGACGAAGGTGCGGGGGTCTTCCGCATTGATGCGGCATTCGATGGCGTGGCCGCGGAAGATGACGTCTTCCTGACGCAGCGTCAGCGGATGGCCGTCGGCGATGCGGATCTGCTCGCGGACGAGATCCAGCCCGGTGATCGCTTCCGTCACCGGATGCTCCACCTGCAGGCGGGTGTTCATCTCGATGAAGTAGAATTCGCCATTCTCGTACAGGAACTCGATGGTCCCCGCGCCGCGATAGCCCATATTCGCCATCGCCCTGGCGACGATGCCGCCCATATGCTCGCGCACTTCCGGCGTGATGACCGGGGAGGGGGCTTCTTCCAGCACCTTCTGGTGGCGGCGCTGCAGCGAGCAGTCGCGCTCGCCCAGGTGGATCGCCTCGCCATTGCCGTCGCCAAACACCTGAAACTCGATGTGGCGCGGATTGCCGAGATATTTCTCCATATAGACGGTGGCGTCGCCAAAGGCCGATTTCGCTTCCGACCCGGCCTGCGCCATCAGCGTCGCGAGCTGGCTTTCGTCGGGCACCACCTTCATGCCCCGGCCGCCGCCGCCGGAGGCCGCCTTGATGAGCACGGGATAGCCGATGCGCGCGGCGATGGCCTTCGCCTCGTCCAGATCGGCGATCGCCCCGTCGGACCCCGGCACCAGCGGCAGGCCCAGCGCGCCGGCGGTGCGCTTTGCCTCCACCTTGTCGCCCATGATGCGGATATGTTCGGGCTTGGGGCCGATCCAGATCAGCTTGTGCAGCTCCACGATCTCCGCGAAGCGCGCATTTTCGGACAGGAAGCCGTAACCGGGGTGGATGGCGTCCGCCCCGCTGATCTCCGCCGCGGAAATGATGTTGGGGATGTTGAGATAGCTCTCGGTGGCGGGCGGCGGGCCGATGCACACCGCCTCGTCGGCCAGCCGCACGTGCATGGCGTCCGCATCCGCGGTGGAGTGCACCGCGACCGTCTTGATCCCCATCTCATGCGCCGCGCGGTGGATGCGCAGCGCGATCTCGCCGCGATTGGCGATCAATATCTTGCCGATCGTCATCCGATCACTCGACGACGACGAGGGGCTGATCGAACTCGACCGGCTGGCCGTTGTCGACCAGCAGCGCCCGGACGACGCCGGATGCCGGGGCGGTGATGGGGTTCATCACCTTCATCGCCTCGACGATGACCAGCGTGTCGCCGGCCTTCACGCTGTCGCCCACCGAAACGAAGTTCCGCGCGCCCGGCTCCGCCGCCAGATAGGCGGTGCCGACCATCGGCGATTTGATGGCGTTCTGGTGGTTGGGCGCCGCGGCGGGCGCCTCCGCCGCCGGGGCGGCGGCCGGGGCCTGCGGCGCGGGCGCGGCATGGGCCACGGGCGCGGCGGCGGCGGCAACGGTGACGTTGCGGGCGACGCGGATCTTGCGGTCGCCGTCCTCGACCTCGATCTCGGTCAGGCGGGTTTCGTCGAGCAGTTCGGCGAGCTGGCGAACCAAGGCCGCGTCGACCTGCATTGCATTGGTGGATTTTCGATTGTTATCGGTCATTCGACCCTCTTTATGCCCTGTTGCAGGGCTCATAATCAGAGACGCGCCGCCGCGTCCAGCGCGAGTAGATAGGAAAACGCACCGAAGCCCGCGATCGTGCCTATCGCCGCGCCGCCGACGAAGCTGTTGTGGCGAAAGCTTTCGCGCCGGTGCGGGTTGGACAGGTGGACCTCGATCACCGGCACTGAAATGGCCTTGATCGCGTCGTGCAGTGCCACCGAAGTGTGGGTGAAGCCGGCGGCGTTCAGGATCACCGCCTTCGCCCCGGCGGCGTTCGCTTCGTGCAACCAGTCGACCAGATGGCCTTCATGGTTGGACTGGCGCATGTCGATTTCCAGCCCGAGCGCGCGGGCGCGGTCTTCCAGCATCCCGGCAATGTCGTCCAGCGTGTCCGATCCGTAGATCGCCGGCTCGCGCAGGCCGAGCAGGTTCAGGTTCGGCCCGTTCAGCACGAAAACGCTATCCATCGATGCCAGCCTTTCGGTTGCGGGGAAGGAGCGACGGCTCCTATATGACGCGCCATGGAAGGGCCAGCGCCCCGTTTCATTCCTATCCGTTCGTGTCGCGTATAGCCGAGACACGTTTTCGCGCCAAGGAGCCGACGCAAGACAATGACGACAGCCGACCGCATGATTGCAATCCGCGTGAATGGCGAAGCGCGCCGGGTGGCGGCGGGCCTGACTTTCGCCGGGCTGGCGGCGGAACTGGGCCTTGCGCCCGAAAAGGTGGCGGTGGAGCGCAACCGCGAGATCGTGCCGCGTTCCACGCTGGCGGCGGTCGCGGTGGCGGACGGCGACGAGATCGAGATCGTTCATTTCGTGGGCGGCGGCGACCATGCCGCGACGGACGACGACGGCTGGACCGTCGCCGGGCGCAGTTTCCGGTCCCGCCTGATCGTGGGCACCGGCAAGTATAAGGATTTCGCGCAGAATGCGGCGGCGGTCGCGGCGTCGGGCGCGGAGATCGTCACCGTCGCGGTGCGGCGGGTGAACATCGCGGACCGCAACGCGCCGATGCTGACCGATTTCATCGACCCGAAGACGATCACCTATCTGCCCAACACGGCGGGCTGCTTCACCGGCGAGGAGGCGATCCGCACCCTGCGGCTGGCGCGCGAGGCGGGCGGCTGGGACCTGGTGAAGCTGGAGGTGCTGGGGGAAGCCCGCACCCTTTACCCGGACATGGTGGAAACGCTGCGCGCCACCGAGGTGCTGGCGAAGGAAGGTTTCCTGCCGATGGTCTATTGCGTGGACGATCCCATCGCGGCGAAGCGGCTGGAAGATGCCGGCGCGGTGGCGGTGATGCCGCTCGGTGCGCCGATCGGCTCCGGCCTCGGCATCCAGAACCGGGTGACGATCCGCCTCATCGTCGAGGGCGCGAAGGTGCCGGTGCTGGTCGATGCGGGCGTCGGCACCGCGTCGGACGCCGCCGCGGCGATGGAGCTTGGCTGCGACGGGGTGCTGATGAACACCGCCATCGCCGAGGCGAAGAACCCGGTGATGATGGCGGCGGCGATGAAGGCGGCGGTGGAGAGCGGCCGGCTGGCCTATCGCGCGGGCCGCATGGGCAGGCGGCTTTACGCCGACCCGTCCTCGCCGTTGGCCGGGCTGATCTGAGGCCGGATCGCCCGTCCGGCTCCGGCCGTCCGCACATGGCGGTTCGTCGCGAATCCCGGAACCCTTTGGCCACGGTCGTCGTTCACGTTCCAGGCGCCCGGTTGCCGCGCTACCCCCGGCGCGGCGGCGTCCATTGTGAATGGAGATTCGACATGGGTGAGTTCGTCGACAAGGTGAAAGGCAATGCCAACGAAGCCGTCGGTAAGGCCAAACAGGCGATCGGCAAGAGCACCGACAACGCCAGCCTGCGCGCCGAAGGGCTGGCGCAGGAAGGCAAGGGCAAGGCCCAGCAGGTGGCCGGCAAGGTCAAGGGCGCGTTGGGCGACCGCATCTGAACCGCCGCGATGCGTTGATGAAGGGGCGTGCCGCGTGGTCGGCGCGCCCCTTTTTCGTCGCCCCTTTTCGTCAGTGCCGCGCGCGCAGCTTGCTGATGGTGGTGCCGGCGGAAATCTGCTCGACATCGGTTTTCAGGTGGAGGAAGCGCACGCCCTTGCCCGCCTGCGCGCGGGCGAGCGCGGGGGCGAACTCCTCCGTCCGCTCGACCGTTTCTGCCCATGCGCCGAAGGCGCGGGCGAAGGCCGCGAAATCAGGATTGACCAGCTCCGTGCCGGAAAGGCGGCCGGGATATTCGCGTTCCTGATGCATGCGGATGGTGCCGTAGCTGCCATTGTCCACCACCAGCACCAGCATGTTGCAGCCATAGCGCACCGCCGTCGCCAGTTCCTGCCCGTTCATCAGGAAATCGCCGTCGCCGGCCAGCACGATGGTCTGCCGCTCTGGCTGGCGCAGCGCGGCGGAGACGCCCGCCGGCATGCCATAGCCCATCGCGCCAGCCGTCGGCGCAAGCTGGCTCGACGGCCCGGCATAATGCCAATAGCGGTGCCACCAGCCGGAGAAATTGCCCGCGCCGTTGCAGATGATGCTGTCTGCGGGCAGCGCCTCGCGCATCGCGGCGACGCACTGGCCGAGATCGAGCGCAGCGCCGGACGGTTTGGGCGTGCTCCATTCCAGCCATTCGGCGTGGGCCTGCGCGCCCGCATCGAAGGACAGCAGATCGTCCTCCCACGATTCCGCCATTTCCGCGAATTCGGCGCAATCGGCGCAGATCGCCAGATCGGTACGGAAGACGCGGCCCAACTCCTCGGGATCGGGGTGGATATGGACCAGGATCTGGCCGGGATGATCGGGCGTGATCAGCGTATAGCCGTCCGTCGTCGCCTCGCCCAGCCGCGCGCCGACGACGATCAGCAGGTCGGCCTGGCGGATGCGCTCGGTCAATTTGGGATTGGGGCCGTAGCCCAGATTGCCGGCATAGACGGCGCAGCCATTGGGCACCGCGTCCTGCCGCCGGAAGCCGACCGCCACGGGCAGGCCGATCCGCTCCGCATAGGCGGCGAAATAATGCGCGGTCCGGGCATCCCAGTCCGCCCCGCCGACGATCGCCACCGGGTTGGTCGCATCGCGCAGCAGGTCCGTCAGCACCATCATCGCCTCCGGGTCCGGGCATTGCGGCGGGCGCACCGCGCGCGGGCGGTCATGCGCCGCGACGACGTCGGTGAGCATATCCTCTGGCAGCGCGATCACCACCGGGCCGGGCCGCCCCGCCATCGCCACCGCATAGGCGCGCGCGAGATATTCCGGGATGCGGCGTGCATCGTCGATCCGCGTCGCCCATTTGGCGAGCGGGGTGAACATGGCCGTGAAATCGACCTCCTGAAACGCCTCCCGGTCCCTGTCGCCGCGCGCGACATCGCCGATGAACAGGATCATCGGCACCGAATCCTGCATCGCCACATGCACGCCGATCGACGCATTGGTGGCGCCGGGGCCGCGGGTGACGAAGGCGATGCCCGGCCGCCCGGTCTGCGCGCCGTCCGCCGCCGCCATGAAGCCGACGCCGCCTTCCTGGCGGCAGACCACGGTCTGGATTTCGGGCGTGTCGTGCAGCGCATCCAGCACGGCGAGGAAGCTTTCGCCCGGCACGGTGAAGATCCTGTCG
This sequence comes from Sphingomonas sp. SCN 67-18, assembly GCF_001724715.1. Classification (GTDB taxonomy): domain Bacteria; phylum Pseudomonadota; class Alphaproteobacteria; order Sphingomonadales; family Sphingomonadaceae; genus SCN-67-18. Next base: position 7,527 of record NZ_MEFG01000024.1, read on the forward strand.
CACCCCTGCGCGACCAGATTATCCACCAGAATGCGTCCCCCACTGCGTGCGCCGGCCATTCAATCCTCATCATCATGATTTGCAGGTTGCATCCGGAGGTGCGCTTTGCTGATCTGGCTGTCAACGCGCGGAGCAGGACGAGTGCAGCAATTTCAGGACGTAGCCGACGGATTGCGATTTCCCGAAGGCCCGGTGGCGATGCCGGACGGCAGCATCATCTTGGTCGAGATCGCGGCCGGGCGGGTCACCCGCATCCTGCCGGACGGCAGCCGGCAGACGGTGGCGGAGCCGGGCGGCGGGCCGAACGGGCTGGCGCTGGGGCCGGACGGGATGCTCTATCTGTGCAACAATGGTGGCTTCGGCTGGCTGGAAACGGGCGGGCTGCTGATCCCGCACGGCACGGCCGCCGATTATGCGGGCGGATCGATCCAGCGCATCGATCCCGCCACCGGATCGGTCGAGACGCTCTACACCCATGTCGACGGCGAGCCGCTGAAAGGCCCCAACGACATCGTGTTCGACGATGCGGGCGGATTCTGGTTCACCGACCATGGCAAGACGCGGCCCCGTGCGCGCGACGTGGTGGGCGTGTTCTACGCCCGGGCGGACGGCAGCGGGATAAGCGAGGCGATCTTCCCGATGGAGAACCCCAACGGCATCGGCCTCTCGCCGGACGGGCGGACGCTCTATGTGGCGGAAACCTATACCGCCAAGCTTTGGGCCTTCGACATCGAGTCGCCTGGCCGCGTCGCGCTTCAGCCCGGGCTGGCGGGCGGCGGCGGGCGCTTCCTCTATGGCGCGGGCGGCTATACCTATTTCGACAGCCTGGGCGTGGACAGCGCGGGCAACATCTGCGTGGCGACCATCGGCCAGGGCGGCATATCGGTGGTCGCGCCGGACGGCGCGCTGGCGGATTTCGTGGCGACGCCGGACCCGTTCACCACCAATATCTGCTGGGGCGGGGCGGATCTTCGCACCGCTTACATCACCTTGTCCGCCACCGGCCGGCTGGTCAGCATGGCATGGCCGCGCCCGGGGCACAGACTGAATTTCTGACCTGCGGTCCGGTGCCGGATTTGACCGGGGGCGGGCGGCAGGCTTATGGCCCGGCCCGAAGCAGCGGCAGCCCGAGGAGCATTTTTCCATGAAGAAACATTATCCCGACGCGGCGGCGGCGCTGGATGGCGTGCTGTTCGACGGCATGACGATCTGCGCGGGCGGCTTCGGCCTTTGCGGCATACCGGAACGGCTGATCGACGCCATCGAGGCGTCCGGGGTCAAGGGGCTGACGGTCGCGTCCAACAATGCCGGCATCGACGGCGAAGGGCTGGGCAAGCTGCTGCGTTCACGCCAGATCAGCAAGATGATCTCCTCCTATGTCGGCGAGAACAAGGAGTTCGAGCGGCAATATCTGGCGGGCGAACTGGAGGTCGAATTCTGCCCCCAGGGCACGCTGGCCGAGCGGTGCCGCGCGGGCGGGGCGGGCATTCCCGGTTTCTACACCCGCACGGGCGTGGGCACGCTGGTCGCGGACGGCAAGGAAGTGAAGAATTTCGACGGCGTGGATTATATATTGGAGCGCGGCATCTTCGCCGACCTGGCGATCATCAAGGGCTGGAAGGCGGACGAGGCGGGCAACCTGATCTTCCGCAAGACCGCGCGCAACTTCAACCAGCCGATGGCGACCGCGGGCAAGATCTGCGTCGCCGAGGTGGAGGAGATCGTGCCCGTGGGCACCTTCGATCCCGACAGCATCCACCTGCCGGGCATTTATGTGAACCGGATGGTGCTGGGCGCGCCCTATAGCAAGAAGATCGAGTTCCGCACCGTGCGGGAACGGGAAGCCGCGTGAGCGCGGTGCGCGCCGCGCTGCTGACGCCTGTGCTGGCGCTGGCCGCCTGCGCCACCACCGGCGCGCCGGAAGCGGCGCCGGCGCCCCCTGCCGCGCCCCCCGGCGCGACGCAGTTTCTCTACGGATCGGCGGAATCGGCGGCGCTCAGCATCCAGGCCTATCAGGGGCTGGTCGACCATGTCCTGCGCGACCGGGCCGGCAATCCGCAGGAAAGCGTGGTGCTGGCCCCCGGCGCGACGCTCGCCGCGCCGTCATTCGGCCTGTGCGGGGACCGCAAGCCCGCCGTGGTGCTGGACGCCGACGAGACGGTGATCCTGAATGTCGGCTATCAATATTATGACGCGCTGAAGGGGCACAGTTTCGACATGGGCCGCTGGGAACGGTGGGAACAGACCGGCGCGACGGCGATATCCCCGGTGCCGGGCGCGGTGGCGGCGCTCACCGCGCTGCGCAAGGCGGGCGTCACGGTGATCTTCAACACCAACCGCAGCGCCGCCAACGCGGCCTGGACGGCGGACGCGCTGAACCGCGCCGGGGTGGGCCCGGCGGTGCACGGCGAAACGCTGTTCCTGGCCGGCGACGACGCGATGGGGACCAGGAAGGACGGCCGCCGCGCCACCATTGCCGCAAAATATTGCGTGATCGCGCTGGTGGGCGATCAGCTGGGCGATTTCAGCGACCTGTTCGCCGCCATCCCGTCGGTTGCCGATCGGCGGGCGGCGGCGGTGAGCGGGCCGATCGCCAGAATGTGGGGCAATGGCTGGTTCGTCCTGCCCAACCCCGTTTACGGAAGCGGCCTGAAAGGCGGCTTCGACGAGATTTTTCCGGCCGACAAGCGCTGGACCGATCCTGCCGATGAAGGAGCGAATTAATGGCCTGGGACCGCAATCAGATGGCGGCACGCGCGGCGAAGGAGCTGCGCGACGGATATTATGTCAATCTGGGCATCGGCATTCCCACGCTGGTCGCCAACAACATCCCGGCCGGGGTGGAGGTGACGCTGCAATCCGAAAACGGGATGCTGGGCATCGGCCCCTTCCCCTATGACGACGAGGTGGACCCGGACCTGATCAACGCCGGCAAGCAGACGGTGAGCGCCCTGCCGCAGACCAGCTTCTTCTCCTCCGCCGACAGTTTCGCGATGATCCGCGGCGGCCATATCGACCTGGCGGTGCTGGGCGCGATGGAGATCGCGGAAAATGGCGACATCGCCAACTGGATGATCCCTGGCAAGATGATCAAGGGCATGGGCGGCGCGATGGACCTGGTCGCGGGCGTGAAGAAGATCATCGTGGTGATGGAGCATACGTCCAAGAACGGCGACCCGAAGTTCATCCCCGCCTGCACCCTGCCGCTCACCGGCAAGAATGTGGTGGACATGATCGTCACCGATCTGTGCGTGTTCCAGCGCCCGGACCATGCCAGCCCGTTCAAACTGATCGAGTTGGCCCCCGGCGTGACCGCCGACGAGATCAAGGCGAAGACCACGGCGCACTACGTCTCCTGATCCGTCGTTCCTGATCCCCGCTCACGGTCCGCCATGCCGCTGGCCGGTCGCAGCGCAGGCGCGTTCCGGCCCGGAAACCGGCCCCGCACTTGCACTTGCGGTTAAAATCTGATTCATGGCGCAAGGATGGGGATGGCAAGGGCCGCGCACGGTTTTGGATAACGGGTCGCAACGCAGGATCAGCCGGAAATCGACGCTCGCCATGCTGTTGGGCGTGGCCGGTTTTTACGGGCTTGCCGCGCTTGGCGTGCAGGCCGCGATTTCCAGTTTCGTGCCGCTGCAGCCCGCCCATGCGTCCGACCCCACGCCGGCCCGCGTCTCGATGGACGGCCTGCCGGTCGAGGCGCTGCGCGCGCCCTCCAAGATCGATTATCAGCGGGTCGACCAGCGGCTGGCGCGGCTGGCGGAAAAGCCGGACATGGTCGGGCTCGCGGTCGCCATCATCGAAAATGGCGAGATCGCCTTCGTAAAGGGCTATGGCGTGACCGCCGCCGGCACCACGGACCCGGTGGGCGTGCGCACGGTGTTTCGCTGGGCCTCGCTGTCCAAGGGGCTGGCCGCCACGGTTGTCGGCGAACTGGCGGCGGAAAAGCGCCTGTCGCTGAGCGATCCGGTGTCCCGCTATGCGCCCTCGCTGCACCTGCCCGGCGGATCCGAGGGGCGGGTGACGCTGGACGATCTGCTGGCCCACCGGGTCGGGCTGGTCCACAACGCCTATGACGACCGGCTGGAGGCGGGGCAGGACCCACGCCAGATCCGCGCCGCGCTGGGCTCGCTCGCCGCTTTCTGCGCGCCGGGCGCGTGCCACGGCTATCAGAATGTCGCCTTCGACGCCGCCAGCGAGACGGTGGAGGCGGTGACCGGCGAGCCTTATGCGCAGGTGGTGCGCGAAAAGCTGTTCGCGCCGCTGGGCATGGCGGATGCGAGCGTGACCCGCGACGGGCTGATGAGCGCGCCAAGCTGGGCGCGGCCGCATGTCGGGCGGACCACGATGAAGGTGGACGAGGCCTATTACCGGGTGCCGGCGGCGGGCGGGGTGAATTCCTCGATCTTCGACCTTGCCCTGTGGATGCGCGCCCAGATGGGGCTGGCCACCAGCGTGCTGCCGCAGGCGGTGCTGGACGAGATCCACCGCCCGCGCGTGGCGACGGACCGCCGCAACGGCGATTTTTCCCGCGCCATGGGGCAATCGCACTATGCGCTCGGCTGGCGCGATTATGATTATGCCGGGCACCGGCTGATCGGCCATCAGGGCGCGGTGCAGGGTTATCGCTCCACCATATTGTTCGATCCCGTCACCCGGTCCGGCGTGGCCGTGCTGTGGAATTCGCAGAGCAACCGGCCGAGCGCCTTCCAGCTCGAGATATTGGAGATGCTGTACGGCCAGGAGCGGCATGACTGGTTGAAGCTGGACGAAAATCGTGCTTCCGGGGCGCGGATTGCCGCCCGTTAAGCAAAGCTTGCTTTCCCGCGCGGCGCGAAGCCGATAGAGCGACCTGATGACCAGCAAAGCCCGCACCCTCTACGAAAAGATATGGAACGCCCATGTCGTCGACCGTCGCGATGACGGCACCTGCCTGATCTATATCGATCGCCACCTTGTCCACGAGGTGACGAGCCCGCAGGCTTTCGAGGGGCTGCGCGTGGCCGGCAGGCCGGTGCGGCGGCCGGACCTGACGCTGGCGGTGCCCGACCATAATCTGCCGACCACGGCGCGGCTGGACGCGGCGGGCAAGCGTATTCCCATCGCCGACCCGGAAAGCGCGGCGCAGCTGGCGGCGCTGGAGGCCAATGCGCCCGCCTTCGGCATCCGCTATATCGACGCTTCCGCGCCGGAGCAGGGCATCGTCCATGTGGTGGGGCCGGAACAGGGTTTTACCCTGCCGGGCTGCACGCTGGTGTGCGGGGACAGCCACACCGCGGCGCACGGCGCGCTGGGCGCGCTGGCATTCGGCATCGGCACCAGCGAGGTGGAGCATGTGCTGGCCACCCAGACGCTGCTGTTGAAGCAGGCGAAGACCATGGAGATCCGCGTCGACGGCACGCTGGGTTTCGGCGTGGGTCCGAAGGACATGATCCTTGCCGTGATCGGGCGGATCGGCGCCGCGGGCGGCAACGGCCATGTCATCGAATATACCGGCTCGACCATCCGTTCCATGTCGATCGAGGGGCGGTTGACCGTCTCCAACATGTCGATCGAGGCGGGCGCGCGGGCCGGGCTGATCGCGCCGGACGATGCGACCTTCGCCTATCTGAAGGGGCGGCCGATGGCGCCGCGCGGCGCGGACTGGGATGCCGCCGTCGCCTATTGGCGCACCCTGCCGACCGATGCCGGCGCGGTTTATGACCGCACCGAGATATTCGACGCCGCCGCCATCTCGCCCAGCGTCACCTGGGGCACCAGCCCGGAGGATGTGGTGGGCATTGCCGGCGTCGTGCCCGACCCGGAGAGCTTTGCCGATCCTTCCAAGCAGGAAGCGGCGCGCAAATCGCTGGATTATATGGGGCTTCAGGCCGGCCAGCGGATGCAGGACGTGGCGGTGGAGCATATCTTCATCGGCAGCTGCACCAACAGCCGGATCGAGGATCTGCGCGCCGCCGCCGCCGTGGTCAACGGCCGCCGCATCGCAGGCGGCATCAAGCAGGCGCTGGTCGTGCCCGGCTCCGGGCTGGTCAAGCGCCAGGCCGAGCAGGAAGGGATCGACCGGATTTTCAAGGAAGCCGGTTTCGAATGGCGCGAGCCGGGCTGTTCGGCCTGCCTGGGCATGAACCCGGACAAGGTGCCGGCGGGCGAGCGTTGCGCCTCCACCTCCAACCGCAATTTCGTGGGCCGTCAGGGGCCGGGCGCGCGCACTCATCTGGTGTCGCCCGCCATGGCGGCGGCGGCGGCGGTGACCGGGCGGCTGACCGATGTACGGGATTTGATGGGGGGGCGGACGGCGTGAAAAAGGCATTGTTCCTGTTGATTGCCGGGGCCGCGATCAGCGGTCTCGCCGCCTATGCGGCCAGCGCGCGCAACCACCGGCTTGCCCAGGCCGGCCCGGCGGCGCCCGTGCTGCCCGCGCCGGGGGCGGTTGCGCAATGAAGCCCGTCACCACCATCAGCGGCCGCGCCTATCCGTTCGGCCGCAAGAATGTGGACACCGACGTCATCATCCCGGCGCGCTGGCTGAAGACGATCAGCCGGGCGGGGCTGGGGCGCGGCGCGTTCGAAACCGTGCGGCGCGAAGCCGGCAATGTGTTCGACGACCCGACCTATGCCGGCGCGCCGATCCTGATCGCCGGCGACAATTTCGGCTGCGGATCGAGCCGCGAACATGCGGCCTGGGCGCTGGGCGATCTGGGCATCGGCGCGGTGATCGCCCCCAGCTATTCCGACATCTTCTCCGGCAACGCCTTCAAGAACGGCATATTGACGGTGGTGCTGCCCCAGCCGGTGATCGACCGGCTGATGGAAGTGGCGCGCACCCACCCGATCGAGATCGACCTGGAGCGGCAGATGGTGACGACTCCGTTTCAGGACCGGTTCGCGTTCGAGATCGATCCGTTTCGCAAGCATTGCCTTTTGAACGGGCTGGACGAAGTCGGCATGACCATGGCGATGGACGCCAGCATCTCCGCGTTCGAGGCGCAGCGCGCGGCCAGCCAGCCATGGCTGTGATCGCGGCGGGAAGGATATCGGCATGAAGGCGCTGTTGTCCCGCGCACCGGGCGGACCGGAAACGCTCGAACTGGCTGAGGTGGCCGATCCCGTCGCCGGCAAGGGCGAGTTGCTGGTCGCCGTCACCGCCTGCGCGATCAACTATCCCGACGTGCTCATCATCGAGGATAAATATCAGTTCCGGCCAGAGCGGCCCTTTGCGCCGGGTGGCGAGGTTTCGGGCGTGGTCGAGGCGGTGGGCGAGGGCGTAACCGGCTGGGCGGTGGGCGACCGGCTGATCGCGCTGACCACGTCTGGCGGGCTGGCCGAAAAGGTGGCGGTGCCCGCCGGCCGCGCGTTCCGCGTGCCGGACGGCGCATCGATGATCGAGGCTTCCGCGCTGCTCCTCACTTATGCCACGTCCATCCACGCGCTGCTCGATCGCGGGCGGCTGCAGGCCGGGCAGACCCTGCTGGTGCTGGGCGCGGCGGGCGGCGTCGGGCTGGCGACCATCGAGCTGGGCGTGGCCTTTGGCGCGCGCGTGATCGCTGCCGTGTCCTCGGAAGAAAAGGCCGCCGCCGCGCGCGAGGCCGGGGCGCATGACGTGCTGGTCTATCCGCGCGCGCCCTTCGACAAGGCGCAGTCCAAGGCATTGGCCGACCTGTTCAAGGAAAAGGTGGGGCCGAACGGCGCTGACGTGATCTACGATCCGGTCGGCGGCGACTATGCCGAGCCGGCGCTGCGCGCGATCGCGTGGGAGGGGCGCTATCTGGTCGTCGGCTTCCCGGCGGGCATTCCGCGCCTGCCGCTGAACCTGACGCTGCTGAAAAGCTGCGATGTGTGCGGCGTGTTCTGGGGCGCTTTCACCATGCGCGATCCGCGCGCCAACCAGGCGCATGTCGAGCGGCTGTTCTCCCTGTGGGGCGAAGGGCGCATCCGCCCGCGCGTGACCGAGACTTTCCCGCTGGACCGCGCCGGAGACGCCATCGCCAAAATGGCGGGGCGGGCCGCCATCGGCAAGCTGGTCGTCACGATCGGCGGCTAGTGCCGTTGCGCCGGGCCGCCCCGATGCCTATCTCGACTCCCGACCATTGAAAGCATGAAGGACCGCCATGACCAGCTTTGACGATCGCGAACGCGCTTTCGAGACGCAACATGCCCGCGATGCGGAGATCCAGTTCAAGATCATCGCCCGCCGCAACCGGCTGATCGGCCAGTGGGCGGCGCAGAAGATGGGCCTGACCCCCGAAGAGACGGACGCCTATGCCAAGGCGGTGATCCGCGCCGATTTCGAGGAAGCGGGCGATGAGGACGTGATCCGCAAGCTGCTGGGCGATCTCACCTCCGCCGGCGTGGAGATTGACGGCGACACCATCCGCCGCGCGCTGGACGAGCGGATGGTCGAGGCCCGCCGCCAGTTCATCGAGGCGCAGTAAGGGCGCGTCATGGGCATGGCCGCCGACGAGATCGAGACGCTGATCCGCACGGGTATTCCCGACGCGACGGTGGAGATCACCGACCTTGCCGGGGACGGCGATCATTATGCCGCGCGGGTCACGGCTGAGAGTTTTCGCGGGATTTCCCGTGTCCGGCAGCATCAGGCGGTCTATGCCGCGCTGGGCGGCCGGATGGGTGGGGCGCTCCACGCCCTGCAATTGACCACCGGGGTTCCGGACTAAAGGAGGCTGACGATGACCGACGACGCACAGGCGCGGATCGGCGAACTGGTGAATGCGAACGACGTGCTGCTGTTCATGAAGGGCACGCCGCTTTTCCCGCAATGCGGCTTTTCCAGCCGCGCGGTCGCCATCCTCGATCATCTGGGCGTCGCCTATGAAAGCGTCGACGTGCTGCAGGACCAGGGCATCCGCCAGGGCATCAAGGAATTTTCCGACTGGCCGACCATCCCCCAGCTTTATGTGAAGGGCGAGTTCGTCGGCGGATCGGACATCATGATGGAAATGTACGAAGCCGGGGAACTGAGCGAGCTTTTCGCCGAAAAGGGCGTTGCCCGCGCGGGCTGACGCCCCCTTTTTTCGTTGAAGGATGATGCGCGCCGCCGCACGGCGCGTGCTGCGCGCGCCCCGCACGGTGCGCGGGCCGGTCTGTCGTCTGATGTCGGGGGCTGGGGTTCCGGGTGAGGGCGGGCCAGCGCGAGACCGGAGAAGCTGCTGGCCCGCCCCCTTTTGAAGCGGATACTTCGGAACAATCAGAGTGTTGCACCCTCCGTGCCAGAATGCGCACCTGCGCGATTGCCGCCGGTTTCGATAGTGAGCAACGCGTTAACCGACAGCCCGACTGTAAGAAGCGCCGACAGACCGGCCCGATCGCCCGTTCATTCACCGTTCAGTCTTGCGATTACACATGTAGTCATGTAAGACTACAGATGTGGTCGGGGAGGTTGCGATGGCTGAACGGATCAGTGACGCTGAATATGCGGTGATGGAGGTGCTGTGGACGGAAAGTCCGCTGACCGCCAATGAGGTGGCCGACCGCGCCGGGCCGTCGCGCGACTGGAACGTCCGCACCGTCAAGACGCTGCTGTCCCGCCTGCTGGCGAAGGGCGCGCTGATCCACGAGGAGGATGGCCGCCGCTATCTCTACCGCCCGGCCATAGAGCGCGGCGATTATGTCGCCCGCGAATCGCGCCGGCTGGTGGACCGGCTGTTCGGCGGCAAGGTGACGCCGCTCGTCGCCCATCTCGCCGCGCGCGACGACCTGAGCGATGCCGACATCGCCGAGATCGAGGCGTTGCTGAAGGCGCTCCGGTCATGACCGGCTGGATCGTCGAGACGCTGGTCGCCAGCAGCCTGCTGATGCTGTTCGTGCTGGCCGCCAGGCGGCCGGTGGCGGCGGCATTCGGCCCGCGCGCCGCCTATCTGCTCTGGCTGCTGCCGGCGGCGCGCATGGTGCTGCCGCCCCTGCCGGACCTTGGCACGCCGGGCATCGCCGCGCTGCCGGTGGTGATCGACCTTTCCGGCATCGGCCGCGCCGCGCATCCGGTCATGGCCGCGCCCGCCGCCGTCGAGAGCATGGTCGACTGGGGCCTGCTGGCGCTGCTCATCTGGGTGGCCGGGGCTATCGCCTATTTCGGCTGGCATTTGCTGCAATATCGCCGGCTGATGCGGGACGTGCTGGCCAAGGCCACGCCGCTGCCCGCGCTGGACGGCCCGGGTGTCGAGGTGTGCGCCAGCCCGCTGGCGCGCGGCCCCTTTGCCGCCGGCATCTTCATCAAGACGGTGGTTTTGCCGCAGGATTATCGCACGCGTTATGAGGCGGGCGAACTGGCCCTCGCGATGCGCCATGAGATGACCCACCATGGCCGCTGCGACATTTCAGCCAATCTGGCCGCGCTCGCCATCCTGTCCCTGCACTGGTTCAACCCGCTGGCGCACCGCGCCTACCGGGCGTTCCGCATCGACCAGGAACTGGCCTGCGACGCCATCGTGCTGACCGGGGCCGGGGCCGGGGAGCGGCAGGCCTATGCGTCCGCGCTGGTGAAATCGGCCTGCGACCGCGTGCCGGCCGCCGCCTGCGCCATCGGCGCCAAGGACCAACTCAAAAGGAGACTGAAGATGATGGGAGCGGGGGAGCGCACCGCCACGCGCACGCGGCTGGGCGCATTGATGGTGGGCGCAGTGGTGCTGGGCGGGCTGACGCTGACCGCATCGGGCGGGATCGCGGCCGAGACGACGAAGAAGGTGGAAAAGCAGGTCCGCGTGAAGATCATCAAGCAGGACCAGGCCGTCGCCGACGCGCGGGATGCCGAGGATGCGGCGGCGGAAGCGGCCAGTGCCGCGGCAGAAGCCGCCGCCGACGCGGCCGAGGCTGCGGCGGATGCGACCGAGCAGGCGGCAGCCGCCGCCGCTCAGGCCGCGGAGCAGGCCGAAGCGCCGCAGCCGCCGCAGGAAGCGGAAAAGACCATCCGCACCGTGCGGATCGTGCACAGCGGCCGTGACCCGGATTCCGCCATCGCCTCCGCGGTCGCCGCGATCAAGGGCATCAATTTCGACGGCATCAGCCGCGATGCGCTGAAGGATGCGGGCTGCGGCACCGCCGACGTCAATGTGTCGGCGGACGCGCAGGCGGGCGCGGGCGCGAACCGCACCCGGCGCACCCATGTGATGGTGTGCGGCGGCAAGGGCGTCGATGCGGCGCAGATCCGCTCCTCGCTGATCGAGGGGTTGACCGAGGCCAAGGCCGACATTGCCGACGAGACCGATCTGAGCGCGGACCAGCGCTCGCGCATCGTGGCGGCGCTGGAAGCCAAGATCGCGGAGCTGCGCAGCCGCAAATAGGGCGTTTGCGCCGGCAAAGGCTTGCGTCCGGCGAAGGACATGCCACATCGGGGGCATGGACGAACATCCCACCGGGCGCGTCGTGACGCTTGAGCCGCTGGTGCGCCGCGTGCTCGCGCCCAATCCGTCGCCCTACACCTATAGCGGCACGGAAACCTACATTGTCGGCCATGGCGAGGTGGCGGTGATCGACCCTGGCCCCGACGACCCCGATCACATCGCCGCGCTGGTCGCGGCGGTGAAGGGGGAGACGGTGGCCGCCATCCTGTGCACCCACACCCACCGCGACCACAGCCCCGCCGCGCCTGCGCTGAAGGCGGCGACGGGCGGGGCGATCGTCGGCTGCGCGCCGCTGGCGCTGGACGACAGCGGCCCGCGCGCCGACGCCGCCTTCGACCGCAGCTATGCGCCGGACAGGATATTGGCGGATGGTGAGCGCATCGCCGGGTTCAACTGGACCCTGCAGGCGGTGGCGACGCCGGGTCACACCTCCAACCACCTCTGCTATGCGTTGCCGGAAAGCGGCGCGCTGTTCACCGGCGATCATGTGATGGGCTGGTCGACCACGGTGGTGTCGCCGCCCGATGGCGACATGGCGGCCTATATGGAGAGCCTGGATATGCTGATGGCGCGCGAGGACCGCATCTATTACCCCGCCCATGGCGAGCCGATCGAGCGGCCGCAGCGTTTCGTGCGCGGGCTGGCCGGGCACCGCAAGCAGCGCGAGGGCCAGATATTGCGGTTGCTGGCGGACGGCGCCCGCGCCATCCCGGCGATGGTCGAGGCCATGTATGTCGGCATCGATCCGCGGCTGCACGGCGCGGCGGGCCAGTCGGTGCTGGCGCATCTGATCGACCTCGACCGGCGCGGCATGGTGGCGCGCGACGGCGATCTGTGGCGGCGCACCGCATGAGCGCGCGCAACCGCTGGATCGGCGCGGCCGCCGCCGTTGCGCTCGTGCTGGGCGGCATCTGGCTGCTGCGCGCCTATGTCAACGACCGGCTGGACCCCAAGCCGGAGACGATCGTCGCGACCAGCCTGGCCGGGCTGCGCGAGCAGAACCGCCTTTCCAGCTTCGCCGCGCGCTATGTCGCGGTGGTGACGTCCGAGCAGAACCGTTTCGGGCTGAGCGCGAAGAAGACCATGATCATGCCCGGCATGGTGCGCTACGAGGTCGATCTGTCCAGATTGAAGGACGGCGATCTGCGCTGGGATGCGCAGGCGCGGCAATTGACCGTCACGCTGCCGCCGATCGAGCTGAGCGGGCCGGATGTCGACCTTGCCCAGATCCGCGAATATGATGGCGGCGGCCTGCTGATGTCGCTGACCGACGCGGAGAAACAGCTCGATTCCGCCAACCGCGCCCGCGCCCGCGAGGATTTGCTGAAGCAGGCGCAGGCGCCGCTGACCATGCGGCTGGCGCGGGACGCCACCCGGCGGGCGGTGGAGAATAATTTCGCGCTGCCGCTGCGCGCGGCGGGGGTGGACGCGACGGTGCGGGTCCGCTTTGCGGATGAAGGCGATAATGGCCCGTCCGAGCAGATGGACCGTTCCCGTCCGGTGCAGGACATATTAGGGGAGGGCGGCGCGCGTTGAGGCGCGCGCCGACGAATGGAAGAATGAGGACAGGGTGATGGACGCACGGCGCGGCATGGGTGGCAGTCTGGTCGGGGTCGACCTGCGCGCCGAGATCGATCGGCTGCGCAAGGAGCGCAACGCCGTGATCCTGGCCCATTATTACCAGAAGCCGGAAATTCAGGACATCGCCGATTTCATCGGCGACAGCCTGGACCTTTCGCGCAAGGCGGCGGCCACGGATGCGGACGTCATCGCCTTTTGCGGGGTGCGCTTCATGGCCGAGACGGCCAAGATCCTCTCGCCCGAAAAGATCGTGATCCTGCCGGACATGGACGCCGGGTGCAGCCTGGAGGACAGCTGCCCGCCGGACAAGTTCGCCGCTTTCCGCGCGGCGCACCCCGATCATATCGCGCTGACCTACATCAACTGTTCGGCCGAGGTGAAGGCGCTGAGCGACATCATCGTCACCAGTTCTTCCGCCGAAAAGATATTGAGCCAGATCCCCAGGGACCAGAAGATCATCTTTGGCCCCGACAAGCATCTGGGCGGCTATATGGCCCGCAAGACCGGGCGGGAGATGCTGCTGTGGCCGGGCGTGTGCATCGTCCACGAGGCTTTCTCGGAAACCGAGCTGCTGAAGCTGAAGGCGCAGCATCCCGGCGCGCCGGTCGCCGCGCACCCGGAATGCCCGCCCCATGTGCTCGACCATGCCGACATGGTGGGCTCGACCAGCGCCATATTGGAATTCGCCAAATCGACCGACAGCGATACCGTGATCGTCGCCACGGAGCCGCACATCATCCACCAGATGGAAAAGGCGGTGCCGCACAAGACGTTCATCGGCGCGCCCGGCGCGGACGGCAACTGCAACTGCAACATCTGCCCCTATATGGCGCTGAACACGATGGAAAAGCTCTACATCGCGCTGCGCGACCTGGAACCGCGCATCGAGATGGAGGAGGGGCTGCGGCTGCGCGCCAAGAAATCGCTGGACCGGATGCTCGCCATGGCGTCCGCCACAGTCGGCATGGGCGATCTCGGCCCGGCCAGGGTGACGGGGGATTGAGCGCCATGCCGGACATTGCGGATTTCGATTGCGACGCCTTCGTGCGTGCCACGCTGGTCGAGGATCTGGGCGAGGGCGGCGACATCACCTCGGCGGCGGTCATCCCCGCCGCCGCGCGCTTTGTGGGGGTGATGGACAGCCGCGAGCCGGTGGTCGTCGCCGGGCTTGAAATCGCCGCCGCCTTCTTCCGCGCGCTCGACCCGGATGTGGAAATCGCGCTGCTGGCGGCGGACGGCGACCGGGTGGCGGCGGGGGCGGACCTGATGCGCCTCAACGGCAAGGCCCGCGCCATGCTGACGGCGGAACGGTCCGCGCTCAACATCATGCAGCATTTGACCGGCATCGCCACCATGACCCGCGCCTATGTGGATGTGATCCGGGGCACGGGCGCGACGCTGCTGGATACCCGCAAGACCATTCCCGGCCTGCGCGTGCTTGAAAAATACGCCACGCGCATGGGCGGCGCGACCAACCACCGGATGCGGCTGGACGACGGGGCGATGATCAAGGACAATCATGTCGCCGTCGCGGGCGGGGTTGGCGAGGCGGTGCGGCGCGCGGTCGCCGCCGGCATCGGCCGGATCATCGTCGAGGTGGACCGGGTGGAGCAGATCGAGCCGGCCATTGCCGCGGGCGCGACGCACCTGCTGCTCGACAATATGGACCCGCCGACGCTGCGCGGCGCCGTCACGCTGATCGGCGGGCGCGTGCCCACAGAAGCATCCGGCGGCGTGCGGCTGGACAACATCCGGGCGATCGCCGCCACCGGCGTCACTTATATTTCCGCCGGCCGCATCACCCAGTCCGCGCCGGCCGCGGACATCGGGCTGGATTTCGAGGCGCTGTGATCGCGCGCAGGCTGGCGGTGCTGGCGCTGATCGCCCTGCCGGGCGGCGCGCTGGCCCAGGCCAGCCAGTGCACGCCGCCGCAGCGCCTGCCCAGACCGCAGCCGGACGGACCGGGCGATGCCGAGCCGGCGCGCCGCCTGCCGATCGGCGGCTATACGCTGGCCACGGCCTGTGGCCGGACGGGCGGGGCAAGGCATGGCCGCAATATTGCACGGCGGTTTCGCTCCTGCCCGAACGGGTGATCCGCGATCACATCTGCGCCACGCCGTCCGTGCAGCTTTTGCAGCATGAATGGGCGAAGCATGGCAGCTGCATGGGCACCACGCCGGCCGCCTATTTCAGCCGGTCGACTGCGCTGTACCGGCAGGTCCGCTATCCCGACATGCGGGCGCTGTCGCGGCGGCCCGCGCTGACCGTCGGCCAGTTCGCGGCGGCGTTCGCCAGCGCCAATCCGGGTATGGATGCGGCGATGCTGCGGGTGACGGTGGATCGCCGGGGCTGGCTGGATGAGGTCTGGCTGTGCCTCGACACGGGCTTCCACACCGCGCGCTGCCCGGCGCATCAGGGCGGGGCGGCCGCCCGCGCCCGCCTGAAAATCTGGCGCGACGGCTGAAAATGCGGGGCGTGACGGGCGCTACTGCCCGGCCGGGCGATGATCGATGATCGCCGTGGCCGGATGATGCTTGTCGAGGTGGCGCTTGATGATCTTCAGATTCTTGCTGTTCGACCGATAGACGAAATCGAACAGATCACCCACCACCGGCACCGCGCCGACCAGTGAATCGATGCCGATATTGGCCGCCATGCGGGTCAGCTGGAATTTCGACATGCCCAGGTTGCGCGCTTCCCATACGATCCACGCGCCCATCGCGGCAGTGATGAGATCGCCCACCACCGGGATCAGGCCGACGATCGAATCCAGCCCGATCTGCCGGTTCAGCCCCGGCACCGTGAACATGCGCTCCAGCAGCGCCTCCATCGCCTCGATCCGCCGGCGGATGGAGGCGGGATCCCGCCCCATGTCGGGGATGGCGCCGGCAAGGCGGTCTATCTGTTCCTGGGTCAGCGGCATGGCCGGTCCTCTCCTGATGTCCGCCGCCGATATGGGGATGCAGGCGGGCGTGCGCTAGTTGGCCTTGCCGCGCAGCCGGTCGAGCGGGTGGACGGCCCTGGGATTCTCGCGGAACTGGTTGAGCCGTGGCGCGACCAGCGACCAGCGGATCGGCCGGGCGATGGGGATATATGCGGCGGACAAGGTGACGGCGGCATCGGCGGCGGCGAGGCGCGGGCCGCGTTCCGCCAGCGTGGGGGACGCGCGCACCGCGCGGATCGCGTCGGCGACGGCCGGGTCGCAGGCGCCGGGCGCCGGGCAGGCGAGGGCGGCCAGATACCAGATCGCGCTGTCGGCCGGGGCGACGCGGTCGACAAGGCGGATGTCGGCATCCGCATCGAACGCGACGCGGGTGGTTTCGATCCCGATGCTGCGCCAGTCCGCCGCGATCATCGCAAACAGCATCGCGCTGCCGGGGGCGTCGGGCAGCGCGAGGCGGAGCGGCGGCATTCCGCCGGATTGCCGCGCGCGCCAACGGCTTACCGTGTCGTTGGCGGTCTGGCGGCGGCTGTCGAGCGGCAGCGCCGCCCAGTCCGGCAGGGCGGGGTCCGCCGATGAGCGGAAGCGCGCCGGCAGGATCGCGACGGCGGGCTGCCAGCCGGGCACGGCGAAGGCGTTGACGATGGCCTGCCGGTCCACCGCCATGGCCAGCGCGCGGCGATTGGCGGCGTCCTTCAGGAACCCGTCCTGCTGGACGACGGCGAGGCCGAACAGGCCGTCCGCCAGATCGAACCGGAGCTGGCGGGCCGGCAGGTTGGCGACCCGGGCGATGGCGAGGTCCGCCGCCGATCCGCCGAGCACCAGGTCGATATCGCGGTTGGCGAAGCGGGCCACCGCCAGTGCGGTCCGCTCGCCGCGCAGAACGAGGCTGCGCTCGGGCGGGATCGGCGCGGGGTCCTCGTCCGCGTCGACGGGCTCGGGCAGCGGATCGAGCGTCACATAGCCCTTGTGCGCGGTCGCGCGGAACGGCCCCAGTCCCTTGCCCCCGGCCAGGATGGCCAGTTCCGGCTGGGCGAGCAGCTGCAGCAGCGGCGGGCGCGGAGTGCTGAGGCGGATTTCAAGCACCTCCGGCGTGATGACGACGATCTCGTCAATCGCCTCGAGCGCGTGTTTCAGCGGGTTCCGGCTGCCGGCGGCGATGGCGGCGCGCAGGTGCCGGGCAACCTCCGTGGCGGTCACCGGCTTACCATTGTCCCAGCGCAGGCGGCGCAGGCGGAAGATGTAGCTCAGCCCGTCGTCGGTGACGATCCAGCGTTCGGCCAGCCCCGGCTCGACCTGTCCGGTGGCGTCGAAGGCGACGAGGCCCTGCGCGGTGGCGCCCAGCAGCGCGGACTGGGCGGGACCGGGCGGAATGCGGTTTGGGTCCACCGGCGTCGGCGTGCCGCCGATCACGCTGACCAGCACGGGCCCTTCGTCGTTGCGCGCGCCGCACCCGGCCAGCAGCGACAGGCCGGCCAGCGCCGCGGCCAGGCGAATCCACCCTTTTACGCGCGTCTCACATCCCATGCCGCCCTTGGTAGGCGGCTGAGGCGAGCGCGCCAACCCCGGCGTTGGCGATGGAGAAGAGGAGGCTATGGGGAAGGGGGGCGATGGAGAAGGGGGTGGTGCGGACGGCGGGACTCGAACCCGCACTTTCAAAGGAAAAGCAGATTTTAAGTCTGCTGCGTCTACCGGTTTCGCCACGTCCGCACGGATCGACGACAACAGCAATGGCCCGCGGGCGTCAAGCGCCTCGGCTATGGCATGGCCATGTAAATGATGGGGACGGGCGCGTGAAACGGTGCGCCGGCGCTGGCGGCTATCCGGCCCGGGCGAGCGAATCGCCCGGGCCGGATGGGCGCGTCACACGTTCAGGCGCGCGCGCATTTCCTTGCCCGGCTTGAAATAGGGGACGCGCTTTGCATCGACATCCACCGTTTCGCCGGTGCGGGGGTTGCGGCCCGCGCGCGCATCCCGCGCACGGGTTGAAAAGGCGCCGAAACCGCGCAGTTCCACGCGGCCGCCATCGGCAAGCCTGCCACTGATTTCGTCAAAGAAAACCGTGACGATCTTTTCGATCTCACGGGTCGACAGGTCGGGATAGTCCTTGCCCAGAAGCTGGACGAGTTCAGAGCGGATCATGTGTTTCCTTTCAAGCGGGTCTGAGGGACGATCAATCAGCGGTCTTCCGGTCGCCCGGATCCCCCTTTTCTCTCCTCCCGCACCGCCGTCCGTTTTCGGATCGCCGATGAAGATCAACTTAATGCACGATGCGCCCAATAATGGTTTTCTTATCATAAATTGCGCCGGATAGCCATAGCGCATATCGAAAATTATCACCCGTTGATCGCGCCAATTTGGGAATCGGCGCGATCAACGAATGATGGGAGTATCTTACTTCTTGCTGTCGCGCGCCTTCAGGGCCTCGCCCAGAATGTCGCCCAGCGAAGCGCCGGAATCCGAAGACCCATATTGCGCCACGGCCTGCTTTTCTTCGGCGATCTGCATCGCCTTGATCGAGAAGTTCGGCTTCTTGGAGCGGTCGAAACCGATCACCATGGCGTCCAGCTTCTGGCCGACCTGGAAGCGTTCCGGACGCTGCTCGTCGCGGTCGCGGCCCAGGTCCGTGCGCTTGATGAAGCCGGTTGCGCCATCGTCGCCGGCCTGCACTTCGAGGCCGCCGTCGCGCACTTCCAGCACGGTGACGGTGACGACGCTGTTCTTGCCCAGGCGCGATGCGTCCGCCGTGGATGCGCCGCCGACCGCGGGGCCGCCGCGTTCCAGCTGCTTCATGCCCAGCGAGATGCGCTCCTTCTCCACGTCGATGTCGAGCACGACCGCCTTCACGGTTTCACCCTTGTGGTGCAGGTTCAGCGCGTCTTCGCCGGAAATGCCCCAGGCGATGTCGGACATGTGGACCATGCCGTCGACATCGTTGTCCAGGCCGATGAACAGGCCGAATTCGGTGGCGTTCTTGACCTCGCCTTCCACTTCGGTGCCGACCGGATGGGCGGCGGCGAAGGCATCCCACGGGTTGCTCTGCGCCTGCTTGAGGCCGAGCGAGATGCGGCGCTTGTCCTGATCCACCTCGAGGATGACGACTTCGACTTCCTGGCTGGTCGACACGATCTTGCCGGGGTGGACGTTCTTCTTGGTCCACGACATTTCGGAGACGTGGACGAGGCCCTCAATGCCCGCTTCCAGTTCGACGAAGGCGCCATATTCGGTGATGTTGGTGACGCGGCCCGACAGCTTGGCGCCAACCGGATATTTGGCGCCGGCGCCTTCCCACGGATCGCTTTCCAGCTGCTTCATGCCCAGCGAGATGCGCTGCGTGTCCTTGTTGATGCGGATGATCTGCACGCGCACGCTGTCGCCGATGTTGATCATTTCCGACGGGTGGCCGACCCGCTTGTAGCTGAGGTCGGTGACGTGCAGCAGGCCGTCGATGCCGCCCAGGTCCACGAACGCGCCGTAATCGGTGATGTTCTTGACCACACCGTCGATCACCTGGCCCTCGGCCAGCGACAGGATGAGGCCGGAACGCTGCTCGGCGCGGGTTTCCTCGAGGATGGCGCGCCGCGAAACGACGATGTTGCCGCGCCGGCGATCCATCTTCAGGATCTGGAAGGGCTGCGGAATGTCCATCAGCGGGGTGACGTCGCGCACCGGGCGGATATCCACCTGCGATCCGGGCAGGAAGGCCACCGCGCCGTTCAGGTCGACGGTGAAGCCGCCCTTGACGCGGCCGAAGATGACGCCCTCGACACGGGCGGTCTGGGTGAATTCGGCTTCCAGCGTGTCCCACGCGGCTTCGCGGCGGGCGCGGTCGCGTGACAGCATCGCTTCGCCATGGGCGTTCTCGACCCGGTCGACATAAACCTCGACTTCGTCACCGATCTTCAGCTCCGCCTTCTGGCCCGGCGCGGCGAATTCGCGCAGCGCGACGCGGCCTTCGGATTTCAGGCCGACGTCGATGACGGCCATGTCGTTCTCGATTCCGGTGACGGTGCCTTTGACGACGCGGCCTTCAAAGCCTTCATGTTCGCCGCCCAGCGATTCGTTGAGCATCGCGGCGAAATCGTCGCGGGTCGGGTTTGCCGTTGAGGCCATAAAAATATTGTCCTACATACTGTTGCTGGCCAACCGGTTGTCTCCGGTGGTCTTGGCCAAAGTGCCGCGGCGGCCGAATGCCGGCGCAGCATCCCGCGCGCACCCGATGACCGTGAAGGCAAGCCGCATATATGCGAAAAGGGCGCGTGAGAGGCGACGGCAACGCCGCCCGGCCACTCCGCGCCTTCCTCCACGAACGTCGGACATCCGCTGGACGGGGCGCGCTATAGCGAAGCGCGGGCGATCCGGCAAGCTTTTGCGTGGGCGGGTGGGTCAGCCCGTGCGGCGGGCAAGCTGCTTTTCGACCAGCTCGATCGCATGGCTGATCGCCGCGTCGATGGAGAGAAAACTGGTGTCGAGCAGCGCGGCGTCCTCCGCCTGGCGCAGCGGCGCGGTGGCGCGGGTGCTGTCGCGCAGGTCGCGCGCCTTGATGTCGGCGAGCATCCGGTCGTAGCTGATCGTGGATCCGGCCTTGCGGGCTTCCTCGTGCCGGCGCCGGGCGCGCACCGCCGATGTGGCGCGCACGAACAGCTTGGCGTCCGCATCGGGCGCGATCACCGTGCCGATGTCGCGGCCGTCCAGCACCGCGCCGCCGGGCTGGGCGGCAAAGGCGCGCTGCCGGGCGATCAGCGCGGCGCGGACCAGCGGATGGGCGGAGACGATGGAGGCGGCCTTGCCCGCATCCTCGCCGCGTAACCGGGCATCGGCCAGCAGCGCATCGGCAAAGGAGCAGGCGGCAAGGGCGTCCGCCTCGCTGGCCGGATCGCCGCCATTGTCGAGCACGGTCTGGCCGACGGCGCGGTAGAGCAGGCCGGTGTCGAGGTGCGGCAGCCCGTAATGGGCGGCCAGCGCGCGGGCGATGGTGCCCTTGCCGCTGGCGGCGGGGCCGTCGACGGCAATGATCATGCCGTGGCCCTCAACCGGCCGATCAGGTCGAAGAAATTGGGGAAGCTGGTGGCGACCGGCGCGACGTCGTCGATGGTCACCGGCGCGTCGGCGACCAGCCCGGCCACGGTGAAGCTCATCGCGATGCGGTGATCCAGTTCCGCCGCGATGGTCGCGCCGCCGGCCAGCGCCGCGCCGCCCGTGCCGTCGACGATCAGCCCGTCCGGCAGTTCCTCCACCCGCGCACCGATTGCCCTCAGGCCCCGCGCCATCACGGCGATGCGATCCGATTCCTTGACGCGCAGCTCATCCAGCCCGCGCATCACGGTGCGGCCCCCGGCCAGCGCGGCCGCGACGAACAGCACCGGATATTCGTCGATCATGCTGGGGGCGACCGCCTCCGGCACGGCGATGCCGGTGAGCGGGGAATGGCGCACGACGATGTCGGCGACCGGCTCTCCCCCCACGGTGCGCCGGTTGGTCATCGTCAGGTCCGCGCCCATGGCCTGCAATATGCCGAACAGCCCGGCGCGGGTGGGGTTGATGCCGATATTCTCCACCGTGACGGCGGAACCGGGAACGATCAGCCCGGCGACCACCAGGAATGCGGCCGAAGACGGATCGCCGGGGACGGTGATATGCTGCGCGCGCAATTCCGCCCCGCCCTTCACGGAGATGGTGCGGGTGCCGCCGGCGTCTGTTTCCACCGTCAGTTCCGCGCCGAAACCCTGCAGCATCCGCTCGCTATGGTCGCGCGTCGGCACCGGCTCGATCACCTGGGTGGTGCCGGGCGTGTTCAGCCCGGCCAGCAGGATGGCCGATTTCACCTGTGCCGAGGCCATGGGCAGCGTGTAGCGGATTGGCGCCGCCGGGCGGGTGCCGCGCACCGTCAGCGGCAGCCGCCCGCCCGGGCTGGCCGAGATATCGGCGCCCATCAGCGTCAGCGGGTCGATCACCCGGCCCATCGGCCGGCCGGAAAGCGATGCGTCGCCGGTGAAGGTGACGCTGATCGGGTGGCTGGCGACCAGCCCCATCAGCAGCCGGGTGGAGGTGCCGCTATTGCCCATCTCCACCGGGGCGGCGGGCTGCGTCAGCCCGCCCACGCCGACGCCCTGGATATGCCAGCGGCCGTCGGCGCGCCTTTCGATATGCGCGCCCATCGCCCGCATGGCGGCGGCGGTGGCGAGCACGTCCTCGCCCTCCAGCAGGCCCTCCACCACGCTTTCGCCCACGGCCAGCGCGGACAGCATGAGCGCGCGGTGGCTGATCGATTTGTCGCCGGGAACGCGCACCGCGCCGCAAAGCGGCCCGCTATGCTGGAAGGACATGGATCGGGCGGGCGCTGAAGACATGCAAGCTCGCGATTCTCGAAGGGGTAAGGAAAGCGACCCGGCTTTTGACAGCGGCCCCGTGCTATGGCAAGGCGCGCGGCGTTCAGCGGAGCATCACCCATGGCGGTGCGCCGCTCCTTTCATTTCTACTGGAGGCTGGCGACACATGGTGAAGCCTGAATGGGGCACCAAACGGACCTGTCCCAAATGCGGTACGCGTTTCTACGATCTGGAAAAGGATCACCCGGTGACCTGCATCGAATGCGGGAATGTGTGGGAGCCGGAACCGATCCTGAAATCCAAGCAGCCCTTGCCGTTCGATGCCCCCAAGAAGGATATCGAGGCCAAGAAGGACGATAGCGACCTGGTCGATGACGATCTGGACATCGACGAGGACGAGGAAGAATCGCCCGACGACGAGGTCGATCTGGGCGGCGATGACGATCTGGGCGTCGCCACCAAGGATGACGACGACGAGCATTGATTGTTGCATTGGCGGCGTTGCCTGAATAAAGGCAGCGCCACCACCGCGATCCGCGACAGCGCGGATCGCCGGATATGGGGCCTTAGCTCAGCTGGGAGAGCGCTACACTGGCAGTGTAGAGGTCAGGGGTTCGATCCCCCTAGGCTCCACCATTCCCCACATGGTCATCGGTGCAGCCCCTGCAGCGGCGCGCCCAGCCGCGCGTGGCGCGCGACCCCGGCGGGTTCCAGCATGACGCGGGGCAGGGCGAAATATTCGCTGGGCGACAGGCCCATGAAGCGCCGGAAATCCCGATTGAAATGCGATTGGTCGACATAGGCCGAATCGATCAGCGACACCCAGGGCTCGTCCAGCCGCTCACGCATCCGGCCGAGCGTGCGCAGGAAGCGCTGCCGCGCCAGCAACAATTTGGGCGTGAAGCCGAAATCGCGGCGGCACAGCCGCTCCAGCTGGCGCGTCGACAGGCCGACGGCGGCGGCGAACGCCTCCACATCGGTGATGGCGGGGTCACGCAGCGCCGCCAGCGCCTGCGCGGTGCGGACCGCGGGCGCCGGCTCCGCAATGGCGAGGATCGCCGCATCCAGCCGGTCGGCGCGGTCGCGGTCGGTGGCGCAGCCCTGCGCGGCCTGCGGCAGGGCTGCGAGCGCGGGCAGCCTTGCCAGGTCGATGAAGCTATTGGCGATCTGCGACGCGTCCGTGCCGATCAGCCGCCGCCAGCCGGGCGGGGTCAGGCCGATGCCGGTGATCATCCCCGGTCCGCCCCGGATCATCCGCGCCTTGCTGGTGGGGCCGAACAGCGCGGCGGGCGGCGCATCCACAAACGCCCCCTCGTCCGACCGCATTTGCCAGGCCGGGCCGCTGACGAAGCGGATGTTGGCCCATTCCGGGTGGAGAAGGTCGATCACGCTGGCGTCCGCCGGGCCGGCGACCGACACGAAATAATAAGAGGTGATCATCGGCTCCAGCGCGGCGGCCGGACGTTCGAAGCGGATATCGATCTCGATCAAGACTACGCGACCCCGGCTTTGCTTTTGTCACCAAATATTTGATGTTTTTATAATAAAATCAATTGTTTGTTTCAAATCGACACAAAGGCTGTTAACCATATTTAAGCTGTAGCCGATCTGGTAAATAAAGCGTTAACATCATGCCATGAGACGCTACCTTGTTTTGACCAACGAAGCCGCCCGCCATCCTTTTCGCCGCTCGCTGCCGCCGTCGGTGTTCGAAAAACCGCGCGCCGAGCGGGACGACGACAAGGACTGGAAGCTGTTCGCGCTCAGCTTCACCGCATTCTTCATCAGCTTCTACAGCTTCATCGCCTGATCAATCGCAGGCGAGGTGGAGCTTCCAGGCGATCCACGCCGAGACGAAGCACATGGCGGTGATCGCCAGCAACTGGTCCACCGCCGACACGCCGAGCGCGCTCAACCCGAAGGCGAGCAGTGATCCGGCCACCATCGCGCCTGAATTGACGATGTTGTTGGCCGCAACGGTGCGCGCCGTTTCGTCCTTGCCCACCGTGGTGGTGAGAAAGGCGTAGAGTGGCACCACGAACATGCCGCCGGCAATCGCCACGCCCAGCAGGCTCAGGATCAGCAGCGGCGCGCCGGCATGGCCGACGAAATCGCGCAGGTTGTAGAGATCGTCGCCGACATCGCCGACCCATGATTTGGTGACGAAGTGGAACAGCAGGATGAAGCCGCCCATCACGATCACCGAAATCGGTGAGAAGCGCGCGGAAACCTGCCCCTTCAGCAGCCGGTTGACCATGATCGATCCGATCGCGACGCCGACCGAGAAGATGCCGAGGAAAAGGCTGGCCACCTGCTCGTTGGCGGTCAGCACATTCTTCACGATGGGCGGGAACTGGATGATGAGCACCGCGCCGATGGTCCAGAAAAAGCTGATCGAGCAGATCGCCAGGAACAGCCGGGGAATGTGCATCGTCGCCGAGACGAGGCGGATGGAGGCGCGCACGATGTGCCAGTCCAGCGGTTCGGGCGGGACCACGGGCGGCGCGGGCGGCACCTGGCGGCCGCTGAACCAGCCCAGCACCGCGACGATCAGCACGCCCACCGCCGCCGCCTGCGCGTCGATCAGCCCGGCCAGCACGGTGCCGGCGAGAATCGCGATATAGGTGCCCGCTTCCACCAGCCCGGTGCCGCCCAGCACCTCGTCCGGCTGCAGATGCTGAGGCAGGATGGCGTATTTGATCGGCCCGAAGAAAGTGGAATGCACCCCCATGGCCAGCACCGCGCCCAGCATCAGCGGAATGGAGAACTGGCCGAATGTGGGGGAATCGGCCAGCGTCAGGCCGATCGCGCCGACGACCATGATGGCGATTTCCGCCGTCTTCACCAGCCGGATGATTCGCGCCTTGTCCCGCGTGTCCGCCAGCTGGCCCGACAGCGCGGAGAGCAGGAAGAAGGGCAGGATGAACAGCCCGGTGGCGATGGCGTTGAACTGGGTTTCGCGCGTCGGGTCCGAATAGACGTGGTAGGTGACGAACAGCACCATCGCCGTCTTGAACAGATTGTCGTTGAAGGCGCCGAGCAATTGCGTGACGAAAAGGGGCAGAAAGCGACGCTGCCCTAGAAGCCGTATCGATGTCTGCATAAAGGGGGAGGTCGTCCGCTGATTGATGGGCTTGTACAATGCGTATAGCCCGGCCATCCTTGGGGACCAAATCCGCTTTTCGCGCTCGTTTTCCGGGTTGATGCAACGACCATGCTGACCGTTCCGAATCTGTTGACGCTGTCGCGCATCTTCGCGCTGCCCCTGCTCGTCGCGCTGCTGTGGTATCCCGGCTGGCGCATGGGCTATGCGCTGGGCTTCGCGCTCTATGTGGCGATGGGGATCACCGATTATTTCGACGGCTATCTTGCCCGCGCGCAGGGCGCGGTGTCGCGGCTGGGCATTTTTCTCGACCCCATCGCCGACAAGATCATGGTCGCCGCCGTCATCGTCATGCTGATTTCCACCGAGGATGTCGTCGCCGGTCATCCGCTGGTGTCCGGCTGGCACGTGATCCCCGCGCTGGTCATCCTGGTGCGCGAGATCGCGGTCTCGGGCCTGCGCGAATTCCTGGCCCAGCTCAGCGTCTCGGTGCCGGTCAGCACCCTCGCCAAGTGGAAGACGACTTTCCAGATGGTCGCGCTGGGCGCGCTGATCCTTGCCGGCGCGCTGGTCGACTGGCCGTGGGTGCACCAGGTCGGCCTCGCCTCGCTATGGGTGGCGGCGGTGCTGACCACGATCACCGGCTGGGATTATCTGCGCGTCGGCGTCCGCCACATGGATTGACGGGCATGGCGGTCGACATCCTCTATTTCGCCTGGGTGCGCGAGCGGATCGGCATCGCGCAGGAGCGCGCGGAGCCGCCTGCCGGGGTCGTCACGGTGGCGGACCTGCTGGGCTGGCTGGCCGGGCGGGGCGGCGGCTATGCGGAGGCTTTCGCCGCGCCGGAGCGGATCCGCGCCGCCATCGACCATGCTTTCGCCGGCCCGGAGGCCGCAATAGCCGGGGCGCGGGAAATCGCGCTGTTCCCGCCGGTGACGGGCGGATGATCGAGATACGCGTCCAGCCCGGGGATTTCGATCCCGCCATCGAGCTGGCGCGGCTGGAGGCGCTGGGCGGGGGCGCGGTCGCCAGCTTCGTCGGGCAGGTGCGCGGCGACGGCGGCCTGACCGAATTGTTCCTCGATCATTATCCGGCGATGACGGACCGGATGCTGCGCGCGCTGGCGGATGAAGCGGCGGGCCGCTGGCCGCTCATCGGTGTGGTGCTGATCCACAGGATCGGCGCGCTGGGGGCGGGTGAACGCATCGTGCTGGTCGCCACCGCATCGGCGCACCGCGCGGCGGCGCTCGAATCCTGCGCTTTCCTGATCGACCGGCTGAAAACGGACGCGCCCTTCTGGAAGCGCGAACGCTTCGGCGACCGCAGTCATTGGGTGGACGCGCGCGAGGCGGACGATGTGGCGGCGGACCGCTGGCGCAGGCCGGATTGAGGGCAGGCGATGGCGCGGGCGGGCGGAAAAAGGCCGCCCCCCCGCGCCGATGCTCAGTTCAGTTTCGGCAGCAGCACGCCGTTGACGACATGGATGACACCGTTTGACTGCTTGACGTCAGGCTGGGCGATGTAGCTCGCGTTGCCGTTCACGTCGCTGATCTTCAGCGCCTCGCCTTCCATGGACAGGGTCAGCGGCTCGCCTTCCACCGTGGTCAGCTGGGCCGCCGCGCCGGTTTCATGCGCCTTGGCCATCAGCTGCTCGAACGAGAACTCGCCCGGGATGACATGATAGGTCAGCACCTTGACCAGCGTTTCCTTATTCTCCGGCTTCAGCAGCGCGTCCATCGTGCCCGGCGCAAGGCGGCCGAAGGCTTCGTTGGAAGGGGCCAGCACGGTGAAGGGGCCGGGGCCGGACAATGTTTGCTCCAGCCCGGCCGCCTTGATGGCGGCGACCAGCGTGCTGTGATCGGAGGATGCGGACGCATTCTCGACGATCGTCCTGGTGGGCAGCATTTCCGCGCCGCCGACGACGGGATTGGCGGCATCGGCCGCAGCCGCCGCCTGATCCTGCATCGCCGCCGGCGCGGCGGCGGGAAGCAGAAGCGAAGTCGACATCAACAATAATGCAATAGTTGAGGTTTTCGTCATGGGCACTCTCCGGTTTGTCGCAGGAGTGTGAAACATAGCCTGCGCGCACGTCCGATCTCAATCTACGCGCGACGAGTGATTTCGTTTCATGGACGAGTCGATTAGCCAGCAGCGCGCAAAATCCCCGCAAGCAATTCAAAATCCTTGTGGCGAGGACTGCCGCGCCGCCATGCCAGCGCGATCTGGCGAGACGGATGATCGGCATCCAACGGCCGGGCGATAATGTCTGTATTGTCCAATATGCCCGCGTTCAGCGCCATTTCCGGCAGCATGGTGATGCCCAGCCCGTTATCGACCATCTGCACCAGCGTGTGCAGCGATGTGCCCAGCATGGTCGCCTCCGCCCGCAATTCCGGCCGGTTGCAGGCCGCCAGCGCATGATCCTTCAGGCAATGCCCGTCCTCCAGCAGCAGCAGGCGGGTCTCGTCGATCGCCTCGGGCGGGATGGACGGCGGCGGATCGTGCGGCTCGCCCTTGGGGAAGGCCACGAACAGCCGGTCGTCGAACAGCGGCGCCGCCTCGATCTCCCCGCAGGCATAGGGCAGGGCGAGCAGCACGCAATCGACCTGGCCGCGGTGCAGGGATTCGCAGGCCGCGCCGCTTGGCTCCTCGCGCAGATAGAGTTTCAGTTCCGGGCGCTCGCGGCGCAGGCGCGGCAGGATGCGCGGCAACAGGAAGGGCGCGATGGTGGGGATCACGCTCATCCGCATCTCGCCGGAAAGCGGCTTGCCGGCGGCGCGGGCCATGTCGCTCAGTTCCTCGGCCTCGCGCAGCACCTTGCGTGCCTTTTCCGCGATCGATTCGCCGAGCGGGGTGAACCGCACCACCCGCCGGGTGCGCTCGACCAGCGTGATGCCGATCAGCGATTCGAGCTCGCGAATCCCGGCCGACAGAGTGGACTGGGTGACGAAGCAAGCATCAGCCGCGCGGCCGAAATGGCCGTGCTCGCTGAGCGCGACCAGATATTGCAATTGCTTGAGAGTCGGCAGGTAGGTGGACATGGGCTGAACGCCTTAATCGATCAATGGAACCGGAATAATCGATTGGATAACTTTAATCCACCCCGTTAGACAGCATATCGCAGTCACGGCGCGGCATCGCACCGCGGCGACCCGTTTTTCCACCGTCCCCCAAGAGGAGATATTGATGCTTACCGTTGGCGATAAACTTCCCGAATTCACCGTTCCCGTCCAGCAGGGCACCAATGCGCTCCCGGCCGGCGAGACGCTGAGCCACGACAGCTTCCCCGGCAAGTGGAAGGTGATCTTCTACTGGCCGAAGGACTTCACCTTCGTCTGCCCGACCGAGATCGTCGGCTATGGCGACCTGAAGCAGGACTTTGCGGACCGCGACGCCGTGCTGATCGGCGCGTCGACCGACACCGCCCATGTCCACCTCGCCTGGCGCAAGTCGGACGAGCAGCTCGCCAAGGCGGATTTCCCGTGGCTGGCCGACAACGGCAAGGTGCTGGCGGATGCGCTGGGCATCGTCCACGCCGATGAAGCGGTCGCGCTGCGCGCCACCTTCATCGTCGATCCGGACAATGTGATCCAGCACGTCACCATCAACGGCCTGAACGTCGGCCGCAACCCGCAGGAAACCCTGCGCGTGCTCGACGCCCTGCAGACCGACGAGCTGTGCCCGTGCAACTGGAACAAGGGTGAGGACGTGCTGCACGTCGCAGCCTGATCCATCCGGGTCCGGCCACCGCTTCACCGATGCGGCGGCCGGTTCCAGGCCCCCGAGGGCGCGGGGACCGTGGGTTTCCGCGCCCTTTTTATCGACCTTATGGAGTGACCCAAATGTCCTTGAAGACGTTCGCCGAAGCCTTGCCGGAATTCGCCAAGGACCTGCGGCTCAACCTGAATTCCATGCTGGGCGATCAGCAGCTGGGCGACCAGCGCAAGTTCGGCCTGCTGCTCGCCTGCGCGCACGGCACCGGCTATCGCCCGCTCGTCGACGCGACAGAGGCCGAGGTGGCTGACCAGCTTTCTCCCGAGGCGGCCAATGCGGCGCGGGCGGCGGCGGCGATCATGGCGATGAACAACGTCTATTACCGCTTCGTCCACCTGGCCAGTAACAAGGAATATGGCCAGTTGCCGGCCAAGCTGCGGATGAACGTGATCGGCAATCCGGGCATCGACAAGGCGGATTTCGAGCTGTTCAGCCTCGCCGTCTCCGCCCAGAACGGCTGCGGCATGTGCATCGACAGCCATGAAAAGGTGCTGAAGCAGCACGGCGTCAATGCCGAGACGATCCAGGCCGCAGCCCGCATCGGCGCGGTGATGAAGGCGGTCGCGACCGTCCACGCCGCCGCGGCGTGAAGTCTGTCCTGCCATCCCGGCGCAAGCCGGGGTGGCGGATCAGCTGAGATATTTGATGATACTGTAGGCGCTGGTCAGCGTCAGCACCACGCCGACCATGGTGAGCAGCGCCTTTGCCGGCACGCGCTTGGCGATGATCGCGCCGAAGGGCGCGGCCAGCACCCCGCCGATCAGCAGGCCCACCGTCGCCACGGTGAACGCCTTGAAGCCCAGCGTGGCGATGAAGGTGGCGGAAATCGTCACGGTCAGGAAGAATTCGACCGTGTTGACCGTGCCGATGGTGGTGCGCGGCTGCGCGCCCTGGACCAGCAGGTTGCTGGTCACCACCGGGCCCCAGCCGCCGCCGCCGGCCGCGTCCAGAAAGCCGCCGGCCAGGCCCAGCGGCTCGATGACCTTGGGTTCCTTGTGGCTGTGCGGCGGGTAACGCAGCCCGCGCACCAGCAGATAGATGCCGATCGCCGCCAGATAAGTCATCACGAAGGGGCGGGCGACCTCCGCATGGATGTTGCTCAGCACATAGGCGCCCAGCACCCCGCCGATCACGCCCGGAATGAGCAGCCGGAAGAACAGCCGCCAGTTCACATTGCGGTGAATGACATGGCTGATCCCCGACGCGGCGGTGGTGAAGCTTTCGACCAGATGGACGCTGGCCGAGGCGGTGGCGGGCGAAACGCCCAAAATGGCGACGAGAACCGTGTTGGAGATGACGCCGAAGGCCATGCCGAGCGCGCCGTCCACCAGCTGCGCGGCAAAACCCACGAGGATGAAGGGCAGGAGCATGGAATAATCGAAACTGGCAAAATCAATCATCAGGGCGCTCCCGCCGGGAATTTGAACGCCGCTTTTGCTTTGTCCGGTCCCATGGGACAAGAAAGATCGCCTTTTGCGACTCAAAGGGTATCGCCATGCCGGGTGGCAATTGGGATAGTGTGAGACTAAATAGCGCGCCTGAGCGGCCTCGATTGGAGCATGGGGATGGCAAGCCGGCTGACCGACTATCTGGATTCGATCCGCGCGCGTGACCCCGCGCCGCGTTCGAACTGGGAGATCCTGCTTTATCCCGGCGTGCTGGCCGTGGGGCTGCACCGCGTGGCCCACTGGCTGTTCGAGGGAAAGCTGTTCTTCCTCGCCCGGCTGGTCAACCATCTGGCGCGTTTCCTGACCGCCATCGACATCCATCCCGGCGCGAAGATCGGCCGGAACCTGTTCATCGATCACGGCTTCACCGTCATCGGCGAGACTGCCGAGATCGGCGACAATGTGACCATCTATCAGTGCGTTACCCTGGGCGGCACCAACCCGGCGGATGGCGTTGCGGGCAAGCGGCACCCGACGATCAGCGACGGCGTGATCATCGGGTCCGGCGCGCAGGTGCTCGGGCCGATCACGGTCGGCGCGCAGGCGCGGATCGGCGCCAATGCCGTCGTCACCCGCGACGTGCTGGAGGGCGCGGTGATGGTGGGCATCCCCGCGCGCCAGACGCAAGTGGACGGGCAGCAATATCAGAAAGGCTTCGTCCCCTACGGCACGCCGTGCAGCGAATTGTTCGACCCGGCGACTCAGAAGCTGGAGATCATGCGCTGCGAGCTGGCGGCGATGCAGAAATGCATCGATGCGCTGATGGCTGAACGCGCGGATGCGTCGCCGACCGAGAAGGCGCGCCAAGACCTGTTCGGGTGAGCAATGTCACGCCTTTTCCGCAAGGGCGCGGCTTACCCCTGCAGACGGTGTTCGACCGGGCCGAGCTGACCCGGATCCTCGATCTCTACGGCCGCATGGTGGTGGCCGGGCATTGGCGTGACTATGCCATCGATATGGACCGCGAGGTGGCAATCTTCTCCGCCTTTCGCCGCGCCGCCGAGCGGCCGGAATATCGCATCGAGAAGCGACCCGCGCTGCGCCAGCGCCAGGGCATGTGGGCGCTGGTGAACGAGGCCGGGATCGTGCTGAAACGCGGCCATGAGCTTGGCCCGGTTCTGGCGCCGGTCGAGCGGCGGCTGCTGAAACTGGTCGGCAATTAGGAGTGGGGGCGGCCGCATCCGCCCCCTTCCCACATGGCGATCAGGCCAGCGAAACGGCGGTGCGGCGGCGGCGGCGGATCGCCCCGCCGATCACCGCGAAGCCGCCGATCATCATCGCCCACATGGCCGGTTCCGGCACTACGGAGACCAGCACATTGTCCAGTGTGGCGCCGTAGAAGCCAGCTGAGCTGTCGTCAGCGGAAAAGGCCAGGTTGGTGGACGTGCCCGTCGCCACGAAGGTGAAGCTGTTGGTCTGCCAGTTCATCGCGCCAAGGCTGCCGTCCGCGGGGTGGGTGAAGACGAGCGGCCCGCCGCCGTCGATCGACACGAGCAGGTTGCGCGGCGCAGTGCCGCCGTCCGGATTGGCCGCCATGTCGAAGCTGACCGTGTAGCTTTGGCCGATGACGGTATCGAAGCTCTGCGCGATCGAGCCGATGGCGTTGCCGGCCAGGTCGATGCTGCGGATGCCCTGCGATGCTGCCCAGTAGGTGCCGATATAATCGATGCTGCCCGACGTGACCGTCCAGCCGTCGATCGCGGTGCTTGGCGAATCGATGGTGGTGAAGACGCCCGGATCGACCGACGACATTTCGAAGCTGCCGTTGATGAGGGTTGCCGCGCTGGCCGATCCCGCCAGCAGCAGCGCGGCCGTGGCCGCTGTGATACGCGTGTACATCTTACTTTACCCCTTGGGCGCGCGAGCCGGTGGGCCCGCAAGACAAACGCCCGTCACGCTAACCCTTAGATGGTTAACGAGTTGCCCGGGGGAGGCCGGTTTTGAGGCGAGGCGGGCGATATTACCGCCGGAAACGAAAAAGGGCGACCCGAAGGCCGCCCTTTCCCGCTGTCGAAAGGTTTATTTCGTTCAGGCGATCGCGGTCTGCATCCGCGACCGGCGGCGCATCGCGCCACCGACGAGGCCGAAGCCGCCGATCATCATGGCCCAGGTGGCCGGTTCCGGCACGGGCGAGATCGACACGTTGTCGATCGCGGCGCCGTACGGGTTGTTGGTCAGCGACTGGAACCGCAGGGTGGTCTGGCTGCCCTGGGCAGTGAACTGGAAGCGCTTCAGTTCCCAGTTCATCTGGTCGTGCGAGTCACCCTTGATGCCGGTGATGTCGGACAGCTGGATGGTCGAATTGTTGATCAACGCTTCGATCACCGCATTCTTGCCGACGCTGCCGGCGTCGGGGTTGCCCGACAGATAGTAGGTGACGGTGTAGAGCGTGCCCGCATTGGTGGCGAAGGTCTGCTCGATCCAGCCGTTGCCGTTGCCCGACAGATCGATGCTGTGGGTGCCGTCGGCGGCTGCCCAGTAACCGTTGATCCAGTCGACCGAACCGTTGCTGACCGTCCAGCCCTGGATCGCGTTGCTCACCGCGTTCAGCGTGGTGAAGCCGCCCGACACCGGGTTGGAATAGCCATCGCTGGCGATTTCGAAGCTGCCGTTGACGATAGAAGCAGCCTGAGCCGAACCGGCCATCAGGGCTGCGGCCGCAGTGGCCATCAGGATTTTCTTCATATTGTGTACCCCTATACACGACTCGCATGGGACGAGTGCTGAAGCCGCCGAATATCAAATTAACGGTTCGTAAACTACAGATTTTGAATCGAACTTCGTCCTATTTCGGCACGTCAATTCGGCGCTTTCGACCCCTGTTTTAGTTAATTTCGAGATTCGGCAGGTGTTTGCAAGAATTGCTGCGTTGGCGGGAGCTTGCGCTGCAAGTCGGCGGGAAGTTGGTTAACGATCAGGCCGCGCGCTTTTTGCCAGAATGCGGAGAGGAGAAGCAGCGCGGAGCCGATGACGAGCGCGGTCAGCGCGATATGGGTGCCGATGGCGCCGATCTCGCGAAACAGCACGCTGAGCGCGAACAATACATAGGCCAGCGCCGATACCATCAGCGCGCGCCGGTCTATGGTCAGCGCGACCATGGCCAGCCCGACATAGATGGCGACGACGGCCGATGCGGTGCCGATCGTCGCCCGGTTGTCCAGCATCCCCAGCGCCATGAAGACGGGGTGGACGATCAGCGGGGCCGCCAGCAGGTGCAGCCAGAAGGCGACATCGGACCGGCGCGTCAGCCTGTTCCTGTCGGACATGTCCCACGCCATCGCGCCGGCGAAGGTGGCGATGCCGGCGATGAACATCACCGTGGTTGCATAATCCTCTATCTGGGGGGCCACCGAGAGCAGCAGGCCGAAAACGACCGCGATCAGCGCCGCGGCGCCCGCCGCGATGGTGATCGGCACATGGAAGCGCCGCCAGTGCAGCCATGCCGCCCCGGCTGCGATCGCGCCCGACAGGGCGAACAGCACCGCCGCGACGGAATCGCTGTCCGGCGAGATGCCGGTATCACCGATCAGGCCGGCCACCGCCGCGCCGAACACGCCGCCGACGAAGGCCAGCAGCAGCAATATGGAGGGCAGGGCCATCCGCCGGGCGCGGGTGAAATATTCCGCAAGGCCCCACGCCGCCGCCGCCACCGCGGCGCTGCCCAGCCATGGCGCGATTTCCCCGCCCATCCAGCCGACCGCGACCAGCAGCAGCACGCTGGCGATGGCGACGAAGATGTCGTTGAAACCGGATATCAGCCGGAAATGCTCTTCATCCACCAGCGGCGTGGCGCGTTGCGCCGCGACATGGTTGCGCAGCGCCATGGCCGCCTCCGGGCTGATCGCCCCAGCCGCCACCGCCGCATCGAGATCGCTTTCGCTATACATTGGCAGGTCCTCCCTGTGCGGGAGGATAGCACAACTGTATTATCTTAACAATACACTGGAAAAGTCAAGCGATTCCGGCTATTTCGCCTGCAGTTTCGACAGGATCAGCATCGCCTGTTCCGCGCCGGATTGCGGTACGGTCTCACCGGTGCGGTCGGTGATGCGGCTCCATGCGGCGGCCACCCCCTCCGGCGTGCGCTCCGCCGGGGGCAACAGCGCGCCCTGGGTCATGGTGACATAGGCGGCCTGATAGACGCCCGCGCCCGCGCCGACGATGGCGTTGGTCGGCGCATCCTCGGACACCAGGAACAGCGCGGCGGGGGCGACATTTTCGGGCGAGAAGGCGGCGAAGGCTTCGGCCGGGAAGATATCCTCGGTCATCCGCGTGCCGGCGACGGGGGCCAGCGTGTTGACGCGGATATTATATTTCGCGCCCTCAAGGTACAGCGTCTTGGTCAGGCCGGCGAGGCCGAGCTTGGCCGCGCCGTAATTGGCCTGCCCGAAATTGCCGTAAAGGCCGGTCGACGACGCCGTCATCAGGATGCGGCCATAGGCCTGCTCGCGCATCAGGTCCCACACCGCCTTGGTGCAGTTGGCGGAACCGAGCAGGTGCACCTTCACCACCAGGTCGAAATCGGCTGGCTCCATCTTGGCGAAGCTCTTGTCGCGCAGGATGCCGGCATTGTTGATGAGGATGTGGACGCCGCCCCAGGCTTCCTTCGCCTTTGCGACCATCTCCACCATCTGCTCATATTCGGTGACGCTGCCGCCATTGGCCATGGCGGTGCCCCCGGCGGCGCGGATCTCCTCGACCACGCTCAGCGCGGCGTCGGAATGGCCGGTGCCGTCGCGCGCGCCGCCCAGATCGTTGACGACCACCTTCGCGCCCCGCCGCGCCAGCTCCAGCGCATAGGCGCGGCCCAGCCCGCCGCCCGCGCCGGTGACGATGGCCACGCGATTTTCAAAGCTGATGGTCATTGCGCTTCTCCCGAAAACTGTTCGGAAGGTGCATTAACCCGTCAGGGCATCAGCGCAAGCGGCGCGCGCTGGCGCCTATTGCGCGGCGTCGACGTCCAGCGCGTAGCCGGCCGAACGGACGGTACGGATTACGTCGCCGCCGCCGCCGGCGTTGATCGCCTTGCGGAGCCGGCGGATGTGGACGTCCACGGTGCGCGGTTCGATGTCGGCATCATGGCCCCACACCGAATCGAGCAGCCGCTCGCGTGAGAAGACGCGGCCGGGATGCTCAAGGAAGTGGCGGAGCAGGCGGAATTCGGTGGGACCGAGCGGGATGGGGCGGCCGTCGCGGCGCACCTTGTGCCCCACCGTGTCCATTTCCAGATCGGCATAGCGCAGCTGCTCGCCGGCCAGCGCCGGGCGCACGCGGCGCAGCACCGCGCCGACGCGGGCGACCAGTTCCCGCGGCGAAAAGGGCTTGGTGACATAATCGTCCGCCCCGGTTTCCAGCCCGCGCACCCGGTCTTCCTCCTCGCCGCGCGCGGTGAGCATGATGATCGGCACATTGGCGGTGGCGGGCATCCTGCGCAGCCGGCGACACACCTCGATGCCGGACAGGCTCTCGATCATCCAGTCGAGCAGCACCAGGTCTGGCGGGCTTTCGCGCGCCAGCAACAGCGCCTCCTCGCCGTCCGGCGTGTGGCGGACGGTGAACTCGCCGCTTTCGAAATGCCAGATCAGCAGCTCGGCAAGCGCGGCGTCGTCCTCGACCAGCAGCAGATCGCCCCGGCCAGCCATGGTCAGGCCTCCGTTCCGATGGCGTCTTCGCCGCGGTCGCGCTCGGCCATGTAGGTGCCCTTGGCGGCGAAATAGACCATCTCGGCCACATTGGTGGCGTGGTCGCCGATCCGCTCCAGATTCTTGGCGACGAACAGCAGGTGCGCCGCCTGGCCGATGGTGGCCGGGTTTTCCATCATGAA
The DNA here is from genome assembly GCF_001724715.1 of Sphingomonas sp. SCN 67-18. Classification (GTDB taxonomy): domain Bacteria; phylum Pseudomonadota; class Alphaproteobacteria; order Sphingomonadales; family Sphingomonadaceae; genus SCN-67-18. Next base: position 43,883 of record NZ_MEFG01000024.1, read on the forward strand.
GGTCACCAGCGTGCGGAAGATGCTGTTGTAGAAATCGTCGACCGCGCGGTCCCGCTCGCTGACGCGCAGCGCAAGCTGCCAGTCGCGCGCGGCGAAGGCGTCGAGCACGTCATGCACCATCTCGGCCGCGATCGCCGCCATGGCGGGCAGCATGGCGAGCGCGTCTATCTTGTGCGGCCCGCCGATCTGCGCGGTCCGCTTGGCGATGTTCTTGGCATAATCGCCGATCCGCTCGATCACGGACGCGATCTTCAGCGCCGCCACCACCTCGCGCAGGTCGTCGGCCATCGGCGCGCGCAGCGCGATGATCCGCACCGCCAGCCGCTCGATCTGGCCTTCCAGTTCGTCGATCCGCTTGTCTTCCTCGACAACCGTCTCCGCGGCGGCAAGGTCGTGGCGGACCAGCGCCTGCATCGCGTCGGCGATCGCCGCCTCGGCGCGGCCGCCCATTTCGGAGATCAGGCCGCGCAGCTCGACGATGTCGTCGTCGAAAGCCTTGACGGTATGTTCGGTGCCATTTGCCATGACCTGCCTCCTCAGCCGTACCGGCCAGTGATGTAATCCTTGGTCCGCACTTCGCGGGGATTGGTGAAGATGTCGGACGTCTCGCCATATTCGATCAGCGTGCCGAGGTGGAAAAAGGCGGTTTTCTGAGAAACGCGGGCGGCCTGCTGCATATTGTGGGTGACGATGACGATGGCGTAGCGGCCGCGCAGCTCGTGGATCAGCTCCTCGATCTTGGCGGTGGCGATGGGGTCCAGCGCGGAGCACGGCTCGTCCATCAGGATCACCTCCGGGTCGACGGCGATGGCGCGGGCGATGCACAGCCGCTGCTGCTGGCCGCCGGAAAGCGCGGTGCCGCTGTCGGACAGCCGGTCCTTCACCTCGTCCCACAAACCGGCGCGGCGCAGCGATTTCTCGACCACCATGTCCATGTCGGCGCGGCTGGCGGCCAGGCCGTGGATGCGCGGGCCGTAGGCGACGTTCTCGTAGATCGACTTGGGAAAGGGATTGGGTTTCTGGAACACCATGCCCACCCGGGCGCGAAGCTGCACCACGTCCATCGACGCGGCGTAGATATTCTCGCCGTCCAGCTCGATCGTCCCTTCCACCCGCGCGTTGGCGATGGTGTCGTTCATCCGGTTCAGCGTGCGCAGGAAGGTGGATTTGCCGCAGCCGGACGGGCCGATGAACGCGGTGACATGGTCCATGTCGACGTCGATCGACACGTCCGAGAGCGCCTGCTTGGCGCCGTAGAAGACGTTGACGCCCCGCGCCGTCATCTTGGGTGCCGTCATGGAAATCTGTTCTGTCATGGTCACCAACGCTGTTCGAACCGGTTGCGGAGATAGATGGCGAGGCCGTTCATCGCGAGGAGGAACAGCAGCAGCACGATGATGGCCGCCGACGTCTTTTCGACAAACCCCCGGCTGACCTCGTCGGACCAGAGGAAGATCTGCACCGGCAGCACGGTGGCCGGGTCCGTCACGCCGCCCGGCGGGGTGGCGATGAAGGCGCGCATGCCGATCATCAGCAGCGGCGCCGTCTCGCCCAGCGCGCGCGCCATGCCGATGATCGTGCCGGTCAGGATGCCGGGCAGCGCCAGCGGCAGGACGTGGTGGAACACCACCTGCACCGGGCTGGCGCCGATGCCCAGCGCGGCATCGCGGATGGAGGGCGGCACGGACTTGATGGCGTTGCGCCCGGCGATGACGATGACCGGCATGGTCATCAGCGCAAGGGTGAGGCCGCCGACCACCGCGGCCGAGCGGGGCAGGTGGAAGGTGTTGAGGAACACCGCCAGCCCCAGCAGGCCGAAGATGATGGAAGGCACCGCCGCCAGATTGTTGATCGACACCTCGATCAGGTCGGTCCAGCGGTTTCGCGGCGCATATTCCTCCAGATAGATGGCCGAGAGCACGCCGATGGGGAAGGCGAGCACCAGCGTGACCAGCATCGTCAGCAACGATCCCTTCAGCGCGCCCCATATGCCGACCAGCGTCGGGTCGGTCGCGTCAGCGCCGGTCAGGAAGCTGGCGTCGAACGCGGTGCTGACCGCGCCCTTCGCCTCCAGCCGGGCATGGGCGGCCTCCGCCTCGGGGTCGCCCTTGCCCTTGGCGGCAAGATCGATGGCGGTGGCGGCGGGCACGGCGATCACCGCGCTGCGCTGCAGGATGGCGGGATCGGCCTTGATCGCATCGCGCACCTTCAGCCACGCGCCGTCGGACAGCAGCTTCTCGCCGCCCGGGCCGAAGGCCGCATTGGCCGCCGCCGCCGTGACGTTGCGCAGCCCGGCGCCGGCCAGCACCTTGTCGACATTCGGCCCGTCCAGCGTGGCGGGGTCGATCAGGATCGGCGCGGTTACGAAATCGACCGGCAGGGCGATCCGCGTCTGGGTGAAGCCGCGCACGCCGTTGGCCATCATGGTGACGAGCAGGAAGGCGAGGAACAGGCCGGACAGCGCGACCGCGCCGAAACCGAGCAGGCGGAACCGCCGTTCCGATGCGTAGCGGCGGCGGATGCGCCGCTGCATGGCGTCGGTCTTCCAGTCGGTGGGGGTGCGGAGCGGGCCGTCCACGGGGGCGTTACTCATAAGCTTCCCGATATTTCTTCACCACGCGCAGCGCGACGATGTTGAGCAGCAGGGTGACGAGGAACAGCACCAGGCCGAGCGCGAAGGCGGCCAGCGTCTTGGGGCTGTCGAATTCCTGGTCGCCGGTGAGCAGCTGGACGATCTGGGTGGTGACCGTGGTCACGCTGGCAAAGGGGTTGGCGGTCAGGTTGGCGGCAAGGCCGGCGGCCATCACGACGATCATCGTCTCGCCGATGGCGCGGCTGACGGCCAGCAGCACCCCGCCGACCACGCCGGGCAGCGCCGCCGGGATGAGCACGCGGCGGATGGTTTCGGACGGGGTGGCGCCCATCGCCAGCGATCCGTCCCGCATCGACGCGGGCACGGCGGCAATCGAATCGTCCGCCATGGAGGAAACGAAGGGGATGATCATCACCCCCATCACCACGCCTGCCGCCAGCGCGCTTTCCGACGATGCGCCGGGAATGCCCAGCCCGGCGGCGAAATTGCGGATGGCGGGCGCCACGGTCAGCGCCGCGAAATAGCCATAGACCACGGTCGGCACGCCGGCGAGGATCTCCAGGATCGGCTTCATCCACTTGCGGACCACCGGGCGCGCATATTGGGTGAGGTAGACCGCGCTCATCAGCCCCAGCGGAATGGCGACGATCATGGCGATGATCGCGCCGATGAAGATCGTGCCCCAGAACAGCGGCACCGCGCCGAAGGCGTTGGCCTGGTCCGCCAGCACCGCCGCCTGCGGGCTCCATTTTGTGCCGAACAGGAAATCGATGGGCGAGACCATGGAGAAGAAGCGGATCGATTCGAACAGCAGCGAGGCGACGATGCCCACGGTGGTCAGGATGGCGACCAGCGAGGCGATGAGCAGCAGCCCCATCACCAGCCGTTCCACCCGCGTCCGCGCGCGGAAATCCGGGCGCAGGCGGGTGAAGGCATAAGCGCCGCCGGCAAAGGCGAGGATCAGCGCCAGCACCAGCCCGATGCCGTCATAGCGCGACTGGGCGGCGCGATAGGCCGGGGCCAGTTCCTCGGCCAGCGGGTTGAACGCGGATTGCAGCTTGCCGCTGGCCAGCGCGCGCGCTTCGGAGAGGATGGCGCCCCGCTCCATGGGGATGGCGGGCAGCTGGGCGGCGGCGGGGGTGTCCACCACCGCCTGCGTCACCATGCCCGGCGTCACCGCGCCCCATATGGCGAGGAAGATCAGCGCCGGCACGACCACCCACAGGGCGGTGAACCAGCCATGATAGCCGGGCAGGCTATGCGGCCGCGCCGCCCCGGTGCCGGTGAAGCGCGCGGCCTTCACGCGCGCCGACACCCAGGCGATGAAGCCCAGTCCAAGGACCAGCAGCAGCAGGGCGATTCCGTTCACCGGGCGGTTCCGCTTATTTGAGCGCGGAAGGGTCGAGCAGGGTGAATTCCGCGGCTGTCTTGGCGTTGGCGGCGCGGACATCCTCCGGCGCGGCGATCAGCCCGCGCTTGGTCAAATAACCGTCCGGCCCCCATGCGCTCGCATATTCGCCGACAAATTCGCGCAGGCCGGGAATGGCCTTCAGATGGGCGGCCTTCACATAGATGTAGAGCGGCCGAGCGCCGGGATAGCTGAAATCGGAAATCGTCGCATAGCTGGGGGCGATGCCGCCCACCGGAATGCCCTGCAGGCTCTTGCCGTTCTCTTCGAGGAAGCTGTAGCCGAAAATGCCGATCGCATTGGGGTTGGCCCCCAGCTTCTGGACGATCAGATTGTCGTTCTCGCCCGCATCCACATAGATGCCGTCCTCGCGGACGCGGTGGCAGATGTCCTTCGCCTTGTCGGCGTCGCTTTCCTTCATCGCCTTCATGGCGGGATCGGCCTCGCAGGCCTTTGCCATGATGAGTTCGGTCAGCGCGTCGCGCGTGCCGGACGTGGAGGGCGGGCCATAGACCTGGATGGCGATGGCGGGGAGGGCGGGGTTCACGTCCTTCCAGGTCTTGGCCGCGTTGGGCTTGCCATAGGGGTTGGCGGCGACGGCCTTGTAAATGTCGTCGATGGTCAGCTTCAGCTTCGGCCCCTGCAGCGATTCGGCGAAGGCGACGCCGTCGATGCCGACCTGGATCTCCACGATGTCGCCGACGCCGTTCTTCTTGCAGTCCTCATATTCGCTGGCCTTCATGCGGCGCGACGCATTCTCGATATCGGGGTGGGCCGCGCCCACGCCCGCGCAGAACAGCTTCATGCCCGCGCCGGTGCCGGTCGATTCGACGATCGGTGATTTGAAGCCCGGGTGATTGTTGACGAACTGCTCCGCCACCGCGGTGGTGAAGGGATAGACGGTGGACGATCCCACCGCCTTGATCTGGTCGCGCGCGCCGCCGCCCGCCGCGCCGCCTCCGGCCTCGTCCTGACAGGCGGACAGCATCAGCGTGGATGCCAGCAATATCGCGATCGTGCGGACCATCTTCATGTCTCCGTAGAGGGGCTGCGCGCCTCGTTCCCGATCCGGCCTAGCGCCGGTTCAAACGCCCTGTGTGACGTTACCGTGACTCTTTGATGACAATGGCTCCGGCGTCACCGGCAGCAGGATGGAAATCGTCGTGCCCTGGCCCTGCACGCTGGCGATATCCAACCGCCCACGATGGCGCTCGACGATGTGCTTGACGATGGCGAGGCCAAGGCCGGTGCCGCCCAGCGCGCGGCTGCGGCTGGCCTCCACCCGGTAGAATCGCTCGGTGAGCCGGGGCAGATGCTCGGGCGCGATGCCCTCTCCCTCGTCGCTCACGCTCAGCCGCACCATCGATTCGCCGTCGCGCGCCAGCCGCACGGTGACGGGGGTTCCCGCCTGGCCATATTTCATCGCATTGCCGACCAGATTGTGGAGCAGCTGCGACAATTGGGCGCGGTCCCCGGCAATGGCGGGCGATTCGCCCTGCAGCGCGATTCGCACGTCCTTCGCCCGCGCGCCGCCATTGGCGAGGATGACATTATGCGTCTCGGCGATCAGCGTGGCGAGATCGACCGGGGTGTCGGGCGCGCGGTGCTTTTCCGCCTCGATTCGCGACAGCGACATCAGGTCGTCCACCAGCCGCTGCATCCGCTGCGCCTCGTCCTGCATCACTTTCAGGAACCGCTTGCGGGTGGTGGCGTCGCCGCCCGCCTTGTCGTCCCCCAGCGTCTCGACGAAACCCAATATGGCAGCCAGCGGCGTGCGCAGCTCATGGCTGGCGTTGGCGACGAAATCGACCCGCATCTTTTCCGCCGCATGGCTGCCGGTGCGGTCGATCAGGTGGATCAGCTGCCGCGCCCCCGCCAGCGGGCTGACCCGCATCACCCAGCGCGCGTCGCGGGCGCCGATGCCGGTCAGCGCGATGATCTCGGACGGATCGGGCGGGGTGGCGCGCGACAGGCTCTCGGCGGCGGCCGGGTGGCGGATGGCCAGCCGGACGTCCTCGCCGACGATATGCGCGCCAAGCAGCGTCCGCGCGCCCTGATTGGCATGGGCGATGCGCCCGCCGGCGACGATCATCACCGGCTCTGCGATCGCATCGACGACCGCGCCGGACAGGTCGTCCGCGGCGGCCGGCCCCGCCGGTGCGGAAGGTTCGGCCTCGCCATGGCCGCCCAGCGCGACAAGGATGGCGGCGATGCCGGCAACGGCCCCGAGCGCGGCGGCGATGGGCGGCGCGCCCAGATATGCGGCGGCGATCGCGGCGGCGATCACCAGCAGGGCGGCGGGGGCGAGGCGGGCCGTCATGGACCCAGCGTTTAGCCGAGCCTGCGCAGGATGTCCGCTGCGAAAGTGGAAAGCGTGTCGTCGCGCGCGCCCATCACGACGATGCGGTCGCCGGGCCGGGCAAGCGCGACCAGCCGGTCGCCGCAATCCGGCCGGGCAGGGATATGCTCGGCCTGCCGTCCGCCCGCCGCCACCCCGGCGACGATGGCGTCGCTGCCTACCTCGCGGTTCACCGTGCCGCCATAGAAGACGGGGTCGGACAGGATCAGCGCGTCCCCGTCGCGCAGATTGTCGACGAAACAGGCGATCAGCTCCGCTTTCATCTGGCGCAGCGGGCCGTAGCCGTGCGGCTGGAAATAGACGCGCAGGCGACCGGGAAAGGCGTGGAGCGTCGCCAGCGTCGCGGCGATCTTGTCCGGGTTATGCCCGAAATCGTCGATCACCGTCACGCCGCCCGCCGTGCCGACCCGCTCGAACCGGCGGCGCAGCCCGGTGAACGCCGCCAGCGCCGCCGCCGCTTCGCCGAGCGACAGGCCGCACGCCAGCGCCGCGCCGATCGCGGCCAGCGCGTTGGAGGCATTGTGGCGGCCGGGCACCGCCAGATGCACGTCGACGCTGTCGCCGTTGCTGCGGTCCGTGACGTGGAAATCGACCCCGTCCGGCCGCTCGGTCAGCGCGCTGCCGACCAGCGAGGCGTCGTGCGCGAAGCCATAGCTGATGATCCGCCCGGGGTGGGTTTCCCTCGCCAGCGTCGCGCTTTCCGCATTGTCGAGGTTGATCACCGCCACCTGCGCCCGGCCGACGAAATTGGCGAACAGCATGTGCAGCTCGTCCATCGACTTGTGGTCGAGCGAGATGTTGTTGAGCACGGCGACGGTCGGCTCATAGAGCGCGATCGACCCGTCGCTCTCGTCGACCTCGCTGACGAAAATATCCTCGCCGCCCACCAGTGCGCTGGCAAAGGGCGCGTCGGGGGTCATGAAATTCTTCATCACCGCGCCGTTCATCACGGTCGGCCGCCGCCCGGCCCGGTGCAGGATCCAGCCGATCATGCCGGTGACGGTGGATTTGCCGCTGGTGCCACCCACCGCGATGCTGAGCGGCGCGGCGTTGACCAGTTCGGCGAGCAGCCCGGCCCGGCTGGATCGGGACGCGCCGATGCGCAGCGCAGCCTGCACGTCCGGTACCGTGTCTTCCACCGCGGCGGAGGTGACGAGGATCTGCGCCGCGCTGGTGATGCCGCTGCCGTCCTGCGGGAAAAGCGGGATGCCCATCTCCTTCAGGAAATCGAACTTGGCGGGGGTGCGGCCCTGGTCCAGCGAACGGTCCGATCCCGCGACCGCATGGCCGCGCGCGCGGACGATGCTGGCGAGGGGCAACATGCCGCTGCCGCCGATTCCACAGAAGAAGTATGATTTGTCCTGGCTCATGCGGCCACGCTATCACCGCTTTCGGTTCAGGGAACAAGCGGGCGGAGTGGAAGCACATGAGGATCGGCGTGGTCGCGCCCAGCGGCCGGATAGAGCCGGACGTGGCCGAACGGGCGTCCGCCCTCGCCGCCGGGCGGGCGGAGCTCGTCATCCACCCGCAATGCTATGCCGCGCACGGCCATTTCGCCGGCACGGACGCGGAGCGGGCGGAGGCGTTCATCGCCATGGCGAACGATCCCGCCATCGACGCCATCTGGTTCGCGCGCGGCGGCTATGGCTCGTGCCGCATCCTCGATCTGGTGATCCCCCGGCTGGACCGCGCGTCGCGGGCCAAGGCCTATATGGGCTATAGCGACGGCGGCAGCCTGCTCGGCGCGCTCTACAGGGCGGGCATCGGCCGGCCGGCGCACGGCCCGGTGTTGAACGATATCGTGCGCGACAACGGCGTGCTGGCGGTGGCGCGGGCGCTGGACTGGCTGGTCGACCGCGCGCCCCACGCGCTCGAGCCGTCGCTCTCCGCCCGCATTCCGGCCGCCGCCTTCAACATCACCATCCTCAGCCACCTCATCGGCACGCCGCACCAGCCGGATCTGGCCGGCCATGTGCTGATGCTGGAGGAAGTGTCGGAATATATGTACGCGATCGACCGGTCGCTCTGCCACATCACGGCCAACGCCGACATCCGCCGCGTCGCCGGGATCATGCTCGGCCGATGCTCGCAAATTCCCGAGAATGAGGTCGATTTCGGCGAGGATGAGGAGCAGGTGGCGCGGCACTGGTGCGCGGTTTCCGGCATTCCCTGGCTCGGCCGGGCCGATATCGGCCATGATGTCGCCAACAAGATTGTCCCCTTCGGGTAGCTTGTTCGCATCGGCGCCGCTATTATCTCGCCCCTATGTCGCGCTCTTCCCGATCCTATGACTGGGGTTTTCCCCGCTGGCGCGGCTATGGTTCCGCGCGCGAGGCGACGACGGTGCGCCTGTGCGACCGCCATGGCTGCGACAATCCGGGCGACCGGCCCGCGCCCAAGGCGCCGAACAGCCCGGAACGCTGGTATTTCTGTGAGCAGCACGCCGGCGAATATAACCGCAACTGGGACTATTTTCAGGGCCTGTCCGACGAGGAAGCGGCCCGGCGCGAGGCTGATGAGCGCCGCGATGCCGGCGGCTTCCGGCAATCGTCCCACCATGGCTGGGGCGGGCCGGGCGACGGCAGCCGCTCGCGCGACGAAATGACCGCGCTGGACGTGCTGCAACTCGACAACGATGCCGATTTCACTGAGATCAAGGCCGCCTGGCGCCGTCTTGCCAAGGCCAACCACCCCGATGTGAAGCCCGGCGATGCCGACGCGGCGGTGCGCTTCCAGGCCATCCAGGCCGCCTATGAGGTGCTGCGCAGCGCCGAGGAACGCCGCGCCGCGTGAAGCAGCGCGTCGCCTCTCACTGGGAGGGGGCGGTGCTGGTCTGCGCCAAATGTTCCAGGCGGGTCGGCGGCGGCTTCGGCCCCAAGGGCAAGACGCGGCTGGCCAAGCTGCTGCGCAAGCAGCCCGGCTTCGGCAAGGGCCGCAAGGCGCGGATCGGCGTGGTCGAGAGCCGCTGCCTCGGCGTCTGCCCGCGCGATGCGGTGACGCTGGTGGATACGCGGCGGCCGGCGGACTGGCTGTTGGTGCGGCCGGGGACGGCGGTGGAGGCGGTGATCGCCCGGCTTGATGAAGGCGGCGCTCAGCCCGCGTAGCGGCTCGCGGTGGCGCGGATCAGGGCGATCATGTTGGGAATGCCCTGGGTGCGGTTCGAACTCAGCTGGTTCTTCAGGTCGAACGGCGCCAGCGCGCCCTCTATGTCGGTGGCCAATATTGCCGCGGGGGTGGCATCCTGCACGGTCAGCAGCACCAGCGCGATGATGCCCTTGGTGATGGCGGCGTTGCTGTCGGCCAGGAAATGGAGCCGCCCGTCATCGGTGCGGGTGGGATAGACCCAGACCGCCGCCGAACACCCCCTGACCAGCGTCGCGTCGGTCTTCAGCGGGTCGGGCATCGGCTCCAGCCCTTTGCCCAGGTCGATCAGCAGGCGGTAACGGTCGTCGGGCTCGAGAAATTCATAATCGGCCAGGATGTCGGATATGTCGGGCGGAGTCGGCATGGCGTGCGCTTAGTCCGCAACCGCCCGCGCGTCACCCCCGGCGTGGCGGACGCTTTCAGATATCCACGCCGGCGGCGATCGCTTCCAGCTTGCGGATGCGTTCCTTCAGGTCCGCCATCTCGATCATCGATCCGGCCGAAGGCGGCGTGCTGTCCGCGCGCTGGTGCTGGATCTCGACATGCTTCAGGTCCAGCCAGCCGCGCCAGCCGCGCAGCGCAGCGAAGGACAGCATGGCGATGGCGGCCAGCGAAGCCCCGGCGACGGTGATGTAGAACATAGGGTCGGTCATGATGCGTCCCCTTCCTTCCTGGGCGGTTACGCCTTGTCGCGCGTCCGCAGTTTCTCGATTTCGCGGTCCAGGCTGCTCGTATCCTCGGTGGCGAGCCGTTCGAGGACGGCAATCCGCTCCTTCAGCGTGCGCAATTCCTCGCGCATCCGGGCCGTATCGGGATCGTGCAGCGGCAGGTCGTTGCCCTTGTTGTCGCGCCGGATGCCGTATTTCGCGCGCAGGATGCTGGCGACCGCGGTGATCGCGACGATCAGCACCACCATTTCAAACGGGTTCATCTATTGTCTCCCGAAATGCTTTTCGTTCAGTTCACCGGCCGCCGCAGCGACTCGATTTCCTTGTTCAGGCTATGCGCCTCGTCGGTGACGATACGCTCCACGGTGGCGAGACGATCCTTGATCGACCCCAGTTCCGCCCGCAGTTGCGCATTTTCCTGGGTGAGCAGCTTGACGCGCTCCATCGTCTCGTCGCTGTTCTTGGGATAGATGGCCTGGCCCCAGGCGCCGTCCAGCGGATAGCCGTTCTTGACGCGCAGCCAGGTGGTGAACATCCAGCCCGCGACCCCCATGACGATGCCGACGACGGCGATCAGGGGAAAATATTCGCTCAGATTGGCAAGAGCTTCGGACATTGTTGAACTTCCTCAAACAGGTGGTGCTGATGCCCGCCGCTTTGCGGCGGCCGTGGCGGCTTTCGACGAACGGCGGATCGCGTTCGATCAGCGCAGCGCGTCTATGTCGCGGGCGGTGCGTTCGGCCGGGTCGGTCGCGATGCGTTCCAGCACCGAAATCCGCTCCTCCAGCCGCAGCAGCTGGCCGCGCAGCTTTTCATTCTCGCCGGCGAGGAACGCGAGCTTGCGGTCCTCGTCCGGGTCGGAGCGGCTGACGCTGCCGCCCCATTCTCCCTCCACGGGATAGCCGTGGCGCGCCCGGATCCAGCTGGTGAACACCCAGCCGATGGTGCTGATCGCGATGAGGCTGATGACGAATATCTGGCCGCTGCCCATGGTCTGTCTCCCCTGTTCGCCGGCCGCGCTCAGCGCAGGCTGTCGATTTCGTCGGCCAGCCGGCTGTTGCGGCTGGTGTAATAGGTCTCGACGTCGGCCAGGCGGCGGTCGATGTCGCGGAACTTGGAGCGGACGTCGCTGGTGGTGCGGGCCGGCGATTGCCGCACGCCCTGCCAGAACTTCGCTTCCTCGGCGTTTTCATAGAGGCCGCTCGGCTTGGGCGTGGCCATCCAGGCGGCGATCCAATATGCGATCAGCGTCCAGGGAAAGCCGCCCATCAAAGTGAAGACGACGGTTCCGACGCGGACCCACACCACATCGATGCCGGTGTAATCCGCGATGCCGGAGCAGACCCCCAGCCATTTGGCGTTCTGCTTGTCGAGGTAGAATTTGGTGCGACGGTCGGACATTGTGATGCTCCCCTATTTGAGAAGAAATTGGTCGGTCGGGCCCGGCGCGGTCAGCCGCCGGATTTCCAGTTGGGATTGTCTGCGGCGATGATCCGCTCGATCGAATTCAGGCGATCGTCCAGCCGGCGGGCGGTCTCGTACAGTTCGCCCAGCAGGTTCTCGTCCTCGCGGGTGATGCCGCCCGCGCGCTTCCACTGCGTGACATAGTGGAGGATCAGCCAGGGCATCCCGATGAACAGGAAGCCGCAGACGAAGATGGGAACGAGGATGTCTTCCATCGGATCAGCCTTCCTTGCCGGTCGAGCGGGCCTTCATGGCGGCCAGTTCGGCTTCCACCTTCTCGCTCGATTTCAGCTCGGCGATCTCCTCTTCCAGCGTCTTGGGCGCGGCGCCGAAGCCGGCGGCATCGGCCCGGCCCTCGGCCAGGTCGGCGCGGCGCTCCAGCAGCTCGAACCGGCTGAACGCCTCGTCGATCTTCGGGCCGGCGTAGATCTCCCGCATCTTCGCGCGGTTGTGCGCCGATTCCAGCCGGGTGACGATGGAGTTCTGGCGGCTGCGCGCCTCGCGCAGCTTGCCCTGCAGCTTGGCGATGTCCGCTTCCGACGCGCGCAGCGATTCATCGAGCACGGCGATCTCGCTTTCCAGCTGCTCGGCCATGTCGCGGGCCTTCTGCTTCTCGACCAGCGCGGCCTTGGCCAGGTCCTCGCGGTCCTTGGACAGCGCCAGCTCGGCCTTTTCGGTCCAGCTTTCCTGCAGCTTGTCCAGCTTGGCGATGTGGCGGCGCATTTCCTTCTGGTCCGCGATGGTGCGGGCGGCGGAGGCGCGCACCTCGACCAGCGTCTCCTCCATTTCGAGGATGATCATGCGGATCATCTTCGCGGGGTCTTCCGCCTTGTCCAGCAGGTCGGTGACGTTGGCGGCGATGATGTCGCGGGTGCGAGAGAAAATACCCATTTTCGGCTACTCCTGAAGGAAGGCTGGTGCGATGTGGAAAGGGGGGCCGGGGCAGACAAGGGGGCGCTGCCCCGGCCGGGTTATGCCATCACGCCAGCGGCGCGACGGCGAGGGAAAGGGCGGGGCTGGCGAGCTGCGCCGGCACCGGGCTGGCGTCCACCGCCTCGGCGGGGCCGACCGCGCTCAGCAGCAGCGTGCCGCTGAACAGGACGGTGCAGAGCGCGGCGGAAGCGGCTTTCTTCAATTCGAAACGGCTGTCGGTGAACATGGTCGGTCTCCCTGAAACTTGGCTTTGAGACGGGTTCGTCTCGGTTCGGGAAAAGTTTTGCAGGGAGCGTGCCAATTTTGCGGACTCCCGCATTTCCGCCGATTTTATCGCGTTAAGCGGCATGGATGGCCGAAATATCTTGCCAAGAGTTGGGATTTTACACCATATTGCGGCAATGGAGCGCGACAATCATTTTATCGGGCAGTCCTTCGCCTTTCTCGATTCCGTCGAGCGCGCCAGCCGTGCCGCCGGGCTGAACCGCCCGGTGCTGGTGATCGGCGAGCGCGGCACCGGCAAGGAACTGGTGGCGGAACGGCTGCACCGGCTCAGCCCGCGCTGGGACGGCCCCCTGGTGGTGATGAACTGCGCTGCGCTGCCCGAGACGCTGATCGAGGCCGAACTGTTCGGCCATGAGGCGGGCGCCTTCACCGGCGCGACGCGCGCGCGCGCCGGGCGGTTCGAGGAGGCGGACGGGGGCACGCTGTTCCTGGACGAGCTGGGCACGCTCTCTGCAGCCGCGCAGGAAAGGCTGCTCCGCGCGGTGGAATATGGCGAGGTGACGCGCATCGGCTCCAGCCGCCCGCTTCGCGTGGACGTCCGCATCGTCGCCGCCACCAACGAGAATCTGCCCGCGCTGGTGGCGCAGGACCGCTTCCGCGCCGACCTGCTCGACCGGCTGTCGTTCGAGGTCGTCACCCTGCCGCCGCTCCGCGCGCGGGAAGGCGACGTGCCGGTGCTGGCCGATCATTTCGGGCGGCGCATGGCGGCGGAGCTGGACTGGCCGCTCTGGCCCGGCTTCACCGAGGACGCAGCGGCGGCGCTGATGGCCTATGAATGGCCGGGCAATGTCCGCGAGCTGCGCAATGTGGTGGAACGGGCAGTCTATCGCTGGGGCGACCCGGAACGCCCGGTCGACGCAATCGAGTTCGATCCCTTCGCATCGCCGTGGAAGCCGGTGGGGGAGGCCGCCCGCGCGCCGATGTCCGGCACGGCCGGGGCCGCACCGGCCCCTGCCGCTCCGGCCGCCGCGGCGGACGAACCCTGCACCGATCTGCGCGCCGCCTGCGACGCCTATGAACGGCGCTTGCTGGAGGCGGCGCTCAACCGCTGCCGCTTCAACCAGCGCCAGACCGCCAAGGCGCTGGCGCTGACATATGACCAGTTGCGCCACGCCATGCGGCGGCACGCGCTGCAACCGTAAGAAATCGGGCCGCTCGCTCTGCCAGATCGGAAAAAATCGCGGGACTTTCCGCCGCGCCATGGGTTAGCAGCGCATCATCTGTCCGGATAAACTTGCCAGGAGGAAAACATGGCCTTTGTATTGCCCGCGCTGCCTTATGAGAAAACCGCGTTCGGAGAACTGATTTCCGAACGCACGTTCGATTTCCATCATGGCAAGCACCACCAGGCCTATGTCACCAAGACCAACGATGCGCTGGCGGGCGCCGGCCTTGAGGGCGCGAAGCTGACCGACGTGATCCGCGCCGCGCGGGACAAGGGCAATAAGGGCCTGTTCAACAATTCCGCCCAGGTGTGGAACCACAGCTTCTACTGGCAGTGCCTGTCGCCCGAAAAGCAGGCGCCGAGCGGCGAACTGAAGGCGAAGATCGATGCCGCCTTCGGCTCCACCGATGCCTTCCTCGCCAAGTTCAAGGACGAGGCGGTCGGCCATTTCTCGAACGGCTGGGCCTGGCTGGTGCTGGATGGCGACGCGCTGAAGATCACCTCGCTCCACGACGCGGATTCGCCGGTCGCGCATGACGGGATGAAGCCGCTCCTCACGCTCGACGTGTGGGAACATGCCTATTATCTCGATTATCAGAATGCCCGTCCGGGCTATGTCGACGCGCTGCTCGGCAATGCGATCAACTGGGATTTCGTCGCCAGCAACCTGGACGGCAAGGGCGTCGACCGCGCCGACCAGCAGAGCTGATCCAGGCCGGGAGAGGCGCCCCGGCGGGCGCTTCTCCCGCAGCCGCGCGGGCGCGCCTTATCCTTCGGGGGGCAGCGGCGCGTCCTTGACGGTCGGGTCGCTCAGCCCGTTGCGCAGCAGCATCGGGATGTTGGCGATGGCGAAGAGCAGGGTCAGCGGCACCGCGCCCCACAGCTTGAAGCCCACCCAGAAATCCCAGCTGAAATTCCGCCACACCGCCTCGTTGAGCGCGGCCATGGCGATGAAGAAGCCGATCCAGTTCAGCGTCAGCTTGTGCCACCCGCGCGCGGTCAGCCCCGGATAGGCGCTTTCCAGCAGCATCCGGAGCAGCGGCTTGCCGGCGATCAGCCCGTAGGCGAGCACCACCGCGAACATCGCATAGACCACGGTCGGCTTCATCTTGATGAAGGTCTCGTCGCGAAACCACAGCGTCAGCCCGCCGAAAAACAGCACGAGCGCGCCGGAAATCCACAGCATCGGCGAGATTCGACCGGCCTTGATCTTCGACACGACCATGGCGACCCCGGTGGCGATCATGAAGGCGGCGGTCGCCATCAGCACCTTGAATATCTTGGGGTCCGGGGTCAGCGTGTTGACGATGAAGAACACCGCCAGCGGGCCGAAATCGACGGCCATGCGCATGCCCGCGCCCATTTTCTCGGGCTGGGTCGCGCTGTTTGCGGGCTTTGCTGTGTCTGTCACGCCACTCACTCTTTTACCGGTTCGGCGCCGGCAATCGCCCGCGCCAGTTGCTGGGGATCGAAGGGGCGCAGGTCGTCCAGCCCTTCGCCGACCCCGATCGCGTGGATCGGCATAGCGAATTTTTCGGCCGCCGCCACCAGCACGCCGCCGCGCGCGGTGCCGTCCAGCTTGGTCATCACCAGCCCGGTGACGCCCGCGACTTCCTTGAATATCTCGATCTGCGACAGCGCATTCTGCCCGGTGGTCGCGTCCAGCACCAGCACCACGTCGTGCGGCGCGTCCGGGTTCAGCCGGCCCAGCACGCGGCGGATCTTGGCCAGCTCGTCCATCAGTTCGCGCTTGTTCTGCAGCCGCCCGGCGGTGTCGACGATCAGCACGTCGATGCCGGTGGCGGTCGCCTGCTTCACCGCATCCCACACGATGCCGGCGGAATCGCCGCCTTCCGGGCCGGTGACGATCGGCACGCCGATGCGCTCCGCCCACACTTTCAGTTGGCCGATGGCGGCCGCGCGAAAGGTGTCACCCGCCGCCAGCATCACACCATAATCCTGCTCCAGGAACAGATGGGCCAGCTTGGCGATGGTGGTGGTCTTGCCGGATCCGTTGACCCCGATGACCAGGATCACCTGCGGCCGGGGAAAGGCGTCTATCTCCAGCGGCTCCGCCACCGGGGCGAGCACCTTGACGATCTCGTCCGCCACCACGGCGCGCACGCCGTCGGCATCCAAGCCGCGCTCGAACCGGCCGTCGGCCAGCCGCTCGCGCACCCGCGCCGCCGTGGCCGGGCCGAGGTCTGAGGCGATCAGCGCCTCCTCGATCGAATCCAGCGTCTCGCGGTCCAGCGTCGTCCTGGTGAACAGGCCGGTCAGGTTCTCGCCCAATTTGTCCGACGTCCGCCGGAACCCGCCGAGCAGCTTTTCGTGCCAGCTCTTCTCGCTCATGCCACTCCCTTGGCGATCAATTGTCCCGCGTCCGCGCCGATGACGGCTAGGTCGCAAATCCGGCCATGCGCGCTGGCGGCGATCGGATCGGCCAGCCGCACGGATGCGAAATTCTCGGCATGGCCGCCCTTGCCGTCGCGCTCCACCAGCACCCGCTGCCGGCTGCCGACCAGCGAGGCCAGCCATGCGTCCCGCCGCGCCGCCGCCGCCGCGCGCAGCCGGGCTGCGCGCGTGCGGATCACCGGCGCCGCCACCTGCGGCATCCGCGCCGCCGGGGTGCCGGCGCGCGGCGAATAGGGAAAGATATGGCCGTAGACGATGGCGCAATCGTCGATCAGCGCCAGGCTGTTCTCGAACATCGCCTCCGTCTCGGTCGGGAATCCGGCGATGATGTCCGCGCCGATCGCCACCTCCGGCCGCGCGGTCTTGATGCGCTCCACCATCGCCACTGCCTGGGCGCGGCTGTGGCGGCGCTTCATCCGCTTCAGGATCATGTCGTCGCCGGACTGGAGCGACAAATGGAGGTGCGGCATCAGCCGGGGTTCGCCGGTGATGAGCGCGAACAGCCGGTCGTCTATCTCCACCGAATCCAGCGAGGACAGTCGTAGCCGGGGCAGCGCGGGGACGTGGCGCAGGATGCGCTCGACCAGCCGGCCGAGGCCATCCTCGCCGGGCAGGTCGGGGCCATAGCTGGTCACATCCACGCCGGTCAGCACCACCTCGCCATAGCCCTGGTCGACCAGCGCCCTGATTTGCTCGATCACCGCGCCCGCCGGGGCGGAGCGGCTGTTCCCCCGGCCATAGGGGATGATGCAGAAGGTGCAGCGATGGTCGCAGCCATTCTGCACCTCAACGAAGGCGCGGGCATGTTCGGCAAAGCCGGTCGCCAGATGCGGCGCGGTGTCGCGCACCGCCATGATGTCGGACACGCGCACCCGGCCATGTCCGGTAAAATCATAGCTTTCCGGCAGCATCTTCTCACGGTTGCCGAGCACGCGCGCGACTTCCGGCATGGCGGCGAACATCGCTGGGTCGGTCTGCGCGGCGCAGCCGGTGACGACGATGCGCGCGTCCGGCCGGTCGCGGCGGGCGCGGCGAATGGCCTTGCGGGTCTGCCGCACCGCCTCGTTGGTGACCGCGCAGCTGTTGACGATCACCAGATCGCCGGCATCGCCCGCCATCGCGCGGATCGCCTCGCTTTCCGCGATGTTCAACCGGCAGCCGAGGGTGATCGTCTCGACGCCGCTCATGCAAAGGCGTCCAGCTCTGCCTCGCCGGTGAAGACATGGGTGGCGGGGCCGGTCATGCGGATGGTGCCGCCCGGCGCCCAGGCGATGCGCAGTTCACCGCCCGGCAGCGCGACCGTCACCGGGGACTGGACCAGCCCGCGCCGGATGGCGGCCACCGCCGTCGCGCAGGCCCCGGTGCCGCAGGCGCGGGTAAGGCCGGCGCCGCGTTCCCACACCCGCAGGCGGATGCGGTCCGAGGCCTCGATGGTGGCGACGTTGACGTTGATCCGCTCCGGAAACAACGGGTCATGCTCGATGATCGGGCCAAGCCGGGCTAGGTCCACCGCGTCGGTATCGGCGGTGAAGAAGATGACGTGCGGGTTGCCGACATTCACCGCCGCCGGATCGACCAGTTCCTCCCAGCCAACCGGCATGTGCGCGGCGTCCATGGCATAGCCGAGCGGAATCGCCTGCCAGTCGAAGCGGGGCGCGCCCATGTCCACCGTCGCGCCGCCCGCCTGCGGCGAAACATGGAGCAGCCCGCCGTTCGTCTCCACCGTCGCGTCCTTGCCGATCAGCAGCGCCACGCAGCGCGTCGCATTGCCGCAGGCGCCCACCTCGCCGCCGTCCGCGTTGAAGATCCGCATCCGCGCATCGGCATGGCCGGACGGTTCGAGCAGGATCAGCTGGTCGCAGCCGACGCCGGTATTGCGGTCGGCAATGGCGCGCGCCGTCGCCCCGTCGATCCGCATCGGCCGTTCCCGGCCGTCGATCACGACGAAATCATTGCCCAGGCCGTGCATCTTGTGGAAAGCAATGCGCATGACGGGCGATCTAGGGATGACGGCGGGCGAAGTCCATCGCGCCGCGGCGCAGGTTCTCCACTTCTGGCTGGAAACCGTGCCGCCGGACAAACGCTTCGCCAAGGATCCGGCGCTGGACGAAGAGATTGCCAGCCGCTTTTCCGCGCTGCGCGTCGCCGTGGTGGCCGATCCCGCGCCCTGGCGGGCGGATACGGACACGCTGCTCGCCGCGATCATCCTGATCGACCAGTTTTCCCGCAACATCTTCCGGGGCGGGGCGGAGGCGTTCGCCGCCGACCCGCTGGCGCGCGATCTGGCGCGGCACGGCATCGCCATGGGCTGGGACGTGGCGATGGACAGCGTCCACCGCCAGTTCCTCTATCTGCCCTTCATGCATTCCGAGGATGCGGAGGATCAGGCGCTGTCGGTGCGGCTCTACACCGCCATCGGCGACCCGGAACTGATCCGCTTCGCCACCCTCCATGCCGAACAGATCGCCCGGTTTGGCCGCTATCCGGGGCGCAACGCCGCGCTGGGGCGGGCGGACAGCGAAGAGGAAGCGGCTTTCCTCAGCCAGCCTGGCGCGCGTTTCTGACCGTATCGGGCGGCGTCTTCGCAGGCTGGTCGAACGGCGTCGGCCGGGGCAGGCGGGCGGACGGCAGCAGGTTCTGCTCGGCGAGCAGGCTGCGGACCTGATCGATCGCCAGCGGCTTGCCGAAATGCCAGCCCTGGCCCTTGTTGCAGCCCAGCCCGCGCAGCCGGTCCTGGATCGCCTCGTCCTCGATGCCCTCGGCGGTGATCGGCAGGCCCAGGCTTTCGCCCAGGCGCGTGATCGCATTGACGATGGCCGCGCTGTCCGCATTGTCGTTCATCGACGAAACGAAGCTGCGGTCGATCTTGATCCGGTCGAACGGCAAGGCGCGCAGATGGGCGAGCGAGGAATAGCCGGTGCCGAAATCGTCGAGGGCGATGCGGACGCCCTGATTCTTCAACGACCCGACGATCGACTGGGCAAGGCCGAGATTTTCGAACAACGACGTCTCGGTGATCTCCACTTCCAGCCGGTTGGCCGGATAGCCGGTTTCCAGCAGCAGCTTGACGATCTTCTGCGCCAGCCACGGGTCTTTCAGCTGGGTCGGCGAGATGTTGACCGACAGGGTGAGCGAGGGGTCCCAGTTCTTCGCTTCCTCGAACGCCTGGCGCATCACCGACATGGACAGTTCGGAAATCAGCCCCGATTCCTCGGCGATGGGAATGAAGGTGTCGGGCGATATCATGCCCTTGGTCGGGTGGTTCCACCGCGCCAGCATCTCGAAACCGTGCAGGCGGCCGGTGGTGAGGTCGATCTGCTGTTCATAATAGGGGACGAACTCGCCGCGCGGAATGCCGTCGCGCAGGCCATATTCTATAGCGTTGCGGGTCTGCAGCTCGCGCTCCATCGATGCGTCGAACCAGCAATAGCGGTTCCGACCCTGATTCTTGGCGACATACATGGCGATGTCGGCGCGGCGCATCAGCGCGTCGATCGACTCGCAATCGACATCGGAACGCGCGATGCCGAGCGATGCGCTGATCCGGGTCTGCACGCCGCCGGCCTGGCAGGGGCGGGCGATGTGGGAGATGATCCGCTCCGCGATCACGTCCACCGCCTCGGGCGATGCCGGGTCGAAGGCGAAGGCGCAGGCGAATTCGTCGCCGCCCAGCCGGCCGGAAAGCGCGCCCGCCGGCATGTTGGCGGTGATCGTCTCCGCCACGATCTGCAACAGCGCATCGCCGATGGCGTGGCCGTTGACGTCGTTGATATTCTTGAAATGGTCCAGGTCGAGCATCAGCAGCGCGACCGCCTTTTGCTTGCGCGCGGTCTTCTCGAACAGCGCCTCGCCCTGTTCCGCCATCGCCCGGCGGTTGAGGAATCCGGTCAGCGGGTCGGTGGAGGCCAGCGCCCTGGCGCGTTCCTCGGCGGCGGTGCGCTCGCGCACCTCGCGGGACAGGTCGTTATAGCGCCGCCACCCGAACAGGATCAGCGCGACGTTGAGCAGCAGCGCGACGGTGACCAGCCGCTCCGGGCCGACGCCGGCGCCGGACATCAGCTCCATCACCGATGAGACGACGCTGCCGCCGGTGCCCGCGAACAGCAGGATCGCGGCCACGGTGACGCCGCCGGTCAGCAGATCGCGCCGGGCGGATGCCACGGCATGGTTGCTCTGCCGCTGTGGCTGGCCCTTGTCAGATCCCATCGAACCGCAACTCCCCGCACTTTTCCCGGCTTTCGGGCATGACAGCACTATGTGTACAAGCGGTTAAAGCCTTGCGCCCGTGCACCCGTTCCGCTATGCGCCCGTCCTAATCGTTCCGCAGGGAAGGTGACAGACGGCGTCCAAGGACGCGCGCTGGTCGGCGAGATTTCGCCCACCGGCGTGTTTTGCGTTTGGCCCATGCCCGGCGGTTGCGCGACCGGAGTGAGAGCATGTTCGAAACCTTGAGCGATCGGCTTGGCGGCGTCTTCGACCGCCTGCGCGGCCGTGGCGCGCTGAACGAGGCGGACGTGCGCGCGGCGATGCGCGAGGTGCGGATCGCCCTGCTGGAAGCCGACGTCGCCCTGCCTGTGGTGCGCGATTTCGTCGACAGCGTGACCGAACAGGCGGTGGGCGCGCAGGTGCTCCGGTCCGTCACGCCGGGGCAGCAGGTCGTCAAGATCGTCAACGACGCGCTCGTCGCCATGCTCGGCGCGGATGCGAGCGACCTGGAGATAGACGTCACCCCGCCCGCCATCGTCATGATGGTCGGCCTGCAGGGGTCGGGCAAGACCACCACCACCGCCAAGCTGGCCCGCAAGCTGGCCGGCAAGGACCGCAAGAAGGTGCTGATGGCGTCGCTGGACGTCAATCGCCCGGCCGCGCAGGAACAGCTCGCCACGCTCGGCACCCAGATCGATGTCGCCACCCTGCCCATCGTCGAGGGGCAGCAGCCGGTGGATATCGCGCGGCGGGCGATGCAGTCCGCCCGCCTGCAGGGCTTCGACGTGCTGCTGCTCGACACCGCCGGCCGCCTCCATGTCGATCAGGCGCTGATGGACGAGATGCGCGCGGTGGCGGACGTGGCGCAGCCGCAGGAAATCCTGCTGGTCGTCGATTCGCTGACCGGGCAGGACGCGGTCAACGTCGCGCGCAGCTTTTCCGATCAGGTGCCGCTGACCGGCGTCATCCTCACCCGCATGGACGGCGATGCGCGCGGCGGCGCGGCGCTGTCGATGCGCGCCGTCACCGGCAAGCCGATCAAGTTCGTCGGCATGGGCGAAAAGCTGGACGCGCTGGAGCTGTTCCACCCGGCGCGCGTCGCCGGGCGCATCCTGGGCATGGGCGACGTCGTCGGCCTGGTCGAGCGCGCCGCCGAGACCATCCAGCAGGAAGATACGGAAAAGATCGCCGCCAAGATGGCCAAGGGTCAGTTCGACATGAACGACCTGCGCAGCCAGCTGGCGCAGATGCGGCGCATGGGCGGGCTGGGCGCGCTGGCCGGCATGATTCCGGGCATGAAGAAGGCGCAGGCGGCCATGGCCTCCGGCGCGGTGGACGAGAAGATCCTCGTCCGCATGGATGCGATCATCGGGTCGATGACGCCCAAGGAGCGCGGCAAGCCCGAATTGCTCAACGCCAAGCGCAAGATCCGCGTCGCCAAGGGCAGCGGCACCACCGTTCAGGACGTCAACCGGCTGCTCAAGATGCACCAGGAAATGGCGACCGCGATGAAGAAGCTCCGCAAGATGGGCGGCCTGAAGGGGCTGGCCGGGCTGCTGGGCAAGGGCGGCATGGGCGGTCTTGGCGGGGGCGGCCTTGGCGGCGGCGGGCTGGGCGGGATGCTCGGCGGCGGCAAGATGCCGGGCTTGCCGGGGCTGCCGGGCGGCGATCTGCCCCAGCTTCCCCCCGGTTTCGAAAAATTCATGAAGAAATAGGTTCAAGCAAAGGAAAAACGAACAATGGCACTTTCAATTCGTCTGTCGCGTGGCGGCTCCAAGAAGCGTCCTTATTACCGCATCGTCGTCGCCGACGCGCGCAGCCCGCGCGACGGCCGCTTCATCGAGAAGATCGGCAGCTACAACCCGCTGCTCGCCAAGGACGCGCCGGAGCGCGTGAAGCTGGACGGCGACCGCGCCAAGCACTGGCTGTCGGTCGGCGCGCAGCCCACCGATCGCGTGCTTCGCTTCCTCGATGCCGCCGGCATCAAGGAGCGCGCGCCGCGCAACAACCCGAACAAGGGCAAGCCGGGCGAAAAGGCCACCGAGCGCGCCGAGGAGCGGGCCACCAAGGCGGCTGAAGCCGCCGAGGCCGCTGCCGCCCCCGCCGAGGAAGCGCCCGCCGTCGAGGAAGCTGCTCCCGCTGAGGAAGCGGCTCCCGTCGAGGAAGCCGCCGTGGAAGCTCCGGCTGAAGAAGCCGCCGCCGAAGCGCCCGCCGCTGAAGAAGCTGTCGCCGAGGAAGCGCCTGCTGCCGAAGCCGCCGCCGAGGAAGCGCCCGCGGCTGACGCCGACGCCGAAAAGGCCGAGGGCTGAGCTTGGCCGATCAACCCGTCACGCTGGCCGCCATCACCGGCGCGCATGGCGTGACGGGCGAGGTTCGGCTGAAATTGTTCACCGACGATCCGGCCAACCTCAAATCCTATGCCTGTTTCGACGCGGGCGGGCGGGTGCTGACGCTCCGGTCCATCCGCCCGGGCAGCAACGGCGCGGTCGCGCGCTTCGCTGAAATCGCCGATCGCAACGCGGCCGAAGCGCTGCGCGGCACCGCGCTCACCGTTCCGCGCTCCGCTCTGCCGCCGCTGGCGCCGGGCGAATATTATCATGCCGATTTGCTGGGCCTGCCGGTCGTCTCGACCGAAGGCGAGGCGCTGGGCAGCATCGTCGCCATCGACGATTTCGGGGCGGGCGACGTGATCGAGGTCGAGCGGCCGGACGGCCGGCGCTTCATGGTGCCGATGAAGCCCGACGCGGTGCCGGAGTGGGATGAGGCGCGCCTGGTCGTCGACGCCGTGTTCGCGGTCTGATTCGGCCCGGCCATGCCCTTCGCCGCCACCATCCTCACCCTCTACCCGGAAATGTTTCCCGGGCCGCTTGGCCAGTCGCTGGCCGGGCGGGCGCTGGGGGAGGGGCTGTGGTCGTGCGACACCGTGCAGATCCGCGATTTCGCGACCGACAGGCATCGTTCGGTCGACGATACTCCGGCCGGGGGCGGGGCGGGCATGGTGTTGCGGGCGGACGTGGTGGCCGCCGCGCTGGACAGCGTGGCGGGCGGCCGCCCGGTGCTGGCGATGACGCCGCGCGGCCGGCCGCTCACCCAGGCGCGGGTGCGCGCCCTTGCGGCGGGGCCGGGTGTCACCCTGCTGTGCGGCCGATTCGAGGGGTTTGACGAGCGTTTGTTCGAGGCGCGGGCGATCGAGCCGGTGTCGATCGGCGATTATGTGCTGTCGGGCGGCGAAACCGCGGCCATCGTGCTGCTCGACGCTTGCATTCGGCTGCTTCCCGGCGTAATGGGCGCGGCTTCAAGTGGGGATGACGAGAGCTTCGAAAGCGGCCTCCTCGAATATCCGCACTATACCCGACCAGTCGAATGGGAAGGGCGCACGATCCCTGAAGTGTTGCGATCGGGGGATCATGCGAAGATCGCCGCCTGGCGGAAACAACGGGCGGAGGATGACACACGGTTACGCAGGCCGGACCTCTGGGAGCGTTACAGGAACGCTCGGGACTGATCTGCCTCTGGCGCGCAACGACAGACGAAGGAAGACAGGACAGATGAACCTGCTGCAGACCATCGAGGCGGAATCGATTGCCGCCATCTCCAAGGATATTCCGGATTTCCGTCCGGGTGACACGCTGCGCATCGGCGTGAAGGTCGTCGAAGGCGAGCGCACGCGCGTTCAGAACTTCGAAGGCGTGTGCATCGCTCGCTCGAACAAGGGCATGGGCTCCAACTTCACCGTGCGCAAGATCAGCTTCGGTGAAGGTGTCGAGCGCGTGTTCCCGCTCTACTCGCCGAACGTCGAGAGCATCACGGTCGTCCGCAAGGGCGTCGTGCGTCGCGCCAAGCTCTATTATCTGCGTGGCCGCACCGGCAAGCGCGCTCGTATCGCCGAGCGTCGCGAGGTTCGCGACGAGGCCTGATCGCCTTTCGGCGAAGCGGAACGTTTCGCAACGTCGCTTTACGGTTTCAAAAGGGGTGGTGCGGGATGCCGTGCCACCCCTTTCTGCTTGTCTGGTCAAGCCTGTGACCTACAAAGGTGCGCAGG
The DNA here is from genome assembly GCF_001724715.1 of Sphingomonas sp. SCN 67-18. Lineage (GTDB taxonomy): Bacteria > Pseudomonadota > Alphaproteobacteria > Sphingomonadales > Sphingomonadaceae > SCN-67-18. The sequence continues at coordinate 68,565 of NZ_MEFG01000024.1, forward strand.
AGAAACAAAGGGACAGGATGCGCCATGCGGAAGGCCGGATTGGGACTGGTGATAGCGGCAAGCCTGCTGCTCGGGGCGTGCGGCAAGAAGGGCGACACCGACGATATTCGCGGCGCCGACTATGCGACGGAGGAGAGCAATCTCACCTTCATGGAGCATGTGCCCGCCGACGCCTTGCCGCCTGACACGCTGGCTATGTCGATGAAGGAAGTCATGGGCCATGTCATGCAGTTCTCGGGGGAGAACATCTGGAAATGGCAGGGCTATGTCACCGACGAGAAAGGCGAGCGCTCGCTTTTCCCGAAGACGGACGAGGAATTGGAGCAGGCAGAAAGCGCCGGTCTCACCCTGGCTGAGCTGACCAACATCCTGCTGTTGCCCGGTCGGCGCGTTGACGATCCGCGTTGGGCGAAGGCGGTGGCCGATGTGCGCGCGGTCGCGCTGCGCGCGGCCAAGGCAGCGGAGAACAAGGATCAGGAGGCGTTCTTCACTGCCGGCGGCGAGCTCGATGTTGCGTGCGAGAGCTGCCACCTCCAGTTCGCGCCCTGGAGCGCCAAGGCGAGCTCGGGCGCCGCGAGCAACGCTGCCGCAGCGGTCAAATAAGCGGCAGGACATTGGCGTCTGGAGGACGGATTGCCGGTCGTGCGTTTGCACGGCCTCATCATCTCCTCCCCTTGAGAACGCGGCATCAAGCGACCATCTGTGCGGTGGAGCGGGTGTTATCGCGCTTTGCGCGGGCGCGACAATCGGCTATCGGCAGCGCCTGTCGGGGGCTTGGTCCAATCGGTTTGGATTGACCCTG